>CAWDMQ010000002.1:0-706845 GCA_963803515.1 uncultured Acidobacteriota bacterium
ATATTTCCACACGTGCCGTGGAGGGCGCGGCACGGCGCTATCCCGAATGCGAATGGATCGTAGCTAACGCCGATCGCTTCATTCCTTACGCGAACGGCTCCTTCTCGATTGTGCTGTCGATCACCGCGCGCATGAATCCCGCCGAATTCCGGCGCGTCCTGCGCGAAGATGGCCGCGTGCTCGTTGCCGTCCCGGCAGCGGACGATCTGATCGAGTTGCGCGGCGCCGGCCGCGATCGCGTGGAGCGCACGATCGAGACATTCGCCCCCAATTTTAAAATCGCCTCGCGTAGCCGCGTGGTTACGACCGCCGATCTCGACGCGAGTGCCGTGCGCGATGTGTTGGTGTCAATTTATCGGCCGATGCAGTCGCGTCCGGCGGAAGCGATGCGCGTAACGTTCAGCCTGGACCTGCTGCTATTCCGGCCCGCGTAACCGCTGCTCGCACTCCGCCGTCGCTTCCAGCCTGGAACGAAACGAGCAGTTCCCTGTCGCGGGTCATTAACACGGCGCCCGTTCAGCCTCGCTTCTAATTTGAATTTCCCGCGGTTCGCAGCGTGACGCACCCGTATTTTGCATCACTCGGGATTTTCCGCCGCCATCTGCAAAAACTCTGCTTCAGTCGCGCGGATTCGTGGCAAAAATCGACAGTTCTGGCGTGAACCCGCGGTCCTCCATCTCGAGGACTGCCTTCACCATGTACGCGATGTCTTCGGGGCGCAGCTTCGTCTCGTTTTCTTTTTGCGGCAAGTTAGCGGCTGAGAAAAAATTCGTGACCACCTCGCTGGGATTAACCAGAAACACGCGGATATTGTGTTTGCGCAGCTCCCCGCGCCAGCATTCGGTCATGCCGCGAAGCGCGAACTTGCTCGCATAGTAGGCGGTGCCGTTCGGCGCGCCGCGCAATCCCGCGGTCGAGGCAACGTTCACGATATTGCCGCGCTGCCGCGCCACAAAAATTTTGGCAGCTTCGCGCGCCATCATCATGGCGCCCGTAACGTTCGTCGCGAACACGGACTCGAATTCCGCGCGCCCAAAATCCACCAAGCCTTTGAATACGCCGATGCCCGCGTTATTCACTAGAATGTCGAGCTCGCCCAGTTTTTCCGCGACCTCACGATAAGTCCGCATGACGTCCGCTTCCACCGAAACGTCCGCGTGTATGGCCAGCGCGCCAAGCTGGGGTGCCGCGACCTGCAGCCGTTTTTCGTCACGGCCGGTGATGGCCACGTGGGCTCCGCCGGCCGCCAGCGCTTCTGCTACGGCACGCCCGATGCCACTGCTTCCGCCCGTGATCAACGCCACCGCATTTTTTAGATTCATCCGTATCCTCCGCAGTGATTGTCTCAGGAGCGGCACTCCGGGGCGAGTGTTTTGCCGAACAGCATGGTACGGGCATTGTTGCCGTTATGTCCGGGATACAACGTTCGATCTGCGAATCCCAAGTACGGGTCGAACCTTCACGAGAGATCCAGGGACCGAGCGTCAACGCGGCTACCAAGTCGTTTTCGCATGGATTGTGTGCGAGGGCGGGCGGCGGTACTCTGTGTACGAATACGGCTGAACGAGTATGGCTTAAGCAGTGCGGGGCTCGAGTGGTAGGCGGTGCGAGTGGGGCTGAAGGCCGCGTTTCTGCGCTTTTGGGCCGAGTTCCCGTGAGGACTGCAAGGCAGGAGGTTCGCATGAGACGCTCGATGATCATCGTTTGTTGCTGTTGCGCGCTTTTGAGCATGGCCGCAATCGCGGCAGCAGATGAGGGCATGTGGCTTTTCAACGTGCCGCCGACAGCGAGCGTAAAAGCCAAATACGGATTCCAGCTCACCAAAGCATGGCTTGCACACACGCAACTTTCTTCCGTGCGCTTCAACAATGGTGGGTCCGGCTCTTTTGTTTCCGCCAACGGGCTGGCCTTCACCAACCATCACGTGGGCGCCGAATGCATCCAGCAGCTTTCCACCGGCGGCAAGGACTACATGAAGGCGGGATACTACGCGCACACGCAGGCGGAAGAAGCCAAGTGCCCGAACCTCGAGTTAGACGATTTGCAAAGCATTGAAGACGTGACGCAAAAAGTAAACGCCGCCGTGAAGCCCACGATGTCGGTGGCTGACCAGGGGCAGGCGCAGCGTGCGGCCATGTCGGCAATCGAACAGGACTGCACCAGCACGACCAAGCTGCGCTGCGACGTGGTCACGCTCTATTCCGGCGCGATGTATCACCTGTACAGATACAAGAAATACACCGACGTGCGGCTGGTGTTTGCACCCGAGTTCAATGCCGCATTTTTTGGCGGTGATCCCGATAATTTCGAGTACCCCCGGTACGATCTCGATATCTGCTTTTTCCGGGTCTATGAAAACGACCAACCCGCTCACATCGATAACTTTTTTAAGTGGTCGCGCGCCGGTGTGAAGGAAGGCGACTTGATCTTTGTGTCCGGCAATCCCGGTTCGACTGGCCGGTTGAATACCATGGCGCAACTGCAGTTCCTGCGGGACGTGCAATACCCGCAGGTTTTGAAATCGCTGGCGCGGCGTGACGCGCTCCTGAAAAAATTCAGCGCTACGTCTGAGGAAAATGCCCGCATCGCGCAGGAGGACATGTTCGGTATCGAAAATGCCCTCAAGGCCTTCAAGGGCTACGATTCCGGCCTGCTCGATAAAGATTTAATGTCAAAAAAAGCGGCTGAAGAAAACAGCCTGCGGGAAGCCGTCGCCGCCGACCCGCACAAGAAAGCGGAGTTTGGCGATCCCTGGCCGGAAATCAGCAACGCCATGGGCGTAGAAAAGCAGATTTATCTGCCGCTGACGTACCTCGAACGGAGAGGCGGGTTCCGTGGCGATCTGGCGGGCTTTGCACGCGTGCTCGTGCGCGTGGCCGAGGAAAAAACCAAGCCCAATGGTGGGCGCCTGCGCGAATATCGGGATTCAGCGCTGCCTTCACTCGAGCAGGACTTGTTCTCGACCGCTCCCATTTATCCGGCGCTCGAGAAACTCCTTCTGAGCGATTCGCTGACAGAAATGTCGGAAAACATGCCGGGAAGTCAGGTAGTGAAAACCGTTCTGAACGGCAAAAAACCCGCCGATGAAGCGGCGTACTTGATCGACCATACGCAGCTGCAGGATGTGGCCGCGCGCAAGAAACTTTACCAGGGTGGCGAGGCGGCCATCCGGTCGAGCACCGATCCATTGATCGTGCTGATGCGGAAAATCGATCCGCAGGCTCGCGTGGTTCGCAAACAGTTCGATGACCAAGTGGACGCGGTGGTGCGGCGGGATGGCGGGGACATCGCCAAAATCCGCTTCGCAACATCGGGCACCAACAGTTATCCCGATGCGACCTTCACGCTGCGATTGAGCTACGGGGCCGTGCGCGGATACACCGAAAATGGCGAGGGAACTGTGCCCGCCGGCACAAAAGTGCCTTACTTCACGACCATGGGTGGGGCGTACGAACATGCCGCGCAGCATGGCAACAAAGACCCCTACATGCTTCCGGCCAGTTGGATGAATGCGAAGTCCAAAGTTGACCTGAGCACGCCGCTTAACGTGGTGGAAACCGCGGACATTATAGGCGGTAATTCCGGGAGTCCGGTGATCAATAGGGCCGGTGAAATCGTGGGCATCATTTTCGATGGAGATATTCAATCGCTGCCCTGGAATTTCGTGTACGACGACCGGATCGGGCGTTCGGTGCAGGTGGACTCGCGCGGCATCATCGAGGCATTGCGGCATATCTATGGCGCGACGTCATTGGCCGATGAATTGGTGGGCAGGGAAGCAAAGTAAGGCCCTTTGCTGTGATTTGCAGGCGTTTTGGGGGAAGGGCTCCGGTTTTACAGGGCAGGAAGGCCCCAGGATTGTGTGAGGCAGGCGGGAGCGGCAGGATCCATATACCTGATTCCAGCCCCCGTTCTGATGAAAAATGACATCATTCGCGCATGATATTTTGCTAATATACCCCTCGGTCGGTACCGAGACTTGGGCAGCCTCGATCAGGTGGGGGAAAGCGAAGCCGGTAGCCGGCGCAACCAAGTGTAAATTCTAACCGTAATGAGGAGATACCCGTATATGGCAAACGATTCAGTCGAAAAAGCGTTGGCTCAGATCGATAACAATCGCCGCGGATTCCTCAAGAATCTGCTTCTTGGCTCCGCAGCGCTGGCCGTTCTGCCGTTGATTACCTCGACGGCTGTGGCTCGGCAAGGCGATGGCACTGACGACACCACAACCAAGAAAAAGAAGAAGAAGGGCACCGACACCACTGGCTCACTCCAGCAGCGGTAGTCGTTGTAACTGACAGACCGACCCATCCTATCCCCCCGGTCTGTGCTGTCCGGCAGGTCTGGATGTTCGAAGGTGCTTGCACATCGGGCGCATTTGCACATGGAGATCTGCGGGCTGGAATATTGCGTGGAGTTTGACTGGTGGGCAGGGTGGGTCCTGCCCTTCACCAGTCGCCGAATCGAACGCACTAAACTACACGCTAGTTCATGCTAATCGATGACGCCCGCGCCGGATGAATTCTGCCGGGAACTCTAGGCACGAAGCAGGCGCCCTATCTTGTCCTCACCTTCACCATCCATCGCAACACAACCGCTATCACTCGTAACGCCTGCTGGTAATCGCCGCGTTTTATATGCGTCGTTCGCACTTTTAGCGGCGGGAATGGTGCTGTTTTCGCAAACCAGATCATTTTTCTGGGACGAAGGATTTCACATCCTTGCCGCGCACCTGATTGATGGCGGTAAGCGTCCCTACCTCGATTTCTTCTTTCCGCAGACGCCATTAAATGCTTATTGGAATGCCGCGTGGATGGCGATTTTCGGTCCGAGCTGGCGTGTCGTTCACGTAGTGGCGGCGATGGCCACGCTGGGATCCATTGCGTTGATCGCGCAGTATCTGTGCGGGCTTTTTCCCGATCAGCGGTGGCAGAGAGCGGCGGCTCTCGCGGGGCTGGCCTTGTTCGGTCTGCACGCGGAAGTATGGATTGTGGGAACGCTCGCGCAGGCATATCCGTTATGCCTGCTGCTGGTGGTAGCAGCGTTTCGATTGGCAATTGCGGCGGGAGGACGGCCGCGTGCGGGCCTGAGCGCGCTGGCCGGAGTGTGCGCCGGAGGGGCAGCGGCATCATCCCTGCTGACGGCAATCGTTTCGCCCGTGCTGCTCGTGTGGATCTGGTTTTATAACCGCTCAGGAAAGCGCTCGCGCAAAGCCGCCGCTTTTATCGGTGGCGCAGCGGTGGCGTTCGCGCCCCTGCTGGCGTTATGGGCCAGAGGGCCGCACCAGGTAATGTTTAATATTCTCGAATACCATACGCTTTACCGGCGCGCGGCGTGGCCGGGAGCTACGGGGCACGATATCGGGGTGGCGACGGATTGGGTGAATTATTCACCAAGTCTGTTACTCCTGATGCTGGCGGTGGCGGGCCTGTTTTTTATCCACAATGGACTGCCCAATGAATTCGACGCGCGGCGGCGCGCCGAGTTGCGGCTTTGTCTCTGGCTTCCCATAGCGATCGCGTTCCAGAACTTATTCGCGCATCCCACGTTTCCCATGTATTTCGTGTTTCTAATTCCATTCATCGCGGTGCTGGCGGTGGTGGGATTTTTCGCGGTGGTCGAGCGCTTTGGCAACTCGCAAAACGCGGAAACCGCGGCCTGGATTCTGGTGGCTCTCGCCGTCGTTTGCCTGAGCAACAGCATCTACGAGGACTATGGCTTCACCTGGCCCGAGCTCGAACAAGTGGCGGCCAAGGTGAAGCAAGTAACGCCTAAAGGCGCTCCATTGTGGGCCCCGGCGCAGATCTATTTTCTTACGAATTGGCCGGTGCCCACGGGAATGGAGCATTCCGATGCGCATAAGCTGAAGTTGAGCGCCGCCGAAAACGCCGTGCTGCACGTTTTGCCTCAGGCGGAAGTGGACAGGCAGATCAAGGCCGGCATTTTTTCCACGGCAGTGGTCTGTGCCGATGAGACGCGAGCGAACGATCTGAAGAGCTGGAAGGTTTATGCGCAGACGGCTGATATTCAGGATTGCACGGTATTTTGGCAGGTGGAAAATAAAACTGTCGAGCATATGCAGTAGGGACTTCCGTACACGTATGTCGCTGCCCACTTTAAATCCCGCGCTCCTGATCTCCACCGTAGAAGACGGATATGTCGCCTACAATCCCACTACCGATCAGCTGCACGAGCTTAATCCGGTCGCGGCGGTCATCGCGGAGTTGTGCGATGGTACGCGCACCATCGAGCAAATCCGCGAGTTGGTGGGGCCGCTTTTGCCGGAGGGAATGACCGGCGAGATCGATCGCTGGATCGAGGAGGCCGCCAAGTCCGGCGTGGTGATCCTCGATGACAGCCTGGCTGGCAGGAGCTCCGAGGGCCAACGCGAGCTTTCGGCCGACGAATTGGCCCAACTGGCTTATCGCTTGTCGGAGCATGGCAAGGTAAGAGCCGCGTTTTTGTGCCAGAAGCGCGCGACAGAATTGGCGCCGGATCAGCCGAGCAAATGGTACAGCTTGGCGGAACTGGCCTACCTGCTGGGCCGCCGTTCGGAGGCGTGCGCCGACTACGAAAAATATCTTGAGCTGAAACCGGACGATGCGGAAGTCCAGCACCTGCTGGTGGCGCTGCGCGACGAGCCGCCGCCCCCGCGCGTGCCGAATGAAGCCATACGGCAGATGTTTCAACAATTCGCTCCGACGTTCGAGACCAACCTTGTAGGGGAACTAAAATATCGCGGTCCGGAAGGGTTGCACGAGGCGCTGAACGAGGTTATGGGCGAGCGCAGCCAGCTTAGCATTCTCGATATCGGATGCGGATCCGGCCTGGCGGGAGTGCGTTTCAAGCCGCTGGCCACAAGCCTGGTGGGGATCGATCTCTCGCCGGAAATGCTGGAGCTGGCACGGGCACGCGAGATTTATGACCGGCTGGAGGCGGCGGAAATTACCGAATGGCTTGCGCGCTCGACGGAGAATTTCGATCTGATCGTCTCCTGCGATTGCCTCATCTATTTCGGCGATCTCAGTCAGGTGATCGGACCGGCGGCTCGGCTCCTGCGGCCGGGCGGCATTTTAGGTGTTACGCTCGAGCGCGGTGACCGCCATCCGTTTCGCCTGACCGATACGGGGCGTTATACGCACCATCCGGAATACATTCGTGAACTGGCTGGGCAAGCGGGGTTGCGCGTGGCGCGCATGGACGAAGGTTTTCTGCGGAATGAATACGGGGTGGCGGTTACGGGCCTGTATGCCGTGCTCATGAAAGAGAACGGCCATTAGGGCTGCGTCAAATGTCTGAACTGTGCCGTGTGCAACTATACGTCTGCAATTAGCGTTCAGAGCAAGCCTCAGCAAGTAACCGTCTGCGTTCGGCATCACCAATTACAGCTTCGCGTCACCGATTTTTTCCCGTCTGGGCCGAGTGCGTTGCGCTGGAGCGCTTTCGCCCAGCGCTGAAGGTAGGTCAGCGGTCACTCACTTTGCACATTTCCGCGTCAGGGACGAGGCGCAGCAGACGTGTGCTCCCCATAATGCGCAGATGCTAATGCACGCCCGGAGAGTCATAGGATGAGCCTTTTCAAGGAGATCCGGCTACAGGCAATTCTCCCTCGCATTTAGGTAGGCCACCTGATGGCCTGTCTGAAGCAAGGAGCTCAAGCTTTGTCGAGTACATGTTGAAGTGACTGATTTAATGAGTTCAACCCTTTCGAGGAGGATGAACCGTGACTCAGGGTACAAACGACGAAGCAAAGGGCAAATTCGAAGAAGTGAAGGGAAAGATCAAAGAGAAAGCTGGCCGCGCGACCAACAATCCAAGGTTGGAAGACGAGGGGACAGATCAGAAAGTGGCTGGCAAGGTTCAGAAGAAAGTAGGACAGGTAGAAAAGGTGTTCGAAGATTAGCAGCCATCGGCAAAACCATAAATGGCGCTGAATGGGGGCACCCTCTTGAGAGAAGGTGCCCCCGAACTTTGTACGGTGGCCCCGCTACACCAGTTTTGTCCGGCCCTAACCGCCTCGATTAAGGAAGTTCCCCAACGCCCTGGTGCTTTGTTAGGCATTTTTTCTGCGAAGTGCTCTCCGCCGAATTGCGCATATTCTCCGACAGAAGTGCCCCTAGAATCATGCGCAACTAGTGCTATTGAGGCGGCTGCGACGCGAGGAAAGCAGCCAAGTCGATCATGTCCTCGTCGGTGAGCTGCGCCACGGCAGGCTTCATCAGTTCGGCGGCGTCCCCGTTACGGTCGCCATTCTTGAAACGGTAAAATTGGCGAGCAATGTAGACCGGTGAAAGCCCCGCAATCCTCGGTACGTCACCTACTCCCGTGAACGTTGTTCCGTGGCAGATTCCGCACGGCAGGGTTTTTCCATCTCCGCCTGTGGTGGCCAGCACCTTACCCTTCGCGATGCTGCCCATCGGGACGTAGTCGATAAATCCGGAGCGCGGATCACGTGCAGTGGCGAGGGCCGGGTCCTGGGGTACTTCAATGATACGAGCGCCGAGAGGTTCGGTGCCCCCCGCAGGCAAAGGCAGACGCTGGCGGCCTTTGTTTACGTACGTCTTTGGCACGGTGTCGGCCTCAACCACTTTGATCCAGGGGATCGGTTTTAGCGCAGAAAAATAGTCCGCAGCCTGCTGGACGTCCTCGGGTGATATGGCTTTGCCGATGGCAGTCATGCGCGCGGGGTCTTTGCGGTCACCACTTTTGAAGTCCGCCATCTGCTGCGTGATATATCCCATGGGCAGACCGGCAAGCTGGGAGGACTCCGCGTGTCCCATTCCGGACATGAGGTGACATGAGCCGCAAGCCGGTACGTCCGGAGCTTTGCCGTGCACGACGATGGGCGGTGCAGAAGCATACTGGTCAGGAAACCAGACGGGCGGATTGAAGAGATCGTCGATCTGCGCCTGGGTGTAGGCCTTGTCACTGCCCGGAATGTGCCTGGGGCCGGTTTCTTCGGGCGGCTGGTCTTTATCGGGCACCGGGAACGCCCAAGTGAGATCCTTACCGTTGGTCTGCTGCTGCGGTTTGGCGACGATGCCCAGCGCGGGAATCAAGGCGAGCGCCGCGAGCCAAACCAAATTCGTGCGCAAAAATTTCCTTAGCAATTTCACGGTAACGGTCACGCTTCTGTTCATATTCACGGTAATTATCCTCAAGATGGACGTGGCGACCCCACGTGCTCGCAGCGTGTAAGAAACAGTAGACCCGCTATTGAAACATGACTGGGAGTCGCTATTCAAGGCTGCTCTCGGACTGCTGTCAGCGGGCCGGCGCGGTGGTTTCGTGCATCACGTCCGCGGTTGGCGTGCACGCATTTTTCGCGTCAGGCAAACGGGTGTATGCTCTTGGCGGCCGGGGTGGCCCTGGGGGATCTCACATGTTGGACGAAGGTTTATGGGCCGATGTGCAGGTGGGCAGCGAACACTTGCGGCTATTTTCAGAACGGAATGCGCAAGGTGTGCAAGCGTCCGTATACAACGTGAATACCAGGCACTGGATTGCGCCCTCGGAGTCGGTGGATGATATCGAGCAGGGCAAGGAAAAAGCCGCGGAGTACGCCAAGCTTTATCTGAAGCAGACCTCGAATCTCGAGCTGCCTTCGCTGAAGTGGAAGAGATCTCGCTCGCAATAGTACGAGCGCTCGCAATAATTAAGTGTAAAGCTTCAGGCTCCGCTTACTTGGGTGTCGTGCCGGACGCTAAGTCCTCGGCCGGCTTTAAAGTTACCTGCGGCATCGGCCGCAAAGGCATCTTGGCATCCGGCGGAGCAGTGAACTCTTCTTTGAATCCATCTTCGTAATACTGGTAAAACTTCCAGAGCATATTGGGATCGCCTTGCTTGGGGTTGATGGCCAGCATGCCAAACTCGGCGAACTCGTACGGTTGAATGCGGCCGGTCCAAACGGCGCCGATGATCTTACCTTTCTCGTCTTTCTTGAAATCAATCTTCCAGCCAGGTTTGAATTCAAAATCATAAATTTCGAGTCCGGCGGGAAACTCGCCTTCGACGCGAATGGTGGGCGATTGGCGTTCGTTGGGCACGCGCATGGTGTACTTTTCGCGCGCCCCGTAAACCGATTGCGTGGGATAGATTCGGATGTGACCAAAGGCCACAGGAACAGCCATGAATGCCAAGAGGATACCGAGAAGAAGCCGCTGGGCTTGCGAGGCATGAACGCGCATATGTCCTCCTTATATTGCTGCAACTTGCATTCCAGTAAGTCGCGTCGTGGCAACTTACCTGGTGACGACTCACCTTCTTTGTGAGGCCCCGTTTGTGACACGTGCGGGATTGAAACACCGCTTTGACTGATTCAGGGAGCGCAACTCCCACTCAGCATGCAAGCTGTGTATCCCAGTCATTGTCACTATGTCAAGGGCGAGCGGGATCAGGCCTATGAGTTCGCGTAGAGTGCGGTGACAGGTGGCGGAATCAATTCGATCAAAGCGGGGCAATCCGCAATAGCTCGGCAGAAAACAAAGGGGACCAGGCATTCGCCCGGTCCCCTTTGCAACAGCGATCCGTAACCTCTAAAAGCCCAACTTCAAGCCAAACTGAATGTGACGCGGACCGCCCGAACCAAGCACCGGGTTGCCGAAGTCGGGTGTTGTGCAGGAACAACCGAACTGTCCGGTAAGGCCTTTATTCGGATCGATGCTGGCGGGAATCGGAAAATCGGCACGGTTGAACAGGTTAAAAAATTCGACACGGAATTGGGCGCTAAACCGTTCCCTGACCTTCCAGTCCTTGGAGACTGACATATCCACGTTGTAGTAGTTTGGCGATCGGAAAATATTCCTGCCACCATTGCCGGCTGTCCCATAAGCGGGAGGAGTGAGGATGCCGCCATTCTGGACATAGCAGCCGGTGTTTTGGAGTGCGGCAAGGGCAAGTCCCTGGAGTTGAACATTCGAACCATAGGGAGCAACGGCCGCGGTCAAGCACGCTTGCGGTATGCCGGGCTGGCATCCTGGCAAATTACCGAAGCACGGAATGGAATGCGGACCTGACGTGAAAGCGGAAGGTGGCCCGGTGTAATTCCAACTCTGCATCACTCCGCTGATCGTCGCACTGTTGTTGATTTCATTGGTGCCGAGAAAATCCTGAGTCAAATCGTCAGGGCTCCAGGGCAGGCCTTGCTGCATAACAAGGATTCCGCTGAGACCCCAGCCCTGCAGCAATTGTGCCGGCGATTTAATTCCAGGAATCGCGTAACTGGGGGAAAAGGTAAAGCGATTGCGCAGGTCGTTGTCACTGTTTCCGTAGTTCAGGCGGAGATTCGAGTTATCAGTTGGGACAAGCGATCCGCCGGAATTTGAGGAGTTCAACAGATCCAGAGAATGGGAATAGGTGTACCCGGCAAGGAATCTGAGACCGTGGGACAGGCGCTCATCCATAGCCACCTGCAGTGCGTCGTAATTGGAGTACGCCCCATTGGTAGTTCTGCTTATGAAGCTAAGGTACGGAAACTTGGCGTTATATGGTTGCGCGGCGGTGATCGCGTTTTGATCGGGGGCGCAACTATTCGAGTTAGCCAGGCACGCAGCGATAACCGCAGGAGTATAACCGGCGCCCAAACGCGGCTGGTTGGCATCCGCGGTAATCTCCTCATCAAAACCGTGGTTTCCAACGTAGGCGACGTCGATGGTCAGCGAATTTGTGATAGCGCGCTGAACGTCGAGATTCCACTCAGTAGCGTGAGATTGGCGGAAGTTAGGGTCGACGGCGCCGGTGGAGCAGGGGCCGGCGTTGGGCGTATTCGGAGGAGCACAGGTAACACCGCTGTATTGCGCGCCGTTGATGGTCACCGGCGTAGTGACCGTGGGGAATATAGTGCCCGTCGTCGTCCAGTTGAGCCCGTTAGGACAGGAAGGTTTTTTGCAGCCAGCGAAGCTCGGCTGATCAGGAGTATGAAGGTTCAGCGCCGTGCCACTGGTATTGATACCGAGGCTGGGGAAATTCGCCCCCTCGGGAACGATAAGGAGCAACTGGCCTAATATTGCCGGAGAATTCATGACACTCGCTCCTGCGCGGATCACCGTTTTCCCGTTGCCCCGAACGTCCCAAGCTATTCCGAGGCGCGGCGAAACACCTGTAAGATCCACGTTATATTCGGACTTCATCGGAGCGCCCGGACCAAATGGAAGAATTGCCGGAGTGGTAGCCGGATTAACGTTCGGATAAAAATTGCCCAGGTAGTTGTTCCGCTCTGTCGGAGGCATGCTCACCTCATAACGCAGACCGAGGTTGACGGTCAGCCTGGTAGCGATACGCCAATCATCCTGTACATACCCTGCGTACCAGTGGCTCCGCACGTTGGTGGTAGGATCGCCCAGCAGGATTGTGCCTGAATTCGGAATTCCTTGAAGGAAATTTTCCAGAGTCTTGAACTTCACGTTCCCCTGCGCCTGACTAAATTGGCTGCCGTCGAACAGGACATCCAAATACTCGAAGCCAAATTTGAAGGCGTGTTTGCCATGCAAATAGGAGACATTGTCGATGATATCCAGATTGCCTTGCGGTCCGCGACGAGATGACCGATTGCCCGCGCCCAAGTATCCGGTAAAACCAGTGATTTGAATTTGCGGCATGCCACCGTACAACGGATTGGTGACGCCGGTATTAAGGCCATAGCCTTGCGGCCACGCAGACCCTGCAGGAACGTTGCTGTCCGCCGGCAGAGTTATGTTCCGGATGTAGACGTACCCCACCCTGGCGTCATTAACCCAAGTGGAATTCGGGGTCCACGTCCAATCGCCCTCGTACATGTATAAAGCTAACGGAATATCAGCTTCCCATTGAGGAAACAATTGTCCAACGTTGTAGTTCTGTACCTGGAAAGCCTTCGAGGCAAAGAACGTGCCACTGATGTGGTTGTGGGTGCCGGGAATATAGTCGCCCTTAAACAGGCCGTTGTTGAGCGGCCCTGTACTCACTAAGCCAGGAGCGAAGTTTCCCGTGGTGTTGGTAACGAACGGCCACAAATTCTCATTTGTGGCAGAAGATGGCGAAACTACGCAGGTGGTCGGGTTCAGGCCCGAGATCCGCGCGCTGAGCGGGCTGATCGCTACCCCATTCGTACGCAGATCATTGCAAGCATCAACCATGCTCAAATTGGTGCGTGCACTCAACGATTGAGACGGCAATGCAATGTCGACCGGAACCTTATCGACGGCCACGTCACCCACCTGGTCCCGCAGGCCTTCATAGCTTGCAAACCAGAAGAGTTTGTCCTTGATAATGCGGCCTCCCGCGGTCGCTCCGAACTGCTCCAGCGTTGCGGGGGTGACCGGATTGATACCAGGGACTCTGAAGAAATTACCCGCGTCAGTCGCCTGCGCATCGCGCCCGAACGCCCAAGCGCTCCCATGAAGGCTGTTGGTTCCGGACTTGACCCCGACGTTTACGACGGAACCATCCTTCCAGCCATACTCCGCCTTGGGATCCTGCTCCTCGTTAAACTCCTGGATGGCGTCGATGGGCAGAATCGAGGTGGAGTCTCCGCCGCGGTAAACCGAATTCATGAGGGGGGTATTTGTGCTTTGCCCCATCTGGGAAATACCTTCTACCAATAGAAGGTCATCTCCAGAGCGGCGGCCGTTGGTGCTTGAGGCGCCTGCACCGGCTCCCACAGATGTAACGACCCCTGGACGCAATTGGAGCAAGCGCTGGAAATTGCGGCCGTTCAGGGGTAACGAATTAATCGATTCGTTGCTGACCGTACCGCCCAAGGTGGCATCGGTGGTATCGATTGCAGGGACTTCTCCGCTGACCGTGATGGTCTGATTCTGCTCGCCAGGTTGCAGCACCATATCGACGCGAACGTTTTTTCCCACTTCGACCAGGACACCGCTGTGCTCTTCGGTGCGAAACCCTTTGGCCTCGGCACGAATTGTATAGGTGCCAGGATTCAGGTTGGTTGCGACGTACTGTCCCGCGTCATCCGCGACTAAATCTCGCGTTATGCCGCGGGCGACGTCGACGACAGCAACCGTAGCACCGGCTACCGCACCACCGGACTGATCAAATACACCGCCCTGGATGGAACCTTGGCCCCCTTGTGAAAAGGCCGGAACGCAAATCAGAAGTAATGCCAAGCTTGTGAGCAGCGCTTGAACCGCTTTGTTTGTATTCCGCCACGGTGATTGCGTGTGTGCAGATCCAGAAACCATGTGGACCTCCCCCGTCTTCCAGGTGATCTGGTTAGGATTGTTCTCCGACAAACTGTGGGAGGTGGTAGCACAGACTTGCGGGCATCGTCAAGGAAAAGCAAGCATTTTGCTAAGTTTCAATGCAGGGATCCGCACCTTGAATGAGCTTGATGCGGTATTCGTGTGCGCCCGGAAATCGGATTCGTTTACGTACGGTCGAAACGGAACTAACCCTTGGAGTGGCATGCAGCGAAAGGGGGGCCTGCTGGAGCGACAGCGGGGTACACAACCAAGAGTTGGCTGTGCCCCGCGAACTGCTTCCTTGTGCTTTGTTCGACTAGGTGTAACTACTGCTGTGCAGGCTTGTCGCCGTAGGTCTTGTCGCCGCCAAGCTGGCTGTCGTGCAGTTCTTTGCCATCGGCGAGGATAATCTTATTCAGTCGCCCGACGGGATTGCCGGATTTTGCGGGAAATACGTAAACCGTAATCATGTCGCCGGGCTGTACCGAACCCTTGGTCCAGCCGATCAAGCCGAGCGCGGACGGGCTGCCTGCTTCACCGGCCCAATGCACAACGTTACCCTTATCGTCTTTCACGTCGAACATCAGGATGGAGTGCGGATTAGCCCAGGCAAACTTGGTCACGGTGGCTTCCTTCAACACGATCATTTTATCCGCATAGGCCGCACTTCCATGATGTGCGAATACCGGGCCGCAAATACCAAGAAATCCCGCGATCAGGGCGGAAGAAATCAGAAGCTTACCTTTCATTTTTTACCACCTCGTGAAATGGATCGTGCGGTTGGGCTCTACGGCGCAGAAGATATGGTAGTGAACGTCTCACTGTCAATCGGAATTTCGATAACGACTGCTACTCGACCGTAGTGAACTGCTCGAGCCGCTGAACTGCACGTTCTTGCGTGTGCGGCAAAAGCGATGTACGTGCTATGAAAACGAGATTGACCGTGCAGGCTGGCGCAGCGTATGCTCCGCACTTCGCGCGAAGGGTGAAATAGACATCTTAATGAGCATCGCAACCTGCAATATTCAGCTAACTACTCAATCAAACTAAAGGACACAGCTATTCTCTGAGGCAGGAGAGACTGGCTTGCAAATCCAGGAGAACTACGCAATGCCAAATTATCGTGGAAGGGCATTCATTACTTTGGCAGCAGTCATAGCGCTTTCGTCGGCAGCGATGGCTCAAATGCCTCAGTCGCAGGGTCAAGGACAGAAGGGGCAGCAAGGGCAGGCTCAGGGGAATGAGGCGCCTACGCCCTGGAGATATTATCCCAAGGATCGAGCGGTAGGAACCGGAGGTCCAGCTCCCAAGCGCGATTTGAGCGGGACATGGGCCGGGCCGCGCTCCGGCGCGGGTGTGCCCGATTCAGGAGGCGGAGCGGAGAAGCCCGTTCTGACACCGTTGGGGCAGCAAATGTTCAGCGCGAATAAGCCGCTGGGGAAGTTCAGTCCTGCGGGAACGAACGATCCAACGGTGAGATCGTGCGATCCATTTGGAGTTCCTCGCAATGCGCTCGACGAGATCAGGGGTCTTTCGTTCGGGACGATGCCTAACCGCATCCTTTTGCTGATTCAGTTCCAGGATCTTTGGCGCGAAATCTGGATGGATGGGCGGCCGCTGCCGAAGGATGTGGGCGGCACGCAAAAAGGTGCGCTCGATCCAAGATATAATGGGTATTCGGTCGGGCACTGGGAGGACGACTACACGCTGGTAATCGACACAACGGGATTGGACGAAAGAACCTGGCTTACTGGCGCCGGCTATCCGCATAGCATGGATGCCCACGTGCAAGAGCGTTACACGCGAGTCGATCACAACGATCTCAAGTTGACCGTCACCATTGATGATCCCAAGATTTACGTCAAGCCTTTTTCGCTCGGGACCAATTACTTCAGGTGGATTCCCAATCAGGAAATTGACGAAAAGCTGTGCCTGCCATCCGAAGTGCTGCAGTATCTGCAATCACTGGGAGACCCGGCGGGAAGCGATCCTAGCGCGGTAGGACCGAACGGAAGATAAGGATAAGAACGTACATGTACAATGCGGACGGTGTTGGGTCTGTCTCGCGGCGCTTAGGCGGCACCTTAAATTCGTTGTACTTGGTCCGACTCGTAGTTGTAGCATTTGGATCGGGTTGACACTCGGGAGTGGCTCGCATATTCTCGGCTCGGCCTCGTCAAAGTGAGTTGAGGGTGCTTTCACAAGGATTTCCCGTAGATTTCAGACGTGATTTCAGAAATCGAGGTGCATAAATGAAAATTAAGTTGCTGCCTTTTATCGCATTACTAGTCGGTCTTGTGGCTGTCTCCGGCCCCGCGTTCGCTCACCATGGGGCTGCGGCGTACGATATGAGCAAGCCAGTGATTCTGAAGGATGCGACCGTAACGAAGTATCTGTGGGCTAATCCGCACGCGCTTATCTTTCTGGACGCGAAGGATGATAAGGGCGCCGTTGCGCATTGGACGGTAGAACTCGGTAGCCCCTCCGCGGTAGCCCTCGTGGGCTGGACGCGAACTTCGCTAAAGCCCGGCGATATGATTACCGTGTATACCTTTCAATCCAAGACGGGTCTGAAAGTGGGACGTTTAAACAAGATCCTTTTCCCGGACGGCACGCTACTGAGGGACAGCCAGACCGGTGGCGACCACGGAGAGCGTTCGGACAACGATGTAAGGTAGGCCGGGGCGAACGCGTTAGCTAACGATAGGCCCAGGCATCCTGTGCCGCAAATCTTGTGCGGAGGCGCAGTGCTGCTTACTGCGCCTCCGCTTTTTATGCCGTCGAAAACACCTGCTGCTTCGCTTCTTTTTAACGTAAACACTGCATCTGTTTATCAGGTTATTCTCCGCGAAAATTTCTGCTCAAAATCAAAACTGTGCTCGAATTAATGCTACCAACGTTTGGCGGGTCAATCATTGCCGGAGCCGCGCCGCGCTGCAAAGTAACTCCAATTTGCCCAGACTCCAATTTTGCCCAAACTGCATTGAGGGAAACCCTGGCCCTTCGTAAGACGTCCAAATACTGCTGAGCAACGTGGCGGGAATCAGTCGCGATTTCTGCGGTGCACTATTGTGGAATGCCCAAAGTAGGAACGCACCAGGGTGGAAGCGCTCCACCACCCTGACACGATCGGCGCGAAAAAAAGCGTGACTTAATACGACTTAATACGACTTGATGCGATTGGGTGCGATGGGTGCGAGTTAAAGACCGTTCTTTGATCGTAATGGCAATCGTTTTTGGTCTGGTAGCCAGTTGCGATACGGCCTTCGGACATCACGGCAGCGCGGGATTTGGATTGAAGACCGTCATACTGAAGCGGGCCGTCGTCACTCAATACCGGTGGGCAAATCCTCACACGCTGGTCTTGTTCGATGTGCACGATGACAAAGCCCACATTGTGCATTGGGCGGGGGAAACCGGCAGCGCATCCTCGATAAAATTGCTCGGCTGGACCAAGGAGACGTTACATCCCGGAGATGTGATTACGGTTTACATCTACCCTCACAAATTTAATAGGAATTTTGGGCGTATCGATAAGATCGCGCTTGCTGATGGGCAGATCTTGCGAGATAGTGACCGCGAGGATCGAGGGGAGATCACCAGGTACTAGCCCCAGGGAAATCCGCGCGACCCACATATCAGGAGCCGGGAAATGCGAAGTAAATTACAGTATTTATGGATCAGTTTGGCGGCGCTGCTGATTTTTTCGTCCTATACCCTCGCGCAGGATGCAGGGCGCAAGCCGCCTGAGGAGGGCAGTTCCAGCATCCTCGACAAATTAGCCGGCACCGGCACCGGAGGTCCGGCTCCCAAACGCGAGTTGACCGGATTTTGGGGATCGAGCGTCGGTCAAAAGCTTAATCCGTTCCCTCCAATGACGGCGTGGGGCGAGCAAGTTTTCAAAACGCATAAGAATGATGGCGAGTACCTGGTGTCGGAATCAAATGATCCCGACAAGACCTGCGACCCGTTGGGATTCCCGCGAGCCATGGTCTTTATGACCCGCGGAATTGGTTTTTCGACGATGCCCGACCGGATCATACAACTGTGGCAATACGATAAAACATGGCGCGAAATCTACACCGATGGCAGACCGCTTCCTACCAATGTGGGTGCGAATACTCCGGACGCGCCCGATCCCCGGTATTGGGGATATTCGACCGGACACTGGGAAGACGATTACACGTTTGTTGTGGAGACGACTGGAAGCGATGAGCGCACGTGGCTCGATAATGTGGGACATCCGCACAGCGTGGGGATGCATGTCACCGAGCGGTACAAGCGAATCGATCACAACGACTTGCAAGTGGAAATTAAGATCGATGATCCCAAGGCTTACACCAAACCGTTTGTAATCACGACGGCAAATTTTAAATGGATACCGAAACAGGATTTCGAAGAGCAGATCTGCATAGGGTCGGAAGAACTCGATTATTTGAAAATAATCGCCGATCCGGCGGTACCCAAGAAGTAGCAGAGCACGCTCCAAAAGCGATTGCTTCGATCTGGAAGGGGTACAGAATTGGTTGTATAATCTGCCCCCGCTTTGGCGGCCTAACGGTACAAATTGAATGTTTGCGGGCGCAAGAACGTACTGTTAAAATCGCCATCGTCGGGTCGGTAAGCCGCCAGAAATAAACGTGGAGGGACGCTGTGAACAAGAAAATCAGATTACAAGTTCTTGTGTTGATTACTGTGTTAGCTGTTTCGGTTCCGCTGTTCGCACACCACGGTAATGCGGCATATGACAGCCGATCCGTCACGGTGAAGGGCGTTGTGACGGCGTGGATGTGGACCAACCCTCATACCTTCCTGAAGTTCGACTCCAAGGACGACAAAGGCAACGTTACTCACTGGATTGGAGAATACAACGCTCCCTCGACGTTGATTAACTTTGGGTTTACCGCCAAGACCTTTAAAGTCGGCGACGAGGTCACCGTCACGATGACGGGATTGGCCAAGAATGGTTCGCCGGTGGGCCGAGTCACCAAGGTCATCCTTCCAGACGGTCAAGAGATGAGCATGGGTAACGAACGGTAACGTAACGCCTTTCACTGTTCTGCCCGCACGTTGGGGTCGAGGGATTACAACGATCTTTGTAAACAGACGGCACAGAAGATGGCGCAGACCACCTGAGTGTACGGAATTGAAGTTACGAAGCGAGAACGAGACGGAGAGGATTTCGAATATGTTAAAGCGTTTCATGCTTCCTGTAATTGTAGCCGCAACGTTGAGCTTTTCGCCTTTGACGCACGCTCAGAGTGGCCAGCAGAGAGAGTCAGGCAAGGACATACACCGCGATGGCTGGGATAAGATCGTACCGGGCCCGGTAAAGAATCCAAATCCGGCTCCCGCGCCGGTTCGCGATCTGACTGGGATTTGGGAGCCGACCCCAGGGTATCGTGATGGCGTGCAGGCGACGGGCGCCAAGGAAAATCCGGGAGACGGCAAACATAACCTGCCGTTTACGCCCGAGGGTGAAGCAGCGTGGAAGTCACACAAGCCGGGATTCGGAACAAATGCGGTACCGATTGCCGAGAATAACGACCCATTCGATGTGTGCGACCCACTTGGATTCCCCCGCCTGGAACTTTTTAACCTGAGAGCCATACAGATTTTTCAGACCAAGGCGCAGGTGGCGATCATTTATCAGAATAATCAAGTGTGGCGCAACATCTGGATGGATGGCCGTGCTCTTCCCAAACCCGACGAAGTCTCAGAGCCGCGCTGGTATGGCTACTCGGTAGGTAAATGGACGGATGATTATACATTTGTCGTCGACACCGTGGGACTGGACGAAAGGACCTGGATCGACAACGTCGGCCGGCCGCATAGCGATCAACTAAAGGTGGAAGAAACCTGGCACCGGGTGAACCACGATCTTCTAGAACTCACGATGACGATCACGGACCCCAAGATGTACACAAAGCCCTGGGTCGCCCTGAATAAGTTCCAAATGAGGCTGATGCCAGAGTGGTTCGATATCCGCGAGATGATCTGTTCCGCTTCCGAAGCGGCCGACTACAACAAGACGGTAGCGGAAGAGGCAGGCGCTAATAAGAAATAGCGTGAGCCTTGAAACCGGCAGGTCGCTATATTCTGCTATTTTGCGTGTGTATTTGCGTCAGGTCATTGTTGCGCCCTATTGTTGCGCGCTTGTCAACGCATGACGAGCGCGCATTGGCCGATCGAATCAGCCGCATGAGTGGTGTTCCTTTACGCTCGCGCCTGAATGAAGATTTACGTCCATCCAGTTTCATCCCAGATTCATCCCAAGACTCGCTTCTTACAAACCGAAGGTGTAGTTTTTGGCGTTCTAGCGAGAACGACACGGGCAAACCCTCACACTACCGGGACCTCTCTTTCGCGCAGCTTGTATTCTGAAAAGGGTTTAAATGGGACAGCCCCGGGGCAGAAATTTGTCCAAAAAGCAGCGTTAATTGGGCTAATTTGATATGCTGCACAGCGCGGCTTTTAAGCTTTGAAAGGGAGGATGATCGAATCCATGCGTAACCTACTAGTTTGTAGCGGCAGGGTCGGCGGACTGCTGCTGGTAGCGCTTGCGGCGGGCGCGCTGGCGCACGCCCAGGGCGGGCCCCCAGCGACCGAGGGAAAGACGGCTGAGCAGGTCTATAAAAATATCCAGGTGCTTAAGGGAACCCCTGCGGGTGAACTGATCCAGTCCATGCATTTGCTCCGGGGCGCTCTCGGCGTAGACTGCGAATTCTGCCACGAAGAGCGAGACCGCTCGGCAGACACGAATCCGAACAAGGCAACTGCGCGCAAGATGATGCAAATGATGATCGATATTAACAAGACGTCATTCAGCGGACAACAGGTGGTGACCTGCTATACGTGTCATCAGGGCAGACCGGAGCCGCAGTCCACGCTGGTGCTGCCAGTGACACAAGCCACCGAAGAGCCGAAGGGCTCGTTGCCCTCGGCCGATCAGATATTAGCCAAATACGTTGCGGCTATGGGCGGCGAGCAGGCGCTCCGCAAGGTTACAAGCCGGGTAATCACGGGCACGCAGTACCTTCCAACCGGGCCAGGAGGCGCTATACCTGTGCCAGCGGCGGTGGAGATCGATCAAAAAGCGCCAAATCTCGCCGTGAGTATTTACCATACGCCGACGTACACGGTTTCAGAAGGTTTCGATGGCAATGCTGCCTGGGCGCAGGACATGCGAGGACGCGTCACCGAACCTGCCAAGCTCGAGCAAACACGGACGAAACGCGAATCGGACTTTTACCTGCCTCTGGATCTCAAGGAGCACTATTCGAAAATGGCGGTGATCCGCGTCGACCGGATCGACAATCATGATGCGTATCTCGTGCTTGCAACGCCACAAGGCGATCTTCCCGAGCGGCTCTTTTTCGATACGCAGACGGGCTTGCTGATTCGGAGGGAGACCGTAATACCAACGCCGCTGGGGAACAATCCATTCCAGGTGAACTACGGGGATTACCGGGATACCGGCAGTGGGGTGAAATTTCCCTTTATGATCTCGATGGATCCTGCGAGTGGGGAAAGCATACCGGGTACCAACGCAACGCTGCGTGTAATCAAGGTGCAGGATAACGCGCCCCTGGACGATACGAAGTTCGCCAAGCCTGAATCGAAGGCCGCGCCGGCAGCACGGTAACGGTCAAACAACGGGCATAAAAAGAGAACCCCGCCGGTGTGGCGGGGTTCTCTTTTTACAGGGGGTCTTTTTTCAGGCCTTTTCGCTCTAAGGCTCTAGGGATTGAGCGAAGCGACATAGGCCACGATGGCCAAAATGTCGTTGTCGTCCAAATGCTCGACGACAGGCCTCATCGTGAAGGCGCCGGGGCCATTGCGCGTGTAGTGCTGGATATCCAGAAGTTGGCGGGCGAGATAACTCGGTGAGCGACCCGCGAGTGAAGGTATGTTGCCATTGCCTTTGAGTCCTTCACCATGACAAGCAGCGCAGGCTACCGTCTTACCATTACCACCCTTGGTGGCTAGCTCCTCACCTTTCTGAATACTGCCTACCGGAACGTACGCGATAAAACCGGACCGGGGATTACGCATAGGTTCAGTGTCTTCAGGGCTGGCCGGGACCTCGACAATGCGCTGACCGATTGGTTCCATGCCGGCCTCAGCTCCCTCAAGTGGCATGTCCAAGCCACCGCCGCCCCCGACGAAATGGGCCTTAGGCACAGTCGCTGTTTCGACCACTTTGGTGTAGGGCGTCCACTTCATTGAAGCAAAGTACGCTGCGGCAGCCTTCGCGTCTTCGTCACTAACGCCCTTGGCGATCGCGATCATCTGGTTCGTGTTTCGTTTACGTGTATCCCAGCTCTTCCTGGCACCCTCTCGAAAATCTTGTATTTGTTGCAGAATATACGCGGCGGGGAGCCCGGCCGGTCCAGCATTATTGGGGCGGCCCTTGCCATTGGGGTAGTGGCAAAAACCGCAGGCGGGGACGTTTGGCTTCTGGCCGTGGGCCACAATTCCCGGCATTTCGGGATGGTCGCTGGGGTACCAGTCGGCAGGGCCATAGTTATCGTCGACCTGCTTCAACGCGAAGGCCGCGGTGGTGCCGGGCAGGTGCCTGATCGATTCGCGGTCCTCAACAGGCGCGGCTGGCGCTGCCGCGCGAGCAGGTGCTGCGGCAGGCGCAGGTGTAGCGGGCGCGGGCGTCGCGAAACCGTAAGCCCACGGCAGGCCAGCTTCCATGTCCTTAGCTTCCGGGTCCTTAGTTTGTTGTGCGGGCGCTCCCATAGGTACAAATAAAAGCAACGCAATCAAAGCAAGCAGGAGCGACCCAATGCAATTCTTCATAAATTGCCCCCCTAACGTTCCGCAGTCCACTGGAACTGGAGCGCGATTTGAACACAATTTTGGACATGTTTCAATGCTGAAGATTCGCGCGACGCATGTTAGGGATGCGTTCTAGCAGATGGAAGCAAGCCCGCGGGTTGGTTCGAATTCGGCCGAATTATACGCGCAATGCGCGTGTTGTCGGGCCAATAAAAAACGCGTTTGGGTCACCGTCTGTGTATAATGCGGGACGGTTTGGGAACTCAACGAATGCGGCTAAAATCTGCGAAAACAGGTTGTAGCAGAGGAGGGTATGACGTGAGATCGAAAACGATTTTATTCGTAATGGTTCTGTCCGTGGCTTGCTGCATGACGGCCTTGGGTCAGGAAGGTGAAGGGGGAGGCGGGGGCGCCAGAGGCGGCGGCGGTGGCAGAGGCGGAGCTGCAGAGGTGCCGGCTACCGACAAAGTAACTCCTGAGATCCGTGGTGTGATTGCCGCTGGCACGAAAATTGAAGTGGTGAAGTATGGTTTGAAGGGCGACGATGGCGGCGTGGGTATGCCGGATGGCAGCCTGCTAATCAGCACGGGCGGGGGTGTCGGTAAGGTCGATAAAGACGGAAACGTAACGATGCTCGTCGACGATGCGGAGCAAGCAGCCGGGCTGGCGCTCGATTCCAAGGGCCGTGTAATTGCCGCGCAGTATTCGAAGAAAGTGAGTGTGATTTATCCCAAGGGCAGCGAAATGCTGCTGGCCGACAACTACGAAGGCAAGCCTTTCATCCGCCCCAATGACTTGGTCGTCGATAAGAAGGGCGGCGTCTATTTTACCGACTGCTATCAGATTGGCGCGAAACGATCGCCCGACGATTTGCCGCAAGCGGTGTACTACATTCCGGCAGGTGGAAAAATAATTCGCGTGGCCGATGACATTAACAGGCCGAACGGCATTACGCTGAGCCCGAATGAAAAAACTCTCTTCGTCAATGACTGGGATGGCGAATACCTGGTTGCTTACGATATCCAGCCCGACGGAACCTTAAAAAACCGCCGCAATTTCGGGAAATTCGATACCAAGCAAAAAACGGATAAGGGACTGGTGAGCGGCGCGGATGGTCTGTGCAGCAACAGCAAAGGCGATATGTTTTCAACCACACCTGCTGGCGTTCAGGTATTCAATGCGAAGGGCGAACACCTCGGCGACATTGAGATGCCGTACGATATGCCGCCTCAGAACTGCGGTTTTGCCGGACAGGACAAGAAGGATCTGTTCATTGTCGGACGCGGTGTGGTCCTGAGAATCCATACGATGGTACCGGGACCGAAGGATCGCGCCAAGTAGTGGAGTTACAAATCAGCTCAGAGCAGGATAACCGAACAGGAACCGAGTGAAGTGAACTGAAGGACGGCTTTCAGGCCAACCTTTCAGGCCAACCAGAGACTAGCGTGACCGGTCTCTGGTTGGCTTTTGTTTGTTAGCGAGACATTCCCACACCTTACCTCTGACTTTGCTTACCTTGGCCTACATTCGTGCGTGTTCACCGCAATTTGCATTCGTGCTATGCGCGGTGGCTTGCCAATCTCCTAGCGCGATGCGACCTTCGGTGCCGTCTTGGGTGCGGTAGGTGGTGCGGGTTTGTTGAACTTATCCGCGTTAATGGCTACGTTGGCTTGTACGCTGTCCAATTGCGTGGTGGATTGGCCGTCGGTCCAGGTGGTCACCCAATGGAAGGGAACCTTCACGCCGGCTACCGTGCGGTAGTCGGAATATTCCACGTGCATGGGGATGAGGCCGACCATAGTGTTGGTCACGCGTGCCTGCCGCACCAGCAGACCAGATTGCTTGTCGAAATATAGTTTGACGCGCGAGCCGCCCGAGGTGGTGCCCTCGACAATCTGTACATCGCGATCGTCGATGGTGGTGGGCGGGAATCCGACCGTCCACTTGGTGAAGTCCTGCTTGATATTGCTGGGGAAAAACAGATCGGCATCCACCTTGGCGCCTTCCAGGTCCCCTTCGGCGAGCGGCAGCACGGGAACGGGAGTATCCGTTTCCGGTGCGGCAATCCAGGCGGCATGGCCGTCGTAGACCGAAGTGCGGTCACCGTTAACCTTGTGCACGACGGTGGCGAGCATATCGGGAGATTTGGCGAAGACCTCGACGGGCATCTTGGCAAAATCGGTGTCAAAGCCCTCGTAGGTGCCTTTACCCACCAGGCTGGTGAGCTTGGCCAATTGCTGCGCTCCGCCCAGTGCCTGAATGTACTTGTCGATAATTTGCTGGGCGGTAGGTCCGTTGGCCGCCTCGCTGAACACTTGTACTTTATCGGGGTCCGGGGGAGGCGGGGTGCCGTACTGCTCGGCGAGGCTGGGAGTAACCTCGGGGCGCTGGTTGCCACGATGACAGGT
Organism: uncultured Acidobacteriota bacterium; assembly: GCA_963803515.1. Classification (GTDB taxonomy): domain Bacteria; phylum Acidobacteriota; class Terriglobia; order Acidiferrales; family UBA7541; genus Palsa-189. Next base: position 25,373 of record CAWDMQ010000002.1, read on the forward strand.
ATAGCAGGTCACCATGCGCGCTCCGACGAAGTTGGCCTTGTTGATGTTGTTCATCATCAGCACCATGCGGCGCGCGGTTTGCTTGAGCTGGGTGTCATCGGCATAGCGGGCCCAGCTGTTGGAGCTTTCCGCGACGTGACAATCGGTGCAGTTCAAGCTCAGGGAGGCGGCAAAGAAGCCCATGGTACCCATGAATTCCTTGACGGGAATTCCGCGGAGCACCTGGACGTTCTTGAAAACATCTTGCGACATCAGCGGCTTTTGCGCCGTTCCCGCCTGGTCATTCTGGCCATAGGCCAGCCCCATCCCCAGCAGGCACACGACCAGCGTACCCAGAGCACGATGGATCGTTCGCCTCGATCCGAGCTTCATGTTGCCTCCCTGCTGATTGTGTTGCATCCGCCGGATTACGTTGGATTATTTTATCTGCAGTCCCAGACTGGCCGACAATATACACTTCACCGCCTTTGCAGGCAATGCTCCACGATAGTTTGGCCACTGGCCGTAGTGGTTCCAATTAATTTTTAGCTGCTGGAGGGATTTTGCGTACTTACTCAGCTTGCAATCGAGGTGACAGGCATTACTCGTCGGTATCGATCTAAAAGGAAGCTGATGTGAAGCTCGATACACCCGGCGGAAATTGCAAGCGGCCTGGGCTTGTAAGCACAGGCCGCTCAAAGAAGTGACGAATAGCAGGAACGCTCTGAAACTAAATCACGCAGACGCTCGAGGCAACTACTGTGCTGCAGGCTTATCGCCGCTGTAGCTCTTATCGCCGCCAAGCTGGCTATCGTGCAGTTCTTTGCCATCGGCGAGGATAATCTTATTCAGGCGCCCGACGGGATTACCGGATTTTGCGGGAAACACGTAAACCGTAATCATGTCGCCGGGCTGTACCGAACCCTTGGTCCAGCCGATCAAGCCGAGCGCGGATGGGCTGCCTGCTTCACCGGCCCAATGCACGACGTTACCCTTATCGTCTTTCACGTCGAACATCAGGATGGAGTGAGGATTGGCCCAAGCGAACTTGGTGACGGTGGCGTCCTTCAAAACGATCATCTTATCTGCATAGGCCGCACTTCCATGATGTGCGAATGCCGGGCCGGTAACAGCAAAAACACCTGCGATCAGAGCAAAAGAGACCAGCAACTTGGTTTTCACTGCGCTTTTCATTTCCGTTTTCATTTCGCCACCTCATCAGTTCTCGTTACCGTTTGGGCCCATTCCACCAGCATATTCAGAGTAGGGCTGAACAACCGTGGTGTCAATCCGAAATTCCTCACCGCGATGCGACCTTCGGCGCCGTCTTGGGCGCGGTAGGCGGTGCGGGTTTGTTGAATTTATCCGCGTTGATGGCGACGTTGGCTTGTACGCTGTCCAACTGCGTGGTGGATTGGCCGTCGGTCCAGGTGGTCACCCAATGGAAGGGCACCTTGACGCCGGCTACCGTGCGGTAGTCGGAATATTCCACGTGCATAGGGATCAGGCCGACCATAGTGTTGGTCACGCGTGCCTGCCGCACCAGCAGACCAGACTGCTTGTCGAAATATAGTTTGACGCGCGAGCCGCCCGAGGTGGTGCCCTCGACAATCTGTACATCGCGATCGTCGATGGTGGTGGGCGGGAATCCGACCGTCCACTTGGTGAAGTCCTGCTTGATATTGCCGGGGAAAAACAGATCGGCATCCACCTTGGCGCCTTCCAGGTCCCCTTCGGCGAGCGGCAGCACGGGAACGGGAGTATCCGTTTCCGGTGCGGCAATCCAGGCGGCATGGCCGTCGTAGACTGAAGTGCGGTCGCCGTTAACCTTGTGCACGACGGTGGCGAGCATATCGGGAGATTTGGCGAAGACCTCGACGGGCATTTTGGCAAAATCGGTGTCAAAGCCCTCGTAGGTGCCTTTGCCCACCAGGCTGGTGAGCTTAGCCAATTGCTGCGCTCCGCCCAGTGCCTGAATGTACTTGTCGATAATTTGCTGGGCGGTAGGTCCGTTGGCTGCCTCGCTGAACACTTGTACTTTATCGGGATCCGGCGGAGGCGGGGTGCCGTACTGCTCGGCGAGGCTGGGAGTAACCTCGGGGCGCTGGTTGCCACGATGACAGGTATAGCAGGTCACCATGCGCGCTCCGACGAAGTTGGCCTTGTTGATGTTGTTCATCATCAGCACCATGCGGCGCGCGGTTTGCTTGAGCTGGGTGTCATCGGCATAGCGGGCCCAGCTGTTGGAGCTTTCCGCGACGTGACAATCGGTGCAGTTCAAGCTCAGGGAGGCGGCAAAGAAGCCCATGGTGCCCATGAATTCCTTGACGGGAATTCCGCGGAGCACCTGGACGTTCTTGAAAACATCTTGTGACATCAGCGGCTTTTGCGCCGTTCCCGCCTGCTCATTCTGGCCATAGGCCAGCCCCATCCCCAGCAGGCACACGACCAGCGTACCCAGAGCACGATGGATCGTTCGCCTCGATCCGAGCTTCATGTTGCCTCCCCTGCTTACTAGTCCCTAGATTATGAGGCCACCTGGCACAGGCCGGGATCGTACCCGTCCGCAGCCGGACCTTCATTAGAGCCAGGAAAAATTCAATGTTAGATTTGCGGTCCCGGCTGGCCGACAAATATACACTTGACTGCCCTTTGCAGGCAATGCTCCTCACCCTTTTTGCAAGCTTGAGGCTTTACCGAGCTACCTGGCAAGGTGCTTTTCTCGATCGCCTCATTACGCCGCAGTATTCCGCCCCCGCATTACCCGCATACAAATGCTGGATGTGAATCGGAGGAGGGTCCCTTTCGGCATGCGGAAAAATCGATGGTGCCATGGGACGGGATCACGCCTGCATCACCTGACTTAGACGTAAGAACCCCGGCTTGCGTTTACTGAATTTCGTCCGCGTCCTGCTCGTAAGCGCGTCAAGTTCCGTTCCCGAGCAGAAATGCCTTTCTGAGCAGAAAACGGGAGGAACCAGGAGAACGCCCCGGTCCCTCCCGTTTAACAAAGCTCCTTCGAAAATTAAGACAATTAATAGGTCAGTTTCAAGCCGAACTGGATGTGGCGCGGACCGCCCGATCCCAGCACGGGATTGGCGGAATCCGGCGTAGTGCACGAGCAGCCGAATTGTCCCCCGACGCCGCCCGTTGGATCGATGCTGGCCGGAATTGGGAAATCGGCACGGTTGAACAAATTGAAGAACTCCGCCCGAAACTGCGCGCTGAAACGTTCTTTGAATTTCCACAGTTTGCTAATGGAGAGATCCACGTTGTAGTAAGCCGGTCCGCGGAACAGGTTGCGGCTCGCATTTCCGATGGTTCCATAAGCGGGAGGCGTCAGAATGCCGCCGCCTTGCATGTAGCAGCCCAAATTTGAAAGTGCCGCGAGGGCGAGCTGTTGTTGGGTGCTGTTCCCGTAGGGAGCCGTCGCCGCAGCCACACAGGCCTGAGGCACGGCCGTGGTGGTGCACCCGGGCAGGCTGCCGAAACAGGGGATTGCGTGCGGCCCGGAATTAAAGGCGGAGCGCGGACCGGTGTAATTCCAGGTCTCCACACCGCCGGCGTTTTGCTCGCCTGTCCCGGTGAAGTCATCATTTCCGTCGATCGGATACCAGGGCTCGCCACCCTGCAAAGTGACAATAGAACTAATCGACCATCCTTGGAGCATCTGGCCGGGAGACTTTATCCCAGGGAGCGCATAAGTCGGCGAGAACGTAAAGCGATTCCGGATATCGTTATTCGTTGAGGCGTAGCCGAGACGCGGGAGATAAGCGTCGAGTGGAAACGCCTGCTGGCTGATGCTGGACGAGGATTCTATGTCGAGAGCGTGGGAATAGGTGTACCCGGCGATAAAGGATAGGCCATGCGCGGTGCGCTCGCTTACAGTGGCCTGCAGGGCATTGTAGTTGGAAAAGTCGAGATTCCCCGTTTGGATTATTTGTGAAAGGTACGGGAACTTAGCACTATACGGCCCGACCTCCGCACTTGCATCGGGAGCGCAAAAGAGAGGAGTCGAGAGGCACGTGCTCACCGCGCTCGCATCCCACCCGGCGCCAATCGCCGGTTGGTTGATGTCCACTTCGCTCCCCTCCGCGAAACCGTGATTGCCGACGTAAGCAATGTCCACGGTCAAGTTGTTTGTGATGGCCCGCTGGATGTCGAGATTCCACTCGGCGACATACGGTGTACGGAAGTTCGGATTCACCGCAGCCGTGCTGCAGGGGCCGGGACCCGTGGTTGGTGAGGTGCAAGTGATTCCGGTGTAGGTGACACCCTTGATGGTCGTGGCAACGTTGCCGGGGAAAACCGGACCTGCAATGGACCAATTGATTTGGCTTGCGCTGAGAGGCAACAATTCGGGCGAGTGAGCGTTGATCGCGGTGCCGCTGTTGTTGACGCCGATATCCGGGAAGTTGGCGCCAAACGGGGTGAAGTTGACCAACTCCGAGGTGATCAGCATGCTGTTCAACACGCTGCCGCCGACGCGAACCACGGTTTTCCCGTTACCGCTGACATCCCAGGCAAATCCTACACGCGGCGAGAAACCCTTGTGATCGGCATTATACAGAGAGGGCAGGGGCGCGCCCGGACCGGCTTGCTCGAGCGCTGGAGTGGTTGCCGGGTTGACGTTCGGGTTGAAGTTGCCGATGTAGTTGTTGCGCTCGATCGGAGCCGCGTTGTATTCGTAACGCAGTCCGAGATTCAAAGTGATTCTGGTGCTCAGCCGCCAATCGTCCTGCAAAAAACCTGCGAACGAGTGCTGGCGCACGAATACGTTCGGATCGCCAAGAAATATTTTCCCTTTTTTGGGTTTGCCCTGCAAAAAACTATTCAGTGTCGAGAACGTGATTTGGCCGTTCGCCTGGTTATAGTTGTTGTTGTCATAGATGCTGTCCATAAACTCGAATCCAAATTTGAAAGCGTGCTTTCCACGCAAATAGGAGACGTTATCCACGAAATCTACAGTGCCTTCCGGCCCGCGGACTCCGGTCCGTCTACCGGCTCCCAAATACCCTGTGAAACTGCTGAAGTCGATCTCCGGCAATCCGCCATATAGCGGATTCGTTACACCCGTATTGAAGCCATAGCCGCTCGGATACGGCTTCGCTGGAATTAAGCCGACATCCGACGAAACCGTTTGGTTATGGACGAACGCATATCCTCCCCGGACGTCGTTAACCCAAGTTGAATTTGGCGTCCAGGTCCAGGCGCCGCTGTACATCTGCGCATTGGCCGGCACCGTGGCTTCCCATTGCGGCAGCAGTTGGCCGGTAGCATAGGAGACGAGCTGGCTCGTCTTGGAAACGTAATACATGCCATTGATATGGTTATGTTGCGACGCGACGTAATCGCCTTTGATGAACCCGTTGTTCAACGGCCCCGTAGTCACCAGGCCGGGGGAGAAGGAGTTGGACGTGGTGCTCGGTAGATAGGGAAATAAATTCTCGTTGGTGGCCGATGACGGCGTCACCACGCAGGTGGCTGGGTTTAGGCCCGCCAATTGTGCGCTCAGCGGGCTGATGGCCGATCCTGCCGCCTTTAATGCGTTACACGTGTCAACTAAGCTGCGGCCGTTGCCGGTGCCCGCTACCGAAGTCGGTATCGTGTCGACCGCCAGGTCGCCCAGCGTGGTACGCAAGCCCTCATAACCCAGAAACCAGAAGACCTTGTCCTTAATGATGTGTCCACCCGCCGTCGCCCCGAACTGTTCCAGGGTTGCGGGGGTGACGGGGTTTATCCCGGGCGTCGAAAAGTAATTCGACGCGTCGGTAGCGCGGGAGTCTCGTCCGAAAGCGTACGCAGTCCCGTGCAGGCTATTCGTACCTGACTTGATGCCCACGTTGACCACCGATCCGGCTTTCCAACCGTACTCCGCTTTGGGATTCTGCTCGGTGTTGAACTCCTGGATGGCGTCGATGGGCAAGAGCGACGACGCATCTCCGGTGCGATAGGAGGCGTTCAGCACGCTTGCACCGGTACTCGGAGACATTTGCGAGAGCCCTTCAACCATCACCAGGTCTTCCCCCGTACGCATACCGTTGGTGCTCTCGCTGCCGGTCCCCGCTCCTACCGTGGTCACCACGCCAGGACGCAGTTGGAGCAAGCGTTCGAAGTTGCGGCCATTCAAGGGCAACGCGAGGATCGATTCGTTGCTGACGGTTCCGCCCAGGGTGGCATCGGTGGTGTCGATTGCCGGAACTTCCCCGGTTACGGTGATCGTCTGGTTTTGCTGGCCCGGCTGCACCACCATGTCAACGCGAATGTTTTGGCCGACCTCCACCATCACGCCGGTGTGTTCGATGGCCTGGAAGCCCTTGGCTTCAGCGCGGACCGTATAGACGCTGGGAGTAAGGTTGTTCGCAACATATTCGCCGGCACTATCGGTAACGAAAGTGCGCGCGATGCCGCGTGCAGGATCGGTGATCGTGACGGTTGCGCCACTGACCGCACCGCCGGTTTGATCGAGCACCGCACCTTGGATCGTGCCCTGGTTGCCCTGTGAAAACATGGGCAAACAACAGAGCAGCAATGTCAGCGTTACTGTCAGCGTTCCACCGATCAGAAGGAGAGCTTTTCTTGCGGTGCTCCGCACGCACGTTCTGTACGCGAACGATGACGCACTCATAGAACCTCCCGGTTCGTTGCTGCAATGGTAAGGAAACCCCGCAAACTGGCGCAGGTGTTAGCAGAAGTGCATCAAACTGTCAAGAAATAAACGGATCGAGAAATTAACAAAAGTAGTAGCGATGGCGAAAGCTGCAAAAAATCTGAAAAAACCACAGAATTGTTGCAAGCAAGTTGTGCCAACAGTCACTCGACCGGCGGGGAACAACGATTCAGGCGCAGCGCAACCTTGAACAGAAATAATTTTACTCCGATTTAACGCCACAGATTCCTGGGCTTGCCTACAATGAAATCGCAGCGGGGGCTTCAATGAAACACAAGGTTGTCATCTCTTTGGCGGCTATTTCTGCGGTTCTCGGCGTATCGGGTGCTGCGATGGCCCATCACGGACAAGCGAAATACGGCGTCGCGGAAATCACCATGAATGGAACCGTCACCAAGTTCCAGTTTTTGAATCCGCACGCGGAAGTTTATTTCGACGTAAAGGACAGCAAGGGCATGGTGGAACAATGGGTGGGCGAGGCGAGCAGTCCGAACATGCTGGTGCGCGATGGCTGGAGGAAAGATTCGATCAAGCCCGGAGATCGGATCAGCGCCAGCGGGCACCCCGCAAAAGATGGATCGAACAGTATTTTTCTCGACAAGCTTGTGCTGCCGGATGGGCGGGAACTTGCTCCCCACCCGCGATGGCCCTAGCGCCCGATTCTGCGCGGCGAGTGGAATCGCGGCGCGTTCGATCGCGGCGCATGGCATCGCGCCGGACTGATTCGCGGGTGCGTAGAATTTCGTCGGGCAATTTGGGGGCAGAGGAAACCTGTTGAAATACCGGTGCTCAATAAACGAGATCATCACGCGAGTCTGCGTCCTGATTATTTTCCTTGGTTGTTTCGGCTCGGCCCACGCCCAGACCGCCAGCGGTGACATTTCGGGAACAGTACGGGACGCGACCGGCGGGGTAATTCCTGGGGTCGCCATCATTGTCCGCAATGTGGATACCAACGTACAGCAGACGAGCACCACCAACTCCGATGGTTTCTATGCATTCACGGCGCTTCCGATCGGCCACTATGAAATGGACGTGGCCGCCGATGGGTTTAAGCCTTACAAGCGTACTGGTCTGGCAATCGACGTCAATACAAAGCTTCAGATCGACGTGACTCTGGAAGTGGGCGAGCAGTCGCAGGCCGTAACCGTTTCCGATACCGCCGTCCAGGTGGAAACCACCAGCACGCAAGTGGGGGATGTCGTTCCCAGCACCGAAATAACCGGAGTGGCCCTGAACGGCCGGAGTTTTACGGATCTCATGTCGCTCCAGCCCGGTATCGTGCCGATGACCACGCAGCAGCCCGATTCGATTGTCATGGCGGGCGCATCCGTTGCGATTGCCCCGTCCGGCGGCCTGAATGCCGGCAATCAATCGATCAGCGGCCAGCGCGAAGACGCCAACGGTTTTATGGTGAACGGCGGGGACGTCAAGGAACTGATGAACGGTGGCACGACCATTGTGCCCGACCTTGACTCGATCGCGGAGTTTCGCATTTTGACGAATAACTTCGACGCCGAATATGGAAATTACAGCGGTGGAATTGTAAATGTGGTGACGAAATCCGGAAGCAGCCAATTTCACGGCAGCGGATTCGAGTTTTTGCGGAACACGGCGCTCGATGCCAAGAACTATTTCTCTCCCGAGCGGTCGAAATTCGATCAAAACCAGTTTGGCGGCACGATTGGCGGACCAATTAAGAAGGACAAGATATTTTTCTTCGGGGACTATCAAGGCACGCGAACTACGCAGGGCATCGACACCGGTTTGATACCCGTTCCCTCGCTTGCGGACCGGACCGGCGATCTGCTCGACCAGGCAAGTTCGTTGAGCGGCAGCGTAAGCGGTACGAATCTCGCCAATCTTTTGACGCAGAAGCTTGGTTACGCTGTGTCAGACCATGAGCCTTATTACACTCCCGGCTGCACTGCAAACACGTGCGTGTTTCCGGAAGCTGTGATCCCGATAAGCGTTTGGTCGGCGCCTTCCAAAAACCTGCTGCAGTACATTCCCGAGCCAAACACAGGCAATTCTACCTTTTCCACGGGTGCCGAGAGCCAGACGTTGCGCGATGATAAAACGAGCTTGCGCATTGACGGTACCATCGGGCGCTTAGGACAGCTTTCCGCGTACTACTATTTTGACGACTACACTTTGAACAATCCCTACCCCACCGGTCAGGGAGGCGCGAACGTACCCGGGTTCAATGCTTTGACGCCGGGCCGCTCTCAACTCATCAATATCGGCGACGTAAAAACATTTGGCAGCGCCACCGTGAACGAGTTCCACGTGAGCCTGATGCGCAATGCGGCGAATTTGGGTAAGCCGGCCGGGGGCGTCGGCCCGACTCTCGCATCCCAAGGCTTCGTCACGGGCGCGGGAACGCCAGGCATCGTTCCATTGGCACCCGGCAATCGAGGGCGTGGAGAACGTGAGGTTTAATTCCTTCACGTTCGGTGTGCCGATTACGAACCTTGCGCAGGCCAACAACACCTTTTTAATGAACGACAGTGTTTCGAAAGTTTTAAAAACCCACATTCTGAAGGCGGGCGCCGAAGTCAGCTTCGAACAAGTGAACGTCAAGCCCGATGCGACGTTTAACGGCTCCTTCCTTTTTACCGGGCAAGAAACCGGCTTGGATTTTGCGGACTTCCTCATGGGCGTCGCTAACAATTACAACCAGGCCGATTCTGAAAGCTATTACGGGCGCCACAAGTACGCCGGCGCTTTCGTGCAGGATAGCTGGCGCATCAAGCCGAATTTAACGCTGAACTATGGGCTGCGCTGGGAACTAATGCAGTACTGGTCGGAGAAATACAATCAGATTCCCACCTTCATTCTGGGCGAACAATCTAAGGTCTTCACGACCGCACCGCCAGGGCTGGTATATCCCGGAGACCCCGGGGTGCCGAACACGCTGGTCCCTGAACGCAGCCGTTTTGCTCCCAGGCTTGGTATCGCGTATTCACCCAATGGACAAAAAGGGTGGCTGGGCAAGCTGATGGGGGGGCCGGGACAAACGAGCATTCGCGCTGGTTACGGAATATTTTATTCCGTGATCGAGGGCAATACGATTGCCATTGATGAGCCGCAGCCTCCGTACGGTCTCAGCTACACCAGTCCCGAGTCGCCGCTGTTCGCTACGCCTTTTGTCGGTGCGGCCACAGGCGCGGTGCACGTAAACCCGTTCCCGCTCACATTCCCCGCATACGGCTATTCCCCGTCGCATCCCAATACCGGGATTGATTTTTCTCCGTTCTTACCACAGGCGGGTATGACGGCTCCCCCTCCGAGCAACACCTACCCTTATAGCGAGAATTATTTTCTCTCGATCGAGCGACAACTCACTCCAGGCACGGTGTTGAATTTGAGCTACATCGGTTCCGAGGCGCATCACTTATTGGTCGTCTATTCGGCTAATCCCGGCAATCCCGCTCTTTGTCTCGCGTTGAGCCAGCCGAGCGAGGTGGCTCCCGGTTCGCCAACCTGCGGGCCAGGAGGCGAGGACACCACCTATACCACCGCCGCTGGCCAGACGGTCCACGGGACGCGCGGTCCCCTGGGTCCGAACTTTGCCAATGATAGCTATGATGCCAGCATTGGGAACTCCAACTACAATGCCCTGGAGGCCACTGTCCGGCACACAGGGAAGACGCTGACGTTGGGAGTTTCGTATACGTACAGCAAGTCCATAGACCAGGCCTCGAGCATCGCCGATCCTGTCGATCCTTTCAATTTCAACGCCACGCGGGGGCTATCGGCTTGGGACCTCAAGGATGATTTCGTAGTGACCTACGAATACCAGCTTCCACTGGATCGCCTCACGTCGCGGCGAAAGATGTTAACGCAGGGATGGGTGGTTTCAGGAATCACGCGAGCGAACACCGGATTTCCCGTCACGATTTCCGAGGACGCTGACAACTCCTTACAGGGAAGCATACCCAACGGCGTCAACAATAAGAGCGTCGACCTGCCGGACTTCACGCCCGGCAACCTCAACATTAACTCGACCCCGCAGAATGGCCAGCCGTACTTTAACACCTCACTTTTTACGCCTAACGCGCTTGGCACTCCGGGGAATTCCTCGCGTCGATTTTTCTACGGTCCGGGGATGTTTAATACCGATCTGGCGGTTTTGCGAAACTTTCATGTTTCCGAATCGAAAACGCTGCAATTCCGGATGGAAGCGTTCAACGTGTTCAACCACATGCAATTTTTTGGACCGGCGGCTGTCGTCGGGGACTTCTCCAGCGCGCTGTTTGGCCAAGTTGTGAAGGCCGCTCCGCCGCGCCTCGTACAGCTTGCGGTGAAATTTACGTTCTGAAGCTGGAGTCATGAGTCGGCGCAATTTTGAAGTTTACTTCGCCGCAGGAGCAGGTAAGATGTGCCGTCAAAACACTGCGCTGAGCATAAGCGCGGTTTTACGCGATCGCACGCACACATGGGATTGGCGACGACTGGTCGAGCAATCCAGTTATAAACGCCCAGTTATAAAGGCCCGGTTATAAGCGCAAGACCAGTTCCAAAGTAAGAATGGAGGCGCAGCAATGTGGGAGGCACTCGAACATGTCCACTGGGTGACGGTACTGGGAACCACCGGCTGGTTGTACGAACTTGTGTCGGTTACCCATTACTTCACTACGTTTTTTTTCATCGGGACCATCGTTCTGGTTGACTTGCGTATTCTCGGCGTGGCCAGCCGCAATCAAGTCATGGGGCAGCTCGCCGACCAGCTTCTGCCCTGGGCGTGGGTAGGATTTGGCTTTTCCATTGTTTCGGGATTTCTCGAATTCGCCACTGACGCCGGCGATTATGCCTTTGTAAATCCTTTTCGCGTGAAGATGCTGGTGATTGTGCTCGCCGTGATCTTTACGCTGATTGTGCAGTGGAACATTCCCAAGTGGAACCGATTGCCCTCGGTACCAGCGGCAGCGAAAGTGCTTGCCGGTATTTCCTTATTGCTTTGGATAGGCTCCATTCTGGCCGGAACGGAAATCGCGGCCCTCACCGGTCTGGGATAAATCGCAGTTCGCCCAAGAATGCCGTACGACCAACGAATCGCCCCACCAACGATCGCTTTCACCAGACTAGAGAGGTCACGCGCATGTACGAGGCATTCGTAGAGTTCTGCAAATGGCTGGAGAGCACCCCCTGGGGGGCTTACGTTCGCACGACGGATTGGGCTTACCCGTCCATTCAACTGATCCACTTTTCAGGGCTCTCGCTGTGGCTGGGGACGAATATCGCCGTGGATTTGCGGCTCCTCGGCGTCGGCAAACACCGCCAGACTGCCGCGCAACTTTCGGGCGGCTTGTTTGTTTGGAACTGGATCGGGTTCTGCATCGTCGTTACCGGGGGATTTCTGTTGTTTTCTGCGACCGCAACAACCTATGTGACCAACCCCGCATTTCGTATCAAGCTGGGCGTTCTCGTGCCCGTCGCTCTGTTCTGGCATTTGGTGGTACAGCAGAAAACTCCGGTATGGGGCCGTGCGGAAGATGCGCAGCCCGCGGGCAAGCTGGCTGGCTTGGTCGAACTATTGTTGTGGATTTCGGTAGTGACGGCGGCCGTTTTGATTCCCAATTACTAACAATAATCAAAGAAATCGTTACTCTTTGACGGCCGATTTTGCGCGGAGAGAGGCGAATAACTCGACACACTCCTCCAGCCCTTCTCCGGTCTTCGCCGACACTTTCATCACGCGCATGCCCGGCCGCACCGTTTGAATATTGCGTTCCGCGAGTGCCCAATCGAACTGGACGGCTTCCGCCAAGTCAATTTTCGTGATCAGCGCGACATCTGCGGTGTTGAAGATGGTCGGGTACTTGAGAGGCTTATCTTCACCTTCGGTAACCGAGAGAAGCACTAATCGCAGCTCTTCTCCCAAATCGTAACTCGAAGGGCAGACGAGATTACCCACGTTTTCGATGAACAGAAAATCAAGTTCATCGAGTCTCCAATCGTCCATAGCGTTCCGCACCATTTCCGCATCGAGATGGCATATCGTTCCCGTTACAATTTGCTTTACCGGAGCCTGGCTGCGGGCCAGGCGCATGGCGTCATTCTCGGTGGCGAGGTCTCCCACGAGGGCGGCGACCCTGAATTCCTGCTGCAGTTGCGTTAGTATTTTCTCGAGGAGCGCGGTTTTCCCGGAGCCGGGACTCGATACCAAGCTGATCACATGGACGCCGGCTTGCTTAAAGCGTGTGCGCAAATCGCGCGCGAGAAGGTCATTTTTCTTAAGAACGTTAACCCTGACTTCCACCAACCGCGGCTGGCCGCTCACGTGATCTCCATGGCGACGACCTGAATTTCCCTGCCCTGAAGAAGCTCGGCCGTGTACGCCCCACAGACCGGGCAGCACAATGGTTGCACAGCTTCGAGCGTACGGTCCGCGTTACATGCCGCGCAATGCACCACGACGGGGGACTCTTCAACCACTAGCTGCGAGCCCTCCAGCAGGGTACCCTCGCAGGCCAAGTCATAGGCAAATAACAACGCCTGCTTCACCACGCCGGAAAGAGTGCCCACCTTCAAGTGCACGACGCTGACACTCGTAGCGTCGCGAAGTTTGGCTTCCTCCGTCACGCCTTCAATGATGCTCAGCACTATCGACAATTCGTGCATCCGCTTTACGTCATAGCCAATTTACGTACCCAAGCGGGCGCACTTACATCGCGCGGATTTTCATATATCGGATGAAATCGGGACTGAAACGGATGATTCCCGCAATTGCGAGGGCGATAGCGAGTCCTTTGACGACGGTCTTCATGGCATTCACCTGCTTTCATCATTTTTTATTTAGGCCTGACCTTGGCAACCATAGCTTGGCAATTCATAGAGTGTTCGCCCTGGAGCTTTCATTCGTGGCGACCTTGGGATTTTCATTCGTGGCGACGTTATTCGTGGCGACTAGTTCGGCCACGAGCGAGTGAATTACACCCACTGCCTCGTGTGCGGCCCGATCAACAGCTTCGCTCAATCCCATGCGCCCCTGCTCTTGCTCGTCGGGGGCCAGTGTTTCCGGTTCGCATCCCACGACGAGAACCCGGTTGCATTGGCCGCCTAAAGTCCTCACCAGGTTCAGTACCGTTGCGGGCTCCATACTGTGTGCATCCATCAGGGGTGAACCGGGAAATTGCGCGGCAGGCGGACTTTGTAGGTCCGGCTCGATCGTGTAGAGCGTGCCGGGAACTCCGCCGCGCGGTGTGGCATCCACAAGGATCGCGACCTCATAGCCGTCCATCAAGGCGTAGGCAAGATCGATTCCTCGGATCCCGAAATCCACCACCCGAACCTCGTCCGGCAATTTGCGGGGCGAGATGGAGAGCCGCCGCACAACTTCGACGCCAAAAGCGTCGTCTCCCATAAAAATGTTTCCGATACCGGCGATAAGAATGCGTTCGCTCATCTCTTTGTGTCCACGTTAAGGTGACGGCGGCCCGCTTTCCGGCGCAGGTTCCAGCTCCTCGGGAGAAAAAAAGAACCGATGTCCGGGTTGGCGCAACATACCGAGATCGCGGCCGGGATCGTCCTCGACGATGACGGCGATGTGCACGCGCTCTTCATAATCCTGCTCGATCGATTCGACGACAGCTACCCGGCCCGCCAGCGCCAGGTCCATGATGTCTCCGCCCGTGTTTGGCCGCAGAATGACTCTGTCGCCGTTCCGAACTTCCACTCCCCGCAACCAAAAACTCTGCAGCGCTGGCTTATCTTCGAGCGGGCTCCAGTCGCTCACGATTGATTCTCAGGGGACGGCCTAACATTGCGCAGGGCGCCGTGCAGATTCGCAAGCTGCTCGGGATGCGCTTCGATATTTTCCAGAATCATGCGCGCACGTTGATCGGTGTTGCGCATTTCATTCTTTTCCCCGTCCGTCAGGGTCATGATCCGCAAGGCTAGGATCTCGTCAATTTCGGTGCCGTCAAAAAGGTTTTGGGTGCTCTCCGGTGCAATTTGGGGATAATCGTAAAGGATTACCGGCGAGAAAAGCATCGCATCCGTCTCGCCTTCTTCCCCTGCCAGCACCGGATAACCCCCGATATTACGGCATTGCGCGGCGGCATCCTGCAATCGTGCCGGCGGGTCCAGCAAAGACGCAAACTCCCCGTGTTTCACCGTAAGAATCAGATGGCTTGAAACCAGGGAAGACATCATCGCGTGGTCGCGCGTCACGTGCTCGGCATTCGCTAGCTCCGTGAGATTCAGCGTCCGCACGGTAACGCGAAATAATGAAGGCTCAAGGCGCTCGGCGCTGATATCGATGGCCCCATGAAGCTCGCGCTGCGTGCGAATGAACGCCGCCACCAGTCTGCCGCCGGCATCACGCAGCGGTTCAATCGATTCCGTCGCAGGAAAATTCAGAATCGCCCGCTTGGGGCTCTCCAGAAGAGAATTCAACGTGAACTGCTGCGTATCGAATTGTCGCTCGACCGCTTCCTGCCAGGTTTGGAACAGGCGATCTCCGGTCTTGAGCGATTCGACCGGGCGGAAATTCCGGAGATCGTATTGAGATTCATCGCCGGGGAAAATGAATTCAGCCGCCTGCCGCGCCAGCAGATGGAGAAATCGCAATCGAATGCCGATCGCCGCCTCACCCGTTCCCATCACGAGGCACTCGGCTTGCGACGTCCACCGTTCATTCCCGCGCTGATGGTCGGCATACGATCGCGGGCACAAACCGCCAAAGTTCCAGCGCTGCCGGTTTTTCACAGAGGAGGGACGATAAGGGTACAGGATGTATCCCTCGTACAGAATGGCATCAGCGATACGCTGCACGGTCGCGGAATTCATTTAAGCACCTTGTGTTCGCCGGTGTGCTGGACGTCCTTCAGAATAGTTTCGAGTGTTTGATCCCACGTAGGGATACCACAATCAACCTTGTAGCGATAAAGCCGATCGAAAACATCCCTGCGCAGGCAAAGCCACGCGCTATTGCCGTAGTGCTGCTCGATCAACTCTTTCCAGGTGTGCACGGGAAGGCGATACTTCGCCTCGCAATCCCACAGAATCTTGGAAATTTGCAAGCTGCCCTCGTCACCAGAGTGAAACACCGTGCCGCTAAAAAAAACCGTGAGTGGGATTTCGCCACCGGCTAGCCCATAAAAATATTTCGTGCTGGCCACGGTGAAATCAAAGGTGCAGGGCACCGGCACGTCCGCGACGGTTTCGCCCTGGAAGCCTGGAACTACAATGCCCACATTTGTCCACAGCAAGGGACGCAGCGTCTGGCCCCAGCGCGATGGTTCGCCAAACAAGTCACGCAACTTGGCCTGCTCGGACGGAAGATACTCACGCCGTGCCGGTTCAATTTGAATCTGGCATTGCAGCAGAACGTTGTGAATCGGCGTGCTGGCTTCGGCATTCTTGATGCGGACTTTCAGATTCAGCAGCGGCGAAGCCGAATGCAGAGCAGGCTCCGCCCCGTCGACGCTAAATGACAAATCAGGCATGCGAAGCCTCGCCCACGTGCGTTGCTCGTTCTTTTAGCGACACGAAAAATGCCGCAATCGTTTGCCACATCTCTTTGCCGCCCGAAAGTCCACGCCATTGCGCGCGAATCAAGCCGACAAGGCGGTAACACTCGTCAATCGGCAACAAATAATACTCGTGAGGGGTGGTCGTGCGATTGATGAGCAGCGCTTCGACTTCAGCTTCCATTTTCGCGAGGACCGGGTTCGTACTGACGATTTCATCCCACGATTCAAGATTGAGCAGCGATTCGACCGCGCCCGCCACACTCGGATAATACGCCACAGCCCGCGGTGGAGCACCGGTGAGACAAAAAAAGGCCAAATCAATAGGAATATTCAGTCCTTGCCACTGTGCATCGCTCAGCGAAAATCCGCTCAGGAAGCGAATGGATCGCGGAATGCGCCGATAGCTTTGCCCCTGCAGCGGAAAGAGAATCGCGCATGCGTCACAGCTGCAGAGAATGCCGCGGGTGTTGGTATCGAGTAAGTGTGGGTGCTGCGCACCCAGCGCGGCGCTGCAAAGCTCGCACCGTTCAGCCGCGGGAGCACGTGAGCGGCCCAGACGCCGCAAATTTTCAAAAAGTAGGCGCCCGTTCCCGCTCGCGCTCACGCCCGTGCATCTCCCCTTTTCACCTTAATGCTTTCAGTCGAGATGAATCTCAATAACGAGAAGGTCTACGCCGGTGGAAGATTTGGCATCCGGGGATCGATGGGAGCGCGGGAATCGGCATTGACGCTGGTGGCGTCTCGGGAATCGCGAGTGTCACCGTGATGCCCAAATCTGCGGCCCTGCGCTTTGCGGTTCGATACCCTCTCACCCTTTCGAACACCGCTTCCGTGAGATGGCGCCTCGGAACGACTGTCGTGGTGGGCCATGTTAGCTCCTTTAAACACCTATGGTGAAATCGTCTAAGCCCGAACCTCTAACCGACGGGTGGTGCAATGCCCGTTGCGCTTAGCTGAACCAATGAGGACAAAGCCGTCGAGTCCTCGAACTCAATCGCAGTAATTTCCGGTGCCGCCGCGTAGACGCACTCTCGCACGGCATCCTGCAAAACCGCGGGCGTGGAAGAGCATCCAGACCCGTGCCCGGTATGCTGAAGCTGCACGCGCACGACGCCATCGCGAATTTCCAGCAGCTTCAGGCTTGTGCCGTGGGCGCGCAGGTTCGTAGCAAGTTTGCCGATGGCCTGCGAGATCCGCTCCTCGATATCCGTGGGGTGAATTCCATGAAGAAGCAGAAGGCTCCCGGCCAGTTCGTCCGCTGCAATGGCGGTCAGTATCTGATGGCCGGCTTCCCCTGAAGAGGAAAGCACGTCCAACATGCGTTTCAGCCCGGCGCCATGCAGGTCCATCACGGATCGGATAAGCGTCACCACGTCCCCCCGGATCTCGGGATCGGCGATGCTCTCGACCCGCTGGACCAAGCCTTCGATCTCCGCATTCATCTGTTGAAGATTCGTTTCCGTCATTGTCCCCTGCCGCTGGATTTGCGCGGCCTTATCGCGGCACCCCGAACATCGGCGCATGGTGCGTCTGTAGAACCTTGCCGCCTCCGAGATACATGTGCACGCCGCACGGCAGGCAAGGATCGAAGCTGCGCACCGTGCGCATGATATCTATCCCTTTGAATTTATCGCGGCCATTTTCCTCGAAGATGGGCGTGTTCTGCACCGCGTCTTCATAAGGCCCCGGAGTGCCATACACATCTCTGGGGCTGGCGTTCCACGGCGTTGGCGGATACGGGTGATAGTTGGCGATTTTGCCGTCGCGTATCACCACGTGATGGGAGAGAACTCCCCGTACCGCTTCGTGGAAACCGCAGCCGATTGCGTCTTCCGGAACTTCAAATTCATTCCACGTTTTTGTGTTTCCGGCGTAGAGCTCCTTCAAAGCCCTCTCGACGAAATAGCACGCCGCCGCCGCCGCATACGCCTGGAAGTACGTGCGCGCCCGGTCCCGCTCGATGGCATTGCTCCACTTGGGAATTTTCCACTCGAACTGGGTCTCCGGCAGCAATGCAGTCTTAGGCAGGTTGATGATCACGCTTTTGCCGGTAGCCTTGATGTAGCCGATGTCCACTAACCCCGACAAAGCGGTAGACCAAAGCCGGGCGATAGGACCGCCGCCGGTATCGAGCGCCAGGTAATCCCCTGTGCGCTTATCGTACCAGCGCGGCGACATCACCCAGGTGTAGCGCCCTTGGAAGTCCCGCTTCTGTGGTTGTGGAATTGTCGTCTGGTTCCACGGGTGTCGCTTGTCCACTGGATTTCCCGCCGGATCGGTCTTTACAAACGTTTCCGCGCTGTTCTGCCAATCCTGATAATACGAACTGCCGAGCAGGATGCGTATCCCCAGGTTGATATCGATCAGATCGTTTGTGACGAGTTGCCCATCAACCACGACACCGGGAGTCACGAACATCGAGCGGCCCCAATCACCCATGTTTCTATAATCGTAATCGCAGTGGTCCGGATCGTTGAACGCACCCCAGCACCCCAGGAGCACGCGCCGCTGTCCTACTTTCTCGTAGCCAGGGAGCGCTTCGTAGAAGAAATCGAACAGATCGTCGTGGAGCGGAACAACCTTCTTCATGAATTCCACATACTTCATCAGGCGGACCAGATAATCTGTAAACAACTGGATCGTCGCCACCGTGCCCGTGCCACCCGGATACAGTGTCGACGGGTGCACGTGCCGCCCTTCCATCAGGCAGAACATTTCCCGCGTTAGCCGGCTCACCTGCAGTGTTTCCCGGTAAAATTCTCCAGTGAAAGGATTGAGCGCCCGCATGATGTCGGCGATAGTGCGGTAACCATGCGCGGACGCATGCGGAGCCGGGGTGCTCTCCGCTTTCGCAAACACCGCGGGATTGGTTTCCTTTACCATTTGCTCGCAGAAATCCACGCCGACCAGATTGTCTTGAAAAATGTTGTGGTCGAACATGTATTCGGCGGCCTCGCCGAGGTTAATAATCCATTCGCCCAGTGGAGGTGTCTTGACGCCGAACGCCATATTCTGGGCGTACACGGCGCAAGTCGCGTGATTATCTCCGCAGATTCCGCAAATGCGGCTGGTAATGAAGTGCGCGTCGCGCGGGTCCTTCCCCTGCATGAAGATGCTGTACCCACGGAAAATGGACGACGTGCTGTAACACTCGGCAACTTCCCGGTTGTCAAAATCGATTTTGGTGAAAATACCCAAGCTGCCCACGATCCGGGTGATCGGGTCCCAGTTCATATCCACCAGGTTGCGCCGCTTGCTGGAGCTTTCCGTGCCGGGCTGTAATGTGGTCGCCATTGGAGATAATCCTTTCCTCAGTAGGTATGCGTCTCAGTAGCTGTGCGTGCTCAGTAGCTATGGAGTTGATAGCCCGTGTTCAGCCGAGGGCCTGGATGCCGCCACTTCGGTTCTTTGTTGACGGTGGTGTTCGTAATGCCGCGCAGCGCGCGAATCAATTTGCCGTAGCCACCCACCATCGCAGCCGACAGGCTCGAACCTGGCGGCTCATCCATAAATGGCATAAATTTATCGGGAAAACCCGGCATCGTGCAGCCAATACAGATGCCTCCGACGTTGGGGCAACCTCCCACTCCTCGCATCCAGCCGCGCTTGGTCACGTTGCAGTTCACCACCGGACCCCAGCATCCGAGCTTCACCAGGCACTTGGAAGAGCCGTAGTTTTCCGCAAAATCCGCTTGCTCGTAATAGGCCGCGCGGTCACAGCCTTCGTGCACCGTCTTGCCAAACAGCCATGTGGGCCTTAGCTTGTCATCCAGAGGAATCATGGGTGCCAGGCCCGCCGCTTGGTACAGCAGGTATAGCACCGTCTCCATGAAGTTGTCAGGCTGCACGGGACACCCCGGTACGTTCACGATGGGAATTCCCGCTTTCGAACGCCACTTCCACCCCAGATAATCGGCCAGACCCATAGCACCGGTCGGATTGCCGGCCATCGCATGAATCCCACCGTAAGTGGCGCAGGTCCCGGCGCACACCACCGCGAGCGCCTTCGGTGCTAACCGGTCAATCCATTCGCATGTAGTGATTGGCTGGCCAGTTTTTTGATCGGTGCCCATGGCCGCCCAGTAACCGTCATTTTTAATTCTCTCATTCGGGATCGAGCCTTCTACCACCAGAACGAATGGGTCCAGGCGTCCCGCTTCTCCGTCGTAAAAGAATTTCATGAATTCGCTGCCCACTTCATAAGCCAGCACGGGATTATGAAGGTGGACTTTGGGAAGGCCGGGAATGGCGCCCAGAAGAACGTCCTCAATACTGGGCTGCTCGGCCGCGGTAACCGAGACGCTGTCACCATCGCAGCTAAGTCCCGCAGTAATCCACAGGATGTGAACGTCGGAAACCGCCGGCGGCCGCTGCGTAGCCATTTTAGAGGGAACGTTTTCTGGGGCCATCACATTTTGCTCCTTCCTGTAGATCGGTTGTCGAAATAACTACGCTGGCGAGAGGACACGCTTTAAGGATCGGATGACGAGTGGAAAGAATCGAGTGAGGGAAGTGAACGGAAAAAATCACTGGAGATATCCCGCCCCATGGCAGCTGAGCTTGGACCCAGCCACCGCTGCCGCGAGGAGCCCGACTGCCGGGGTTCTCCGTAGCCAACCACACAAGAACACGGAAAACCTTCGCGCCGGAATACATGAAATCCCTGGACTCGGATGTCCAAATCGTGTACTCACATCTCGCTCGCGCGCGGAGTGTACAGCGAATGCCTTATCGACATTAAGTAGTTTCAAGAACACCGTTGGGTCGGCGTAGACCGTGAGCAAGCCTTGATTGCGCCGCGTCTCGGCATACACTATGAACCAGCGGATGGCCACATTGTAACTGCGAAAACCATAGGCTCTTAGAGGTGATCGATGTGTTTGGCTATACCAGGGAAAATTGTCGAGATCGATCCTGAAAACAGCAGTTCTGCAATCGTGGATGTGATCGGCACGCGCCGAAAAATCGATCTCGGCCTGCTTGAAGACAACAAACCGGTCTGCGGCGATTGGGTGCTGATTCATGTCGGCTTCGCGATGAGCAAAATCAGCGAGGCGGACGCGCTGGATCAACTGCGAACTCTTGAGATGCTGGGTGAAAGTGACGCAGCTCTTCAGGAAGTGCGCGGTTATGGACTCGACTCCGACCACGAGCAAATTCCATGACCGAATCCATCCTGGGCAGATCTCGTACGGTGCTTAGAATCAATTCGCCGAGGGGCGCGAAATGAAATATGTGGACGAATTTCGCAGGCCGGAGCTGGTACGAAAGGCCGCCAACGAGATTCGACGTTTGGCCGATCCTGAGCGGCACTATCGCCTTATGGAGGTCTGCGGCGGCCACACCCACGCAATTTATCGCTTCGGTCTGAAGGATGTCCTGCCGCCCAACATCGAACTCATTCACGGTCCGGGCTGCCCCGTCTGCGTACTGCCGATGGGACGTGTTGATGACGGGCTGTCGATTGCTCACGATTCCAACGTGATCTTCGCCGCTTTTGGCGACATGATGCGCATCCCTGGAACTCATGGAAGCCCGCTCGAGCACAAATCCAGGGGCATGGACGTTCGGATCGTGTACTCGCCTTCGGATGCCATCAAGCTCGCCCGGATGAATCCCGACAAACATGTCATGTTCTTCGCCATTGGCTTTGAAACCACCGCGCCTTCGACGGCGCTGACGCTGCTGCGAGCCAAAAAAGAGAACCTGCGCAATTTTTCTGTTTTCTGTAACCATGTGACCATCATTCCCGCGATACGCGCGATTCTCGATTCGCCGGATATGCGGCTCGATGGATTCATCGGACCCGGTCACGTTTCCACCGTCATCGGGTGCCGTCCGTATGAATGGATCGCGAAGAATGAACGCAAGCCTATCGTCGTCTCGGGTTTCGAGCCACTCGACATGCTGCAATCGATTGTGATGCTTTTGACGCAGCTCCAGAAAAATGAAGCCAAAGTGGAGAATCAATACGCGCGTGTAGTTCCTTGGGAAGGTAATCGCGCCGCACTCAAGGTGATGGCTGAAGTCTTTGAACTTCGCCCCTATTTCGAATGGCGCGGCCTCGGCTTTATCTCCCAATCGGCACTGCGCATCAAGTCCGCCTATGAGGAATGGGATGCCGAACAGCGATTCCACATTCCGGGCATTCGCGTAACCGATCCAAAGGCCGCGCAGTGCGGGGAAGTACTCAAGGGTGTTCTCAGTCCCGCGCAATGTAAGTTATTCGGCAGAGAATGTACGCCGGAAAATCCGGTCGGAGCGCTGATGGTTTCCTCCGAAGGTTCTTGCGCCGCTTATTATAATTACGAGCATCGTAAGCACAACCAGCCGGTAACGCTCGGCTCGCCCGCGTGAGTGAAGAAATCAAGGTCGCGCCGCGTCCTCCCGCCGTTAGATTTCGCGAGCCTCAAATCGAAATGGCGCATGGCGCCGGTGGCAAAGCTAGCCGCCGCCTGGTGGAGGGCTTATTTGCCCCGCTGCTGCTGGGTTCATCGTGCGAACCGCTCAATGACGCGGCTCATGTCCAGATCAATGGCGCGCACCTGGGAATCACCAGCGACAGTTTCGTGGTGAAACCGCTCGTTTTCCCCGGTGGATCGATTGGAGAGCTCGCCGTAAATGGAACCGTAAACGATCTCGCCGTGTCCGGTATTAAAGCCGAATTTATGGTAGTTACTTTTGTCCTTGAAGCCGGCTTACCCACGCCGGTTTTGCAAAATGAGATTTTGGCTATGGCCCAGGCGGCTCAAACGGCGGGCGTAAGGATTGTGGGAGGCGACACCAAGGTCGTGGAACATGGCAAGGCCGATGGCATGTACATCACCACCACCGGGGTGGGCAGCCCGTTAGCGGAAATCAATATCGACGCGCGTGCGGTGAAACCCGGCGACGCGATCCTCCTCTCGGGCCCTGTCGGTGATCACGGGATCACCATTCTGCTGGCCCGCGGCGAGTTGGAACTCGAAGGCGATTTGCATTCCGACACGCGTTCGGTCCTGCCCATGGTGCAGGCAGTTGCGTCTGCATCAGGGCCCGGCATTCGCTGGATGCGTGATCCCACGCGCGGCGGGGTGGCCACATCACTCAATGAGCTTGCCCGCGATTGCGGCTTGGGCATCGTTCTGTTTGAAGACGCGATTCCCGTGCACGATGGCGTGCGTGGCGCGTGCGAACTGCTGGGGCTCGATCCGCTGCACATCGCGAACGAAGGCCAGTTCCTGGCGATCGTAAGTCCCGGACTTGCGGATGCGGCTTTGAAGGCGCTGCAAAATACTCCAGGCGGCACACACGGCCGCATCATCGGTGAGGTTCGCAACGAGCCGGCTGGCGCTGTCCTAGTGACCACATCGTATGGCGGTACCAGGATTGTGGATATGCTGGTCGGCGATCCGTTGCCACGTATCTGCTAGAGCCGTCTGTCCGCGCAAGGCCCATGACCGCAATCTGCCAACTGGCGAGCCAGATCGAAGAACGTCTCTCGGCGCGAAATCCTGTGATGCAAGCATTCTTTGACCGTGAGGCGCACAATTTGGCGGACGCGTGCCGCCAGATGTCCGACCGTTTTCTTCGCGGAGGGCGCCTGCTGGCATTCGGTCGCGGTCCTTACGCGACCGACGCCCAGCATGTTTCCGTCGAATTCGTGCATCCCGTGATTGTTGGCAAGCGCGCTCTCCCTGCGCTCGATCTTTCTATCGCATTCCGCCCCTGGCTTGACGCCATCGTTTCGCCCGACGATATCGTCATGGGCTTTGGACCCCCCGAAGGAGATCCCGAGGTATGGTCCGCTCTTGACGACGCGCGCAAAAGGGGCGCAATGACGTTTGCGCTTCCCGCCGCCCTTCCCAGCGCGCTTCCCGGCACGTTTTCCGACAAGGCCGCCGATTACAGCTTCCGTGGCGCCACGACAGATCCCTTCATCCATCAGGAACTCGTCGAGATTCTCTACCACACGCTTTGGGAAACCGTGCATGTGTTTTTTGAACGCCGCGAATTGGGCCACGATGTCGGCGCGGCAGGTTTCCTCTATCCGTTTCTGGGCCAGGAAAAACAGTCCACCACGGGCGTCATGGAGGAAGTCGCCCATTCCATCCTGCTAAAGGTTAATGACGACGCCGTTTTGCGAACGCGAGTCGCGCGCGAACAAGCCGAACAGATCGGTAACGCGGCGCTAGCCATGTTTCAGCGAATTTCTGCCGGGGGCAAACTGATCTTATTCGGGAATGGCGGTTCCGCAACCGATGCCAACGACTGGAGCATCGATTGCATCTGTCCTCCGCCATCGTACAAAGCAGTGCCTGCGGTTTCACTTTCTCTGGAACCCGCCAACATCACCGCAATTGCCAATGACGTCGGCACGGACGTGATCTTCCTGCGGCAATTTATCGCACAAGCGCGCTCCGGTGATGTGGCCGTCGCGATTTCCACCAGTGGCGGATCGAAGAACGTCATTATGGCGCTTGAAGAAGCCCGCAAACGCAACATGCTCACTGTGGCCCTGCTGGGCTACGATGGAGGCGAAATCAGACGCCGGGGGCTGGCAGATTTTCCTATCGTCGTCCAATCCGATTACATTCCACGCATCCAGGAAATTCAGGCCTCGATCTACCATGTGATGCGCGAAATGTTGGAGGTGCTGCGGCATGCCCAAACTTGAACTGTACGGAACAGCCGCGTGTGCCTACACCCGCGAACTGCGCGAATCTCTCGAATGGCGCGGAACCGATTTCATCGAATACGATGTCGAAGCCGATCGCGAGGCTTACGACCGAATGCTGGCGCTTTCGAATGGCCAGCGTATGGTCCCCGTTCTGGTGGAGTCCGGCAAAGTTATTTCCATCGGCTGGCAAGGACGAGGTTGCCTGGTAGGTTCCGCGCCCAAGTAAAGAGCGCAGCAAAGTAAACAGCGCAAAATAAAATGAGTGACACGCCCAGCGCCCGCTCGGTCACAGTCCACGGAGTG
Organism: uncultured Acidobacteriota bacterium; assembly: GCA_963803515.1. Taxonomy (GTDB): domain Bacteria; phylum Acidobacteriota; class Terriglobia; order Acidiferrales; family UBA7541; genus Palsa-189. The sequence continues at coordinate 50,466 of CAWDMQ010000002.1, forward strand.
GTTCAGGGCGTCGGCTTCCGTCCTTTCGTCGTGCGCCTCGCCCGTGCCCACATGCTCTGTGGGTGTGTATCGAACGGCAGCCAAGGCGTCGAAATCTTTTTAGAAGGTGCGGAACGCAATCTAGACGCGTTTTTGCGGAACCTACAGAACGCCCCGCCGCAGGCGGCCCAAATCACCGCCATTGAAGTTCGGCTCACACAACCGTTGGGCCTGCGGGAATTCACCGTTCGCGAAAGCGACACCAGCGGCCATCCCACCGTTCGTATCTCCCCGGACCTGCCGGTCTGCGAAGATTGCCTGCGGGAATTATTTGATCCCTCTGATCGCCGCCATTTGTATCCGTACATCAATTGCACGAATTGCGGCCCTCGCTATTCCGTGATTCTGCGCCTGCCGTATGACCGGCCGCATACCACGATGAAAGATTGGCGCCTCGATCCCTTTTGCGCCGCGGAATATGCCGATGTGTCGAACCGGCGTTTCCACGCGCAGCCCATCGCGTGCCCCAACTGCGGCCCAGCCTATTCGCTGATGAACGGTGAAGAGACCGTGTCTGGAAGCGAGGCCGCTATTCGCCGCGCCGCAGAACTATTACGCAACGGAAGCATCGTCGCCATTAAAGGGCTGGGCGGCTACCATCTCGCTTGCGATGCCCGGAATGAAGGTGCCGTTCGCGCTTTGCGAGAACGTAAGTACCGCAAAGAAAAGCCATTCGCCTTGATGGCTAAAAACTGCGAGATTGCGCGGAAAATCGTTCATCTCCACAGCGAAGAAGAAGCATTGCTGACTTCGGTTGCAAGGCCGATTGTAATCGCCCGCGCCAAGCTTGATTTACCGGGTGTGGCGCCGGATAACCATGACCTCGGCGTGATGCTGCCCTACACGCCCGTACACACTCTTCTTTTCGCGTTCGATGCGCCCGCGTTATTGGTGATGACCAGCGGAAACCGCTCGAGTGAACCCATCGCCTATGACGACGAGGAAGCTTTGCGCCGCCTGGCCGGCATCGCCGACGCATTTCTAATCGGCGAACGCCCCATCGCCCGGCGCGTCGAGGACTCGATTGCCCGCGTCAGCGCGTGCGGCCCCGCGATTTTGCGGCGAGCGCGTGGCTACGCTCCGTCAGCCGTTGCGGTTTTTCCGTCGGTCGGCAGCGAGCAGCGGCCGGTCCTCGCCGTCGGTGCGGATCTAAAAAATACGATTACGCTGGTTGTGAATGGTCAGGCGTTTGTCAGCCAGCACAATGGAGATCTCAGCGACCACGAATCGTTCGAGTCCTTCAAAAAATCCGTCGCAGATTTGACGGCCATGTACGACGTCCGAATTGCCGACCTGCTCGTGGCTCGCGATGCCCACCCGCAGTATGCCTCGACTGAATTCGCCGAGGCGCTTTCCTCTGCGCGAAAATGCAGCATCCAGCACCATCGCGCGCACATTGCTTCCGTCCTTGCCGAAGCGGGCGAATGGACCAAACGCGTGATCGGCGTCAGCTTCGATGGCACTGGCTATGGGGATGACGGCAGCATCTGGGGCGGCGAACTGTTTGCCGGGAGTCTTTGCGATGGTTTTGCCCGCGTTGCGCATATGCGTCCAGCGCAGTTGCCGGGCGGTGACACGGCGGCTCGCTATCCGGTTCAGGCCGCCGCAGGTTTTCTCGCGCAGATCGAGGGCCTTCCCGACGTAACCGCCGCGCCCTTTCACTTCCCGCGCCGGTATGCCGATTCTCTCCGTCTGATCCGCGCTGGTGTGCGAACGTTTGCAACTACCTCCACCGGACGGCTTTTCGACACGGCCGCTGCGCTCCTGGGCTTTACCCGTGAAGTCACCTTCGAGGGCCAGGCCGCCATATGGCTCGAGCAGCTGGCTCGAGATATACCGCCGCGGGAGCCGTATTCATTCCCGTTTGAACCGTCTGCAGTAAAAAACGCTGCGCTGGATTTTCGTCCCTTGCTGAAGAGCGTCGCAAGCGACCGGCTGCGCGGGAGAGATCCCGCGGAGATCTCAGCCGCATTTCACTCGGGAATTGCTGAGGGGCTTGGCCGTGCCGTGCTAACCCTCTGCGAGAGTCATCGCACGGACGCAGTCGTACTCGCAGGGGGAGTTTTTCAGAATGAACTGCTTTTGCGCCAGATACATGCGCTCTTGTCCGCGGCCCGCCTGAACGTCTACACCAACCACGCGGTGCCCAGCAACGATGGAGGCATCAGTCTGGGCCAGGCCGCACTCGCATGGTTTGGACAACATGGTTTGGACAATTCGATTCCCTGAATTCGCCGTCTGACGCAAGCCTCAATCTTTAGCCTTCCCCGAGTTCACGCGCCGTGTCCCTCGTACTTTCCTAGCCGAATGTATTTCCATGTGTAAACAGGTCCTATCTCACATCCCTGCGGCTTGCACTTCGCGCAGCCGCCGTTCCAGAAAGCGGCGCTCGCTTTCGTTGGTCACGAGCAGCAGCGCCCGCGCATAGCTTTCCGCAGCTTCCGCAAATGATCCCGCGCGCCGCAGCAAGTCGGCCCGCGCGGCATGCAGCAAATGATAATTCTCCAAATCGCCGCTGGCCTGAAGCCCGCTAATCAGCTCGAGTCCGCGCGCAGGCCCCTCGGCCATGCCCACGGCCACGGCCCGGTTTAGCGACACGATGGGCGACGGCTGTACGCGCTCGAGTAACGCGTAAAGCTGTACAATCTGCGGCCAATCCGTATCTGCCGCAGACGCCGCTTGGCAATGTAATGCGGCAATTGCGGCCTGTAGGGCAAAGGGACCGGGGCCACCCCGCAGCGATTCATCCACCAGCGGCAGGGCTTCGGCAATTTGAAATTGATTCCAGCGGCTGCGGTCCTGCTCCTCGAGCACCACCAGGTCGCCCGCCACATCCAGCCGCGCATCGCGGCGCGAATCGTGGAGCAACAGCAGCGCGAGCAGGCCGACCGCCTCCGGAGCTCGCGGAACCACCAGCGCCTGTACCAGCCGCGCCAGCCGTATCGCCTCGGCGCACAGGTCGGTCCGCAGCAGCGGCCCGCCTCGCGTGGCCGCATACCCTTCATTGAAAATCAGGTAAATCACCGTGAGGACCGCGTCCATCCGGTCGGGCATGTCGCGCGTTTCAGGGACGGCATATGGGATTCCCGCGTCGCGAATCTTGCGCTTGGCCCGCACCAGCCGCTGCGCCATGGTTGCGGGAGGCACTAGGAAGGCGCGCGCAATCTCGTCCGTCTCGAGTCCGCCCAGGGTGCGCAGGGTCAGCGCTACCTGTGCGTCGCTTGCTAATGCCGGGTGGCAGCAGGTAAAAATCAGCCGCAGACGGTCGTCAGGAATCTCGCCGCTGGCATCCTCAGGGAGTTCCATGGACGATGCGGCTGCAGGTGCCGGGTAAGACTCGAGTTTTTCCTCCACCCGGGCGCGGCGCCGCAGCCGGTCGATAGCTTTGTGCCGGGCCGTCTGTATGATCCAGGCGCGAGGGAATTCCGGCACGCCCGAAGTTCGCCATTGCCTCACGGCGGTTGCAAACGCTTCCTGCGCGGCTTCTTCGGCAACATCGAAGTCGCCAATCAGCCGGATCAGCGTGGCGACGATTCTTCCCCAATCGGACCGATACACCGTGTCGATAGCATTGACAATGGGGTCGGTGACTACGCCGGTCGCCTCTTGAGCTTCCTGGGCCACGCTCAATTCTAAAATAATTTTCGCAGGAAGTGTCGATTCCGCCGCCCGCCGTTCGACTTACTAATGAAGGCAGTCACAAACGAGCAGTCACAAACAACTGGAGGGAATTCACATGAGATACATCTTGCTGATTTACGATGACGAACAGGCGCGCGCGAAGTTCAGCGAGCCCGAGGGGAAACAGCTTATGGGCGAATATCTGCAGCTAACCGAAACACTCAAGTCGGGTGGGCAGTATGTTTCGGGCTCCGCCTTGCAGCCCACCGCTACCGCCACGAGCGTGCGCCTGCGCGCCGGTAAGCGTTTGGTAACCGACGGCCCGTTCGCCGAAACGCGCGAGCAGCTTGGCGGCTATTACCTTGTGGAAGCGAAGGATCTCGATGAAGCCATTGGGATTGCCGCGAAAATTCCGGCGGCTCGCGTGGGCACCGTCGAGATCCGTCCACTGAGGGTGCTGCCACCTGCCAGCGCATCCTGATCGCTGGCAAATTAACGCTGGCGAATTAAGGCTGGCAAATTAAGGTGGTTCATCAGGGAAACGGTCCCGCATCACACTTTGTTGTAAAAGGCAGGCTCGTGGGGTAATCGGCCGGTAAGCGACGAAGAACGATAATTCAACTTAGACGATTAAAAGGAGAAAAAACATGGCAAATCCATTTGTGCACGTGGAACTGGCAACCAGCGATGTAGCCAAAGCAAAAGCATTTTACGGGCAGTTATTTTCCTGGAAATTTGAAGACGTTCCCATGGACGGCGAAACCTACACCATGATTAAAATCGGAGACTCCACCGGCGCCGGCACAAGCACTGGCACCACGGGTACTGCCGCAACGGGCGGTGGCGCAGCGCCCAGCGGCACCGGTGGCGGCATGATGAAACAGCCTATGCCGGGCGCGCCGTCAGCATGGCTCGCCTACGTGCTGGTAGACGACGTGAATGCTGCGACGCAGAAGGCTAAGTCACTGGGTGCTTCCGTTGTGAAAGGCGTCACGGAAGCGATGGGACACGGCCATTTCAGCATCATCGTCGATCCCACCGGAGCTCCTATCGCTCTCTGGCAACCCCTGAGAAAATCCTGAAAAACTAACGTTTCGGGAGACTCGAAGCAGAGGGACAGGTCAGGAAAGAACTCATCAGCATCAACCCGGCGGGGACCGCCACGCGCAGCGCGCTAGAGACGAAAAAGCCTCTTCGCGTTTCCGCGCAAAATAAGTTCGCGGTCCCGCGCCGGCAAATTCAGTTCCTCAACCGGTGCGTTGGGATCTTCCACGTCCATGGGCGCGTAGTCATCGGTGCCGATCACGATCCGGTCCGCACCCACCAGCGCGATCAGAAAGCGCAGTGTTTCCGGATAGTAGGTGATCGAATCGTAATGAAATCTCCGGATGTACTCGCGAAAGGGACGCTGCAATTTGAACTTTTTGGCGGCCAGGCCGCGTTCAATGCGGCCCGCGACGTAGGGAAAGCAGCCGCCCGAGTGCGGTAGCACAATTTCCAGTTTCGGAAATTTATCGAGCGTTCCGGTAATAATGAACTTCGCGGCCGTCGTGGCGCTTTCAAACGGAAATCCAAGCGTATTGCCGAGATTGGCCGAGGCCGCGAGTGGATTTCCCAATCTTTCTGGCCCTCCGTAGATATTCTCTGCGCCGTCAAGCGGATGAAACAGAACCGGAAGACTCAATTGCTCGCAGCGCTGCCATAGCGGTTCGTAGCCGGGCTGGAACAAAAAGTCGCTGTTCTCCATGGAATTCGGCACGTGTACGGCCCGCATGCCGGGCTTTCCTGCCATGCGATTCAGCTCTTTGAGTGCCAGTTCAGGATCGCGGATGGGCATTTCGATTCCAGCGATGAATCGGGTGGGGTATTTCGCATGCGCTTCAACTGCGGCATCGTTCACCAACTGCGCGAGGCGTACGCCATCCGCAGCGGAAACCCATTGCCAGGGCATGCCGCCATCCAGCGTCAAAACATGCATTTGGATTCCGTGGGCGTCCATCCACTGCACGCGCTGATCGAAATTAACGTTTACTTCGAGAGGGCTGTGAATACTCGTTGTCGGATGTCCGAGTTGCAGCAGCGCCTGCGCGTAGGAATCCGGAACCCAGTGCGCGTGGGCGTCTATCGCACCATTCCCCGCGCCATTGCCGGCGCCGGTGCTTTGCGGAGCGTCGCTCCGCGATGAGCTTGGCGCATTCGCCTGCGCCGAGCCGTGCTCGATTTCACCCGCAGCCACCAAAGCCGCCACGCCAGTCCCAAGTTTGAGGAAGTCTCGCCGGTCAATTGGGGCGCCTGCTGCGCGACCTATTCCGGGGCCCATTGCGTGACCCCTTGCGCAGCCCGTCGCCAGCAATTCTCCAGTCTCCGGATGTTTGGACATAACCTCTCCTCCCGCCGAGGGTTCGCTTCGCTACTCGCCTAGTCCATATTACCGGTGTGTGGTGGCCCTGAACGGAACAACCATCTCGAATCGCAACAAAACGTCAAAAGTCAGATGCCGGAACGGCCGGCCCTGCCTTCCGCAAGATCGCAGCATCGTAATTTCAATACTGTGAATGCTGTAGTGACGCGCCGTAGAACCTGTGGTACGTGTTTATGTTTGTTTATACGTAGGAACACATATCCTTCATTTTGTGTTTGCACTGCCTCGGCCTCCAACAGAATAGGTGCGGAAAATTGGTCGCCTAACGAGAGGCCGCGTGTCTGGAAACTATCCTTCCGGTGTCGGAGAACAGCATGAAAAGAAGTGAAGGCAATGCCGTCGTTGCGACGCCGGAACCCGCAAATGCCGCTCAAACGGTCAAGGCAACTGCCAAGGGCAACGGGCACAAGGGCAATGGCCATTCCAGCGTACGCGGCGATGCTTCCCCCGTCGATCTCACTATTCTTCTCGCGAGCCTCCATTCCATGCGCGACGGCGATTTCTCCGCTCGCCTTCCGGGTGACTGGACCGGCATTGCAGGAAAAATTGCCGACACCTTCAACGATATTGTAGCCGCCAATCAACAGATGGCCCGCGAATTGACCCGCATGGGCCAAGCCGTCGGCAAGGAAGGCAGAACCCGGGAACGCGCGCGCTTGAGCGCCTCGAGGGGCGCTTGGGGTGAGATGGAGACTTCCCTCAACACGCTGATGGAGGACTTGCTGCGTCCTACCGCGGAGGTTACGCGCGCGATTGCTGGCGTCGCGCAAGGTAACCTGACGCAGACCGTCCGGCTGGACGTTGACGGCCGGCCGCTCGAAGGCGAGTTTCTTCGTTCCGCCGAGATCGTCAACACCATGATTCAGCAGCTCGGAGTTTTCACCGCGGAAGTGACGCGCGTCGCCCGCGAGGTGGGCACCGACGGAAAACTGGGCGGCCAGGCACAGGTACCGGGCGTGGCCGGCACGTGGAAAGACCTCACCGACTCGGTGAACTCCATGGCCAGCAACCTCACCGGCCAGGTGCGCAACATTGCCGAAGTGGCCACCGCCGTCGCGAGCGGCGACCTGTCGCGCAAAATCACCGTGGACGTGCGCGGAGAAATTCTCCAGCTCAAAGAAGCGATCAATACCATGGTGGACCAGTTGCGCTCCTTCGCCTCCGAGGTCACGCGCGTCGCGCGTGAGGTCGGCACCGAGGGCCGCCTGGGCGGACAAGCCGTGGTGCCCGGCGTAGCGGGCACGTGGAAGGACCTCACCGACTCCGTCAACGCTATGGCCGGCAACCTGACCGCGCAGGTTCGTAACATCGCCGAAGTCACCACGGCGGTTGCCCGCGGCGATCTGTCGCGCAAGATCACCGTCGATGTGAAGGGTGAAATTCTCGAGCTCAAAGACACCATCAACACCATGGTGGACCAGCTCAACGCCTTCGCCGGCGAAGTTACCCGCGTGGCGCGCGAAGTCGGTACCGAGGGCAAGCTCGGCGGCCAAGCGCAGGTCCCGGGCGTCGCGGGCACCTGGAAGGATCTCACCGACAACGTCAATTTCATGGCCAGTAACCTCACCGGTCAGGTGCGGAACATCGCCGAGGTAGCCACCGCCATTGCCAGCGGCGATCTTTCCCGCAAGATCACCGTAGACGTGCGCGGCGAGATTTTGCAGCTTAAGGAAACACTGAACACGATGGTGGACCAGCTCAACCGGTTCGCCGGCGAAGTAACGCGCGTCGCTCGCGAGGTCGGCACCGAGGGCCGCCTGGGAGGCCAAGCCAACGTGCCCGGCGTCGCGGGCACCTGGAAGGACCTCACCGATTCGGTCAACTCCATGGCCGGCAACCTCACCGGTCAAGTACGTAATATCGCTGAAGTGACTACCGCCGTAGCACGCGGCGACCTGTCGCGCAAAATCACGGTGGACGTGAAGGGCGAAATTCTCGAGCTCAAGAACACCATCAACACGATGGTGGACCAGCTCAACGCGTTCGCCGGCGAAGTAACCCGCGTGGCGCGCGAAGTCGGCACGGAAGGCAAGCTGGGCGGCCAGGCGCAAGTCCCCGGCGCGGGCACCTGGAAAGACCTCACCGACAACGTGAACTTCATGGCCAGCAACCTCACCGGCCAAGTTCGCAACATCGCCGAGGTCGCCACCGCCGTCGCGCGCGGCGACCTGTCGCGCAAAATCACGGTCGACGTAAAAGGTGAAATTCTCGAGCTCAAAGACACCATCAACACCATGGTCGATCAGCTTCGGTCTTTCGCCTCGGAAGTTACGCGGGTAGCCCGCGAGGTGGGTACCGACGGCCGCCTGGGAGGCCAGGCCCAGGTGCCCGGTGTTGCCGGCACCTGGAAAGATTTAACCGACTCGGTGAACTCGATGGCCAGCAACCTCACCGGTCAGGTCCGCAACATCGCCGAAGTAGCCACGGCCATTGCTAGCGGTAACTTGTCGAAGAAAATTACCGTGAACGTCAGCGGCGAGATCCTCCTGCTGAAGGAAACCATCAACACGATGGTCGACCAGCTCAACGCCTTCGCCGGCGAAGTAACTCGCGTGGCCCGTGAAGTCGGTACCGAAGGCCGCTTGGGCGGCCAAGCCAACGTACCCGGCGTCGCGGGCACCTGGAAGGACCTCACCGATTCGGTCAACTCCATGGCCGGCAACCTCACCGGTCAAGTCCGTAACATCGCCGAAGTCACCACCGCGGTCGCACGCGGCGACCTGTCGCGCAAAATCACCGTGGACGTGAAGGGCGAAATTCTCGAGCTCAAGAACACCATCAACACCATGGTCGACCAGCTCAACGCGTTTGCCGGCGAAGTAACCCGCGTGGCGCGCGAAGTCGGCACCGAAGGGAAGCTGGGCGGCCAGGCGCAAGTGTATGGGGTCGGCGGAACGTGGAAGGATCTCACCGACAACGTGAACTTCATGGCCAGCAACCTCACCGGCCAAGTCCGTAACATTGCCGAGGTTGCCACCGCCATCGCCAGCGGCGACCTTTCGCGCAAGATCACGGTAGACGTTCGCGGCGAGATTTTGCAGTTGAAGGAAACCCTCAACACCATGGTCGAGCAGTTGCGCTCCTTTGCCGCGGAAGTTACCCGCGTGGCCCGCGAGGTCGGCAGCGAAGGCCGGCTGGGCGGCCAGGCCAACGTGCCGGGTGTCGCGGGCACGTGGAAGGACTTGACCGATTCCGTCAACGCCATGGCGGGAAACCTGACCGGTCAAGTGCGCAACATCGCTGAAGTCACCACCGCAGTCGCGCGCGGCGACTTGTCGCGCAAGATCACCGTGGACGTGAAGGGCGAAATTCTCGAGCTCAAAAACACCATCAACACCATGGTCGACCAGCTCAACGCCTTCGCCGCCGAGGTTACCCGCGTGGCGCGCGAGGTCGGCACCGAGGGCCGCTTGGGCGGGCAAGCTGTCGTGCCCGGCGTTGCGGGCACCTGGAAGGATCTCACGGACAACGTGAACGTCATGGCCGCCAATCTAACCGAACAGGTTCGCGGCATCGTGAAAGTGGTTACCGCCGTTGCCAACGGTGAGCTCACCCAGAAGCTCACGGTAAACGCCAAGGGTGAGGTGGCAGCCCTGGCCGACACGATCAACAACATGACCGATACGCTCGCCACGTTCGCCGATCAGGTCACCACGGTTGCCCGCGAAGTTGGCGTCGAAGGTCGTCTCGGTGGCCAGGCCAACGTGCCCGGCGCTTCAGGCACTTGGAAGGACCTCACCGGCAATGTGAACCTGCTCGCCGACAACCTCACCAACCAGGTGCGCGCTATCGCCGAGGTAGCCACCGCCGTTACCAAGGGTGACCTCACGCGCTCCATTCAGGTGGAAGCCAGCGGCGAAGTTGCCGACCTCAAAGACAACATCAACACCATGATCGATAACCTGCGGCTCACCACCGACCGCAATAACGAGCAGGACTGGCTCAAAACCAATCTCGCCCGTTTCACCGGCATGCTTCAGGGGCAGCGCGATCTCGCCACCGTCGGCCGCATGCTGCTATCGGAGCTGGCGCCGCTCGTTAACGCTCAACAGGGCGTTATTTATCAGATGGAAGCGGAGGAGGCCGCCGGCATGGTCCTGCTCTCCGCTTTCGCCGATGGCGGCAGGGAAGGACATCGCCAACGGTTGCAGGTTGGCGAAGGACTAGCCGGTCAATGTGCCGCGGAAAAACACCGCATGCTGATCAGCGATTTGCCCGCCCACGCCGTCCCCATTCGCTCCGGCCTGTTTGAAGCCGTCCCGCGAAACGTAATCGTGCTTCCCGTGCTTTTCGAGGATCGCGTCAAGGCCGTCATCGAACTGGCTTCCCTCAGCAATTTCACCGCATCCCATCTGGCTTTCCTCGAGCAGCTCACCGCCAGCATCGGCATCGTTCTCAACAGTATTGAGGCCACCATGCAGACCGAAGGTCTGCTCAAGCAATCCCAGCAACTGGCTACCGAGCTTCAGACGCAGCAAAAAGAGCTGCAGCAAACCAACGAACAACTGGCGCAAAAGGCGCAGCAACTTGCAGAACAGAACGTCGAAGTCGAGCGCAAAAATCAGGAAATCGAGCAGGCGCGCCGCGCACTCGAAGAAAAAGCCAAGGAGCTCGCGCTCACCTCGAAGTACAAATCCGAATTCCTGGCCAACATGTCTCACGAACTGCGCACGCCTCTCAACAGCATCCTGGTGCTGGGCCAGCAGTTGAGCGAAAACCACGACGGTAACCTCACGCCCAAGCAGGTCGAGTTTTCGCGCACCATTCACGGCGCCGGAACCGACCTGCTCAATCTCATCAGCGACATCCTCGACCTGTCGAAGATCGAGTCGGGAACGGTTTCCGTCGAGGCCGAGGAGGTTTTCTTCGGCAGCTTGCTTGACATGGTGGCCCGGCCCTTCCGGCACGAGGCGGAGAATCGGCGTCTCGCCTTTGAAATTCAGAGCGATGCGCACCTCTCGCGCAGCCTGGTCACCGACTCCAAGCGCCTGCAGCAGGTCCTCAAGAATTTGCTGTCCAACGCATTCAAATTTACCGAGCAGGGCCGGGTGGGTCTCTCTGTAGCCCCGGCCGCCAGCGGTTGGAGCGAAGATCACCCCATTCTCAGTGGCGCCGCGTCTGTCGTGGCATTCGAGGTTTCCGATACCGGCATCGGCATTCCCACCGAGAAGCAGCGCATTATCTTTGAGGCTTTCCAACAAGCGGACGCTGGCACCAGCCGCAAATACGGTGGCACCGGCCTGGGCTTGGCCATCAGCCGCGAATTGGCAAGTTTGCTGGGAGGCGAAATTCAGTTGCGCAGCACCCCCGGAAAGGGAAGCACCTTCACGCTGTACCTCCCGCAAACCTATGTGGGACCCGCGTCAGGGGCGCTCGCCGACAGGCATATTCCCGCTTCGGGCATACCACCCCAGCTTTCCGCCATGACCGTCGCCGATCGCGGCATCGAGCAGTTAGCGGACGATCGCGATAACCTGCAGCCGGATGATACGGTGCTACTCGTGGTGGAAGACGATCCCCACTACGCGCGCGTAGTCTGCGATCTGTCTCACGACAAGGGCTTCAAGGTTCTCGTCGCCACTCGCGGGGCCGAGGCTCTCGCACTCGCCCGGGAGTTCCATCCCGCCGCCATTTCGCTCGACGTTTTCCTCCCCGACATGCTGGGGTGGACCGTCCTCAATCACCTGAAACAGGATCCCGCGACGCGGCATATTCCCGTGCAGGTACTTACGCTCGACGAAGATCGCCACCACGGCTTGTCGCGCGGAGCTTTCTCGTTTGTCACCAAGCCGACCTCGGCGCAGGGTCTCGATGCGGCCCTGTCCCGCATCAAGGAATTTTCCGCCCCGCGGCGCAAGCGGCTGCTCGTCGTGGAAGATAGTCCGGCCGAGCAGCTGAGTATTCGCGAATTGCTCGGTCACGATGATATCGATGTCTCCATAGCGGACACCGGGGCGGAAGCGCTGAAGTCGATCACCGAGCAATCCTTCGATTGCGTCGTGCTCGATCTCCGCCTCCCCGATATGTCTGGCTTCGACGTGCTCGAGCACCTGCGCGAGAATCCCGCGATCTCCGATTTGCCGGTGATCGTCTTTACCGGCAAGGAACTGTCTCCCGAGGAGGACGCCCGTCTGCACACGCTGGCCCGCAGCGTGGTGGTCAAAGGCGTCGAGTCACCCGAACGTCTGCTCGATGAGACCGCGCTGTTCCTGCACCGCGTCATTTCCGACCTGCCGGCTGAAAAACAGAAAATGCTCGATCGCCTGCACCGCTCGGACGATGCCCTCATCGGCAAGCAGGTGCTCGTAGTGGACGACGACGTGCGAAATATCTTTGCGCTCAGCAGTGTGCTCGAACGCCGCGGCATGACGGTGCAGACAGCCGGCACCGGCCGCGAAGCCATCGCCATACTCGAGTCGACTCCCGAAACCGCCATCGTCTTGATGGATATCATGATGCCGGAGATGGATGGCTACGAGACCATGCAGGTGATCCGCCAGAATCCCGCGTTTCGGCGCCTCCCGATCATTGCGTTGACGGCCAAGGCCATGAAAGGTGATCGTGAGAAGTGTCTCGAGGCGGGAGCGTCGGAGTATCTCGCCAAACCAGTCAATACGGAGCAACTGCTGTCCGCGTTACGCATGTGGTTGCACCGTTAACCACTCTCAAACATTGTCAAACATTTTTAAATATTGGTTAAACATTGGTTGAACACTTGCTTAAATATTTTAGCTTTGCTGGAGGCAACTTGATTCGCATGACGAACAATCTTTCAGCTGCGCGGCAGCAGGTGGCCGGGAGCCAAAGGTGAGCATGCACGAAAAAGTGAACATCCTCATGATTGACGATCAGCCCGCCAAGCTGCTCAGTTATGAAGCGATCCTCGGCGAGTTGGGCGAAAATCTTGTCAAGGCCAACTCAGGAAGAGAGGCGCTCGAGCATCTGCTCAAGATGGATGTTGCCGTGGTGCTCATGGACGTCAGCATGCCCGAGCTCGACGGTTTTGAGCTGGCCGATATCATTCGCCAGCACCCCCGCTTTCAAAAAACCGCCATCATCTTCATTTCCGCCGTGCATCTGACGGACCTGGACCGGCTCAAGGGCTACCAGCGCGGCGCCGTGGATTACGTGTCGGTGCCCGTGATCCCTGAATTATTGCGCGCCAAAGTCAGTATCTTTGCGGAATTGCATCGTAAAAACTGGCAGCTCGAAATGCTCAATCGCGAGCTCCGCGGGCTTTCGAGCCGCTTGATCGCCACCCAGGACGAGGAGCGGCGCCGTCTCGCGCGGGAACTGCACGACGGTCTGGGGCAGGAACTGGCCGCCGTTAAAATGATCATGGACGGAATCCTGCAGCAGAAACAGGCGCCGGAAATAAAGGAGCGCGCGGCGGCCGATGTGAATGCGTTGATCGACCGCGCGATTCAACAGGTGCGCAGCATGTCGCATCTTTTGCACCCGCCTCTCCTCGATGAAGTGGGGTTGCACTCCGCCTTGCAATGGTATCTCGAAGGATTATCGAAACGCAGCGGCATCGAGACGGTCATGGATTTGCAGCCGCCGGACTTTCCGCGGCTCGCGCCCGATCTTGAAACCGCCGTTTTTCGCATCGTGCAGGAGGCTCTCACCAACGTTTTCCGCCATTCCGGCGCTTCCAAAGCCTGGGTCGCTGTCGAAAAGAAACACAGCGAGATCGTCGTTCTCGTGCGCGACGACGGCAAGGGTATTTCCGAGGAGATCACCGAGTTCCGGCCAGGCAGTATCGGCGTGGGAATTGCCGGCATGCGCCAGCGCGTCAAGGAATTTGGCGGCAACGTGAAGATCCGAAACAATCGCCCGGGAACGCTCGTCGAGGTCGTTATCCCGCTGCGCTCGTCGGCACTGCAGGATCAGGCCGTGCCGGTAAATGTCGCCTGACGTTGTGAACGGGTGTCTCGCCGGAATCTCTGCCCTACACATTTCCAGGGATATCGCGATGTAAGGTTCGCGTTATAAATGTCTCCTGTGCACTGGAGGCCGCATGAACCCGCAAAGCACTTTCGTTCACGTGCTCCTTTACGAATGTTCCCGATGCGGCGCCCCCGCATCGGCCGTGGTCACCAGTGACAAACAGAATGTCGAAGAAATCGATTCGCGCGAGACCGTTCAGTCGTGGTGTTCCCCGTGCGGCAAAGGAGAACCGCGCTCCGCTCTCGATGCCAAGCGGCATTGGGTTGGCTCCTGGGAAGCCACCGGTTCCAGGGCTCGGACTGCGTAATGCTGCCCGCCCGCCAGCCCGCCTCTGGCTCATTGCATTCTCGGCTGTCGCTCGCCGCGCGCCGTTTGGAGTGAGCTTCTGACACTGAAAATTATGCTCGTGGACGACCATGAGATTGTGCGGCAAGGATTGAAGCTCATTCTCGCCCGCGAGGGCGACTCCGCTTGGGAGATTTGCGGAGAAGCGGAAAATGGCCTCGAGGCTGTCGAGAAAGTTGGGGAGCTTAAGCCCGATCTCGTGATCCTCGATGTCAGTATGCCCATCATGAATGGTTTTGAGGCGGCCCGTCAGATTCGCGTTCTTGCACCCGCCACCAAGATCGTCATGCTCTCGATGCATGACTCTCCGCAGGCTGCCCAACAGGCCAAACAGGCTGGTGCCGATGCGTATGTGGTGAAAAGTCACTCCTCGCGTGAGTTGCATCAACTGATTGCGGCGATGCTTGCTGGCAAATGATTGCAGCGATGCTCGCTGGCCGTTCCTGACTCCGCCTTTCCGCTGATTGCCTGATAGGCGACGCCGCACCCTGTGCCCGCCAACGTTCCTGGAAGACCTGAGTTTCAGCCTGTATTTGCATAAACCGTATTTGCTTGCCTACTATTTGCTTGCGGAATATTCGCTTAACCCGGTATTTGCATCAGGATATGCACATCGGACGCAACCCGCCTCCGGTTCGCAACGTCTGTTGTACAGAGGCCTCCTTTATGCGTCGTTTTACAGTCGAGTGCGCACGCTTAAGCCAACGAATGGCTTGGACTTTTTTCATTTGCCTCGCCGCAGTGGCCGCTGCAAATCTCCTTCGGCCATCTTTGGCGCATCCCGCCTCACGGCCGCAAACTCCGCAGTCGCCGCAAGCCGGCGTCGCGCAGCAGGCGGTGGGCGCGATCAAAAGCATCACCGGCAATACCATCATCCTGAAAACGGATGCCGGCGCGGACCTCACCGTGCTCGCTTCCGACGCTACCCGCATCGTGCGTGTGGCTCCCGGGCAGACCGATCTCAAGAGCGCCGTTCCCATCAAAATCCCCGATCTGCAGGTGGGCGATCGCATTCTGGTGCGTGGAAAGCTTTCTGATGACACGAAATCGATCGTCGCATCCGGTGTCATCGTCATGAAACGCTCGGATGTGGATGCCAAGCAGGAACGTGACCGCCAGGATTGGCAGAAACACGGCATCGCGGGCATCGTTACATCCGTCGAACCAGGCGCGAAAACGATCACGATTTCACTTCCCGGACCGGCGGGTAACACGAGCGTGATCGTCCAGGTGGCCAAAGACACCATTTTGCGTCGCTATGCTCCCGATTCCGTGGAATTTGACGAGGCGAAGCCAAGTACCCTCGATCAAGTGAAGCCCGGCGATCAGCTCCGTGCGCGCGGCGCGCATAACGCGGACGGAACCGAGTTCGCCGCCGAAGAGATCGTGTCGGGAGCGTTCCGCAACATCGCCGGACTTCTTACCGCGGTTGACCCTGTGGCGAATACCGTCACGGTGAACGACCTGCTTACGAAAAAGCCGATTCTCGTTAAGGTCACGGCGCAATCGCAGGTGGTAAAATTGCCGCCGCAAATTGCGCAGGGAGTTGCGGCGCGCTTGAAAGGGGCTGCCCCAGGAACTGCTTCTTCTGGCGGCCGCGCAACACCTCCGGCCCCCCAGGAATCGAGTCAGCGTCCCGGCGGCAACGGTGCCGCTACCAATGGCGCGGCTGCCAATAGTGCCGCCACCGCTGGCCGGCAGAGCGGGGCGCAAGCCGATTTGCAGCAGATGCTCAGCCGCATGCCCAAAGCTACGCTCGCTGATTTTCAAAAAGGTGATGCCGTTATGATTGTGTCGACCGAAGGCACCGCGGCAGGCGGTGTCACCGCCATTACGCTGCTGGGCGGGGTGGAACCCTTCCTCACGGCCTCCCCCGCGGGAGGTCAGCCCATGACGCTTTCGCCCTGGAGCATCGGCGGCGGCGGTGCAGGGGATGCTGGCGCCGCAAATCCGCAGTAGTAGAATCTCAATTGTCTACACTCTGTAATCGCAAACTCGTCCGAGGTTATGCTGGCTGACGTGACGCAGCCTGACGTTACGCACGCGGAGGTTACGCGTTTTACGGTTACGGTCGGGCAGCTACGCATTCGGCAGTTACGCATCTGCAAGGTACGCAGCCATCCGCAGGGCAGTCGCCTGAATGGCAGCTTTGGTCAGGACGTGAAATGACAATTTGCCGTTGGCTGCCGTCCCCGCGAATTGCAAGCATTCGTATGGTCCGCATTCTCCGCGTTCTCGCCATTATTGCTATGGCGTTGGCCTGCTCCATTCCCTCGAGCGCGCAGTTACGCACCGGAACAATACACGGCCAGATTACCGATTCATCAGGCGGAGCGGTCCCTAACGCTCTCATTACCGTCACCGGCGCTAATGGGCAAGCCATTCCTGCTAAGGCGAATCAAAATGGCGTGTTCGATTTCAGGGATTTGGCTCCGGGTCAGTACACCGTTGACGCTTTGGTTCCCGGATTCGCGCCGTATCACAAAGAAGGTCTGGAAGTCGCTTCTGGCCAGACGCTGCAAGTGAACATCGCGCTTTCCATCGAACAGCAAAAGCAGCAGGTGACCGTCACCGGAGATCTGCCCGCGCTCGATCTCACACCCTCGAACAACGCGAGTTCCGTGGTGCTTTCCGGAAAGGACCTCGAGGCGCTTCCCGACGATCCCGATGAATTGCAGTCTGATCTGCAAGCTTTGGCGGGCCCCTCCGCCGGTCCCAACGGTGGCCAGATGTATATCGATGGCTTCACCGCCGGTCAGCTTCCGCCCAAGTCGTCCATCCGCGAAATCCGGCTCAACCAGAATCCTTTCTCCGCGGAATACGACAAAGTTGGTTTTGGCCGGATTGAAATTTTCACCAAGCCCGGCACCGATCAATGGCACGGGCAGGCGTCGATTAACGGCAATGCTTCCGCATTGAACTCCAAAAATCCTTTCGCCGTGTCCGAGGGCAGTTACGAATCGACGCAATGGAACGGCAACATTGGCGGCCCGCTGAGCAAAAATGCTTCGATCTTTACCAATGCGGATTACCGGGATATCAACGATCTCTCGATTGTAAACGCGCTGACCCTCCCTCCTGGCCAAGTGTGTTCCGATCCCGCTTCGTGTGTCGGTACGCGCTTCAACGCGGCGGTGGCGTTTCCGCGCACGCGCATCAACGTTGGCCCGCGCCTCGATTATCAGCTGGGGAAAAACAATACGCTTTCGGTGCGCTACCAGTTCTTTCGCGACGACCAAAAAAATAATGGAGTTGGTGGAAACACCGGCCTCGCCTTGCCCTCGAACGGGTTCAACAGCTTGACCACCGAGCACACGATTCAAATCAGCGATACGCAAGTTCTGAGCCCAAGAATCATCAACGAAACGCACTTTCAATATCTGCGTGACGAAAGCAGCCAGGCGGCCCTGAACCCGCAACTGGCCACGGTGATCGTTCCCGGGTCCTTCATCGGCGGAGGCAACAACCAGGGCAACATCACCGACAACTCCAATCACTACGAGTTGCAGAACTATACTTCGCTCGCCATATCAAAACACTTCGTGAAGTTTGGCGCGCGCCTGCGTGAGATTACCGATGCCAATACTTCCACGTCGGGATTTAACGGCTCGTTTATATTTCCCAGCCTCTACGCCTATTCCAGAGGGCAGGCCAATCAATTCCTGGTCACCACCGGCACGCCTTACGCGGCGATCAGCATGTTCGACGCGGGCCTCTATGCTGAAGACGACTGGCGCATCCGCCCGAACATAACGGTCAGCTACGGCTTGCGCTTTGAAACGCAGAATCACATCGCCGACCGTAACGACTGGGCGCCGCGCCTGGGCGTTGCTTGGGGCATCGGCGGCGGCAAATCGCCCCGCACCGTGTTGCGGGCGGGCTATGGAATTTTCTACGACCGCTTCACGGACAACCTGATCCTGCAGGCTGAGCGGCTGAACGGGATTTCGCAACAGCAGTTCGTGGTCACCAATCCCACCTGCCCGGGCGCTCCGTTGGTGACGGATTGTTCGTTCGGCTCGCTCGTGGGTCTCAGGACCTCGGTTTCCAGCATTTACCGGATCGCTCCCAATCTGCACGCGCCGTACACCATGCAAACCGCGGTGAGTCTCGAGCGGCAGCTAACGAAGGTCGCTACCGTTACGGTTTCGTACCTGAATTCGCGCGGCAACGATCAGCTGCTGACGAACAACATCAATACGCCATTGCCCGGTGAATACAATCCCGCATCTCCGCAGAGCAACCGTCCCTTTGGACCCGGAAACATTTATGAGTATCAGTCCGGCGGCATTTTCCGGCAGAACCAGCTTATCGTGAACGGCAACGTTCGCGCGGGCGCCAGGCTGACGCTGAACGGCTTCTACATGCTCAACTACGCGAATAGCGACACGGGCGGCCCTACGACGTTTCCATCGAATCCGTTCAACATACTCGCCGACTACGGGCGTGCCGTGTTTGACGTCCGGCACCGCGCGTTTTTGGGCGGCTCGATGAGCTTGCCCTGGGCGCTGCAGCTGAGCCCGTTCCTGGTGGTGACTTCCGGCACGCCCTACAACATCACGCTGAACCAGGATCTGATTGGCTCCTCGCAATTGAATCAACGGCCTGCTTTGGTCTCGGCGCAGGGGTGTTCCGCGCTGCAAATTTCCGGCAGCCTGTACTGCACGCCCGAGGGTACTTACAACGTCAATCCGACCGCTGGAGAAGCGCTCGTTCCGATCGACTACCTCACCGGGCCCGGCCATTTCACGCTGAATCTGCGGCTGGCCAAAACGTTTGGCTTCGGCCAAGCTGCCGAGGGCCCCACCGGCAGGCCGCGTGGCGGGGGAGGCGGCGGCGGACGGGGCGGTGGTGGCGGAGCTGCCAGAGGAGGCGGCGGCCGCGCGCCTATTGCACCGCAGTTGGGTGGAGGCGGTATTTTCGGCGGCGGAGCGAACACGGCGCCGAAGCGCTACAACCTCACGCTGAGCGTGAACGCGCGCAACGTCTTCAACAACGTGAATCTGGCCAATCCGATTGGCAACATCAATTCGCATCTGTTTGGCGAGTCCAATGCGCTGGCGGGGGGACCGTTTTCCTCGGGCGCGGCCAACCGCCAGGTTTATTTGCAACTCGTGTTCGCGTTCTGAAAAAACGGCGATCCTCGCGGGAGGTGCGGCGAAATCTGGCTTGCCGCTGCACTCCGCGATTTTCTTGCGCCGCGTTAATTCACTGCTTCTTTTCGCCATTCCCTTTCGCCACATTATTTCGCTGCTTCCTCTTGTGACTTTGTTTGACGATTGCGCGCGTCTTTATTTGGCGACTGCATTTCGCGGCTCCATTTCGCGGCTCCATTTCGCGGCTCCATTTCGCCCAAATTTCGCGAGCTTGTCTCATGGCTTTATTTCACGGCTTCGTTCCGATGACATCGCGAAAGGCGGCGAGGGCGAAGTCGATGCCCGCGCGATTCACGTCGCAGTGGGTGACCATGCGCAGAGCGTGGGTCCCCGTGGGATTGGCAAGGATGTGGCGCGCGGCCAGAGCCTGGGAGATTTCCGCGGCGGTGCGGCCTGTTCCGGAAACGTCGAAGATCACGATGTTGGTGAGAACTTTTTCGAGGTTCACGCGGATGCCGGGTAGGCGCGCCAGGCCACGTGCGAGATGTTGCGCGTTCTCATGGTCCTCGTGCAGCCTCGAGGGGGATTTCGCCAGCGCCACCAGACCCGCCGCCGCGAGCACACCGGCTTGCCGCATGCCCCCGCCGAGAAGTTTGCGAACGTTGCGCGCCTTCTCGATAAATTCGGCGGAGCCCACCAGCATCGAGCCTACGGGCGCGCCCAGTCCTTTCGACAGGCAGAACATTACGGAATCGAACTTCCCGGTTAATTCGGAGACGCTGCGGCCAAGCGCTACCGCGGCGTTGAAAATGCGCGCCCCGTCGAGGTGCACCGGCAGGCCCGCATCGTGCGCGCGGTCGCAAATTTCATTGGCGACCGCGGGCGGATAAACGGTGCCTCCCGCCATATTGTGAGAATTCTCGAGGCTGATGAGGCCGGTGGGCGCGCTGTTACGGCGGCGCGGCCGGATCAGAGGCGCGACAAGTTCCCACGTCAGAATGCCGTCATCCACGAACACGGTGCGCGCGCGGCATCCCGCGATAGCGGACATCGACCCCATCTCAAATTCATGGATGTGCCCGCGCTGCTCGCAGATGACTTCATCTCCGTGGCGCGTCCAGGTTTGAATGGCCATCAAGTTACCCATGGACCCGGAGGGGACGAATACCGCCGCCTCGCGCTGGAAAATTTCAGCGGCGCGCGCCTCGAGCAAGTTGACCGTCGGATCTTCCCCGTAAACATCGTCACCCACTTCCGCGTCGAACATGGCCTGGCGCATTTCGGCGGTGGGCCGGGTGACGGTATCGCTGCGCAAATCGACCGTAACGGACGCGACCGCTGGCATGACCGGCGAGGTTTTGGCAGTTGCGGATGATGGCGCGCGGGACGCGGTGGTCTCCTGCGTTGCAGTCGTGGTGTTTGCGTGCACGGGCGTTGCCGTGGGCGTGGCCGGGATGGATGAGGGTGGCGTCACGTTCCGCGTTGGGTAGGGCATGGAGGTTCCTCCTGCGGGATCAGTTTTCATATGCCGGGAGTTCCGTCGGTGGCGGGAACGGCGAGCGAGCGCGCGCCATTTTTTCCCACGGACCGGACGGCGAAGAAGTGATTGTCGGTGGAGACGCCCTGCAATACCAGTTGCGCGGTGGAGGTGACCACCTGATAGACCGACCAGCGCGGATCGGTGGTCTCGCGCCACAAAATTTCAAATCCGGCGCGCTCGGGGTCGCTGGGAGCGGACCAATCGAGCTTGGCATCGGGAGTGACGCCGCCGGAAAGCACGACGTTCGACGGCACAGCGGGAGCGAGGGCCAACTCGCGCAGGACTTCGGCATTATCGCGCACCACATTGCGCAGGAAGGTGAAGTTCAGATATTTGAGAAGGTCGCCATATGCGTGTCCATTTTCGGTGCGCGGCGTCTGATGCTGGTGAGCGTAATTCTCGAGCGGCTCGGTAAAGCGCACCGCAGGCAAGCCTGCCTGCACGAAAGGGCGGTGATCGCCGCCGCGTCCCATGCGATCGAGACGGAAGACCAGGCGAATGGCGTCGCGTCCGTCGATTTCCTCGATGGCCCGGGCGAGCTCGCGCGAGGGCGAATCGAGCTGGTCATCAAGCTGGCCGCCATTTGGGGTGACGCCGGAGAACACGCGCACGCGGTGCGGGGATCCGGGAGCGAAGTCGGCTCCTACAATATCGTTATTCAGGAATCCGCCGACCTGGTAGCCCTGCTGCTTTAAATACTCGACGAGGTGTGTGCTGCCGAGCAGACCCTGCTCTTCTCCGGAAACGGCGACGAAGATGAGGGTGGCGCGATACGTTCCGCGCGCCAGCAGGCGGGCGCAGGCGAGAGAAACGGCGACTCCGGAAGCATCATCATCAGCGCCGGGCGCGTCGGCCTGCGCATCGGTTGGCGAAGAAGGCCGGGAATCGAAGTGTCCCGAAACGATGAACGCGGTTTTGGCGAGCGTGGGGTCGCTTCCCGGCAAAACGGCGAGAATATTCTCGAAGTGGGCGGGCTTGTCGAACGTGCGCTCGGAGGTGGCCTCAAACTTATCCACGGAAACCTGCAGGCGTACGCCGGAGGCTTTGGCAATCTCCTGGAAACGCGCGACGATGTGATTGCGGCCGCAGCCGATGCCACGCGTGCCATCGTCCCACGACGATATGGATTCACGCGTGCCGCAGGCGGCAAGTTCCTCGATCACAGCACGAAGAAAATTGGGATCGACTGCATCCGCCGTAATTCGGCCGGCGGGACGAGGAAGCAACTTTGCGGCAGGCTTGCCGGTGGCGGGCTCGGCGGGGTCCTGCGCTGTGAGCGTCGCGGTCGTCGCGAATGCGAAGGCACACAGTAATGCGAGCGCGGTGCAGAGCCGCGGGAGTGCACGGTTACGGGCGGCGGATGGTGAAACGGTTCGCATGTCTGGACCTCTGTCTAAACCTTGAACAACTGCGGGCTTGAGTTTACAACTGGAGCGACCGTTGATCATGGCATGAGGGCCCATCTTGTATTGATTAAAAATGCTGCCACTTCGTTTGGCATTCTGTGGCGCGGGGTAGAAATCAGTTGCGGGTCGGTGCCCCCCTCCCCTCCCCGTTTTTTCGTAAGTGTTGATTCTAAACTGAGTTCAAGTCCAATGAATTTGTAAGTGTTCATAGCAGAGGCATTACAGGTGCTTTTTTCGTAAGTGTTCATTCTGAATGAGATGTTCATGGAATTGACGTGGACTGAAGCGCGCATCCGCCATCGTAACATCGGAGTAACGGTCGAACTACAGATAGTTTACTAAATAGTATTCGAATGTCACCTGGTGCCCGTTTTTGCCGAGCACGTTGTGTCGTGTGTGCGGCGGCACAATGCGGGCTGGGGCGAGCACGCAGAAGGGGCGGTCAACTGGAAGAGGGAGCAGGAACCTGCGGGATGGTGAAGAAGCGGCGGGAGTATACTGAGCACTGCTGCGACCGGGATACGGTGGCACTATCAAGTGATGCTGCAGCATGCGGAGTGAAGTGGGCTCCGGCCGACGGTTCGAGCGTGCGGAGATTTCGGCATTGTCACACCTGACCGGGACGGCCCATTGCTCTGTGCGCGGAACGGCAGCGATGACGATAAATGTCAGGTAAGAGATGGCGGACGAGAAGTGTGGATGAGAAGTGGAGTGCACTATGAATCGTAAATGGCTTTACATTGTGGGAGCGGTGGTGGCGCTGGTGTTGCTGCTGATTATTCTGCTGCCGTTCGCGCTGGACGCGAATCAGTACCGGCCGCGGATCGAAGCGGCGCTCGATGCGAGTCTCAATCGCAAAGTATCGATGGGAAATATTCACCTGGCGATTTTTTCCGGCGGAGTGTCGGTCGACAATATTTCGATTGCCGACGATCCCGCGTTCAGTTCGGGAAACTTTCTGGAGGCGAAATCGCTAAACGTGGGCGTGGAACTGATGCCGCTGATCTTTTCTCACGCGCTGAACGTAACGGGCATATCGATTGATGACCCGCAGGTGACGCTGCTGCGGTCCTCGTCGGGCGCGTGGAATTTTTCAACGCTGGGGGCGACGGCGACGAAGCCGGGAGGCGCGGCAGGCGCGCAAACGGCGGGCACGAATTTTTCAGTGCAAAAGTTGACACTCCGCAACGGAACGGTTTTCGTGGGAGACGTGGCGGGCGCGGGAAACAAGAAGGACGAATACCAGCAGGTGAACCTGGACGCTTCGAATATCTCCTACAGCACGCAATTTCCTTTTGATTTGACGGCCAAGACGGCGGGATCGGGCACGCTCAAGCTGAGTGGCAAGATGGGTCCCATCGACCAGGCGGATACGCAGGAAACGCCGCTGGACGCGAATTTAGAAGTGCACAACGTGGATTTAACGTCGACAGGTTTTATGGACCCTGCTTCAGGAATCGCGGGTGTGGTGGATTTTACCGGCGCGCTGACATCCGACGGGCAACAGATGAATTTCAAGGGCAAGTTGAGCGGCAACAAGCTGCAATTGGTGCAGGGTGGCTCGCCCGCGAGGGTGCCGGTGCAGATCGACTTTGACGCGGGATTTGCCATCAAGGCGCGGACGGGCACGCTGCAGCAAGGTGACGTACACGTTGGAAAGGCGCTGGCGCACTTGACGGGAACTTACAGCACGGCGCAACAAACGCCGTCGATAAAGATGAAGCTCGATGGACAGAACATGCCGGCCCCCGACCTCGAGGGCATGCTTCCGGCGCTCGGAGTGGTTTTGCCGGCGGGGGCGTCCATTCAAAGCGGAAGCGTGAACGCGTCGCTGAACATTGACGGGCCGGTGGACCGGCTGGTGACCTCAGGACCGGTGAGCTTGTCCAATGCCAAGCTGGCGGGATTCGATCTGGGCACGAAAATGGGCGCTCTGTCGTCGTTTGCGGGCGTGCCGAAGGGTACCGATACGGTGATCCAGACGCTCAGCGCCGATCTGCGCATCGCGCCGGAAGGCATCCGCGCGGATAAGCTGCTGATGGTGGTTCCACCGATTGGCAGCATCAGCGGCAATGGGACGATTGCCGCGAATCATGCGCTCGATTTCAAGATGACCGCACGGCTGAGCAATTCGGGCAGCGGATTGGGAGGCCTGGCGAACGTGGTCTCCGTGGCCGGCGGGCAGTCTGGTGGGATTCCGTTCATGATTCATGGCACCACGTCAAATCCCACGTTTGAGCCGGATGTGAATGCCGTGGTCGGAGGGCTGGCCAAAGGCGTTCTTTCGGGCGGGCCGAAAAATATACCTGGCCAGCAAAATCTGGGGCAAGCCATTGGGGGATTATTCGGGAAGAAGAAGGGACAGTAGCATCGGGCGTTTCGTCGTTTCGTAGTGCTTTAGGACAACGCCGAGATGTGCGGTTGCTTGCGATGTGATGTGCTGGCTGGCAGAATGATGCGGACTTCGCCCAACGGTAGTTTTTGCGCTGGGCAGGCGTGTTTACCAACAAGTTAAGTTATTTTAGCGCGTTACTGGAGATCAGCCATCGAGACGGAAAAGACGGAAAATTCAAGAAATGCGGGCAGCACGCGAAACACGGGAACCATGCAGCAGGCGGCGCGTACTTCGCGGGAAGCGCTGGCCGGCGCAGCGCGCATCGTCGTCAAGGTCGGCACGAACGTCATCATGCGCGAAGACGGCACGGTGTCGATTGGCGTGCTGTACGGAATTGCCGAATCGCTTGCGGGTTTGCGGCGTGCCGGGCGCGACGTGTTACTGGTATCGTCGGGCGCGGTGGGTTTGGGCGCGCAACGGCTCGCGTTGAAGGTGAGGCCGTCCGACGTGGTGCTGGTGCAGGCGTGCGCTGCCGTGGGGCAGAGCCGGTTGATGAGCATGTACGACGACGCGTTCGAGAAACTCGGGCTTCGCGTTGCGCAGGTGCTGCTGACCGAGGATGACTTCGCGGATCCGCAACGGCACGAGAATCTGCGCGGCACGCTGGGCACGCTGCTGCAGCTGGGCGTGATTCCCATCATCAATGAAAATGATACGGTTTCGACGGCGGAGCTCGGCGGCCCCGGCGGCGGCGAGGGACGCGCGCGGATTTTTGGTGACAACGACAAACTGTCCGCGCTGGTGCTGAAGCATATCAGCGCCGATCTGCTGATCCTGCTGTCGGACGTGGATGGCTTGTATACGAGCGATCCGCAAAGCACGGGAGCGGTCTTGATTCCGGAAGTGACGGGCGTGACGGAAATCGTTCGCGGCTACGCGCGAGGAGGGAACACGCGCGGCCGGGGAGGGATGGAGAGCAAGCTCGCCGCGGTGGAAATTGCCGGTCAGGCGCGCCGGCCGGCGGTGATCGCTAACGGGCGCATTCCAGGCGTGCTGGATATGATCTGCGCGGGGCAGCCGGTGGGCACGCTGTTTCGTCCGGAGGCCGGACAGGATTCGGAAACTGCCGAGCAGTCGGGAAGTGGCGTGCGTAAATTTTCGTGATGAGGACAGTGAAGAGATTTTGAGTAAATGCTGTGAGTGAAGACATGGATGAGCGCGAGAGCGGGGTTGCAAACAGTGTGGCGAGGGGAGTGACAAGTTGTGCTTCGGGCTGCGCTTCGGGCACCGTTTCGGGCAGCATCGACGAGGGCGGCGGCAGCGTGGGGGCGGATCATTTTACAAATGCGGCGGGTGGTGGCGCGGGTAATAGTGCAGTGGACACGCGCGCGAGCGGGCCGGTAAGCGATAGCATTCGGGCGCTGGCGGTGGCGGCCAAACAGGCGGCGCGCGAGGTCGCCTCCGCTTCCGACGCGCAGCGGAACCTAGCTCTGGCAGCCATCGCGCAGGAACTCGAGCGCGCGAGCAATGCGATCCTCGAAGCGAATGCCGCGGATGTGCACGAGGCGCAAGCGGCGATGCAACGCGGTGAACTGGCGCGGGTGCTGGTGGATCGCCTGAAACTTTCGCCCGCGAAACTTGCAGCGATGATCGCGGGCGTGCGTGCGGTCGCGCAGCTTCCCGATCCCATTGGCCGCGTGCTGGAACGCATAACGCTCGATACGGGACTTGAACTCGAAAAAGTGAGCTGCCCGCTGGGGCTACTCGCGGTGATCTTTGAGGCGCGGCCGGAAGCCGTCACGCAGATCAGCTCGCTGGCGATCAAATCGGCGAACGCGGTGATTCTGAAACCGGGCCGCGAAGTGGAGCGCACGGCGCGGGTGCTCGTTGAAACGATTCGGCTGGCGCTGCGCAAGAACGCGCACATTCCGGAGGCGGTGGTCACCAATATCCAGCAGCGCGCGGAAGTCGACGAGTTGCTGAAGCTCGATGATGTGGTGGACCTGGTGATTCCGCGCGGCTCGTACGCGCTCGTGCGGCACGTGCAGTCGCATACGCGCATTCCGGTGCTGGGGCACTCGGAGGGTGTGTGCCACATTTATGTGGATGCGGCGGCGGATTTTGATATGGCGCTGCGCATTATCGATGATGCCAAAACCGATTACCCCGCAGCGTGCAATGCCGTCGAGACGGTGCTGGTGCACCAGGCGATTGCGTCCTCATTTTTGCCCGCGCTGGCGGCACGCATGCGCGAACGTGGTGTGCGCCTGCGAGGCTCGGCGGAGGTGGTCACGGCGTTAGCGGAAGTGCGGGGCGTCGAGATTGAAGAAATTGGTGATGATGACTGGCACCACGAATATGGCGACCTGGTGCTCGCGGTGAAGGTGGTTCCCGGGATTGCGGAAGCGATGGAACACATCGCGCGGTATGGCTCCGCGCACACCGATGCGATTGTGACCGGCGATGAGGGCGCGGCGCGAACGTTTCTCGCGAAAGTAGACTCGGCGGGCGTGTTTCATAATGCGTCCACGCGATTTTCGGATGGCTACCGCTACGGATTTGGCGCCGAGGTGGGAATCAGCACGAGCCGGCTGCACGCGCGCGGCCCGGTGGGCCTCGAAGGTCTCACGACGTACAAGTACATTTTGCAGGGCCATGGGCAGCTGGCGCGGGACTACCAGGGTCCAGCGGCGCGGCCATTTTTGCATCAACGGCATGAGTGAGGGTGGCTGGGGGCGGCGGTTTTAGTGATGCGCCGGCTTAGCGGCACGCGCGCTTTAGCGGCACATGGGCGGGCTGAGTGATTGGCCCTCGCTGCTGTGTGCGGGGTTTGAGGAAACGAAATTGAGTATGCGGCTAATTTGACACGGCAATAAATGGACGGCACTTTCATGTTGACGGCACTTTCAAGATTGACGGTGCACTGAATTGACGATGCAAAAAGTTTCGAGCGCGGCGACGGACATACTCACGGCGGTGCGGGAAGCGGCGGCCCGCATACATGGCGCGATTTATTACACGCCGTGTCCTCACTCCGCGAAGCTTTCGGCGGCGACCGGACAGCGGGTTTACCTGAAGCTCGAAAACTTGCAGATGACTGGGGCGTTCAAGGAGCGCGGGGCGCTCAACAAGATCCTGCTGCTGAGCCCCGAGGAACGGAAGCGCGGCGTGATTGCGGCTTCGGCAGGGAACCACGCACAGGCCGTGGCGTGCCATGCCACGCGGCACGCGATTCGCAGCACGATCGTGATGCCGGCCGCTACGCCGCTGGTCAAGGTGGTGGCCACGCAGAATTACGGCGCAGAAGTGATCCTGCATGGTGCGAATTATGACGAAGCCTGCCTGTACGCGCTCACGGTGGCCGCCGAACGAGCAATGACGTTCCTGCATCCGTTCGACGATCTCGCGGTGATCGCGGGGCAAGGCACGATTGGCCTGGAACTGCTGGAGCAGTGCCCCGATCTCGAGGCGGTGGTGGTGCCGATCGGCGGAGGAGGATTGATCGCCGGAGTGGCGGGCGCGATCAAGGAAGTGCGGCCGGCGGTGAAAGTGGTTGGCGTGCAAACGGCGCGACTGCCGTCGATGCTTTCGGCGGTAGCGCGCGGCGGTCCGGTAACGCTGCCGGCGGCGTCGACGATAGCGGACGGAATCGCGGTGCGACGCGCGGGCGAGATCACCTATCCGCTGGTATCGAAGTATGTGGACGAGATCGTCACGGTGGAAGACGAGGAGATCGCCAGTGCGATTTTGACTTTGCTCGAGCGCGAAAAGCTTCTGGCCGAGGGCGCCGGTGCGGCCGCGACGGCGGCACTGCTGCAGCACAAAACCAGCCTGGAAGGGAAGCACACGGCGGTGCTGGTCTGCGGGGGCAACATTGACGTTTCGCTGCTGAGCCGCATCATCGAGCGCGGCCTGGTAAAAGATGGGCGTCTGGTACGCATACGCGTCTATTTGCCGGACCGGCCTGGGGCGCTGGCGGAGCTTTCGTCGGTGATTGCGGGGCAGAAGGCCAATATTGTGCAGTTACAGTTTGACCGTGCTTACTACGGCGTGATTCTGGGCGATACGGCCATCGACATCACGCTCGAAACGCGCGGCAGCCAGCATTTATCGGAATTGCTGGCTGCCATCGTCGATGCCGGATACACGCACGAGCGCATTCTTTAACGCTGCTCTTCTTTGTCTCGATCTTCTTTTTTCCTGGCTCGCGGGTGAGTCCAATGCCCGGATGCTCCACTGTCCGGACGGCCCCACTGTGATGCACGATCCAGCATGTACGCGAGTCAGCTGTACTCAGCCAATGCGCAATCGCGTTTGATGCAGCGAATGAACGAGTCAACCCTCTGGGGTTCGGTCATGCGCGAACGCGCGGTGGCTGCGCCACGCCAACTTGCCACCCGCAACTGCGAACTGCGGCCTGCAATTGCGAACGGGTAACTGCGCACCGGGGACTGCGCAGCGGTGCGCAACGTTCAACTTTGGTAGCTGTGCAACTAGCGACGTTGCAAATTCCGCACAGCGGCGTGCGATTCGCCACTGAATTGGTGATAACGCGCGGGAGGCCCGCCAGCCCTATAATAGGGTTATGAGAATCCTGATGTTCACGGGCAAGGGCGGAGTAGGCAAAACGAGTTTGGCGGCGGCCACGGGTTTGAAGCTCGCCGAACTGGGCTATCGCACTTTGATCATGAGCATCGATCCGGCGCACAGTCTGGCTGATTGCTTTGACCTCGAAAACGACCTGTTTCACGCACAAACGTCCGATCCGCTGCCCATCAACGACCGGCTGTCGATTCTCGAGTTGAATATACAAAAAGAGATCAAGCGGCACTGGCAGGAAATCTCGTCCTACGTCATTTCCGTATTGCGCACGACCGGCATCAGCGGCGTGGAAGCGGAGGAGTTGGCGATTCTTCCGGGGATGGAAGAACTTAGCGCCATGATGTACATCAACCAGTATCGCCGGGAGCAGCGCTACGACGTCATCGTTCTCGATGCCGCGCCCACGGCGGAATCGCTGCGATTCATCAGCATGCCCACGACGCTCGACTGGTACATGAAACACATCTTCCCGTTTCAGCGCAACCTGCTGAAAGCGGTGCGGCCGATTGCGAACCGGGTGGCTCCTTTCGAACTGCCTACGGACAACTATTTCGTAAACATCCGCAATTTATTCGAGAAGCTCGAAGGCATCGACGAGGTCATGGGCGATCCCCATATAACCAGCGTGCGGCTGGTTACCAATCCCGAGAAGATGGTGTTGCGCGAGACGCAGCGGGCGTTCGTGTATTTCTCGCTGCACGGGTTAACGGTTGACTCGATTGTCGTGAATCGGGTGCTGCCGGCCGAGGTGCTGGACGCGTGGTTCAACGACTGGCACATGTCGCAGGACCATGTGCTGCGTGAAATCGACGAATACTTCGCACCTGTTCCGGTGAAGCGCGTTCCGTTGTTCGCGCACGAAGTGCTGGGGCAGCAGCGGCTGCGCGAACTTGGCGCGTTGTTGTATCCTGCGGGCGAGGACCCGATCGCGGTGACGCGGACGGAGAAGCCGTACAGCTTTGAGAAACGAGATGGCGTCTACGAAATTCGCGTGCATATGCCTTTTGCGGCAAAGGGCGAAATCGGGCTATTCAAGAAGGGCGACGAACTTGTAGTGGAGATTGGAACTTTGCGCCGGCACATCGGCCTGCCGAGGTCGATGGCGATGCTTCTTCCGTCGCGCGCACGGCTCGAAAAAGGAGTTCTGACGGTGGAAATGAAGGAGGCACAGTGAACGAGCAACAGGGAAATCCGAGTACCACAAGCACCACAGGCGCGGCTCCCGGTAACGAGCGCTGTCTTTGTTATGAAATGCTCGATTTGTTGCGGGCGCGCACGGGAATATCTCCGGCGGTGCGGCGGCACTTGCGGAACTCGCGGGTCGAGTTTCTGAAAGCGATCCGCACGGTGATCGACGACCGTATCGAGCACCTGTCGAAAACCAGTCAGCAGGGCACGAACATTACCGTGGAGTAGTGCCGCAGCGTTGCCGCAATTTTTCGGCTATCGCTCCGCGTGCCGCCTGTACGAGTTTCGTATCCCGACACAGATGTTCGGGCCGGGTATTTCCATCGGGTGTTCGCCGTCAGTGTTCGCATCAGCTGTTCGCACATCGGGTGCGTGGATCGAGCGAACAGATGCGAGCAGATGTGCGGCCAACGGACAGAAGTGCCGCCTCATTGACCGGAATTGCCGCTGGGTTATCGAGTGACGTGTTCGCTCGGTACCGCGCGCGGTCGCGATGGGCGTTCCATGTCCTCCATCAAGCGGGCAAACGCCGCAAGGTCGAGCGATTGCTGTCCGTCCGAAAGCGCGCGTTCCGGGCAAGGATGGACTTCGATCATCAGGCCATCCGCTCCGGCGGCGATCGCGGCGCGGCTCATCGCGGGAATCACGCTGCGGCGTCCGGTGCCGTGTGAAGGGTCGGCGATAACGGGCAAGTGCGAGAACTCCTTCGCCAACGGGATGGCCGCCACGTCGAACGTGTTGCGCAATTCGGAATCAAACGTTTTGATGCCGCGCTCGCAGAGCACCACGTTGGAATTCCCGCCAGACAAAAGATATTCAGCGGCGAGCAGCCATTCCTTGATGGTGGCGGAGGGGCCGCGTTTGAGCAGCACCGGCAAGCGCGATTGGGCCAGGCGGCGAAGCAGCGGAGAATTCTGCATATTGCGCGCGCCCACTTGCAACATATCCGCATATTCCGAGACGACATCCACATCTTCGACGCCCATTACCTCGGTGACGATCGGCAGGCCGGTGGCGTCGCGGGCTTCCTTTAAGAGCTTGAGAGCTTCCACACCGAGACCCTGAAAATCGTACGGCGAGGTGCGCGGTTTATACGCCCCCCCGCGGAGAAGCGTAGCGCCGGCTTTCTTGACGCCGTGCGCGACCTCGAGCAATTGCTCGCGCGACTCGACCGAGCACGGACCAGCGATCACCACCCACTGCGCGCCGCCAATCAAAACTCCCCCGACGTTCACAACCGTGGGTTCGTGGCGAAGCTGGCGGCTCACGAGCTTGAAGGGATGCGAAATAGGCACCAGCGCTTCCACGCCCGGGGCCGCTTGCAAGGCCTCCAATTCGCCGCGGCGGCCGTTAATTCCCACAGCGCCGATGACGGTGTGGCTCGCGCCACGGATCACGTGCGCCTGGTAGCCGCATTCCTTGATGCGCTGCACGACATGCTCAATCTGTTCTTCGGTAGCGGTCGGACTCATATTCACGATCATGGCTGAGATGCCTCCTGGCATCATGGTTCGATCCCGCTGCGCCAAGCCCGCATTACAATACGGGGGCACAACAAAAAAGCCAGTCTCGTTCCCGTCAGGGGAGGCTGGCTCTGGTAGAAACTCTATTGCGGCTTTTGTGTCTGCTTTGCTCAGTCCACCCGCAACCGCGCTTCTCCAGCACCGCTTCCCCATGGGGAGAAGCGGCCCGTAAAGGCGAAGCTTGAATAAAGTGCCTGTTTCATCGGCTTGACGTTTGATGATGTGATTACGCCGAAATCAAACCGCCGCTAGAATAACCAGCCGCTACAACAACTGTCAATAGCGGCGGATTGCTGGGAGTAAGTTTAGCTGTCGCCGGATTAGCCGTGGAGCCGGCATGTGCTGGACCGGCAGTTTGAGATTGCGCGATGTGCGCGCACTGTACGAAACTGCGTACCATGGCGTCGCAAACAGATTTTCCTTTGCCCGCAGATCTGCCGCGGCCGGTTGACGATGGCGCCGCGAGCCATCTTCCGGGCATGCAGGTTCCGCACATTCCGCTCGTTTCGACGGCAGGTCGCATGGTCGATCTCGCCAGTGTCAACGCGGAGAGAGTGGTCCTCTACTGTTATCCCATGACGGGACTGCCAGGAAAACCGCTGCCGGACGGGTGGGACCTGATTCCGGGCGCGCGCGGTTGCACTCCGCAGACTTGTGGATTTCGGGAACATTACCAAGAGTTATTAGGGTTGCAGGCCGCGGTGTTCGGCTTCAGCACGCAATCGAATGCATATCAACGCGAGATGGCCGATCGGCTTCATCTTCCGTTTGAGATTCTGAGTGATTGCGAGTTTAAATTCTGCGACGCGCTCGATCTACCTACATTTGAAGTGCATGGCGTGCGGCTGGTGAAACGGATCACCTTGATTATGAGGGAGGGGAAGATCGAACACGTTTTTTATCCGGTGTTCCCACCGAACGAGAACGCGAGTGATGTTCTCCGCTGGCTGAAGCTCCACGCTATTGCGAACTGATGGTGGGTTGCACGCTGATACACGGCCGGAAATCTGATGGTGTCCTAGCTTGAGATTCATTTGCTTACAGCGTGGAAACGAGATTGCGGAAACATGTCTTCCACGTCTTGGTGCGTGAGCGAGGATTTGATTCCAGACTTCTTGAGTTGCTGAATGAAATCATCTCCTTCGGCCTGAGCAGTCATTTCTGCCTTGTCTAGACCGATCCGCTTATAGGTAAACCTGATCTTTCTGCCGTTCACAATCGATTCCCAGCCTTCCATATCGGCTCCCAGGGTTGACCGAATCAATTCCGAAACGCTCTGTTTGGATTTTCTCGCAGCAGCTTCGATGGCCCTTAAATCGTCTGGCGCGAATCTTACGGGCACAATCCGGCCCTTCGCCTGACCGCGCGGGAGCTTGGGTCGTCCAGGCTTCCTAGTTCGCTTCCGCTGATTCACGATTTTTAAACTCCTCCATGATTGCCGCTCTGACGGCCAGCAAGGGTGACGTTACTGGCCCGCTGTGAAGCACGGTTACGTGGCGGGGCCTTTTGGGATTGTCTGTTTCATAGGCCCAGGCATAAAGCCTGTTCGCTTTCGGATGGCCGATCAGATCAAACACTTCAACGACACCTTCCCATACCGTCTTACCTTGGAAGGTCTCTTTAATTGGGACGCTCTCGACGTGCGAGGATTCGACGCCGTGTAGATGCTTGATTACATCCTGCAATTCTTCGATGTAGGTCACGCGATGCCCTCAAGAACATTGCTAACTGTCCAGAAATCTCGCCAATTCCTGCGGTTATTGCAGGAGTGGTGCGGAGCGGGCTATGCCGCTTCACAAAATTGTGATGGGCGAAGTGGAGTGCGCCTGTTATGCGGCCGGAACCTCGGCTAGTGCGCTGATAATTACCCCGGCTTGTCGATGCCCACGACGCTTGCCATATGCGCTCTCCGTATCGCCCATAAGCGTATTACAATAACCTCGCGGTATCAATAAACTTGTTGTGTTACAGTATCGCAATTATGATTGGATCCTGTGTTCTCCTTGCACTTTCGTTGTTTCACCCGGTGGTCGGCCCAGCTCCACGGTCGCAAAATCCGCCCACAGCCCTCAAGAAAAGCGCCCAAGCAAGCCAGCAAAATCCCACTAATAAGCAAAAAGGAGCCAAGCAGCCGTCGACCGTAGGCCAAAGCAAGTCCCCCGCCAAACCCACTAATCCAAATGCCGAAAACATAGCACACAGCAATCAGCAGGAAATCGTACGAATAGTTTCTCTCCCCGAAGTCACAGTTGCCAGAGACAAGCCCACCTTCTATGTCTCTATCATTCTCGCTGCTATTGGAATAGCGGGCATTATCATAGCTATTTGGACCGTTATTACCATTAAAGATCAAACGGCAGCCACCAAAGACGCTGCTAAGTCTGCCGCTAGGAGCGTTGAGACACTTGTAAATATGGAGCGGGCTTTGCTCGTACCAGAGGGTTTTGTTAGACCGAGTGAACTGCCTAAAATCCTCAGAACCCCGCAGACCGAAAGATTTGCAATTGAGATAAAAAATTGTGGTCGGACTCCCGCATGGATCACGGAATGGCGTTGCAGGACTCTGGTCAGTGATAACGAAAACATACTGGGCCTCTTGGACTACAGCTCTCCCCATAGCCACCCTGGGCGCGGCATGCCGTTTGCTCCAGAAAAAACCCAAAACTTCTTTGCCGACTTGACTACCAATCCAACTGAAATTAGCGAAATAGCCGCTGGTAGGAAACATTTTTACGTTTATGGATTTGTACGCTATAGGCATGTCTTTAGCGACGAGCCCCATGAAAGCTTCTTTTGTCAGCACTACTTCCAGCACAGTGAAGGCATCGGGCTCGTGCAATATGGCTGGAGCGTAGAACCACCAGAAGCTAATCGCTACACATAGCGAAATTAGGACACTAGCGGGAATCTACTCTTGTTGACACTGTGGCGCGAGGACCGATACAGTAGGGAGCGCGTGGAATGATACGAGAAGGGGCACTGCAACGCTGAACCGATTCGAGCATGACGGGTGCGAATTAGATTGGTGAGCCGCAAGATGCGCTACATGGGTAAAATAGCCGGGACTTGTTCGAAGCGCACGCGAATTACGCCGCCCCTTACGGGGGCGTGGGTATTTTCTGGCGCGGGGTGCGGCTAGACGGAGATAAAGCCAGCAAGCATCTCGATCCCGCCGCCAGAAAACGACTGGCAGGCGGGTTTTTCATTTTATGAAGTGAGATGTGTCCGGCCGGGTGCTGCGTCGCCTGCACGCGGCGCAACGTTGCAGCAGCAATTTCAGAAAGAATTTCAGACTTACAGCAGCAATTCAGACAAGGATGGTATGGCGCAAATGACACCGCAAATGAAAGCGAAAATGGCGGGCGACGAAAAATGGCGAGTGGGAATTCTGGGCGCAACCGGTGCCGTGGGCCAGCAGATGATTCAATTGCTGGCGGAGCATCCCTGGTTCACGATTGCGGAACTGGGCGCGTCGGAGCGTTCGGCGGGCAAGCCCTACCGCACGGCGGTGCATTGGAACCTGAACGGCTCGTTTCCGAGCAGCGTGGGTAACCTGGTGGTCAAGGCTGCCGCGCCGCCACTCGATTGCGATTTCGTGCTGTCCGCACTGGATTCGGGCGTGGCTGGGCCCATTGAAGAGGAATTCGCGCGCGCGGGCTATCCGGTCATCAGCAACAGCAAGAACCATCGCATGGCGGAAGACGTGCCGCTGGTAATACCGGAAATAAACGCGGATCATCTCGATCTGATCGCGACGCAGCGGTCGCGGCGCGGATTTACCAGCGGCTATCTGGTGACGAATCCGAATTGCTCGACGGTAGGGCTGGCGATGGCACTCGCTCCGCTCGATCGGGCTTTCGGGATCGCGGAAGTGTTCGTGGTTACGATGCAGGCGATATCGGGGGCGGGGTACCCCGGCGTGGCGTCACTCGACATACTGGACAACGTCATCCCGCACATCGGCGGAGAGGAAGAAAAAGTCCAGACGGAGCCGCGCAAAATTCTCGGCCGCCTGGCTGACGGAGCGGTGACATTTTCGGAGATGAAGGTGAGCGCACACTGCAACCGCGTGCACGTTCTGGATGGCCACACGCAATCGGTGAGCGTTCGTCTGCGCAGGAAAGCCTCGATTGCGGAAGTGCGCAACGCTCTTTCCTCGTTTACGGGCGAGCCGCAGAAGCTGCGTCTGCCATCGGCTCCCGAACACCCGATCGTGGTTACTGAAGATCCGGACCGGCCGCAGCCACGTCGGGATCGGGATGCGGGGCGGGGCATGTCGGTGGTGGTCGGACGCATCCGGCCCGATGAAATCATGGACTTCAAGTTCACGTTGTTGGTGCACAACACGATTCGAGGCGCCGCCGGGGCGGCCATCCTGAATGCGGAACTGCTGGCGCAACGCAGCGAGTTGCCGCACCGGGACCGCGTAGAACAGGGCGTTACGGCGGGACATTCTGCGTAGCGCGGTAGGTAGGGACGCGCCATCGACGTGTCCAGCGGCGCGCGTCGCAGTGCGGCTGGCTGCGTGAATTCCAGTTTGCGGCGGCTTGCGTTCATTGGCCCGCATGTAGCCAATTGGTAAACTGCTCGAGATTCTCAGAAGACCGCCCGATATTCCTCACGATGTTGACGCGAAATCCGCGTTGGCTTGCTCTGTACGTGTGAAAACGCCGCATTCATGGTGCCCGCGCGCGGCCCGGCGTGGTGCCAGCGCGCTGCCGAGCGAAGGAAATTCCGGCGAGGCACCGGCGCAGTGCAAAAGTTTCTCTTGACATCCCTACTGCCGCAGTGATATTCGCCATCCCAATAAAACAGGTTCGTGTCCGAGTTTAAATTTAAGTCGCTGAGGAATTTTTCGGTTTACGGCCCCGGAGTTTGGTTTTCAGCGTCACGAGAGAGGTGCGGTAGAGGACGGGATCGCTGGTAACACTTGTGTCAAAAAGGGGGTGTATTCCTATGGGCTCTTGGTACGCACGGGTGTGGAAGAATTCGCTTCAGCTAACAGGTCTGGGCTTGGCGTTACTGCTTGCTTGCCTGCCGTCGTTCTCACAGGGTAATGGTGGCCGCATTACGGGCGCGGTTACCGATCAGACCGGAGGCGCCATTGCCGGCGCTACGATCACGATAACAGACGTGCAACGAGGTGTGTCCCGCTCGCTGGTTACCGACGACTCA
This sequence comes from uncultured Acidobacteriota bacterium, assembly GCA_963803515.1. Lineage (GTDB taxonomy): Bacteria > Acidobacteriota > Terriglobia > Acidiferrales > UBA7541 > Palsa-189. Next base: position 87,708 of record CAWDMQ010000002.1, read on the forward strand.
GGCGCATACAACGCTCCCAACTTGACCCCGGGCAATTACAAAGTTCGTGCCGAATTCAAGGGGTTCAAGGCGGTCGAGCGCGACAACGTTTTATTGGAGACGGGCGGCGAAGATCGCGTGGACCTCACGCTGCAGCCCGGCGAACAGACGCAGACGATCACGGTGACGGAAGCGCTGCCGCTGGTGGAAACTACCAACGCGGAACTTGGCGGCACACTGCAGAGCGATATCGTCAACAATTTGCCGTTGAACGGCCGCAACTTCTCGAATCTGCTGCAATTGCGTCCCGGCGTGACCATTTATCCGGGCGGCTCCGGGTGGACGCAAAGCACCAACGGCATGCGGGCGCATGACAATGTGTACATGGTGGATGGAATCAATGGCGACGATCCCTGGATGGCGCAAGCGGTGTGGGATTCGGTCATGGCTTCGGGTGATTCCGGCACGCTGATCTCCGTAGATGCGATTGACGAATTCAAGACCGAGGAAAATCCGCGCGCGGAGTATGGCTGGAAGCCAGGAGCGGTCGTCAACGTCGGGATTAAATCTGGGACGAATGCCCTGCATGGAAGCGCTTACGCCTATGGCCGCGATGGCAGTTGGGACGCGCTCAACTATTTCCACGTGCCTGGAACTCCGGTTCCTCCTGTCGAACTCGAGCAGTTTGGCGGCACGCTGGGCGGCCCCATCGTCAAAGACAAACTGTTCTATTTTTTGACCTATGAAGACCAGCGATATGCGGTAGGAAGCGTGCAAAGCGATTACCGATCCGGTCACGGCTAGCAGGACATTGGCTCGGCGTCAAAAATAACCTTATCGCCGCGTGCCAGGCAGCCTTGGCCATCGGGCCAATCGGATCAACAACGCCGGGATCACTGACTGCGCTGAGCGCACAGCTGGCCGGCCTCAGCCCGACGTGCACGCCGCTATCAAATTATCCAGGCTTGTTTCCGGTCAATGCCGGAACGAATTCGCGATCATCACCACGATTCCGAACGGCTTGAATAACACCAACCGGATTGATTCCGGCCTCGGGAAAGTGAACTACCACCTCAGCGACAAGAACTCGATCACTGGGCTGTATTACATCAGTCCGGGCATCGGAATTCTGAATGATTCTCCGACCCAGTCGAATCCACGTTGGGAGACGAACCAATACGCGCGTTCAATGGCTTTTGCCGGAAACTGGACATACACTCCGAGTTCCCAGGTGGTGAATGAAGTCCGGGTGGGCTACTCCCACTATTACCAGGTGTTCGAGCCTCAGGATGCTGGGTTGAACCCAGCAAACTACAGCTTTAACGGCTCCACGTATAACTATCAACACAGGCCAGACGAACCCGTTGTACTACGGGTTTCCGGGGCTCAGCATCAGCGGGTTGACCGGCGCATTGGGCGCCAGTTGGCCCAAGATCGTTGGTCCGGACGGCGTGTTGCAGGTTACCGATCACATCTCGTATTTGCGCGGCAAGCACGCCTTCAAGTTCGGCGGCGAAGTGCTGGAAAATCAGAGCACCTCGAACGTGACTGCGAATGCCAAAGGTCCGATTCGATTCGATAGCTTGCAGGATTTCTTCAATGGCTTCCCCGATGGGTTTCCAGGCGGCCCTACCGGTACGAGCACGAAAGGAACAGCTACCATTCTCACGGGCGAACCTGTTGCGCCACTTCACTTATGCCGGATACGCGCTTTTCGTGCAGGACGACTGGCGGATCAAACCGAGGCTGACTTTAAACCTCGGATTGCGATATGAGATCAACACAGTTCCGAAGGAGCGAAACAATCTCCAAGGCAACTTCGATCCGAACGCGCCCACGGGAGTGGAGCAGGTTGGATTCGGCTGTACTTCAGTTTACAACGGCGATCACAACAATTTCGGTCCGCGCCTGGGTCTTGCGTGGGACGTGTTTGGAACCGGCAGGACAGTGCTTCGCGCAGGCGCCGGCATTCTCTACGAGCAGCTGAGTCTTGATGTTTTCAACGGCATCGGCAACTCGTTCGGTCTGCGAACCGCGCCGACCGGAGCAACGCTCGTTTATACGAACAGTACAGGGCAGACTGTCGTTCAGCCGGGTAACGGAACGATCGGCGTGATAAACACTGCGTTCGCGTAACACTCCGATTATCAGGGGCTACACGGGCACTCCTACGGCTCCATCACGGCTGCAAACCCTGGTTCGATTCCGTACCAGTGGGCTAACAATTCGCCCACAAACCCGATCTTTCAGTTTCAAGCGTATTGCGGGGATGGCCATACGGCGGTCCCCTCCGGGCTGCTCAAGGGATTTGTTCCCCAGGCAGTGCAATGTGATGGGAGTGGACCCGAATCTGCGCTCCCCGTACGTAGCGGATTTCAGCCTCGATCTTCAGCAGGCGATCACGCACAACGTATCGCTGGATATCGGTTACGTCGGTAACCACGGGACGAAGTTGATCAGCGCTCTGGACATCAACCAGCCGAGCTGTCAGGCGGCGTTAACTCCTGCAGCGATTGCGGCTAGGCGCCGTTCCTTGCGCTCCTGGAGTCGTTGGCCCCGGGTGGACATCGGCGGCTGTAGCGGCTTGCATCGCTAGCCCTGCCACCGGTTGCACTCCTAACACGAAGAATGAGACGGTTTCCAGGCCCTTTTATCCACAGTTCCCCTATTGGAGGTACATCGATGAGTACGGAAACAATGATACCTCCAACTACAACAGCCTGCAGGCTGTTCTGACGATGCGGAATTACCATGGACTGACTCTGACCGGCGGCTACACATTCTCCAAAGCTTTAGCCGACGCTTCGGACCAGGGGACAGGCGGTGGCAATTACATCCCCATCAACAGCTACGGCAGTCTGCGCAGCCAGCTGTACACCGCTACGAATTTCGACATCCGAAACCGCGGCACGATTTCGGCAACCTACAATATTCCCGGCAGGAATGGTTTTGGCCAGATCCTGCAAGGCTGGTCTCTCAATGCCGTGGCGATCATCCAGTCTGGCTTGCCGTGGGGCGTCAGCGATGCCAGCACGGACTTCGCCGGCAACAGTGAATTTGCCTTGGCAACTCGGCGGTGAACGAAGGCGGACAATGGGATTTCTTCGGCAATCCCGCCGCTTGGGAAGCCATTCACAATTACAACAACGTCACTCCACGTCCCGGCGGGGTGCCCGGAATTCCTTGGTACGCGGGCACCAGCAATCCGACTTGCTTAGCCAAGTCCACGGCGATGGGTCCATTGGCAGTGGCTTCGCTCGACAAACCTGGGCTGTTATGCATTGAATGGCTGCGTACATGGTTCCACCGCCGTATGGCCAATACGGCACGATGAACCGCAACATTTTCCGCGATCAGGGTTTCCGAAACTTGGACTTGTCGCTGACCAAACAGTTCAAATTCAAGGAGCGACTCACCGCGCAATTCCGCGCGGAAGTGTTCAACATTCTCAACCATCCCGAATTCGTCAATCCTGCCGGTGGGCCCGGCGGTGGTGGTGCGACTCTCGATCCAACGGTCGCAGGCGCCACAAATAACTCCGGACAAGGTTTGGCTTACGTCACCAATACGCCTGACCAGGCGAGTTCCAATCCCGTGCTGGGTTCGGGCGGCTCGCGCGCGATTCAGTTGGGGTTGAAGCTAATCTTCTAGTGAGCAGTTGATAGTTCGTAGCCGGGTGGACGGCGCGAGGGTAGCTGCTGCGAAGATGGTTCAGGTAATCACGAAGGGCCGGACGCGAGTCCGGCCTTTCGTTTTTTTTCGCGTGTTCCACACACGAGCGCTTTTGAAGGAGATGATTGCGTAAACGTGTTCTGTGATTTCAGGGCGTGCTGGGCTGCTACGTGCGAAGTGGGGGCGCCCTGCGCGGCGTTCAGGCCGACTGTAGCAGGACGCCTTCGAGCGCCGCGCGCAACTTCTCCCGATCGGCCTTAACGTGCAATTTCTGGCGATTCAGGTCTTCTTCGCTGCGGTGGCGCAGAAAAATTTCGGGGTCCTTGAGTTGATGGCCGGTAAGAATCGCCACAACGTCCGCGCCTGCTTCGATCACGCGGGCTTGCGCGAGTTTGCGAATGCCGGCAATGGATGCGGCGGACGCGGGCTCGCAGCCGACGCCATCACGCGCGAGCGCTGCTTTGGCGGCGAAAATTTGCTCGTCCGTCACCGATTCGCATAGCCCGTGCGTCAGGCGAATCGCGCGCAACGCCTTTTTCCAGTTGACCGGATCGCCAATGCGAATGGCTGAAGCTTCGGTGTTGGGCTGGGTGACGGGCACGACATCGGAAGCGCCGCTCGCCAGCATCTTGTAAAAAGGATTTGCGCCCTGCGCCTGTACGACGATCATGCGCGGCAGCTTGTTGATCAATCCCACTTCCTGCAGCTCGGCCAGGCCTTTGCCAATCGCGGACACGTTTCCCAGGTTGCCGCCCGGCACGGCAATGTAGTCGGGCACGCGCCAGTCGCGCTGCTCCAAAATTTCCATCAGGATGGTCTTCTGTCCCTCGAGGCGAAACGGGTTCAGCGAGTTGACGAGATACAGGCCCATTTCCTGCGTCAGCGAGCGCAGCATCAGGAAGGCCTGGTCGAAGTTGTCTCCAATCTCGATGACCACCGCGCCAAACTCGAGCGCCTGGGCCATCTTCGCGGCGGAAATTTTGCCATAAGGGCACAAAAACAACAGCCTTCATTCCTGCGCGCGCGGCATATGCGGCCATTGATGCCGACGTGTTCCCCGTCGAAGCGCACGCGGTCACGCGGCTGCCCACGGCGGCGGCTTGCGTAATGCAGGCGGTCATACCCAAGTCCTTGAACGAACCCGTGGGATTGTTGCCTTGATGCTTGACCGCCAGCCGCACGCCTCCCACCCACTCGCCCGTGCGGGATACGTCTACCAGGGGGGTGCGCCCTTCCGACAACGTTACGATTTCGCGGCCTGCGGGAACGAACGGCAGCAATTCACGAAAGCGCCAGACGCCGCTCTGGTCGATGACGGAGGTGCTGGCTTTGCGCTGCTCCCACGTCTGTCGCAGCTCGCGCGGCTCGAGCGATGCGATACGCGCCGCATCGTGGGAGTGCTAGGGCGCGAAAATCATAATGCACGTCCAGCAAATTGCCACACCGCTCGCACTTGTGCTCTTTGTAATCGAGCGGGAATTGTTCGCGGCAACTTTCTTCAATGCACCGCAGGTAAGCAGTCGACATCCGGTGTCCTCATCAATTGTTTCGATGGCGATTAAGATGTTTCAAGGAATCGAGGGCGTCTGTTGACGCCTGCGTCGACCCAGCGCCAGCTTCGGTTTAGTATCTCCCAGGCCAGTTTGCGTAACCCGATTGTGCCACTCACCCGATTTCAACCGCCGATTCCAACCGCGTCACTCACCGAGACTCCAATCGCGCCGGTTAACGTGACTGCGATCGCGCTCGTCATCGCAAAACTCGAATCGAGCGCGCGGAGTCGAACGGCACGCGAGAAAAGCAGAATTTGTATTGTAGCCGTTCTCGGGATTCGTGGGGATGCTGTTTCCGCAGATGCTCGGGTATGGGCACTTCACCCACCCGGGGGAATTATTGCGCTGCACTTTACGATGATTATTTACCAGCGCAGTATCGGAGGCCTTGAACGCGCGTGTGCAACACTCTGCGCGGTGAAATGTTGCTGTGCTGCACGTATTTTTTCTGTGGGAAATGTCTTAAATATTTCAGCGCCAGCAGAAGAAATCGCGCGACATTCCGCGAATGCGCGTGTTTCACAGCCATAGGTCACCGGGAAACAGTGGCCGGATTCGAAACCGCATTCGAGGAGACAGGTCATGAAATTTAATCGGGCAATTACAGTGGTGGCGCTGGCGGTGGGCTTGGGTTTCACGTTAACGGCGGGCGCGCAATCCACGACCACCACCGATCCCACGGTCGGGCAGCGCAAGGAAAATCAGCAGGATCGTATCGCGAACGGCGTTCAGAACGGGTCACTCACGCCAGGGGAGACGTCCAATCTTGAAGGGAAGGAAGCGAAGATCAATAACGAGACGCGGCAGATGCGCAGCGCGGACGATGGTCATTTGACCAGCGCGGACAAGACCAAGCTCAACAACCAGCAGAACAGGCTGTCGAACAATATCTACCAGGACAAGCACAATGCCGCATCCGATCAGTTCGGCTCCGGCACGGTGGGGCAGCGCAAGGAAAACCAACAGGATCGCATCGCGCAGGGTGTGCGCAGCGGCCAGTTGTCCGCCGGCGAGACGCATAACCTGGAAGCCAAACAGCAGGCTCTCAACGGCGAAACGAACAACATGCGCAAGTTGAACAATGGGAAGTTGAGCGCGGGCGATAAGAAGGTGGTGAACGCGCAGCAGAATAAGCTGTCCAGGAACATCTATCGCGATAAGCACAACGGGCGGCGTCAGTAACGCCCGTTATGTCGCGGTATGGCCGTCGAGGATGTTTGTGAAATGCGCTGTACAAACGCTGTACGAAGAAGATTTACGAAAATGGCTGTAACACGCTTGGGTTACACAGATTATCGGCGAGGGACAATCACAAAGGGGAATCACACGGAGTATTCAAAATCACCTCATCCCAATAACGCATCGAGTACGGGGTGCCTCTTCTCGGGGCACCCTCTTTTTGCTTGCGTGTTTAACTGCCTTTCGTTTCGCTGGCGGATGGTTGTGCGGCAACGTAACAGCCCAGAATGCGCAGTTCACGGGTTTGCCTGCGTAATTCGCTGAGCACCTCCTGCGTCTCCCGTGATTCGGGCGAGGCCAGCAAATCCAGGTAGAAACAATATTCCCACGGGTGCCCCACCAGCGGGCGGCTCTCGATTTTTACCAGGTTCAGCTTTTGCCGGGCGATGGGCTCAAGCGCCTGGTAGAGAGCGCCAGGCTGGTGCGATAACAGCACGACGAGCGAAATTTTGTTCGCGTCTTTTATGGTCGATGGGGATTTGGAGAGCAGCAGGAAGCGCGTGTAATTTTCCGGATGATCTTCCAGGTGCGATTGCACGATGTCGCCCCCGTAAATTTCCGCGGCGCGGCGGCTGGCAATGGCGGCGCGCGACCGATCGCCTGCACGGACTACTTCGCGGACGCTGCCGCCGGTGTCCTCGGCCACGATGCGCTGGATGTTTGGATGCTCCTCAAAAAATCGCGTGCATTGGGCGAGCGCCACAGGATGCGATTGCACGGCGAGCACTTGCTCGATTTTCGCTCCCGGCGGGCCAATCAAGTTGTGCCTGATGGGCAGGATCACCTCGGCGTGAATGGCCAGCCGGCTTTCGAGCATCAGGTCGTAGCAGCGATAGACCGAGCCGGCAAGGCTGTTTTCGACGGGCGCGAGAACCAAGTCCGCGCCGCCGTCCACAATGGCCGCGAACATGGCCTCGAAGGTGGGTCTGGGTATCAGCTCGATTTGCGGACCGAGCAGCTTGATGGCGGCTTCTTCGCTGAACGCGCCGCGCTCACCTTGAAAGGCGACTCGCGGTTTTGTTTCGGCGTCAGTCATCCACATGCTCGATCCGTTTGGTCGCCTATGAACAAATGTGAAACATTTCGGTGCGCGAACATTTTTTTATTTCGTTTTTACTTCGTTCAACTTTGTTGAGCTAGTTCGTTGAACTGGTTCGTGGGACTGCTTCGTGGAACCGGGCGCCCTCAGGCCCTTTCATTGCTGCGATGCGTCCGCAGCCGAAATGGCAACAGTGCGGGAACGCGCCGCGCGTAGTCCGCGTAGGCGGATCCAAAGCGCGTGCGGAGTTCGCGCTCTTCCAATGCGATGGACGCGAGCGCCGTCATGCACCATAGCACGCTCGCGATCCACAGCGGCCGCGTTCCGGCCAACAGGCACACGCCGAACACGCACGCGATCATTCCCAGGTAACGTGGATGGCGGACGCGCGTGTAGAGTCCCGCCGTCGTAAGTTGCCCGCTGTGCGTCAGTTCGGCATGGCCTACCAGGCGGCGCGCTCCAAGTTCCATTTCAGCGATGGTGAATGTAAACACATCAAACGCAATCAGCGCCACACCAGCGGCTACCAGCCAGGGAGACGCGGAACTTTGCCGCCAATCAAAAAGGCTGCGGCGAAAGTGATAGAGCAGCCAGTCTCCGCCGCCCCAGGCGACAATTATGGCGATCCAGTAGCCGGCGCGTACGTGCCTCCGCCAGAATGCGATGGGCCCGTGCAGCACCAGCCAATAGACGGGCACGGGCATTTCGAAACCGATGATGATGGCCGCGAGCCAATGCAGTTCCTTCATGCGTTTGTTGCGCTTTCCTGTGAATGAAAGTGGTGCAGCATAGGTTCTGTACGCGCGCCGCTCTGCCGCGTGCCGGCCCGTTACCCTGGCGGCAGATGCCATTGACGACGCGTCCCATTTCAAGCGACGATCAAGTTACGATCAGGTTACGATCTGGCACCGGCCTGGTACAAGTTTGGCGGCGGCTGCGACGATCTCGCTCGAGCTTCGCCCCAACCCGGCGCAAGCCTGGCGCAAAATCCGCGCGACATTTCGGCCAGGATTGTCCAATGGGGCAGGTTATCACAGACGGCTTAACGCAAGCATGCAACGAGTTCGGCGGCGAGGCAGCGAGCTTGCAAGCGAGTTTGCAAAAAGGCTCGCACGGCGGGTGGAATTTGCAAATAATCGGGGGCCTGTTGCTTCGCAAACGCTACAGGGAGCCAGCATGGATTTAGGTCTTACCGGGCGTGTCGCGATTGTCGCCGCGGCCAGCAAGGGATTGGGCCGCGCCGTGGCCATGGAACTGGCTCGCGAAGGCGCGGACGTGACGGTGTGTGCCCGCAGCGAGGCGAATCTCGCCGCAGCGGTTGCAGCCATCCGCCAAGTGACCGGGCGCACCGTGGCCAGTGAAGCGCTCGATGTCACCGATGCGGACGCGGTGGCGCGCCTGGTCGCGAGCGTCGAGCGCCGTTCGGGTCGGGTGGACATTTGTGTGATCAACGCTGGAGGTCCTCCTTCCAAGGCGTTCCTCGATACTTCGCCGGCCGAGTGGCGCGCCGCCTTTGATCTCACGCTCATGAGCGCGGTCTCGTTCGCGCGAGAGGTTTTGCCGCGCATGCAGAAAAATCGCTGGGGCCGAGTCGTGACGATTACCTCGATGTCCGTGAAGCAGCCGATTGACGGGCTGATGCTGTCGAATTCGCTGCGCGCCGGTGTCGCCGGAATGGCGCGAACCCTTGCCAACGAATTTGGCTCCTACGGCATCACTGTTAACAATGTCTGCCCCGGTTATACCCTTACCGAGCGGCTTGCAGGGCTGCTGGACGGCCGGGCGCGCCAGGAAGGGGTTACGCGGGAAGCCATGCTCACCAAAGTCGCCTCGCAGGTGCCCGCCGGACGCATCGGAACGCCCGAGGAGTTTGCGGCGGTGGTGGCGTTTTTGGTCTCCGAGCGGGCCAGTTACATCAATGGCGCAACCATTCCGGTGGATGGCGGTTACGTTCGCAGCCTGTTGTGACCTGAACTCGTGCCAGGTACTTGCGTGCTAACCCTCCGGCCAAAAACGGTGTTTTCCTGCCCCTGAAAATGGCGCTATGCAGAGAGCGCGCGTAGAACAATTGGAGAAACGACAAATGTTTAGCGACACGAATTGCGGAGAGAGTGTCTGCGCGACGGAAGCGGTGCCGCCGTTCGCGTTTCGTTTGCAGTGCCATTTCCGCCGCATAACGCGACGCGTGGCTAATGGCGCGGCCATCGCTCTCGTCTTTCTCTTTGTGGCCGCCTTCGCAGGCCCCGCGCGCGCCGATGAGCCCTTCGCTCCCACCCGCGAATATCATTTGCAAAACGCCCGAATCGAATTGCGCTTCGACCTGGATCAGAAACAGGTTTTTGGGCAAGTGACGCACACTGTTTCCGCATTACACGACGGTTTGCGGCAACTCGATTTCGATTCCGTCGCACTCGAGATTTCGAGCGTGCGCGTGAATGGCAAAGATGCACACTTCTCGACCGACGCGTCTAAGCTGCACATCGATCTCGAGCGCCCGAGCGCATCCGGCCAGAAATATGAAATTGCGATTCGTTACCAGGGCAAGCCGAAAAAGGGTTTGTACTTCATACTTCCTGATAAGAGTTACCCCGGCCAGCCCAAGGAAGTGTGGACCCAGGGGGAGGCCGAAGATACGCGGTACTACATCCCTATCTACGATTATCCCAACGATCGCACCACGACGCAGATGATCGTAACCGTGCCACTCGATTGGGTCACCGTGTCGAACGGAAAGCTCGAGAGTGTTGTCGACGCGGCCGGCGGCATGAAGACGTGGACGTGGCGGCAGGACCTGCCGATCTCCACATATTTGATTTCACTTGTTGCCGGGGAATTTGACGAGAGCAAGGAAACGTGGCGCAACATCCCGGTGGACTACTACGTGCCGCACGGCGAACGCGACCGCATCGCGCCGACGTTCGCGCATACGCGCGATATGCTGACGTATTTTTCAGGGCGCTTGGGCGTGCCTTATCCGTGGGTTAAATACGACCAGTCGGTCGTGGATCAATTCGTCGAAGGCGGCATGGAAAACGTCAGCGCCACCACCCTGACGACGCGAGGCCTATTGCATCCATTGCTGGCCGGCGAAAGCCTTGAAGGCTCCGATAACCTTATCTCCCACGAGATGTCGCATCAGTGGTTTGGCGATTTGGTGACCACCAAGGATTGGGCCAACCTTTGGCTGAACGAAGGTTTCGCCACGTTCATGGCGCAAATGTGGGAGGAGCATCAGTACGGCGTCGATAATGCCGATTATTCCCGGTGGCGTTCCCAGGCGGGCTGGCTGCGACAGGGTCGGCTGTCCACGGTGCCCATCGTAACGCGCGACTTCAATGACTCGATGAAGTATGCCGGCAATATCTACGGCAAAGCGGGGCTGGTTCTCGAGATGCTTCGCGAGCAACTCGGTGATGAGACTTTTTTTCGCGGTTTGCAGCACTACCTGGAAGTGAACCGGCTCGGCAACGTGGTTACTTCCGATCTGATCAAAGCGCTCGAGGAATCCACGCACACGAATCTCGATCGCTTTTTCGATGAATGGATTTTTGGCGCGGGTGCGCCGCGATTTACGGTTGACACCACTTACGATTCCACTGCGAAATTGCTGCGCGTGCAAGTCAAGCAGACGCAGGACGTCCGCGGCTCTGTCGGACTGTTTGACGTGCCCGTCACCATCGGCGTGACCACGGCGCAGGGTTCCAAGGACTTTCCCATTCATGTTTCGAAAGCCGACGAGACGTTTTCGCTTCCCGCCGCATCCGAGCCGCTGATGGTGCTTTTTGACAAGGACGACAAAGTTTTGAAAACCGTCGAGTTTCACAAATCGTCCGCGCAATGGATCTACCAGTTACAGAACGCCCCGCACGTCCCGGACCGGGCCGACGCGGCCAAGGCGCTCGGCAGCGAGGGCGGACAAGATGCCGTGGTGCAAGCGCTGGGCGACGCGGCGGTGCGCGATTCTTTTTGGGGCGTGCGTGTGGAATCGCTTCTAGCGCTGGGCCGGCTGGGCGGGGAGGCGGCGGAGAACCGCGTGCTGGCCGCGCTCAATAATTCCGACCCGTGGGTGCGCGACGTAGCGGTTGCGCAGTTGGGCCACTTCCATGACGACGCGGTACTCGTTCCGCGGCTTACGGAAATTTTCCATAATGATGCCGCTTTTCGCGTGCGGGCTGCCGCGCTCTCCGCTCTGGGAGATACGAAGGCCACTGGCGCGCGCGACACACTCGAAAGCGCCGCGAAAACCGATTCTCCCGACGACGTGATTCGGCGCGCCGCCCTGCGGGCCATGGGATTGCTCGGTGATGATCGGTCGGCACGGACGCTGCTCGATTGGTCGTCACCAGGCAAGCCGGTGCGCCTCCGCGCGGTGGCTATCGGCAGTCTCGCCCGTCTGGATAAGACGAACGAAAACATCGAATCGCAACTGATTGCGTATCTGAAAGATGAAAATTTCGAGATTCGCTTTGCGGCGCTCGCAGCTCTGGGTGAGCGTGGCGATCCCGCCGCCATCGCTCCCTTGACTGCGCTGCTCAACAGCAACGACATGACCTCTGGCCTTGAGCCCGTGATCGAGGATCAGTTGGCGCGCCTCAAAGCTCCACAAGCTGCTCGTAGTGGGGAGGAATCGGCATCCGCCTCGCCCGCGACGCCGGCGGGGAATTCTGCTCCCGTTCCGCAGGGCAATCCCGCGCCCAACCAGCGTGCAGCGCAGCAGGGTGCGAGAGCGACAGATGCGAGATCCTCAGACGCGAGATCCTCGGACGCGCAAGCGCGTGATACACAATCAGTGGACGCGCAACTCGTGGAGCGGCTCGATCGGCTCGAGCGCACCATGACCGAAATGAACGATCGCCTCAAGCGCATCGAGCAGGAAATACCCGCTAAAACGAGTCAGTAGGCGTCGGCAGTATCTGGCTGACGGCGTGCAAATCCGTTATTCCGCGAGCAGGACGCGAAGATCGCGGAGATTATTTCCGGTTGGTCCCGTTTCGATGGTGTCTTCCAGCCTGCGAAAAAAATTGTAGGAGTCGCTGCGTTGCGCGAATTCCCCGGGATCGAGGCCGCATACAGCCGCACGCGCCAGCGTTTGTTCGTCCGCCACGGCACCCGCCGCCGGACTTGAGCCATCTTTGCCATCGGTTCCAGCGCTTAGAACGGCGATTTTCTTTCGCGCAATGTGGATGTTGTCGCCAGCAATTTGTCCCGCAGGGTGACGTGTGATCTCCGCGATTTTTCGGGCACACGCGAGCACGAACGCCGAATTTCTTCCGCCGCTCCCGGTGCCGGTAACGCGTGAACTCACTTCCCCATCGGCAATTACGGCGACGCGCCGTCCGGGATGCGCGCTGGCGAGGTGCGCTAGCTCTTGCAGCAGGTAATCGGCCGCGCGGGCGAGTGGCCAGTCGTCGGTGGCGTTGTCGCAAACCGTGACAAATCCCTGGGCTTCCGCCGCGCGATGCGCGTGATGAAACAGATCGCGCATTCCGAGCAGCAGTGTGAAATGGGAACGCGCAAAAGCCGCGTCGCCTGCCTTGGGAGTTTCGGGAATGTCTCCCGGATGGTCGAACTTCGCGCGAATCGCGGCAGGCAGTTTCGATGACAGCGCGTAATGCTCGACCACGTGGCGCGCATCGGAAATGGTGCTCGGGTCGGGAATCGTCGGGCCGGATCCCAGCGCCGACTCGCAACCGACGGGAACGTCCGTCACTCCCAGCGTCAACTTCATCGCCTCGGGCGCGGCAGCGGCCAGCCGTCCTCCTTTTACCGCGGACAGGTGCTTGCGTACGGCATTTATTTCATCGATGGAAGCGCCGCAACTCACCAGCAGTCCGTGCAGTTCACGCATTTCCGCCAGCGTAATTGTGGGGTCAAGCGGTAATTCGACGAGCGATGAACCACCACCGGAAAGCAGAAAAAATACCAGCGTGCGCGCGTCGCATGCACGCAATAAATCGAGAATCGCCCGCGCTCCTCGCAGACTGCCTTTGTCGGGCAATGGATGTCCGGCGCGAATGATTTGGAATCCCGCCAAGTCGACCGGCGCCTCCGCGGGAATTAGCTGATTGACCGACCGTGCGCTTTCCTGCGGCGTGGCCTCGTGCTCGGCGGAGTTGCGCGGTGCGCTGGCTGCGGCGGCCTGCGCAGCGATACTGATATTTGGAGTAAGCACGATGGTCGAATCAGTGACAAGGTGTGAACTCCCGACCATGTTTGGAGCAACGATGTGGGGACCCACGACGACGCCTTCCACGCCCCAATCATGGCCAATCACACTCATTAGGCCGCGGGTCATCTCCACGGAAGCTTTACCAAACGCGACCACGCGGATGCGCTCGTATGCCGCGAGATCTACGCTGAAGTTTGCGTTTCCACTCATCGCTGGCTCGATCGGCCCCTCGAAGTCTCCGGTGAGCGCCATCTCGATCGCGCTCTCGGGCGGGCCGTCAAGCCCCGCGAAATTTCTGACCGACAGGCGGGAGCCCGTGAGGGTTAACTTTCGTTGCATGGTTTCGGCGATGGCGACGCCGGCGAGTGTTTGATGGAAGATGAGGCGCGCCAACTGCTTCAGGTCGGACATATGCAGAGTTGTGCGAATTTATTCGCGGGCCGGGCGTTCATTCGATACAAGGTTGCGCGCGGCGGCACGGCAACGGGCGGCGTGGGAATGCCCGTGTGGCGCGGTGCACGAAACGCGGAGCACAGCGATCTTTTGTGCAGTGAAATGCGCCCCACGTTAAGCTGCTGCCCGAGGCATGCGCGCCCACGCTTCGTGGAGTTAAGCGGCCGCTTCACGCGCCGGCCAAAGCACGGACGCCCGCCTCGGCGACGTCCACGTCTTGATCCTCATTGCCGTTGCTGACGCCGATGGCTCCTACGCATACTCCATCAGTTTCGAGCGGCAGCCCGCCCCGCAGCGGGATTTGCCGGCCGTGGCTGCTGATTGCCAAGCCGAGCGACACGGCTACATTCACCTGCTCGCCATTGCGCACGGGGCCGGTGGGTTTGCGGCGGATCGCGGCGCAATGCGCCTTGGCAATGGCGATTTCCACCGACGATAGTTTCGCGCCGTCCATACGCGAGAAGGCCAGCAGATGGCCGCCGTCGTCCACGACCGCGATATCCATGGGCAAATCAATTTCGATCGCGCGCCGTTCGGCGGCGGCGAGCACCGCCTTCGCGCCCTCGAGCGTCAGCCGCGGTGTGTTGCGGGTCACAAGCGTCATAAGAAAGTCCTCCCTTCCAGGATGCCGGGATTCAGAATGTTGGGCGGCCGGCGGCCGTCGAACAGCGCAATTACATTTTCGACCGCAATCATGGCCATCTTGGTTCTCGTTTCGGTGGAGGCCGAAGCGAGGTGCGGCGCCAGAATAACATTCGACCGGCGCAGGCCGTCACCGATCCGCGGCTCGTTTTCATAGACGTCGAGCGCCGCACCGGCAATCGTCTTGGTTTCGAGCGCAGCGACCAACGCGGCTTCCTGCACCACCGGTCCGCGGGAAGTGTTGATCAGGAAGGCGGAGGCCTTCATTCGTGCAACTTCCTCGCGGCCGATCATTCCGCGCGTTTCCGGAAGCAGCGGCACGTGCAGCGAGAGAAAATCGGATTGCGCCAGAACCTGATCGCGCTCGAGAAATTCCGCGCCCAGCTCCCGTTCCAGCTCTGCGGTGGCACGCGTGGCATCGTTATATACCACGCGCATGTTAAAGCCGCGCGCGCGTCGCGCCACCGCGCGGCCGATGCGCCCGAATCCCAGGATGCCCAGGGTTTTTCCCCAAACGTCCGCGCCGCACAATTGATCGAGATTCCAGCCGTGCCATTTGCCGGAGCGGGCCAGCGCGTCACCCTCAAGCAATCGTCGCGCGACCGCGAGCAGAAGCGTCCACGCGAAATCGGCCGTGGTCTCGTCCAACACTCCGGGTGTGTTGCTTGCGGCGATATAGCGACGCGTACATGCGTCGAGATCGATGTTATCGAATCCGACTGCCACGTTGGCGACGATGCGCAACTTAGGCGCCGCGGCCAGCAATTCGTCATCGATTTTTTCGGTCAGCAAGCAGATCAAGGCGTCCTGGTCCGCTACCCGTTGCAAGACTTCAGAGCGTGACGGGCGCTCGGCGTCGGTCCAGTATTCGGCCGCGAACCGCTCGGCAATTCTCTGGCGCGGCGTCTCGAAGAGTGCGTGGGTCGAAAATAGTTTGGGCTTAGCCATTCATGTATCCATCTATGTATTCCCGGTGCTGCGTCTCCAAATTTGGAGAGTGAGATTCGCAGAAGCTCCGCAGAGTAACATATCTGCAATGCGCGTCTGCAATGCGCGTTGACGACACCTTGCGCGGTGGCTATAGTGGCCGAAGAACCTCCCGCACCTCGCCGCCGATGTACACTGATAACGTAAACTGATCGATGCAAGCCGACCAACGTAAACTGAAGGACGCACACTCGTGAACGCCGAACTGATTCGCGAACTCGAGCACCTTTTAGGAGCCGCCGGAGTCCTGGCTGGCGCCGAAGATTTGCTGTTGTACGAGTACGACGGTTCGATTGACGAAGCGCGCCCCGATTGCATCGTTTTCCCGCGCAGCACGCACGACGTGGTCGAAATCGTGAAGCTGGCCAATCGTTACGACATGCCCCTGGTGGGACGCGGCTCCGGCACGGGCCTTTCCGGCGGCGCGATTGCGCGGCGGGGAGGCATCGTCGTCACATTTTCACGGATGAAACGCATCCGCGAAATCGATGTCGTTAATCAGCGCGCCGTTGTCGAACCCGGCGTCGTGAATCTGGACCTGACGCGTGCCGTCGAAAAATACGGCCTCTATTTTGCGCCAGACCCTTCCAGCCAGAAAGCGTGCACGATCGGGGGTAACGTTGCGGAAAATTCCGGCGGTCCGCACACGCTGGCGTACGGCGTGACGTCGCGCCACGTGACCGAGCTCGAGTTGGTGCTTCCGGATGCGCGGGTTTTGCGCGTGGGAAGCCGCGCGTTGGAGACGCCTGGTTACGATCTGACGGGGCTGGTCGTCGGCTCCGAAGGAACGTTCGCGCTGGTCACCGAAATCACGGTGAAGCTCTCACGTTTGCCCGAAGAGGTGGCGACACTGCTGGGTGTTTTCGATACGGTGGAAGATGCTACCGACACCGTTGCGGAGATCACTTCGCGCGGCATTACTCCCGCCGCGTGCGAAATGCTCGATGCCTGGACGCTGCGCGCCGTGGAAGCTTTTGTTCACGCGGGATTTCCGCTCGACAGCGCGGCGGTGTTGCTGATCGAGGTGGAAGGCGTGCGCGAGGCTGCGGAAGCACAGGCGGCGGAGATTGCCGAAGTGTGCCGGGTGCACCACGCGCGAGAAGTGCGGCGCGCCGCCGATGGACGCGAGCGCGAATTGCTCTGGAAAGGCCGCAAAAACGCCTTTGGCGCGATTGGCCGCCTTTCGCCCTCTTATTACGTGATGGATGGCGTGATCCCGCGCACCAAATTGACGGTCACGCTGCGGCACATTGCGGAAGTAGGAAACCGCTACGGGCTGCAAATCGGCAATGTATTTCACGCGGGAGACGGCAACCTGCACCCGCTAATTTTGTTCGATCAGCGCGATCCCGCGCAGCTCGCGAGCGCGATTGCGGCCGCAGGGGAAATCATGAAGTTTTGCGTGGAGATGGGTGGCGCGCTTACGGGTGAGCACGGCATTGGCATGGAAAAAAGCGAGTTGATGCCGCTGATGTTCTCCGATGCGGACCTGGACTTGATGCGGCGCGTACGCGCGGCGTTTAATCCTACGGGACGCCTGAATCCGGACAAAGTCCTGCCGCTGGGAAAGGGCTGCGGCGAAACGCGCGTAAATGTCGCGCAGGTTACCGCGGGCGGAACTGCCGGGACGGCTTCGTCGTACGCGCGCACGTGATGAAGGGATTGCAACGCCCATATCGGCGCGCGGGAATTGTTTTCTTTCCATGATTTTCCCGCGCACCAGACGCTGCGACGCGATAGCTGCCCGATGACCGCTCCAGGGGGGACCGATAACTGCTTGAGGAGCGCTCGATAACTGCCCGAGGATTCCCCGATGATGCGCCGATGACCGACAGCGCCACACGTCTCACCGCGTCGAGCATGACAACCGGCGCTGCATTACGTTTACCTGATTTAGTCGGCGCGGAACACGTTCTCGTGGGGCCCGCGCTCTGCGCGCCTTACGAGGTGGATGGATGTCAGCCTGCGGCTGTCCTGCGTCCCGGTTCCGCGGAAGAGATTGCGGAGATTTTGCGTTTTGCCGCAGGGGAGCGGCTCGCGGTGATACCGATGGGCGGGCGCACTAAGGTCGCGATGGGGATGCCTCCGCAGCGGTTCGATGTGGCGCTCGATCTTTCGCGGATGTCGCGGGTACTCGCTTACGATCCCCGAGATCTTACGTGTGGCGTGGAAGCGGGCGTGCGTTTTGCCGATCTCGCGGGACTGCTTGCGGGCGAGCGCCAATTTCTGCCGCTGGCTCCGGCATTCGCCGCGCGCGCAACGCTGGGAGGCATTGTCGCTGCCGGCGCGGATTCGCCGCTGCGGCACGCCTATGGCAGCGCCAGGGATTATCTGCTTGGCGTCGAATTTATCACCGGGGATGCAGTACCGTCGAAAAGCGGCGGCCGCGTGGTCAAAAACGTCACCGGGTACGACCTGCATAAATTGCTGATTGGCTCGCTGGGCACGCTGGCCGTGATCACGCGATTGAATTTCCGCACATTTCCGCTGCCGCCGGAGCAAGGGACATTCGTGGCGTCATTCTCGAGCGCTGATGCGGCGCTCGGGTGGTGCGCGGCTATTGCGAAGTCTCCGCTCGAGCCGAGAATGGTCGAGGTGCTTGACTCCGGAACGGCGCGGCTATTTGCGCAGAGCTACCGAGGATTGGCGGCTGAGGGCTGGTGCGTGGTGGTCAATGTGGCCGGGCATCGCGCCGTTGTCGAGCGTCACGCGCGCGATCTCGGGCGGCTTGCAGGCGAAAAAAAGGCGCGGGAATTTGTCAGCGTCGATGCAGCGGAACAGGGTGCTCTGTTCCGCTGCATCAGCGAGTTTCCGAGTCTGGTCCTCGAAAACTTTCCCGATGCGGCGATCTTTCGCATGGCGGTTCTGCCGTCCGCAATGCCGGAACTGCTGCGCCGGGTAGGCGAACTGTTGGAGCGCGTGCCCGTGGACACGAATGGTGAAGGGCAAACGACAGCACGCAATGCCCTGAATCGGGCAACACTGGTGCGCGCCTCGGGCGTCGTATATGTCGCGCTGCTGCCTGCGAACGACGGCGCTCATGCGGATGGTGCTGGAGGCTCGAGCGCAGGAGTTACCAGTGCTGATCGGGCTCACGGGGCTCACGGCGAGCACGGGGTACATGTAGCCCATGAGGCCACTCGCACTGGGGATGGCGGCGAGGCGCACCTGCACCTGCTGCAAGCTTGCCGTGACTTGATGGATGTAGGCGTGGCGATGGGTGTACGGCCCGTGATCGAGCGGTGTTCGCTGGCGGTGAAGCGCGCGCTCGCGGCAGAGGGGCGATCGATCTGGCCGCCGCCCGGCGCGGAGCACGTGCTCGCCGAACGTTTGAAAAAAGTGTTTGATCCGCACGGCATTCTCGCGCCGGGCCGTTTTCAAGGAGGAATCTGAGCGATGGCCGGGGTGAAAGATCTGGCTGACAATCCTGCGCAGTCCATCGCCACGCTGCCGGGCGGATTTCGCGGCCCTGACAAGCCGGAGTATGAAGATTACGCGCGCTGCATACATTGCGGGCTCTGCCTGAACCATTGCCCCACGTACCGGCTATGGGGGCTGGAGGCGGATTCGCCGCGCGGCCGTATCCGGCAGATGCTGCTGGTGGATGAGGGACGCCTGCCCTTGGGCGACACTTTCGTGCAGCACATCGACCGGTGTCTCGATTGCCGGGCGTGCGAGACCGCGTGTCCGTCGGGAGTGGAGTACGGGAAACTGGTGGAGGCGGCACGCGCGCAGATCGAGCAGAATTACCGCCGGCCGTTTCTTTCGCGCATTGCGCGCAGCCTGGTGTTTCGGCACTTGCTCCCTTACCCACGGCGCATCGCGATGCTGGCGCGGCTGGTGCGGTTCTACCAGCGGTCTGGGTTGCAAACGATCGTGCGGCGCTCGGGCTTGCTGCGCTGGCTTGGTGTTGCCGAACGCGAACGCCTGATGCCGCGGATCGATGACCGGTTCTTTTTTTCGCAGCTCGGGCGCACGTTTCCGGCGCAGGGTCCGCGACGTGCACGCGTCGCGCTGTTTGCCGGGTGCATCGCGCAGGTGAGCTTCACGGCGCTGCAGGAAGCCACAATTCGCGTGCTCACCGCCAATGGATGCGAGGTGGTGATTCCCAGCGGACAGCTTTGCTGCGGCGCACTGCCCGCACATGCGGGCGTGCGTGATGTGGCGCGGCAGCTTGCGCGCGTCAATATTGCGGCGTTCCTTCGAGAAGATTTCGATGCCATCCTGACCAATGCGGCGGGATGCGGCTCGACGCTCAAGGAATACGAGCAGCTTTTGGGACCGGGCGATCCGGCGCATGAAGCGGCGGTTGCGTTTGGCGCGAAAATGCGCGACCTGACGGAATTTTTGGGCGAGCTGGGGCTGAACGCACCGCTCGGCGAGCTGCGGATGCGCGTGACCTATCAGGACTCCTGCCACCTGCTGCACGGGCAAAAAATTCGCGAAGCGCCGCGGCGGCTGATCCGCGCGATTCCCGGAGTTGAGTTGGTGGAGATGCGGCTTGCCGACAATTGCTGCGGCTCGGCGGGCGTCTACAATGTGACGGAGACGCGCACGTCACTCGAACTGCTGGAGGAAAAAATGGCGTGCGCGCGGGAGACGGGGGCCACAACGATCGTGACCGCGAATCCCGGCTGCCTGTTGCAAATGCGCGCTGGGGCAGCGATACACGGGACGAGTCAGGAAGTGTTACATGTGGCGGAATTGCTCGACCGCGCTTTGTCGGCGGCTTCGCCGCGAGATGTTTCGCGTGATGTCTCGCGTGATGGTGCCGCCTAGGCGGGCGGCTCCTGCGTTTAGGTTGCGGACTTAAGTGGTGAGCTTAGGTGGTGGGCTTGTGTTGCGGCTTGTACAGATGCGCGATGGCCCGTGTCACCCATGAGCGTGGAACCGCGCGCTGCGCTTCCATGCCGAACAGGTTTTTAAACCCGGAGATGACCATCGGCTTACCGGCGGCGAGAGCCTCGAGTCCCACGCGCGATACTTTTTCGGCGGACTCCTTGGGTCCGCCCATGCTCATGGTCTGGCCCGCGACCTGTTGAAATTCAGTGGAAGTGCCCCCCGGACACAAAGCGCACACGTGAACACCATGCGGGCGCATCTCTTCGGCCAGCCCCTCCGCGAGAAGCAAATCGAAGGCTTTGGTAGCGGCATAAGCGCTCAGGTAGGGCACAGATTGAAAAGCGGCGGTGGAGGCCACGATCATCAGATAGCCGGAATGGCGCTCGACCATGGGCGGAAGAAACAGGCGCGCGAGATGCATGACGGCGACCACGTTCACGCGCGTCATGTCCAGGAGGCGCCGTTCGTCAGCACGGAGAAATTCGCCGTTGATCCCAAAGCCGGCGTTGTCGATCAGAATGTCGACGGGCAGGTTTTTCTGTTGCGTGAAACGAAAGATTTCCTCGGGTGCCTGCGGGTCGGTGAGATCGGCAACAAAAATTTCAGCCTGCACGTGGAATTGGCCCCGAAGTTCGGCGGCCAATTCCGTCAGGCGGTCCGCGCGGCGCGCCGTCAAGACGAGATTGGCTCCGCCTTGTGCAAGCTGTTTAGCTAGTTCACGGCCAATGCCGGCGCTTGCGCCGGTGACGAGAGCCCATTTTCCACACCAGATGGACATGCGCTCCCCACAGTGAGAAAGGGCACCGGCTGGCCGGTATTGGCACGGGCGATGCCGATGAATATGACGGAGTGTATTATACCGATTGTGGGGTAGAGGAAGGCAGCGGTGCAGCATGGAACCGGAACTGTTTCCATTATTTCTGAAAATTGCCGCGCGTAAGTGCCTGGTGGTGGGCGGGGGCAAAATCGCGGAAGCGAAGATCGCCAGCCTGGTGCGATGCGGAGCGAAGGTGCGGGTGGTGGCTCCCAGCGCGACCGAGGGTATTCGCAGAGCGGCAGAGGCGGGCGCGATCACGTGGGAGAGGCGCACGTTTGCGCCGAGCGACCTTGCGGATGTTTTCATGGTGATTGCGGCGACATCGTCTCCGGAACTGCACGAGCAAATTTTCCGACAGGCGCAGCGGGATGGGATTTTGTGCAATGCGGTCGATGAACCCGAACGCTGCGATTTTTACTATCCGGCGGTGGTGCGGCGCGGAGCCTTACAGATTGCGATTTCGACGGGCGGGCGCGCTCCTGCGCTTGCCCAGCGGTTACGGCAGGATTTGGAAGCGCAGTTCGGGGCGGCGTATGGGACGTGGGTTGAAGAACTGGGGCGCGCGCGCGGCGAATTGATGAATCAGGAGATGGTTCCTGAGGAACGACAGGAATTGCTGCGGGGGATGGTGAGCCACCGAGCGTTCGAGGTGTTCAAGCAGTCGCTGGGCAAAACGGATGCAGGGGCGGCTTTGCAAGCGAATGGCGGGGATACCGAGAACGATTCGAAGAACGATTCGCAACACGATTCTCAACTCCATGCGAAGAATGACATGGAGAGTAAGGACCACCGCGGCAAAGTTTATTTCCTCGGTGCCGGGCCGGGCGATCCGGAATTGCTGACGCGCAGGGCCTGGAAAATTCTGCGAAGCGCCGACGTGGTGTTGCACGATGCACTGGTGGCGCCCGAGGTTATAAAGCTGGCGCGGGAAGGTGCGACGGTGTGCGACGTGGGTAAGCGCTGCGGGCAGAAATCGATCACCCAGGAGGAGATACACGCGTTGATGATTGCGCATGCTTCGGAGGGGCGCACGGTAGTGCGCTTGCAGGGCGGCGATCCTCTGATTTTTGGCCGGGCCGGTGAGGAGATGAGCGCGTTGCAGGCGGCTGGAATTAATTTCGAGATTGTGCCGGGAGTCACCGCCGCTTCGGCGGCGGCGGCGGCCGTGCGCATCCCGCTGACGGACCGGAGGCTCGCATCGACGTTGATTTTTGCCAGTGCGCACCGGCGGGCAGGGAATGCGCCAGAGAATTCCATGGACACACAAAATGCAGATGAGAGGGGGAGTGGCGGAGCGGCCGGAGCGGCGATGGAAGATGCCGGGGTGGGAGAGGCGGCAACCGAGGATGCTTCGGGGAATGCGGCTGGAGATACCGCGGAGAATGGGACGGGCAATGCGGCGACAATGAAGAGCGGGGCACGGCAGCGACCAAATGCGGGGCTGCCGGGTGCGTCGGTACTGGTTGCGTCGCCGAATGTTGGCGGCGCCGGTACCACGCTGGCGATCTACATGCCGGGTTTGAACTATGGCAGGATCGCGCGCGATCTGCTGGAGGCAGGCTGGGCTGCGGATACGAATTGCGTGGTTGTCTCGCAGGCTTCGACGGCGCAACAACGGGTTTGCCGCGCGCAAATCGGGTCGTTGTCTCAGGCGGAACGGTTACCTGCGCCGGCAATACTTATCGTTGGCGACGTGGCGGGAACGGCGTTGGGGAGCGGTTCGGATCAAGCTGCACATGAAGAGAACGGCAGGCAGCCGGATGAAGGGGCAACAATCGTAACGAACGTGGCTTCTTCTATGAGGTAAGAACCGGTTGAGCAATGACCTAACGCTGACGCAAAGGCGCGTGGCAATGGCCGGTTGAGGGGCAGGGCTGGTTGAGGTAAGTGCCGGATGTAGGAAGGTAACCGGCTGGAATCTCTCGCCTTGTGCGGAAATACGTTGCATTTGAATGGCTTTCAAGTATGCTTGAGCCCGTGAAACTGCATATGTCGCAAGCCTGCGCGTGTTGTACCCCCTGTTGCCGTTGTGTGTCTTCTGGCGCGAAGGGGCTGACCTAGAAAATTTATCCAAATCAGCGCTCCTTGAACCCACCGCCAGAGACGATCTGGGAGGTGGGTTTTTTGTTGTTGGGGCATTTTCATGGGACAGGAACGCCGATGAAGCAGGAACGGCCAAGCACGAACAGGAGAGCGAGAACCCGTGAGCGTTAAAAAAATTGTTTTTGCAGCGACTGGAGTCGCGGCGCTAATTTCCCTGTTCGTTTTTGCCAAGCCATCGGGCAGCAATGCCACACTCCTCAACGTCTCCTACGATCCAACGCGAGAGTTTTACAAGGATTTCAATACGGCGTTCGCCGTGGCGTGGAAAGCGAAAACCGGCCAGGCAGTGACCGTAAACCAGTCACATGGTGGTTCGGGTACTCAGGCGCGCGCGGTGATCGACGGTTTGCAGGCGGATATTGTGACGCTGGCGCTGGCCTACGACATTGACTCGATTGCCGAGCGCGCGAAATTGCTGCCTGCCGACTGGCAGGCGCGCCTGCCGGATCACAGCACACCGTATACCTCCACCGTGGTGTTTTTGGTGCGCAAGGGCAATGCCAAGCAAATCAAGGATTGGGACGATCTGGTGAGGCCCGGCGTGAGCGTGATTACCGCGAATCCCAAAACGTCAGGCGGAGCGCGCTGGAACTACATGGCTGCGTGGGGTTACGCGTTGCAGAAAAATGGCGGGACGGAAGCGACGGCGAAGGGTTTCATCGCCACGCTTTACAAAAATGTGCCGGTGCTCGACAGCGGATCGCGGGGCGCGACCGATACGTTTGTACAGCGGGGAATCGGTGATGTTTTGATTGCCTGGGAAAATGAAGCCAAGCTGGCCATCAAGGAATCGGGCGGAGATAAGTTTCAAATTGTGGTGCCTTCCATCAGCATTCTGGCGGAGCCTCCCGTCAGCATTGTCGATAAAAATGTGGACCGGCACGGCACGCGCGCGATGGCCCAGGCGTATCTCGAGTATCTGTACACGCCGGAAGGACAGGAAATCGCGGCGCGTAATTTCTATCGTCCGCGCCTGAAGGCCGTGGCCGACAAGTATGCCGCGCAATTTCCGCAGCTGAAATTGTTCAGCATCGATCAGTTTGGCGGGTGGCAGAAAGTACAGAAAATGCATTTTTCGGATGGCGGGGTTTTCGATCAGATTTATCAGCCGGCGCGTTAGCGCGGAAAATCGCACGCGTGATGGCCTTAAGGGTTCTTGGTTCGATGGGCGAGTGAATGCCCAATGAATGCTGAATGAGTGAAGGTCAGCCGATGAAGGTGGAAGGTAATGGGGCTGCGGCTAAAAAAACAAAGCGTGCTGCCGGGGTTTGGCCTGGCGATGGGCTGGACGGTGTTCTACCTGTGCCTGATCGTTCTGATTCCACTGAGCACGATTTTCATGAAATCCGCTTCCATGGGGTGGACCGCTTTCTGGCAAGTCATCAGCAGTCCCCGAGCGCTGGCGAGTTACCGGCTGAGTGTGGGAGCTTCGCTGATCGCGGCCGCCATCAATGGTTTTTTCGGGATGCTCGTGGCGTGGGTGTTGGTGCGCTACCGGTTTCCCGGACGGCGACTGCTCGACGGATTGGTGGATCTTCCCTTCGCGCTGCCCACGGCGGTGGCCGGCATCGTGCTGACCACGATTTATTCGCAAAACGGGTGGGTGGGGGGCCAGCTAGCGAAAATTGGGATCAAGGTGGCCTACACACCGCTGGGCGTAATCGTGGCGCTGACATTCATCGGCCTGCCGTTTGTGGTACGAACCATTCAGCCGGTATTGGAGGTGCTGGACGTGGGCGTCGAAGAGGCCGCGGCCAGCCTGGGCGCGGGGTTATGGCAGACATTCCGGCGCGTGATTCTTCCCGAACTATTTCCCGCATGGATCACCGGGGTCACGCTGGCGTTCGCCAGGTCGCTCGGCGAGTACGGGTCGGTGGTTTTTATTGCGGGAAATATGCCGATGAAAACCGAGATCACGCCGCTGCTGATTATGATCAAGCTCGATCAATTCGACTATGCGGGAGCGAGCGCGATTGCGCTGTCGTTTCTGGTGGTTTCGTTTTCGCTGCTGCTTTTGGTGAACGTAATGCAACGGCGGCAAGGTATGGCGACAGCGCTGCGGTGGTGCCGGTGTTCAGGCCTGCTGAGGAGAATTTGCACGCGATGAGAGCACGATGACCGGAGTGATTTCCGCGGAACTACCAGCGCGCGCGAAGGCGCCGGTGGGGGCGCGCATGCATCCCCGGTGGGTGCGCTGGCCGCTGATCGCGGTGTGCTTCGCATTCCTGGGGCTGTTTCTACTGCTGCCGCTCGCCGCGGTTTTCGCCAATGCGCTGTCGAAGGGCGCGGGGGTTTACTTTCGAGCGCTGTCCGATCCCGAAGCGCTGTCAGCCATACGGCTGACGCTGCTGACCGCGGGGATTGCGGTTCCGCTCAACTTGATCTTTGGATTGGCCGCTTCCTGGTCCATCGCGCGTTTTGATTTTGTGGGCAAGCGCGTGCTGATTACGCTGATCGACGTACCGTTCAGTGTTTCGCCGGTGATTTCGGGCATGGTGTTCGTGCTGCTGTTTGGCGCGCAGGGAGTGTTTGGGCGTTGGCTGATTGACCGCGATATCCACATCGTTTTTGCTGTTCCCGGACTGATCCTGGCGACCACGTTCGTTACGTTTCCGTATATCGCCAGAGAACTGATACCCACCATGCAGACGCTGGGAAGCGAGGAAGAGGAAGCGGCGCTCACGCTCGGAGCGAGCGGCTGGAGCACGTTTTTTCGTATCACGCTTCCGAACGTCAAGTGGAGCCTGCTATACGGCGTCATTTTGTGCAACGCGCGGGCGATGGGCGAATTTGGCGCGGTTTCGGTCGTGTCGGGCCACATTCGCGGCCTGACGGATACCATGCCGCTGTACATCGAAATTCTCTACAACGACTACCAATTTTCCGCGGCTTTTGCGGTTGCTTCGCTGCTGGCGATTCTGGCGCTGGTGACACTCATCGCCAAGTCCATCGTGGAGTGGAAGTCCGAAGTGGAAGTTCCAGAAATACAAAAGCTGCCGGCCGAGTATGCCCCGGGGGATGCGTCATGAGCATCGAAATTCGCAACGTATCGAAACGATTTGGACAATTTGAAGCGCTGAAGGACGTCGATCTGCTGATTCCGGATGGCGAGCTGGTGGCCTTGCTGGGACCGTCGGGATCGGGAAAGACGACCTTGCTGCGCATCATTGCGGGCCTTGATTTTCCGGATCGCGGTGAGGTGGTGTTCGATGGACAGGAAAGCACCAATCGGAAAGCGCGGGAACGCGGCGTGGGGTTTGTGTTTCAGCATTATTCGTTGTTCCGGCACATGACGGTTTTCGATAACATCGCGTTTGGGTTGAGTGTGAAGCCGAGGAGTACGCGGCCATCCAAAGAGCAGATCAGCTCGAAGGTTCACGAGTTGCTGCGGCTGGTGCAGCTCGATTCGCTGGCCAACCGTTATCCTTCGCAGCTTTCGGGCGGCCAGCGGCAACGCGTGGCGCTCGCTCGGGCACTGGCGGTCGAGCCCAAGGTGCTGCTGCTGGATGAGCCCTTTGGGGCGCTGGACGCCAAAGTACGCAAGGAACTGCGTTCCTGGCTGCGCCGGCTGCACGATGATATTCATGTGACCAGCGTTTTTGTGACCCACGACCAGGAAGAGGCGCTGGAAGTGGCGGACCGGATTGTGGTGATGAACCAGGGGCGGGTGGTGCAGCAGGGCGCTCCGGAAACGGTTTACCATGAGCCGGCGAATGCGTTCGTCTACAATTTTCTTGGCAGCCTGAATTTGTTTCATGCGCGGGTGGAAAATGGGGACACGTTTATCGGCGATCCCGCGGCCAGTTCGGCTTCGGCTGGAAAAACGCCCATGGTTTACGTGCGGCCTCACCTGATGCACATCGAGCGGTATCCCTTCAGTCAGAATCATTTTCCTGGGAGGATCGTGCACATCAATCCGGCGGGGCCTATCGTGAAACTGGAACTCGAGACCGAGCGCGGCCACACGATTCAGGTGGAGCTGTCTCACGACCGTTTTCAGGAGCTGCGGTTGTTGAAAGACGATACGGTGTTCGTCAGCCCGCTGGAAATGAGAGTCTTCTAAGCGGCAGGGGTTCGTAGCAGAAGTTCGCGCAGCGATGGCTGCACAGCGATTGCTCGTGCAAAGCAAAATAAAAAGAGCCTGGCTCGATCGCCAGGCTCTTTTTATTTGCCTGCGTTTTGAATGCGGGTGCGGCTATTCCTTGACGTGCAGGCCGCATTCGGTTTTGTTGAATCCAGACCAGCGCCCGGCGCGGGGATCTTCGCCCGGCTGCACGGGACGCGTGCAGTAGGTGCAGCCGATGCTGGGATAATTCTGATCGTGCAGGGGATTATAGGGCACGCTGTTTTCGCGGATGTAATCCCACACCTGGGCGGAAGTCCAGTCGGCCAGCGGATTGAGTTTTACCAAGCCGAATTTCGCGTCCCACTCGAGTTTTTTTGTGTTGGCACGGGTGGGAGCCTGATCGCGGCGAACTCCCGTAACCCAGGCCCGCAGCCCCGACAGGTGTTTCTTCAGCGGCTCGACTTTACGCACGTTGCAGCATTGATCGGGATGCGAGGCCCACAATGCGGGGCCGAACTTGTCAGCCTGCGCCTCGGGGGTGAACTCCGGGCGAGTGCGCTCGACTTCGAGGCCGTACTGCTTTTCTACGCCTTCGATCAGCGCGTAGGTTTCGGGGAAAAGGAAATCGGTGTCCAGTGTGAACACTCGAAACTTTTTGCCCAGGCGTGCTGCGAGGTCGATCAGCACGACGTCCTCGGCGCCAAAACTGGAGGCCACGCCCAGCGTCTGGTCAAATTGCGACAGTCCCCATTGCAAGGCCTGGCCCGGGTTCCAACTCTCTGCTTCCGCTTGCAACTCGATCACCTGCTGTTCGCGCGCGTCCATGCATTCCTCCCGGAGTTAAACTTTACGATTTTTTCTAAGTGCGAATAGGTTGCTGCACGAGTTCAACGGCCTCGACTGCGCTCGATATTTCAATGGTATCGACTGGGCTCGACGGGTTGAACGGGCTCACGGGCCTCCCGCGCCGCGTCGGACAAGATGGCCGCGATTTCCGGGCGCGTGAATTCCACGGGGAGCGGCAGGCCTTCCCGCAGGCGGCGCCGCACTTCCGTGCCGCTCAGTATCAAGTGATCCGATACGGGGTGAGCGCAGGTGCGGTTGCTGGCCATCGAGCTGCAGCGGCGGCAGTAGAAAATTTCGTTGAAACAGATGGGTTCGATTCCCAGACCCTCGCTGGCGAGAGAGCGAAGCAGATGCTGGGCATCGAATGCGCCGTAATAACCGCCCATGCCGGCATGATCGCGGCCCACCAGGAAATGGGTGCAGCCGAAATTTCTGCGCACGACCGCGTGCAGGACGGCTTCGCGAGGACCGCCATAGCGCATCCAGGCGGGGAGCACGGCAAACAGGACGTTTTGACGCGGCAAATACTCGTTCAGGAGTGCCTGGTAACAGCGCATGCGCACGTCGGCGGGGATGTCCTCGGGACGGGTTTCGCCGACCAGCGGATGGAGCAGCAGGCCGTCGGTGACTTCGAGTGCGGTGCGCAATACGTATTCGTGAGCGCGATGCACGGGGTTGCGTGTTTGAAAGCCGGCCACGGTCTTCCACCCGCGCTGCGCCATGGCGGCACGCGTTTCACGAGGAGTGAGCCAGTGTTCATCAAGGCCCAGCGCCGCGGTATCGCCAAACCATTCGATTTTGCCTGCGAGCGAAACGTCGCCCCCGCTCAAGAAACCCGCGACGCCAGGGTGGGCCGCTTCGGGGGTGCCGAACAGCTTCTTCGCCCAGTCGAGTTGCGGGATTGCGAATGACTCTTCGAAGTGGAGAATGGCGAGTGGCTGACCATTATATTTGAGCGTGACATCAGTGTGCGGCCGCAGGGCTTTGGCATTCGCGGCCTCGGTCTGCAGGAGGATGGGGAACGGCCAGACCTTCCCATCGGGCAAACGCATATTTTCAACGATGCCGGCCGACGTCTGGAAATCGGTGAAGCCTTCGAGGGGGCTGAAGGCGCCGGTGGCGAGGAGTAGCAGGTCGCTCGCGGCGCGGGAATTCAATTCGACGGCGGGCAGATGGGCGGCGCGGGCGATGGTCTCCGGTTGAGCTTCCTTGGGAACGACGCGATCAACCAAGTTATCCGTGCGCAAGTTATTCGTATGGGTGTTGGTATTGCTCTGGGTGTCAGCGGGATTTGCGGATACGGTTTCCATTCTTCTGTGGTCTCCGTGATGAATGCGATTGAGAATCGTCTTGCGTTATAACGCGATCTTGCTGATGGCAGCCACCCTTGCAGGCGGCCAAAAACAAAAAACCCACCGGCCGGTTTTTCCTTTGGCGGTGGGCTCAAACTGATGCTTTGAATTCGGAGCTAGTTCGTCACCTCGCCTTGCCAGAGGATGCCGCCAGACAGCGACAACAGGCGCAACACGAACCCGGACAGCGGTTGCAGGACTTGGTAAGGTGAAGAAACATCGTTGCGAAGTCTAAGATAGCGTTGGGCGTAAGTCAAGGTCAAAGGTGGCCGTTTGCAGGAGATTGCGGGCCACAGCTGTAGCGCGGATGGGCAGCGTAGGACATGGGCTTTACTGGCGCCCGAGCGCCGAGGTGCGGCCGTCGAGGTGACATCCCCACTGGCCGCATCGGCGCCGCGACTTCGGTGGTAAAGTGACCCGAGTGGGCGATCAACGATGAAATTATGGGTGAAATTATGGGAGAAATTACGGGTGAAATATGGCGGACCAAGTCGGGCGTGATGCGTCGCGCGTTTATTCCTCAGTGTTTTATCAAGGGTATTTTATGAGGGTACTTTTACAGGGCGTTTGATGAGGCCAGGGTACTTTGCAAGGAGGAATGGTTATGGCGACTTCCTGCGTACATGTGAAAGAAATTCGTAAAGTGACACCGAGTGGCAACGGGTGCAAGGAATGTCTCGCGATGGGAGATGACTGGGTGCATCTGCGCTTGTGCCTCACATGCGGCCATGTAGGCTGCTGCGATAGTTCGAAGAACAAACATGCGACCAAGCACTTTCACCAGACGAAGCACCCGATCATTCAGTCGTTCGAGCCTGGGGAAGATTGGCGCTGGTGTTACGTGGATGAGGTCGAGTTGGATTAAGCTGCGGCGCTGACACTGAATTGTCAGCTGCACAATTTGTGAGTGGGACTGGCCTCGAGCGTGAAGGCTCGTGTGTCGCCTGGCGGGAAGGATCGATAAATGGGGAAGCAGGAAGAGGCCTGGCCGCAATTGCCGATTGCGGAATGGCAAAGCACGCGCGACACCCTGCACATGTACATGCAGATCGTGGGGAAAATTCGCCTGGCGCTTAGCCCGCGGGTCAATCACTGGTGGGAAGTGCCTCTCTATGTCACGGCGCGTGGCCTGACGACTTCCCCGATCCCTTACGAGGCGGAAATCTTCGAAATTGTCTTCGATTTCATCGAACATCGCGTGATCGTACAAACGAGCGCAGGCGCGGTGAAAGTGATTCCGCTGCGACCTTTGGCGGTGGCGGATTTCTACGAGGAGTTGATGTCCACGCTGCGAGAGCTGGGGATCGCCGTCAATATCTGGACCAAGCCGTGCGAAGTGCCTGATCCCATCCATTTCGAAGAGGATCGCGTGCATGCCGCATACGATCCGGAATATGCGCATCGGTTCTGGCGCGTGCTGGTTGCGACCGACACGGTATTTAAGGAGTTTCGTGCAAGATTTTTAGGGAAGAGCAGCCCCGTTCATTTTTTCTGGGGAAGCTTCGACATGGCGGTGACACGCTTCTCCGGGCGGCGCGCCCCGGAACGTCCCGGCGCCGACTCGATCACTCGTGAAGCCTATTCGCACGAAGTGATCAGCGGCGGATTCTGGCCTGGCACGGGAGAAAACGACGCGACGTATTACGCCTACGCGGCGCCCGAACCTCAGGGATTTGCGAAGGCGACCATTTCTCCGAGCACTGCTTTTTACTACCCGCAATTGTCGGAATTTCTTCTGCCATATGAGGATGTCCGCAAGGCGGCGTCACCGCGCCAAGCTGTACTCGCTTTTCTGGAATCCACGTACGAAACGGGAGCCACTCTGGGGAACTGGGATCGGCAGCAGATAGAGCGAACCTAATCGTGGCGGCATACCACGGGCGGCATACTGTGTCGTGCTAAAAGCGTGAAAGAAACGCTGCCTCGGGAGTGCGCATGGCTACTTTGATTGGCTTGGCGGGGCTCGTCCTGCTGTTCTTCATGTTGTGGGACGCATTTGAAACCGTGATTTTGCCGCGCCGCGTCATTCGGGAGTTCCGGCTGGCGCGCCTGTTCTTCCGGTCCGTCTGGTGGGTTTGGGCCGAGAGCGCGCGGAAGATTCGGTCGGTCAAAACGCAGCAATCCTACCTGGCCTATTACGGGCCATTGTCGTTGCTCCTGATCTTCGCGGTCTGGGCTGCCGGGTTAATTCTCGGTTTTGCAATGCTGCAATGGGCGGTGGGTCTGCATGTGGGCGGTGCGGAAGCGAGTTTTCGGAATGAATTTTATTTGAGCGGCTCAACGTTCTTTACGCTGGGGATGGGAGACGTTGTACCCAAAACCACGCTCCAGAGAGTAGTTGCAGTTTTCGAGTCGGGGACGGGTTTCGGGTTTTTGGCGATCGTTATTTCTTACCTTCCGACCATGTATGGCGCCTTCTCGCAACGCGAGGTGAACATTTCACTGCTGGACGCGCGGGCCGGATCGCCTCCGACGGCCGGAGAATTGCTGCGCCGCCACGGACATGACCACATTCAGGAAGGGTTGGCGATGCACCTGCGCGATTGGGAAACGTGCTCCGCACAGTTGCTGGAGAGCCATCTAACGTATCCCGTACTGTGCTTTTTCCGCTCGCAGCACGACAACCAATCGTGGCTCGCGGCATTTACGGCCATTCTGGATCTCTGTTCCTTGCTGATTGCATATGGCGACGGGGAAACGAAATGGCAGGCGCAGCTCACGTTCGCAATTTCACGTCATGCTGTAGCAGATTTGTCGGAGATTCTTAAAGCGCGTCCACGCGAGTCGTTACCCGACCGCCTGCCGGCAAATGATTTGCCGAAGGTACGGCGCTTTCTAGTGGAGTGCGGAGTGCCGGGTTGCGCCGACGTGGGCGATGCAAAGTTGCAGGAACTTCGTGGCATGTACGAGCCCTATGTGGACGCCCTTTCGAGAATGCTGTTGATGCCGCTGCCGTCATGGGGAGTGGACCCGGCACCCAATCGGGACACCACAGTGTGGGGCAGAATATCGTCAGCGCACACGGCTGATAAGGATCCTAAGAGCCACGGCCGTCCCCACTTCTAGTCCCGATTTCTAAGTGCCCATTTCTAAGTGATTGAACTTGCGCATCGAGGACCCGCGTAGCGGGAGATTCGCGATATATGTAGCAACCTCAGCTCAGCGGACGAAGGTCAATCCGTGAGGAATGAACTGCGGCAAGACGTAGGCGTAGACGAGCACGATGATGCCTACGAGTGCTGCCAGTGCTACCGAATGCCAGAATACAAAACGAAAAATTATGCCTTCGTTGCCGACCTGATTGGTTGCCGCGGTGGCCACCGTAATGGATTGTGCGTCGATCATTTTGCCCATGACGCCGCCCGCGCTGTTGGTGGCGCACATCAAAATCGGACTTAAATTGAGCTGCTGAGCCGTGAACCGCTGCAGACCGCCGAAAAGGGCGTTGGACGAAGTGTCGCTGCCGGTCAAGGCGACACCCACCCACCCGATGTAGGTCCCAAAGAACGGGTAAAGCCAACCCGTGCGCGTAAACGCGAGGCCGAGTACGGCATCCATACCGGAGTAGCGGGTCACGTACCCGAGGCCAAGCATGCAAGCCATGGCGATAATGGCCAGACGCATCCGGTACACCGTATAGGCAAAAATTTGCGCCAATCGTCTCGGGCGTACGCCAAGCAGGGCGCCCGCGAGCAATGCGGCGAGAAAGCAGCCGGTGCCTGTCGCCGTGAGCCAGTTGAAATCAAACAGAGCGGGTTCGGGTGTGGGCCTGGCGACGACCGGCGGCGCCCGCAACACGGTTTTATGCAGCAGCGGAACTTCCCAGCCGCCGCTGGCGAATGCCGGGGTTGTCGCGCGGCCCATCATGTTCTTTACCGAAGGAAGACCCCAGAGCAAGACCACGACCGATAGCACCGCGAAAGGAAGCCACGCGCGAGCGATCTGGGGAATCGTGTACTGCGGTGACACGATCTGGCGCGGCTCGGAGCCCGCAGGTGCCATGGGTGCGGAGCGTTCGCTGGCGAAGCGCCAGATGCGTTTGGGTTGCCAGATTCGCAGGAAACCGAGCGTCGCACAGATGGAAACGATACCGGAAACAATGTCGACGAGGTTGCTGTCCATGTAGTTGGACCAGAAATATTGCGTACCGGCGAATGACAGTCCCACCACCAGAATGGCAGGAAGAACTTCGAAGGTTTCGGCCCAACTGACCATCGCGCGAACCAGCCAGAATGGTACAAGCACCGACATGAAGGGGAGAATGCGGCCGATCATGGCGTTTAAATCGGACTCGGGTAGAGCGGACACGACGGCGAGCGTATGCACGGGGGTGCCGATGGCTCCCCAAGCTACCGGTGCGGTGTTGGCGATGAGATTGAGTGCGGCAGCGTGAAATGGTTCGAATCCAAGACCGATCATGAAGGCGCCGGCGATTGCGACGGGGGCACCGAACCCGGCCGCACCTTCAATGAACGAGCCAAAACAGAAGGCGACGAGCAGAAGCTGCAAGCGCCGGTCCGGCGTGATTGCCGCCACCGAATGCTTCATGATTTCAAACTGGCCCGCATCGACGGAAATATCGTACAGGTAGACCGCGGCGACAACGATCCAGACAATTTTTAGCAATCCAAACGAAACGCCGTAGACAAAACTGATGGCCGCCATACGCGCCGGCATGCCGAATATCAAAATGGCACATAATATTGCACTGGCGGCGCCGGCAATCGCGCAGATATGCGGGCGCGCTTTCACTCCAGCCAGCAGTCCTAGAAGAACGAAGATCGGTATGCCCGCGGCGAGGCTCGAAAGCCACCAGTGGCCGAGCGGATTGTATGCTTGCGTCCAGATCATGAAGGTGGCCTCGTGCCCGGTTGGAATGTCCGCCGTGACCGTACTGGGCTATATGGTAGTTTGCGTCACTTCTGTCAAGCACTCTCTGCTGCGACTCGTTTTTGATGGCGCCTTAATGGCGCCGTGTTCATTCGCCGGCCTCGAAGCGAATCAGCACGATTTCAGGTTTCGTGCCCACGCGCATCGGAGGCCCCCACGTGCCGGCACCCCAATTTGTGAATACGAGCAAGTTCCCGATGCGGCTGAGCCCGTGAACGAAACGTCCGTACACGCGAGACGCGATCCAGGTGTATGGCATGAATTGACCGCCGTGCGTGTGGCCGGAGAGTTGTAGCGAGACGCCCTCTTCTTCGGCAACGCCCGGGCGGTCAGGGGCATGCGTGAGCAGAATGCTGGCGCGGCGGCGATCGAGCGAAGCGTTCCTGAGAATGGAGCGAAACAACTGCGGGTTAGCCGATTCGCGGTACTCGATGCCCACGATTTGCAAGCCCTCAACGGTGACTTTCTCATTCTCAAGAATGCGGATGCCAACGCGCGAGAGGGCTTCGAGATATTTCGCGGGATTGGTAAACTCCTCATGATTTCCGGTGGTGAAAAAAATGCCGTGCGGAACCTGAAGCTGCGACCAGGGCTGCGCCAGGCGGTCGATATTCGCTTTTGTCCCGTCGAACAAATCGCCATCGATGAAAACGATGTCCGGGTGAGCGCGCTGGAGCATGCGCACGATACGTTTTACGAAGGAATAATTTCTGATATGGCCCAGGTGGAGATCGCTCACCAGGGCCGCGACGCGGCCGCGCCACGCGTCCGGTAAGTTGGATAAGTGGACGGTGATGTGCGTCACCCGCGTCCATGCGGCGTTGATGATGCCGTAAACGACGATCAGCACGGCCACACCAAATGTGCCGATGACCACGTGTCTTGGCTGCCAGGAAAGGCCGGAGAGGAGACTGCCGCCGAGAATGATCCAAGTGGCACACGCGGCAAAGAAAAAATAATTCAGGGTACCCAGCCAAACTGCCGCGAGGGTGTAAAGCACGCGGATGAAAATATTGGAGTAACGAAAGGCGAGCAGAGAGATGGGGACAAAGCTGACCGACAAGAGAGCGATGCTGATTTGCAGCGCGAGACGCGAGTGTGATTCATGCGGCGGCGAAGCGTACAGGAGACGGCTCCAAGTCTCGTACAGAAACCCATGCGCCACGAACATGAGCAGTTGCATAACACTGATGAATCTGACGATTCGTCGACGCACGCGCGGGTATCCTCGATATTGATTGGAAGCTGCCGGTTGTGAGAGCTGGCCTATTGTCCGATTCCGGCCGCCGGAGAAAGTGTACAGGAGCAGATCATTTTGCGGTTCATTTGCGGTTCATTTCGCGGTCCAGGGGACCTATATGCACGCCTATATGCATTTGCAGCGGATCTATTTCACCGCGGATGCCCATCCCATACGGTTTGAGATAGACTCTCATGGGGATGGTGCCGGCGTTCGTGCATCCAGCGTAATCGGCATTCAAAGCTCATTTTCCCCAGCGCTATGGCCTCTACGCAGTCAAAACCTACGCATGCAGCCAAGACGGCCCGGCGCGCTATCGATCTGATTGCGGTGCTCGCCATAGCCGCTTACCTGTTGACGAGGATTTGGCGGCTGGCAGGGAACATACCTCCAAACAACCTGTGGAACCTGTTATTGGCAGTAGCGCTCGCTTACCTGCTTTTCTTTCGGGGATTCCCCTGGGCTCGCGCGCATTTGCCGTGGAGACTGCGGAACCGTTTAATTGTGGCCTATTTGTTTATAGCCGTGGTGCCGCTGCTGTTGCTTTTCGCCATGGCGATGCTGGCGGTCTACCTGTTGTACTGGCATTTCGGTGCGTATCTGCTGTACGCGGACATACAAAATCGCGTGCAGGAGGTGAGCGAGACCGCTGAAACCATTGCTGAGTCGTATGCCATTGAAATTGCTTCGACAGGTACTTCGGTAGCCGCACTGTCCTCGGAAACGCCGCCGCATACAGCGATGTTTTTGGCCGCGGCGCGTGAAGCTTTACCCGGGCTCAAGATCGAAGTTGGACAGGGTCAAGAGCTGCTGCAAAGGGGCGCAGACAGGCGGCACACGGAATTCGCGGGCTTGGTGCAGATGCAGGATAACGTGGGCATTTATGCGGTCATGGCGCGACGCCTCGGGGGTGAGCGCCTGATCGTGTCTGTTTCCGTTCCGCTGTCGCCGGAGTTTCTGGCGACTCTCGAGCCTGGGCTGGGACCCATCCAGATTGACGTGCTGCAAGCGACCAGCCAGTCAAGGCCAGCGGGCGTCGTATACCGGAACGGCGGGCGAGCTTACGTTCGCAAGGCTCAAATTCAGGCGCCGGATCGCACCCTGCCTGCGAAGGCGCACTGGTTTGATTACAGCGTGACGGGCTATGCGAAACTAACGGCGATCGATGCTGACTCGGTCGGAAATGCCTCGGCAGATGTCCCGGTGCTGGCCAGATTTACGACCCGGTCGTCGCTCTTGAGCCATCGGCTATTCACTCTGGTTGGCGAATGGGCGGGTTTCGCGGTGACGGCGTTTCTCGTGGTCGGCGCAGTTTTTCTGGTGATCGAGCTCGGAGCGCTGGCCGCGGGCATTGGACTGACGCGCACCATCACCAACGCGGTGGATGATTTATATAGCGCCACCCTGCGCGTGCGGTCGGGCGACCTCACCCACCGGGTGGAGATCAAGCAGCACGACCAGCTTGGAGACCTCGCGGAATCGTTCAATTCCATGACTGCTTCGGTTGCAACCCTGATCGAGGAGCATAGCCGCCGCGAGCGGCTCGAGAACGAGCTGCGGATCGCGCGGGAAGTTCAGGCGCAGCTTTTTCCGAAGGCGCGACCCAAAGTACCGGGAATCGAGGTCGATGCAATTTGC
This sequence comes from uncultured Acidobacteriota bacterium, assembly GCA_963803515.1. Taxonomy (GTDB): domain Bacteria; phylum Acidobacteriota; class Terriglobia; order Acidiferrales; family UBA7541; genus Palsa-189. Next base: position 125,235 of record CAWDMQ010000002.1, read on the forward strand.
CGGCCCGCGCGGATCGTGAGCGGCGACTATTACGATTTCCTGCCGCTCGGGCCCACGCGGCTGGGCATCGCATTGGCGGACATCAGCGGAAAGGGAATATCGGCGGCATTAATCATGGCCAGCCTGCAGGCCGCCTTGCGCAGCCAGGCAGTGATTGGTGTGCAGGAACCCGGCCACACGGCCGAGGTGGTCACCCGGCTGAACCAGCATCTGTATCACAGCACTTCGGACGAGAGGTATGCGACGTTGCTTTATGGCATTTATGATGCAGAGGCGCGCACGTTTGAATACACGAATGCAGGACACCCGCCGCCGCTGTATATTTCTGGAGACAAAACACGGTGGCTCGATACCGGCGGGACCGTGCTCGGGCTGTTCAATGAAACGCATTACGAGCAGGAAACAATTGCGCTGCCTGCGGGCAGCCTGATCGTGATGTACAGCGACGGCCTCACGGAACCGGAAAATTCGCGTGAGGAAGAATTTGGTAACAAACGGCTGCTGGAAGTGGTGCAGAGCAACCGCGATGCTTCGCCGCCCGAAATTGTAAAGGCGTTGGTCAACGCGACCGATCGATGGTCGGGCACCACGGAGCAGTCGGACGATGTAACCATTATTGTCGCGCGTTTCCGCCCGGCATGAACGGTAGCCCCGAAAACAGGCAATAACTTCAGCGCAGCAACTTGATGGCATCAGCGTCGCCATTCATGTGGCGAGCCATTAAACTATACACGCCGATTGTGTGGGGTCGAGCACGGCAGGCGAGGGATTCGATCAATGGAAAACGCCTGGAAGCAATGGGAAGGCCAGGTTGTAGAGGGACGATTTAAGCTGCGGCAGTATCTGGGCGGATCGCAACGTGGCGTGGTATTTCTAACGGAATATGCCGGCGAACCATCCGGAAAAGCGGCGATCAAACTTGTGCTGGTGGATCCTGGAAACGTCGAACTACAACTATACCGGTGGAAGCAAGCGGCCAAACTGAGGCATCCGTGTTTGATGCGGCTGTTGGAGACGGGGCGATGCCGGGTCGATAACATGACGCTTCTCTATGCGGTGATGGAATATGCCGAAGAGGACCTGTCGCAAATCCTTCCGCACCGGGCACTTACTTCCGATGAAGCGCGCGCGATGCTGGCTCCGGCGCTCAACGCTTTGGCTTACATTCACGCGCAGCGATTTGTGCATGGCGGGCTGAAACCGGCGAACATTCTGGCGGTGAACGATCAAGTAAAACTGTCCAGCGACTCGATTTGCGAGGTCAACGAAACGATTGCGGGGATACGGGGAGCGACAGCATACGACGCGCCAGAAAGGGCCTCTGGCAGGACCTCTCCCGCCGCAGACATATGGTCGCTTGGCGTCACGCTAACGGAAGCGTTGACGCAGCAACTCCCCACGTGGGACGAGCGACGAGAACCCGTTTTCCCCGAAGCGTTGCCGAAAGATTTTGTCTTCATTGCGCGCCAGTGTTTACAAAGTGACCCGCTCAAACGGCCCACCGTTGCCAGCATTCAAGAGTCTCTAAACGGAAAAGTAGTGCGCGCGGCGGTTGCAGATATACGGGCCGTTCCAGTAGATCCACGGCAGGAAATTCGTCCGCCCAGCATCGCTCGAAAACAGTCGCTGGCGAAGCGCCGCGCTATTTTTCCGGTGATTGCGGCTATTGTAGGTTTGGTCGTGCTGCTCGGAGCATGGGGGATTCTGCGCCATAGGACTCAGCCTCCGCAAAGCACGGTCGGGCAAACAGAAGCGCCGCCGGCGGCTTCCGCGCAGCTACCGGAGAAGCCCGATACTGCACCAGGGGAACAAAATACTCGCAAAAACGAGCAAAATTCCAACGCGATGCCCGCCGTGCAGCCATCTACTCCGGCGGAGCATGCTCGAGGAGAGACCGCGGGCTCCGTTCCTGGTGCGGTGCTGCATGAACCATTGCCGGACGTATCCCGCAGCGCGAGGAGCAGCATTCACGGGACACTCCGGATGAGCGTAAAGGTTCATGTTGATGCTGCCGGCCGCGTAAGCAACGCTGAATTCGACTCTGCTGGATCAAGCAGATATTTTGCCGATTTAGCGCTCATGACGGCGCGCGAATGGACGTTTCAGCCGGCGAAGATTGGCGGCGAGAACGTCCCGAGCGAATGGATCCTGCGATTTGAATTCACGAACCGTGATACTCGCGTAATTCCCATGGAAACGGCGCCCTAAGTTCTGTGTCCGACCGAAGCAAGTGGAATGCTGCCGGGGTTCTAATCTGTGAGTGCGTGAATGTGCGCGGTCCTATCAGAATGTCATACGTTGCTGTCACACGCAAAATGCGAAATCTGGCGGAGGGAGACTTCGTCGCGAGGCTTGCGCAAGCTTGCCTCGGCAAGCTTGCTGCGGGTCGCTCGGTAGCGCGCGGTGCTCATCGGCGGCTTCAGGAGAATGGCTTGTGGGTGCAAAGACAGCGTCGCGATATTCACTTTCGTAGCGCATCCTCTACGCGGGCGAGCCATGTGTGAAGGCCGAGTAGCGTGTCAAATTCTCACGGCTGCTGATTGAGTCGGTTGCACTGCGGACGCAAGCTACACTGCGGTGCATCGCGCTGAATAGCGAAATTGACCGACATCAGGCAGAACGATAGAGTGTACGTTGATGCAAACTAATCGATTAGGGATCATGAAGCGATTTGCCGATCGGGGCATGCAGTCTTCCCGCACGGGTATTTTCGCCAACCTGGTCCTGGCGATTACGAAATGTTTGGCTGGCCTCTTGGGGCACTCATTCGTATTGGTCGCGGACGGCCTCGAGTCGGTCGCCGACGTCGTGAGTGGGCTGGTCGTCTACTTTGGGCTCAAAATTTCCATTAAGCCGCCGGACTCGGACCATCCGTACGGGCACGGGAAAGCCGAACCCATCGCGGCTCTGGTCGTCGGGCTGTCGCTAGTAGCGGCAGCGGTGGCCATTATTCTGGAAAGCATTCATGGCATTCGTACACCGCACGCTTTGCCCAAAGCATATACGTTGGTCGTGCTTGCGGGCGCGCTGGTGGCAAAGGAAATTCTTTTTCGGCATGTCGGGGATGTCGCGGACAACATCGGCAGCGTCGCCGTAAGAGGCGATGCCTGGCATCACAGAAGCGATGCGATTACCTCGGCCTGCGCGTTCGTGGGAATTTCGATTGCGCTGTTGGGAGGATCTGCGGCCGCCGATGATTGGGCCGCGCTCGGAGCCGCAGTTGTGATTCTTTATAACGCGATGAGACAAATACGGCCGGCGATTCTTGAACTGGCGGATCGGGCGCCGGACCCTAGTCTCGAGACGCGGATCAGGGCCATTGCGCGAAAAGTACCGAACGTCATTGGCCTGGACAAGTGTTTCGTGCGGAAGATGGGCTTTAGCTTCTATGTTGATTTACATATTGTCGTAAATGGGCAGCTCACGGTGCGAGAAGGCCACCGGATCGCACATGATGTGGAAGCCGAGGTACTCAACGTGATGCCGCAAATCGCCGAAGTCCTGGTTCACGTCGAACCGGAGGAAGAATTAACCAGCAAAGTGCAGGCGGGCGTTCATCAGCTTTGAGAAAGCTTTGAGAACTGTCACTGCGCCGGGCTTTTTGGTCGACGGGCGGCATCGTCTAGGAACGAACTTGTTCTCACAGTTCTACTGTTACAGCACTGCGCTGCGGCTGATTTGTTGCGTTGCGCGAAAACATCGCGAGTCACATTTCATTTTGCCGATGTGGCGCTCACGACAAAAGATGGCGACAAATTTGGCCGAGCCTGCAGCACGCTGGCGACGGATTCAGTGACGGAGTCCCGGAAATATCTACAGGCTAGAAAGCAGCGACCGCAGCCTCGGCGACTGCATGGTCCTGATCGCCGGACCCGCCGCTCACTCCCACGGCCCCGACTACTTTTCCTTCGCGCTTCAGGGGTATGCCACCGGCGAAAATCATGATCTTTCCGTCATTCGAGGCATGGATGCCAAAGAATTGACCTCCTGATTGGGAATGCGTGGCCAGGTCCTTGGTCGCGATATCAAATGCCCGCGACGTGTAGGCTTTCTTGATCGAAATATCGATGCTGCCAATCCAAGCTCCGTCCATTCTGACGTGTGCGACCAGGTTTCCACCCGCATCGGCCACCGCAATATTCATCGGCTGCTTAAGTTCAAGCGCCTTTTTCTCAGCGGCAGCGATTATCCTGCGCGCGTCGTTCAGCGTCACCATGTCAGTGTCCTCCTGGGCTGGTTAGTAGCGATTGTGCACCTACAGGCTTGCATAGAAACAGGCGGTTTATCTACTCACTGCCTACACGCTGGGTACGTTTGGGCTGCTCCAAACCACCGCTCGCATCGTCAAGTTAGAGCTTTTCCGCGCTGATGAGAACATACCCCAACTGACGTTGTTCAACTGCGGCGTGGGCACTTTGCGCCATTTTTTTAGCGGCCGCGAAGCCCATTCCTGGAAGGTGCAGTTTTTTCAGGCCCACCAGAATTTCCGCTCCGAACAATTTTTTCTGAACCTGCTCGACCATGTCGCGGAGCGCATCATCGTGTTTTTCAACGTCCACGATGCTCAGGCCGGCTTCGACAAGGAAGCTGGTGTAACCCTCGATGGGTTGGGCATCCGCAATGCACGCGAGGTGCGCAAGCAATCCTTGCAAGTCTTCACTCAGTACGGAGGTTCGCGTGATATCGCTGATTCCGACGCGCCCTCCAGAACGAAGCGCGCGTGCAAACTCGCGGGCCACGGCTGCTTTGTCCGTGAACGTACAGAATGCGCATTCGCAGAAAATGGCATCGAACGCGGCATCATCCACAGGCAGCGATTCCGCATCGGCGCGCTCAAAACGGACACGCGGGGCAACGCCGCTGGCAGCCGCCAAATCCGCCGCCCTTTGCACATTTTCGCCGCCGTAGTCCAAACCGAGGACCTCGCAGCCAAACTGCTCGGCCAGAAATATCGCACTGGTGCCTCTTCCGGAGGCCAGGTCGAGAACCCGGCTCTCGGATGTCAGGCCGAGCATTTGGGCTAACCTTCTCGTCAAATCGACCCCGCCGGGGTGAAATGAATCGCCCAGAAGCAATCTGGCGAGATCGCTCTCGTACAGCTGGGAGCAGCACTGCTTTACAGTGTCACCATCCATCGCCGGTGTGGCCGCTTGTGAATTGCCAGAATCAGTCATCGTGCATCCGCCCGCGGCGCAATTTTAACCGGTGTCTCACCGCTGATTTCACGCGTCGAATTGAAGCTGAACTGAATGGGCCTGGGCTCGAACCGTTGTCCTTGGGCTTTGGCAAGGCGCCGCTCCGGCTCGAGGGCTTCCAGCTGTGCGCGGGCCTGTTCGCGATAACCGACGCTGTTATACGCGCAGAACGGAATTTGTTTGCCGCCGGGAAGGAGAAACTCCTTGCAGCATTTCATCAGATTCTTTTGGTTTAAGGTCCACGGATCCATGAAGTCTTGCAACATGATCATGATCACGTGACCGGCAATGTCGCCCAACGTGACGCTGCCCGGCAGTCCACAGGATTCGCAGGAGAGCGCCAATTGATCGACGGATTTCTGCGATCCGGCCACGCTGGACGAGGACCATAGGCTTTCGAGCGCGCCCTTGATTTCCCCGCGGAAGTCGGGAAAAACGCGATTGGTTATGTAGTCGAGGTAATCATAGACGTTCACAATACGCGGTATCGGCGTGATCGTCTCGCCATCAATGAAGGCGTAAGTCACCGAGTTGCATGTCGGGAAACAGCACGGCACAGGCACAAAGTCTGAAACTCGGAATTTACTTTCCGTTTGCGCTTCGATAAGCCGCAAAATATCCGGGATCGTCATACGCGTCATCGGATCGTGCTGCACGTGCCGCCCGGAGTGAAACGCGGGTTGGAAATTAATCCCGCGGACCGCGGGATGCTTGATGGCGAACTCGATGATCTTTCCAATTTCATGCTCGTTTACACCACGCTCGATGGCCGGCACGAGCGTCACGTTCAAGCCAATTTGCGCCAGCCGGTCGAGTGCGCGCATCTTTTCTTCCAGAATTTTGGCTTCGCCGCGAAGAATCCGGTAGGTGTTGGCATCGAACCCGTCGAATTGAAAATAAAGCGAGGGGCGCACTTCATTCAGCTCATCCAGGAAGCGGTCATCTCTGGCGATGCGTTTGCCATTCGTATTGATCATTACCGACCGGATACCGCGGAGCTTTGCCGCTCGAACGAAATCGATGATTTGCGGATGAATCGTGGGTTCGCCTCCCGAAAATTGCACGACCTCGGGAGCACCCTCAGTACGCACGAAGTCATCGAGGACTTGTTCTACCTCTTCCATCGAGAGGCTGAAACCCGGTCCAGCTTCGGAAAAGCACAACGGGCAGTTCATATTGCACGCGCTATTCACTTCAATAATTCCGAGGCATGCGTGCTGCTGATGATCGGGACACAATCCGCAGTCGTGCGGGCATCCTTCGTGAATCTCCGTCCCGTATGCGAGGGGAATCGTCCCCGGCTTGTTGTATTTCCCGAATGTCGTATAGGCCTCCGCGTCGGCGTATACGAGTGCCTCGAAGGGGCCGCAGTCCGGGCAACGCTTCCGCATGTACACTTTGCTGTCGCGGAGCACAATCTGGGCATCAATAACTCTCCGGCAGTTCGGACAGATGCTCCTGGTCAGCTCGTAGAAGACGTAGTCAGCGTCTTTTTTTGTGGGCGCGGGATTGGCGCGGCCATTTCCCTTCGCGGTAATTTCATGGGTCGCCATTCGCAACCGCCTTTCGTGATCTCGATCCGCGTACGATTTCCGAGAGGCCTCGTATAACTTTGCCGGATATCCCTGAGAGTTGTGCTTCGACGGCCGCCTCGGTCAATACTAGCTGGACTCCCGATGAATAGGTGGGATATGCGTGAATCGTTCCGGCAAGGTCCCTGACGGTCATTTTGCGATTCATGGCCAGGGCCAGTTCCGTAATCGCCTCACCGGCACGGCTGGCAACGATGGTCGCGCCCAAGATCGTGCCCTGGCGCTTGCTCATAATCTTAATAAAACCTTCGCGGTCGTCATCGCACACGGCGTCTCCTGCCGCAGGCTACGAGCAACAAATCGCCACGCGTCTCTTCATTCGAGGTGGATACGACCGTGCACGCGCCATCGCGCCGGCATTCTTTAGCTCGCCCCACAAAAAGCGAATTCCCTCGCCCTCAAGGACCTTGCGCATAAGTTCGCGCACATCGGTGTCTTCTTTGGACAGCAGACGGTCAGCAACGACTGTAACGCGGGCCCCGAGCCGCTGATACGCCTGCGCAATTTCCAGTCCCACCGGGCCTCCGCCGACCACAATCATCGATTCAGGGAGGCGATCGTTGTCGAAAATATCCTGGTAAGTCGAAAACGCAATTTCGGAGATACCCACAATCGGCGGAAGGATTGGCCGCGCGCCTGTGGCGATAAGGAATTTTTTCGAGCGAAGCGTCTGCTCGCCCATCCGAACCGTCCAAGCGTCGAGAAAACGAGTGGGGCCGATAAAAACATCCATGCCCTTCACTTTGAGTGCCTCGGGCGTTGTTCCCGCGTATACCTGCTGAATTTTGCTGCGAAGGCAGGCCCGCACTTCGCTCATGTTAATTACGGGTGGGCTCGACTGGATGCCGTAAGTGGAGGCCAAACGGACCTCGTGCGCGATCTTCGCCACCTTCAACAAGGCCTTGCTGGGAATGCACCCGGTCCAGGTGCAATCGCCGCCGATGCGGTCCTTTTCAAGGGGTGCCACGCGCGCGCCAAGCTGAACCGCGAATTCCGCCGCGATCAGACCTGCTGCTCCAGCGCCGATGATAATGAAGTCATACTGTTTGTCGGCCATTCGTTACAATCTCAAGTGGAAACGGGCCGTCTCACTTCCGATTGCGAGTCTCTATCGAGCAAGCCTGCGGGAGAGCGCGAGGACTTGCTATGCGCTCGCCCTCTGCTTCAATACTGAGCTCCATGCTCAGGATCCTGCGGCGATGTCTGTGACGCGAATGGTCTTTGCGGCTTTGTACGGAGTGCAAGATTTCACCTGCGGCCCAGCGGATCGTTCATGTTTTGTCTGGCCGTCTTAATTCAAAGCTTCTTTGGCTGCACGTCGCGATGTAGCATCGTATCTGCCGTGGCGACCAGCCGGCCTGAGGTAAGGAGTATTCCCGGCCGCGCGGCTCATTGACGGAGATCGAAGAAGCAAAGTAGTCTACGCACAATGATGGGTTAAGGATCTAGCATGAATCATCGAAGGTACCTCCGAGTCATCGGGCTGATTTTAGTAATGGCTGCGCCGGTGCTTGGGCAGCAGCCACAGAACGATCTCCGGGCTCCTATGGCGTTTGTTCCGCTTCGCAATCCACGCTTTGTACCGGCTGCAAAAGCAGATTTTCTCAAGAGCGACGATCGGGTCGTCGGCGTCAGCGAGAACGGAGTTTCGAAGGCTTATCAGCCGAGCGTGTTGGCATTCCACCATGTTGTCCAGGACAGTTTGCAGGACATGCCCATCATCGCAACATGGTGCTCGCTCTGCAACACTCCCCTGGTATACAAAAGTGAAGTGGATGGCAGGAAATTGACGTTCGAGAGGGCCGGCAATAGAGGAAATAATTTCTTCATGGTGGACGCGGAAACCGGCAGTCACTGGCAGCAGATTGGAGGCGACTGCTTCGAAGGACCCATGAAAGGAAAACGCCTGACGATGGTTCCTTTCCTATATACAACCTGGGGGGAGTGGCGCAAGCAGCATCCGGATACTCTGGCGTTAGTTCCCGAGGCCGCATACAAAGCAGCTTACGAGTTCATGTCTAGCAGGTTTTCGGATATTCCTTATGGCAGCAACAAGAAACCGGGCCGCGAATTGGTTCGCCAGGAGGACAATCGCCTCCCTAACTACGAACAGGTCATCGGCATTGAGGTTCATGATTCCACAAAGGCTTACCCGGTATCGGCGCTGCGCAAAGAACCCGTGGTGAACGACAATATCGCTGGAACGCCCGTTCTGGTCGCCTACGCCGCCGCGAGCGATACCACCACCGCATTCTCCCGGAAGATTGGTGGCCAGACATTGACGTTTCATCCCGCTACATCGACGACCATGACCGACTCCGAGACTGGTTCTACCTGGAATTTTTACGGCAAATGTCTTGCGGGCAAGCTCGCAGGCCAGCAGCTTGATCGCATGATTCCCCAACCGGGATCATGGTTCGCGTGGGCCGAGTTCCACCCGGATACGCAGGTTTATTCCGCACGTTCGCATTAGAGTTCAACCGGCGACCCTGGGGAACTTTGGTGTTATAACCGAGCGGGCAGGTCCAAACGCGGGATTTAGCCCGTGCCGAGTGGCTCGGCGTCTGAATTTTCAGATTCGCCCGTGAAAGAAGAGAGGCGGCCCCATGACGACTCCCAAAATACCCAACAAGGCCCCAGACGTGCAAAAGAGCGCCACCGGTATTTTCTCGAGGCGCGATTTTATTGCCGCCACCGCCGCGAGTGGGATTGCCATGGGACTCGGCCAAACCGCTGCCGCTTCTCCCCCCGCTGCGGCTTCTCCCCAAGTTCTGACGCCACAGCCTGAAAACTCACTACCGAGTGGCGAACCGCAAATGTACATGGGTACTCCCGCCGGGGCTGTACTCGCGCAATTAAGGGCCGCGGGCGTTCGCACCTTGTTCCACACAAATACGAGTGGTTTCGTGCCGTTCTGGGAAGCGATCAATGAAGCGGGCGACGTGCAAGTCATCAACATGACGCACGAGGGTCAGGCGGTCGCGGCAGCAGCTGGATATACGATGGCCAGCAAGAGCCTGGGTTTTTTCTTTGGGAGTCACGTCGGGACTTGCAACGCGTTGAGCAACATCTATTGCGCCTGGAAAGACCGGGTTCCGCTACTCGTCACATTTTCTGGCGGAGGGTTAGGCGAGCAAGGCAAAGATGGTTTCGAGTACTGGGATAACCCGCTGGGACCGACCCAGCCTTTTACGATGTGGAATGGAACGCTTTTGCCCGAGGACATGACCGGCGTGCTGCGCCGTGCGATCAAATTCGCGTTTGGGCCGCCGAGCGGGCCGGTGACTTTGAGCTGGGGCGCGGGCGGACCGAATGGGCAGGTGGAGGCCCCGATTTACAAGATCGATCTGGCCAACATGCGTTACAAATCCCGGGCTCCAGCCGACGCGATCCAGAAAGCCGCGCAATGGCTGATCGAAGCGAAAAATCCCGTGTTTGTTGCGGGCTCCGAGATTGGCGTCGAGGGAGCTTACGAGGAAATTGTGGCGCTGGCGGAAAAGCTCTCGGTGCCGGTGGCGGAAACGATGCATAGCCTTTATGCGAATTTCCCCAACGATCATCCGCTGTTTCTGGGTGAACTTGAGGCGCAGAGGTTTCCGCGGCAAAAAGATTTGCTGATCAGTTTCGGCGAAAGCTTCACGGCCGGCAATGAAGATGATCGCGGACTGATGGGCCGGAACAGACCGATTGTCCACATCAGTCACGATCCCAATACTCTCGGCAGATCGCTGGCTCCCGACCTGAGCATTCTTTCGGAAGTGCGCACGGCGATCCGCGACCTTTCCGACGCATTGGATGCCATGTTGACCAAGGATCGCATGGCCAGGATTCGCTCCAGCAGACTGGCGGAAGTTTCCATGCTGACGAGTGAGCTAAAACAATCCCGGGAAACGGCGCTACACGCGCGCTTCGATAACAACCCCTTGACTTGGGAGCGCGTGGGATATGAGCTGCAGAAAGCACTTGATAAGGATGCTGTGATTGTGCCGGAACTCGGGACCGAATATTACAAATTGCTGAGGCAGATGAGTTTGGGAGGAGCGAATAAGCAAAAGATTGGACGCACGAAAGGCGACGCACTGGGGTGGGGCGTAGCCGCGGCGTTTGGCGTCAACGTCGCGTTGCCCGAGCGGCAAATCGTCGCGGTGCAAGGCGATGGCGGCTTTCTGTTTGGCCAATCGGAGACCTTGTGGAGCATCGCGCGATATCAGGCGCCTATGCTCATCGTGATTATGAATAATCGGCTGTACAACGAGAGTCGTGATCGCAATATGCTCAACGGCGGTCCGTTGTATGAGGCCGGCAAGGACTTCAACGGCTACCTGGGAGATCCCAATGTCGAATATACAAAAATTGCGGAAGCTTACGGCCTGAAAGGCGAAAAGGTAAAAATCGCGGGTGACTTGCCGGCAGCATTACAGCGATCTCTGAAGAACATGCGGGATGGCAAAGCGGTGGTGCTGGATATTGATATCGCGCCCGATGGTCCGGCGCTGAGCCAGGGTACCTGGTATCAGCGGCACTCGATTGCGGAGATCCGCAAGAAAAAGCTGAACGCCGCCGGATAAGTGCCGAAGGATAAGCCTTCGCAAAGATTTTCCAGGAATGGTCCGAGGAGGAGTCCGATGCAGGACGGCCGCAAGAAACAGCGAATCGTTTCGCTCGCCTTCTCGAGTCTTCTGGTGTGGGTTGCCGCCGCGCATTCGACGGGAAGACTTGCAGCCCAGGCGGCGGCGAAGGCCTCAAGCGACGAACAGGCTCAGATCGAAAAAGGCAGACAGGTGGTGGGGCAAACGTGCGTGGCGTGTCACACAAATATATTGCGGATGGCGCAGGTCCATAAACAATCCCCAGAACAGTGGCGGGACACGGTGTACTCGATGATTGGCCGGGGCGCGCAGATTTTGCCCGACGAAATCGAGCCCCTGACCGCTTTTTTGGCGGCGACCTACGGTCTTAAGGAGCCCGCGCAAGCAAGCCAGACGCCGGCCGCGGGCCGCCCGGTGGGTGGCAGAGTGGAGCAACAATCGCCAGACGCTGAGGGCCGGGCCATACTTCAGCGCAGTTGCCAGCAGTGCCATAGTCAGGCGGTGGCCTCGACAAAATTGGCTTCCGAAGATTGGGGCGCGGTCATCGCCAGGATGATGACCTATGGCGCAAAACTCACTCCCGCGGACCAACAAAAGCTGATCGGATATCTCAGCGGGCCCGGACGGTAGAGGCAGCAGCCTGCTTATGCACCGAAGCAGGCGACTCTTCGCAGGATACATTTTCGAAGCCGGATACATTTCCGAACCCTGATACATTTTCGAAGGAGTTCACGAATGAAAAATCGCGCTTTTATTGGATTACTCGTACTGCTGGCCGCCTCGCCGCTTTTGGCGCAAGTGCCCAAGGGATGGATGGTGCGGGTCGACCGCAGTGCCAGCGCTTCGGACCCGGACGCCGCAGGTAGTATCAAACTTGTCGCCACAGGATCAGGCTTCCGCGCGACAGCGCCCCAAGCCGCAACCTTCTGGAACCCGGCGAACACGGCCACCGGAAACTACACACTCAAGGCCACGTTCACGCTTCTGAAATCGACCGGTTACCTCGAGTATTACGGGCTGGTTTTCGGCGGGAGCAATCTGGAAGGTGCGGCGCAGGATTACCTCTACTTCATAATTACGGACGATGGGACTTGGATGGTGAAACGTCGCACCGGTTCCGCAACCCAGAACGTGACCGCAAAGACATCAAGTGATGCAGTGAAAAAGCCCGACGCCAGCGGAAAGTGTACCAACGCTCTCGAAGTGCGCGTAACAAATGACAAAATCGGATTGCTGGTTAACGGCACGGTTGTCGGTACGATTCCTAAGTCGGGGCAAGCGGCCAAAACCGACGGCATCGCTGGTTTTCGGGTGAATCATCATCTTGACGTACAAATAGACGGATTCTCGATTACGAAAGAATAAAAGCTACCCAGATTCTTAGTTGCCTTGAAAGTGGGATGGTGTTCGGGAAGGAAATTGCCGGATAACCCGCTGGTCTAGAACCCGCCGAGCGCTGCGTTACGTATTTGTCCGGTCGGACCTTCGTAATTGATGGCGCAGAGGGTGGGAATACCCGAATACATCGGTCTGCACGCAGGAAGCCTGACAGCCGCTATTTGAATATTACCAGCCCGAGAATTATCGCGATGAGGAGGTCGAAAATCACGGGCGTGAGAAAGAAATAACGCAGGGTCAAAGCCGCATGAGCTACGTTCGCAGCCAGGAGGATCGCTACTAAGGGCACGACGGACACTGAGCCGTTGCGAGCCATAAAGACCAACTGCCACAAAATGGCAATCTCCACATAACCCCAGAGGATCGCAAGCAGTCCGTAACCAAAGTAGAAGTCCCAGTAACTCCGTTCGAATCCGTTAAACTTCCACCGCTGGCCCTTCATCCGGGCCAGCAAATCGGCTTCGTCCTTGCCGTGCTGCGGCTTGGCTCGAAGAAACAGAACCGTGTGCGCCAAGTACTGAATCGATGCGAGAACGGCGGCGATGGACAAAAGCAGTGACATTGCGGCACGTCACGATCATGGTACCTTTCACTCGCTGAGTTGCCAATAAATGGCCAACAAAAACCCAAGAAAAGGTCTGCACTCGACAATTGATGTGAAGTAAAGCCACTGCTTCCGCATCCGCATCCGTGCAAAGCAAAGCTGCCACGCCAGCGACATAACGGAATTGCTGCGAGCGTTCATTGCCATCGAGCGGGACGCCGAGAGACTACTTTTGGCGGTTCGTGCCGACCGGAGAGTGCAAGCCGGACTTTGAGAAATTGTATTCGAAGTACGCGTAGGGGTAGGAGTAATCGTTACCTCGGGTACTTGTCTTGAGAAATTGCCCCGCGAACAATCGAGCGTAACCAAAGCCGAGGCGCAATCCTTCATTCAGCTGGTATTCGGCAATCAAATCGAGTTCGTTGCCGATATGGCTACTCGCGCCAGGATGGGCGAGAACGGCAATCGCTCCGCTGCCGGCGTAGAAATTGTCGTGTGAGGTGGCCAGCCAAAAGCCTTCGAAAGCCTGTTTGAGCTTCCATTTCTTCGTGAGCTGTTCCTGCACGCCTGCTCGGAACTGCACAAGATTGCGGCGACCGAACTGATCGGTAAACCCGTACTTGTCATGATTAGAAGGATAGAGCTGGTCAAAGGTGTTCCATTCGCGGCCAGTTGGATTTTTCGTCCCGGAGGCGTAGTTACCTTCGATAAAAACCCGCGGGGCTGCGGCAAGCTTGTGGAATGTCTTGCCGGCACTGGCATAGCCCGCCCATGCGGCAATGGAGTATGTGCCGAGCGAACCTGTCTGTCCGTCAAATTCGCTGTTGTAATCAAAGTTCTGGGGAAGTGTGCCCTTCCAGTGGAGGCCGACGGTGACTTCATTGAGGTGCCCCCGGCCGACCTCTTCTGCAAGAGCAGACTTCGAGGGTGCTACGCGCCATAGCACATAAGGCTCGAAGGTGGCGTTGGGAATAATGTTCTGAACGCTTCCGTAGACTCCATACAGATTGTTGCCGGGGATCGCCCCGTGTAAGTCACTGCTATTGCCCGGCACAACGGAAGAGGCGAAGACGCTCACCATGTATCCAGGGTGATGAAGATCGACGCGCGCAACATTAAAAGTGCGGCCCACATTGAGCCAGTCGGAGGGCCCGATTACCCGTTCGTCCCCGAAACGGAGCACTTGGCGGCCGCCTAAGACATCCACCCAACCTTCTGTGGAACTGCCAACTTGAGTGTAGCCCTCCCAGAGGGTCCAAGTATCCTGGTAAGGATTGGCATCGGGAATGTGATGATTGAAAAAAATGCGAGCGTCTTGTACTTCACCATGAAAGAGTAGCCAACGTTCCAGCTGAATGGTCGCATGCACCCGCAAACGGTCCAGCAGGTACAAATCGCGAGTTCCCGTGTAGCCGATGCCTACGGGACCCTCGAGTCGATCCCGATACTCACCGCCGAGACGTAGCCAACTGGGCAGAGACTCGTTGAGTCTGGCAACCGGAAATAACCATTCTGGCGAATCATTGGCTGAAGGAGGATCGGGTGCGGCACTGGGCTGCGCAGCCGAAGCTGAGCCGGAAGTCTCTTGAGCATTAAGCCGCCCTGGAGCGGTGCTCACACCGATTAAAAGGACCAGCATCAGCAGAACGTGTGCTACGGCAGCCCGTGCTCTCTTATCTTGCAATTACAAACTCCTTTTTCGAAGGGATTTTCGCGATTTGTTGCCGGTCAAGACTCAGATGAGAAGTCACACCTCGGGAGGCACACGCCTGAGCCAGTTCTTCAGGGAGACGTCAACAAACTGATCCGCCTTGAACATTTCCAGAAAAATGGCGTCCGTGTTGCCGGTGTTCTCGATGTTCTCGATGTAATGACCAGCAAGCCTCGGCACGAAACCTACATCGTTGGCATTGAAGTCCAGAGTGCGTGCTCTTCCCTCGTTCAGGACTATGGTCATGCGTCCTTTGCCGGCAAGCCAGAACTGCAATTCGCGCACGGCTGGAGGGTTAAGAGTGACGACCACGGAGGCGACGTTCTTCGAGACGGGGAAATTACGCGAGTCCACGATGCGGACTTCGCCTCCGGCTGTTTTTCTCGTCGTGTCCATGGCCGACATCTTGAACGTATATTGGATAGGAGATTCCACACGTTGTCCACCGATTGCTGCCTTGTCTTGCGGAGAGATAGAGGAAGGTCTGCCGGAAAAATGTAGAGCTCTAGTGTTTGCAGTTTGGCGATAGCGGCCTTGCCGATGCCGAAGTTTTTCTCCGAGACCTCTGGCGGCGTGTGCGCGATAAGCTCGGAAAGGAGGAACGTGCCGTCTTCCGCGAAGTCACCTTCATCGAACACCAGCAGGACCTCGCATCCGTACGGCTCAAGTCCCTGAATGGAATGTGGAAAACCCGCGGGAAACAGCCATAGGTCGCCGGTGCCGATGTCATCGATGAACATCGTGCCGTCGGGATGCCTGCTTCACGTTGACGAAAACAATGTCGGGCGTTCGGCGGTGTTCACCGCGAAGGCACGCGGGGCCACCGTGATCGCGGGAGTTTTGAAGAGGCAGACCGATGAAGTGAAGACGGTCGGCGCGGATCAGGTGATCGCAACCGATGACGATACCGCGATTGCGGATCTTCCGCCGGTGGAGGCGGTGGCGGATACGGTCGGTGGAAGGACCGCCGAGAAGATGATCGCCAGGGTCACGCCGGGGCGAGTCTATGCATCGGTTGTGGAGGCGCCGCAGAACGCCGCGGAGTACCCGTCGGTAAAGGTCGTGAAAGTATTCTCGAAATTCGACAGGAAAACGCTCGAGTTCATGGCCGAAGCGGTGCGAGATGGAAAGCTAGTAATACCGATTGGCCTGAAACTGCCACTCAGCGAAGCAGTCAGGGCTCACGCAATGGCGGAGAAGGGTGGCATGGGGAAGATCCTGCTGGTGCCTTGAAATTGTGTTGCGAACAGAGGACTTGTATTTCTAGTGAGTGCTCTATCGAAAGGAGTCGTCAATGAACGCCGTACAAATCGAACAGAAGAGCTACGAGATGCCGCCGAAGGAAGGGATGAGCATCGCGCATTTTCTCACCGTTGCCGACGTCGAGCGATCGGCTCGCTACTATGAAAAAGTATTCGGCGCTCGCATTCTGACCATGGGGGACGGCAACGCACCTCCGTACCTTCAGCTTGCGAATATCTGGATGATTTTGAACGTGGGGGGCGGCCCGACCCCGGACAAGCCGACGGTAACGCTCAGCGTCCCCGACCCGAACCACATCAACAGCTTTATGAATTTCCGCGTCGCCGATATTCAAGCGTGCTACGAATTATGGAAAAGTCGGGGAGCCGAGTTTCTCACGGAACCGATTGCCAAGTACGGCGAGATCCGCTGCTACATCCGCGACCCAGACGGTTACATCATCGAGGTCGGACAAAGCACTTCCCTCAAATACGGTTAGTGCTTGGAGCGGATTGGGAGAAGCCTCTGCGCCTCGGCCTTGCGCTTCTGCCAATCTTTGCCTGGAACAGTCACCTGCGTTGACATCGAAAGGAGTACCAGATGCCTGGCACACATGGGCTGAAACAGCCCATGCTTTAGCGTGAACGTTCTTACCACACCGGGAAAGGCTATGGCCGGCGAGCGGCCAAAGCCCTTTGGCCAGGCGCTCGGCTTCGACCCGATCAAATCGACTTTAATCTTCGGCGAGTACGACGGGCGCTGGCAGATTCAAATGATGAGATCGCTGAGACCGAGGCTCAGCGCAAATTGGGTTGCTCTGTGCAAGCTTTTAAGTGGAAGAGACCAGTTCTAACCCAGCTCAGCAAATGAGGGGCTCAGCGCATGCAAAGGCTGATTGAGTCACATTAACCGCAAGAGGGAGAGGTATATGATACGTACTACGATCAACTCGCAACCTTATGAGAAGCGAGGAAGTTCCTCGGTCCAAGCTTCACGGAAATGGAATTCTGTGGTCTACCATCTTACATTTCGAAAAAATTAAACGTATCGAATGGCGGAAAGGAAACGAACAGGCGATTACTGATCGAAAGTGCTAGCAAGTATTGCGAGCGTGAGGCTATTACTTTTTGTCCTGGCCATCGCTCTTTTTTTCGTTTTGGGCGGCAGCCGCTTCGTCCGCGATTTCCTTGTTATAGGTCGCTGCTTCCGATTCCGAGCAGACCATTTCGCGGACGTCGAAGCTGTCCGACTGCAATCGCATCGGATATTTGTCAAGCGCGTTCCAAGGTTTGGTGTAATAGGCCGGATCGGTAATCGTCACAGTAAGTTCCATGATGTCGTGGTTCACACGGTGGAAAATTTCCTGCACCTTCAGATCCTTGGTGTGCGGCCGGCCGACGTTGTCGATCCAGGTTCTCGTATCCAACCCGACCGTTTCCACGATGAATGTGTAGTTATCCACCCACTTGCCGGTGGAATAGCCATACCAGCGCGGCTCGACGATTTTGGGAAACTCTCGCCCGTCGGTCCAGATGGTCCGCCAAACCTGGTCATTCTCGTATCCGACCAAAACTTTTTTTGGCGCCTGGAAGATTTCCACCGCGCGCAGGTCGTGCAGGTCGATTCGCGGAAAGCCGATCGGATCGCACATCTCGAACGGATCGTTAACCTCGACCAATGGATAAGATCCGAATCCGTCACCGTATTTGTGCTCCTTCCAAGCCTTCTCGCCTTCTGGCGTATACGGGACGAAATGCTTGCCGTCCATGGGATAGTTGTATGCGCCCTGCGCCTGGACTCCGTTCCGCCATCCTTTGGCGGGCTCCCAGGTTCCAGAGATATTGCGGATCGGTGCTGGAGCGGGATGGGGATTCTCCTGCGGTCTCGGCACAGGCCGGTTCCAGCCATCGACATGCTCTTCCAGTTCGTCAGGATCAACCGGGGCTTGGTTCTGACTCTTCGCCGCTTCTGGCTGCACAGGCGCGGTTTGGGCGCGCGTAATAAGAGGACAGGAGATTAGTGCGGCAAGTGCGATTGCTGGGGCAGCATAAAGCTTTAACATTTTTTCGCTCTCCCCTTCACTTCCGGGGCGGGACTCAGTTCAGATGCACGTTGCGCTGAGCACGCCAGCATCACCCATCATATCCATTACTCTTTAGCTGCGTTCGCTTTATGATCTGCAGCAGCAGCGGCGTTGCCGTCATATTTGCCAGCTGTTTTCATCACTTGGCCATTGGGGAGTACGATCTCTGCAAAGCGCCCGACTCGCGCGCCAGTCTTGGCGATGTTACTCGACACCATCGTGACTTCATCCCCGGGCTTGAACGTCTGGGACGTAAAGCCAAAATTAATCATGTTAGACGGAGCGACAAATTCGGCGGTCCAATGCACGACGTTGCCGCTGTCGTCCTTTACGTCAACCTTGAGGAGAACGTGGGGATTGATCCACAGCCATGCCGTCACAGTGCCCTTCAGAGTAATCACTTTGTTTTCGTACTCCGCATTTCCGTGGTGGGCGAACAGCGGAACAGAAATGATTAGTGACACGGCAGCCGCGAAGAGAATCGCTTTGATTCGACTGTTCATGGCATCCCTCTCTTACTTTGCGGACGGCTCATTCCTTGCCGCACTGCGGGTGGCGGTATTCTAGATCGAGGCTCGCACGCACACAAGGCCAAATGTCCGATTCATGGCGCGAGCTTTGAGCATACGCTTACGCTGAAACAAGTTTGTGGTCTCAAACAGTTATATGACACCTCGCCTAATTTACCCGAGCTTCAAAGCGAATTTCGCAATGGTAGCCAGGTAGGTTGTAGCTCACGCCAGCACTTCATCTGCCTCCCCATGGCGGGCGGATGCACACTAACTCCGGCACTGATACACACGAAGGCTTCGAGCTCCACAAAGAATTTCGCTTGACACCCGACCCTCGCGGTGCTAATTGCACGTGGCATCCGCTCGAACGGGGAAGAGCGGCATTTCCAATCACTTCCTTCACTCTCGATACGAGCCTCTAACCGCATTTGTGTGAGGTGTGAAATGTTTTTTGGCTCCGGCCATGCCGCCCTGAAACACAGGTGTTTTGAGCTTATCGCCGTTTGCTGCTGTGCCCTCTTGGCGTCCGTATCCGGGTCGGCGCAGGGCAACCTCGGGCGTATCTCCGGTATCGTCAAAGATCAAAGTGGTGGTGTTATCGTCGGCGCCAAGGTCACAGTACTGGACGTTCAAAGAGGCGTCCCACGAACTTTGATCACGGACAGCGGAGGCGAATATATCGCTACCGGGCTGATCCCGGGTCAATATGAAGTGACGGTCGAAGCAATGGGATTCACAACGTTCGCCAGAAAAAACATCGACGTCGTAGTTGGAGGAGAGGTGGGTGTGGACGCCACGCTCGCCCCAGGTTCTCAAACTCAGATGGTTACCGTGACGGAAGAAGCAGCGACGATTTCGACGACCAATGCAACTCTCGGCGGAGTTGTTGAGAACAGGTCGTTGACGGAGCTGCCTCTGAGCGGCCGCAACTACCTGCATCTTTTGGATGATAAGCCAGGAATGCAGATGAAGCCCGGCGGGGGCTCCAACTCTTACGTGAGTAATGGTCAGCGTAACGGGGCCAACGGGTTCTACTTCGATGGCTTGTACAGCGGCAACATCAATACCGGCGCGTCCCCCAATTTGGGCGGCGGCCCGGGCGTTGGTGGTGGAATCGAGCAGGTGAGCTTGGTTTCTGTCGACAGCATTATGGAAATCAACGTCATGGAGGATCCCAAGGCGGAATATGGCCCGTGGCCCGGCGCTTACATCAATATCGGCCTGAAATCAGGCACAAACACCTTTCATGGCACAGCTTATGCCTTCGGCCGTGACCAGAGCCTCGAGGCCAAAAACGCTTTCCTCACGACTAAGCAGCCCACCAGCGTGGTGCAGCCAGGTGGCAGCTTTGGCGGACCGATCGTTAAGAACAAAGCGTTCTTCTTTGCGAATTTTGAAAGGCAAGCTTACTCCATTGCTGCGGCGAAACAGGTGTTTGAGCCGACAACCGTCGCAGGAGCTGGAGCTGCGAACAGTTTTCCGGATGCTATCGCCGCTATGAATGCTGCGAAAATTGCGGTGAGCCCCCTCAGCCTGAATTTGGCCGGATGTGTGAACAATGGAGCGGTCACTGGCGCGCTGATCAGTTGTAACGTGGCGAATGGAATCTTCGGAAACGCCGCTGCATCGGCTCAGGAGGTTGTTGCCTACCCGATTACGGGGGAATCCAACAACGTCATCGGAAAGATCGATTACGCCGTTAATGAGAAGAACGCGGTGCATGGCGAGTATGCATTCGGCGGCGGCAATCCGCTCGGAGGCACTGGTGCCGTACAGCCTTATTGGAGGGGCAACTTGCACATGCGCACCCAGATCGTTCGGGGAACGTGGATCTGGACTCCGAATTCGGCGTGGGTCAATGAGGCCCGGTTCGGATTTGACCGCATTATCCAGGCTGCTCAGGCTGGAGATTGCAATTCCCAGCTCAATCCACCCGATTATACAAACCTCGGTTTTGTCACGGGTGTACCGCTCTGCGGATTCGGGACGCTTAGCTTGGGCAGTCCATTTACGAATCTCGGCTCCAATCTCGGAGCATCGTCACTGGCCATGTATTACACCGGAGAGGATGCGCTTACGCGTACGTTCGGCAAGCATGTCCTCAAATTTGGCGCGGGAATCCGTTCCACGGATTGGACAGGGGGTTCTTTCGTTGGTGAGCGAGGGACTCTCGCGTTTAAGGCCGCGACCCTCGCCGGTACAAACTTGACGGCGCTGCAGGCATTTCTGGCCGGCATACCGAGCTCGACAACGAACGCGAATAACCTCCTCGTTGGCAACCCGGTTGAAAACGATACGTGGAAAAGTTATTGGGGTTTCTTCCAGGACGACTGGCGAGTCGCTCCAACTGTCACATTGAACATTGGCCTGCGATATGACTATCAAATGCCCATGCGTGAAAGCACAAACAACGTGGGAGGTTTTGACCCGAATTCGCCGACCGGACTCTTCCAGCAGTCCAGCTCGCAATCACTGTGGAGTCCCTCGAAGAAGGATTTTGCGCCGCGAATTGGCTTGGCTTGGGATTTGACAGGAAAGGGAACGACCGTCGTGCGAGCGGGAGGCGGCGTTTTTTACAACCCCTTCATCACTCAATTGCTGGCCACCCAGGCTACAACCTGGGCTACCCCTACGGGTGCTACCCTCTATCTCGCGCCGGGCGGCCCCAAGGTTCAAGGGCCCGGGAATTTGCAAAACGGCACGCTTTCGGTGTCCCCAGCGTTCATCCAGTCAAACTGGGCCGTCAATAAGCCCATCTTTGGTGCGTTGCCCACGAGCGCGACTCTCTCCTGCGGTAACCCGGCTCCCTGTGCCCTTTCTGTGGTCAATTCAGGTCTTCGGATGGCGATCATCGGTGAATGGAGCGTGGGCGTTCAGCACGCCATCACCAAGGACATGACTCTCGATCTCAGTTATGTGGGCAATCACGGTGATTGGGGAACCGGCGCGAGAGACGTAAACGCTCCAATACCCGGCGTAACCGCCAATGAGCAACAGCGGCGGCCTTATTCTTCGCAATTCCCCTATTTGAGCCAGATCTCAGAGGAGTTCAGCGCCGATCGTTCCAATTACAATTCGCTGCAGGCCAGCATCACAGAAAGACTGTCTCACGGACTCACCTTCACATCGGGTTATACCTGGGGCCATGCTCTGGATATTCATTCGCTGGATGGCGCGGCGACGCCCAAAGGCGTGATGGATAGCCTGGCACCTCAATTGGATTATGGAGCTAGTGACTACGATTATCGGCAGCGATTTACGATCACCGCAACGTATCTGATTCCAGGAAGGAAATCGCCCGGCCAAATTCTGGAGGGATGGCAGGTAAACTCGGCTCTCAATCTTCTGAGTGGCGCGCCCATGGAAGCTTACGACAGCACAAGTGATCTTAGCGGCACCGGTGAAGCCGAAGATCGCTGGAACTTTTTCGGCAAGCCGAGCGACTTCAATGTGGGCACGCCTCAGACCCTTCCTTGCTATGGCACAGCCGGCAGTGTTTTCGCCAAGTCAGGCGCTTGCCAGATCACTGCTTTTCTGCCGCAGGCGTGCGCCTCCGCGGCTACCAGCCTGCCCACGAATCCAAACGTACCCGCTACCGACCCCAATTCCACTGGGCCCAAGGCGCTTAACAATTATGGGTGTTATATGGCAGGCAATTCGGTAATTGTCCCCCCAGCCCAGGGGACATTTGGAAACATGGCACGCAACGCGCTACGTGGGCAGAGACTGCGAGTTTGGGACGTGTCACTGACAAAGAATTGGAAAATCAGGGAGTGGCTCACTTCACAATTTCGCGTGGAGTGCTTCAACGTCATCAATGCAGTCAATTACTCAATTCCCGCGCCTGGGACCGGCACGAACCCCGCCTCGCCCTCATCTTTTGGAGTATCGACCGGAACTCCCGACGCTGTGAATGGCGCGCCTGTCTTCGGCACCGGCGGCCCACGAAAAATTCAGTTGGGCGCGAAATTTATATTTTAGCCGGAGACAATTTCGGCCAACAACGGTTGAGATAGAGTTCTCCAAGCTGGCCGAATGTGCTGCTCGAGCGACTTAGTGGGCAGGAAGCGGGTGTCCGGGCGGGTCACGGCTTCAGGCGGCTTCCGCATCGTTAGTGTCGTTCTTGTTAGATCTCACGTAGAGAATGCGCACCGCAGCAAGCTTTCGTCATGATCACACATGGGTGCAGGTTGGCGAAGAGTCACAGATGAGAGGTGGAAGAGTAGCTGACCCGTTTGTTGCCGTGAGTTTAACTTCGCTTCCAATTTTCCTAGATTTGTAGATTCTCGATGGTGAAGTTCAACTCCCTAAAAGTTATATCCACTCTACTATGGCAGCTACTGGACGCGAGTGCTTGGAGTGCCAGCATACCGTTTGTGGTAGTAGGGCCGCCGTAAGGGGCTGTCGCCGCCGCCTGACAAGCGGCCGTAAGGTCGCTCCCGCGCTTTTTTTTTTTTTTTTTTTTTTTTTTTTTTTTTTTTTTTTTTTTTTTTTTTTTTTTTTTTTTTTTTTTTTTTTTTTTTTTTTTTTTTTTTTTTTTTTTTTTTTTTTTTTTTTTTTTTTTTTTTTTTTTTTTTTTTTTTTTTTTAAGCGGGAGGAGTCAGATGCCTCCGCCTCGCTGTAGCAGCTACCGGCCGCGAGTGCTTGAAGTGCCAGCTACCGTTTGTGGTAGTAGGGCCGCCGTAAGGGGCTGTCGCCGCGCCTGACAAGCGGCCGTAACGGTCGCTCCCGCGCTTGCAAAGGACGTGCAGCCCGTAGCACTACCGTAGCTATTGCTGTGACTGACGCGGAGCGATGTAATTCCAATCTTGTGTGCTTGCGAGCCGCCGTTCGAGATATCTTGACTGATCTTTGGCTCAAGGAGCCCGCTCTGCATAACAGGATGCACTGGCCGACAGCTTCGAGCTCTGCCCGGCACTTGATGCGATATTGTAGCTCGCGAAAAGTAAGCGATGCGGCTCGCAGCGCTATTCCTATTCAAACGCAATTTTTTTTCGTACACAGTTGCGCTTCGATATCCGCTCGCTCTCGCTGAGAGCTGCAGTAAGCAGAAGGAAGATAGCCTGATAGCTCCGCCCTGCAGTTACTTAATGCTCTATTGACATTCTCCCTACTTCTTATGCCAAGTAAACTTGCTGCTACTCGCGCAGTTCAGCGCTATTAGCTCAGTCCTTCGCCACCGCTGCAGCGCGACTATGCAGATTTGTGCACTCTCAGCGCTCTGCTGCTTTCAGCTTCGCGCGATAGCTTGCCCTCACGCTTTCATCATCCTAGCTTTTCAGTCAACTGCCTTTTCTTGCGCTATTCCACATAGGTACTCAAGTCATTATTTTAAGCCCTGATTCCAATTCCACTACGATACTCCAATTTTCCACGGATGGCAGGACAGAGCCACCCTGCCCACACTTGACTTATTTTTATTAATCTCTACAACGTAATACAGGCCGCAGATTTGATCAGAACAGAGCGAAGATTTTGCCTACTTTGACAGAGAGCGCCATACGATATCCTTATCGCTTCACTTTTCACTATCAGACTCCTACATTTACAACTCTACACCGAGAATCGCAGGAGACTGCTATGCGATTTACAGCGCCCTTTTAATATGCTCTCACAACATTCTTACCTTACTAGGCACGCAACGCGAGAAATCGTCGCTGATATGACGAGAGAGTTCACCGACTTGTTAGGTTATTATCGACTTTTGAATTTTAGTATTGGCTTCGAGCTCCGATCTCAGCGCATTACTACTTTTACGCAAGCTTTAGTTAAGTATCGCTCTCGACTTACGAAGTATTACCTAGGTCTTGAAGTAGGCCTGCGCTCCGCTATAGTATCTAGCCACTCTACAACGATGAGTGTTTATACGAACGTTCGATGAGATCGACTCGCTCAGCGCGTGATGATCGGAGCGCCCCGTGCTAGGATGATACGGAGCTAGAGGTACGTAGATGTAGACGAGGAAGACACATAGTGCTAGGCAGGATCGCGCGACTAATGAGTCACATGGAGCAGAGAGTGCTCCCTGCTGGCAGGACGCGCCCCAGAGGCCAATGGCGGGAGCGCGAGGCTAGACCGAACGAATACAGCGCGGTGAATGGGGGGACCGAGGGACCCCGAGAGGCCGGGAGCGGCCCCGTGTAGAGGGGCAAGCCGCGAGAGACGGGAAGATCCGAGACGACGAAGCGGCGGACCGGCACCCGGCCCCCCAAGCAACCCAAGACCGCCAGCGGCGAGCGGCTAACCCGGACCCAGGGAGCCGGCGCCGAGACACACCAACCATGCGCCGGCACGGCGAGCAGCCAGCCGTGCCACGCGACCGGAGTGCGGCCGAGCTGGGCCCGGAAGAGAGCCTAGACCCCGAGCCCGCAACCAAGAGGCCGAGAGCGGCCGCCCGCCGGCGCCAAACTGCTCTAGCGGCGGACACCCGGTGAAGGGCCGCGCGCGCAGCGGCAGCGCGCCCAAACGCGAGCTGCCCGGACGCTGGGACCCGACGCCGCCACGACAACCCGCCCCCGAAGCCATACCGCTGTAGGGCCTATGGAGACCCGGAGCCGACGGCGAGGAGCGCGCCCCCGCGAGGGGCGCGAACGACCCCGGCCGAGCCAGCGCGGCGAACCCCCCGCACGGCGGGGCGCCGGCCAGGGCGCCGCGGCCCCCCCACGCGGGACGAGCCCACGCGAGCAGCGCGCGACCGGCCACAAGGCGGCGACCCACGCCCGGCCGCCCAGTAGCGCGCACAACGCGGACCCCGCACGGGACGCGGGGGCGCCGGCGCGACCAGCCCGCGGCCGGACCACCCCACCAGCCGCCGCTGGCCACGAGCCCGCCCAGCGCGGACGGGGCCGGGACGCAGAGCGAAACGGCCAGCCACGGCACCAACGCGGAGCCCGCACCGCACCGCACACCGCGCCACTATAGCCCCCCGCCAACCCCCCAAGGCGACGGGCGAACAGAGGAGACAACAGAACACGCGAGACGCAGCGGCGCGCCGCGCGCGAGCGCGCCGACGCGGACCGGCCGACCAAAGCGCCCCCCCGAACGCCCCGGCGGCCGACACGGAGACACCGCGCCAGCCGCCGCGAGAGCCGCCGCGAGCCCGAACGCGCGCACACGGCGAACAGCAAGCACACCGCCACGCAGCGAGCCGCGCCGAGACCCAAAGCGCCCACGCACGAACGGAGGCGCCGGCCGCGACCCCGCCGAGGAGACGCAGAGAAGACGCACCCGCACCACGAGCGCGAGACGCGAAAGGCCGCCACGGGACCACCCCGCCGAGCGCGAACCGCCAGCGCCGCCAGGCGCGCCCCCCCCCACGGAAACACCGACAGGCCGGCGGACAGGCGGGAGCAGGGAGCCCCGAGCGCAGCGCCACGCCACCACGACCGGCACGCGACAGGACGGCGAGCGACCGCGACCCCGACAGACCGGCCACGCCCGCAGGCGACCCCGGAGCGAGCGACCCGACCGCGAGCCGACGAGCCCGCCGGGAGCGGCGGACCACAGAGAGCGACGCACGGAGCGCGACCGCGGGCCGGAGACGACCACGGCCCGGCGCCAGGCCCAGCCACCGACCACGCGAGCAGCGCCCCGCCGGCCCCCGCCGCCGGATCACCGCCCCGCCCCCCCTGGGAGCCACCGATGCGCGCGCCCCGCGCGCTGCCCGCTCCGGCGCCGTCCGTCCGTCTCACGCGTCCTTCCCCCTCGCTCTTTTCGCTTTCTGCCTTCCCGTTTTCCTTTCTGCTTGTTGTGCAAAGGACGTGCAGCCCGTAGCACCACCGTAGCAAGGAATAGGGCTTGCCATGACAGTAAACGCGGACCGAGGTCCGGTGAAATTCCAATCTTGGGTGGTGCCTGTGCCGAGTTCGCCGGTTCCGAGATAGTCGGTTGAGCTGGTATCGGGCAAGGTGCGGACGGACCGGTGCGTGGAGAACTCAAGATATTACTTATGCTCCGAGGACGCTGGGGCTCGATTTGGACGCTGGCGCTCCATATGGAGGGAACGAAACTGACCGGCGTTGTAGCCTAGCGAAGCGCGACCCTGCATTGCTTGGGGATCGTGAAGTATAACTAGGACTAGCCTCATCGCAGCATCAATAATCGCACCCTGGGCGAGGCACTCTTGGCTTCCACTTATCGGCCGCGCCTTGTGCTAGAGCCCAACGCAGAGGCGCTGAAGTGAACGGTTTCTCCAATACGATGGGATCATCGACGGTAACCTGATACATGAGGACGTTCTTCGAAGGGCGGCTGAAGCGCTGGATGACATGTTCTTTATCACTATGATTCCATGCGTTCGCGAGTCCCCCTAACCCGACAGAGATGTTCCTCATCCTCGTATCAATCGAGACAGTGTCAACGACCAGCGAATCGCCGTCCCAATGACCAACCGACTCGCCGTAGAATGAGATATCCGGATCATTAGAATGTGGACGCCCGTCAGTGGGTATCCATAAAACGCTCTGCGGGGATTCAGCCAGAATCCACAACACTCCTGGGCGTTGGACTAACTCGAAGGGGCCGTGCTCGGTGGTTTGCATTGTGATCGTAGTTGGGGTACCACCCATAACGCAAGCGCCAGACGGAACCGGATTCTGGTATTTTGCTTTCGTCTCAGGCCTGAAGACAGGGCTTTCCTGCGGAGGATTACGTTCGAGGAATAGATAACGCCCAGAGAGGTCCGGATGCCCGTCGGATGTGTGGGGCGTCGGCCCGTCTTGCTGTTGTCCCCCTCGTCCTTGTGCTTGCAAATTTGCGACAAAAGTGAAAAACATGCTCAAAGCTGCTAGCCCGACTGCAGCACCAACAAGCCAACAGCCGGACCGCCGTGTTATCCCTTTCATTTGCAAATTCTCCTTTTCAGGGTTGCCCTAGCAAACTCCATCTTCCAGCATCATGAGAAAAGAAGTGTCTTTTCTCATCCGACTGCGTTCAACACCCTGCCGCACGAGACGTATCAGGCCATCTGATAGTGTGATGTAACTCGCTGTCCCTCTTTGTACCTATCGACCTCCTGTCAGCAATTGCTTCTCCGAAACCTACTTGATGGTATCTATACCCCACTCCGGGAGGTGTCAAGGAGGAAACTACAACTGGAAGAGCCTGAGCACATCGTATATCCCTGGCGAGGCTGAAATGTTTGAGTGATAAGAGGCCCAGGAAATGGAGTTGCTGTGGAGGCAGCGATGATCACCGCATGGTTTTTGGAAAAAGTGGTAAACCTCGACGTAGGCGGGATAGCTGGGGGGAAGCGGGTTTGCACTCTTCCAGCCAGCGTCTTTTGCACAATCTTCTTCGGTGCGTGGCTGCGACTAGAATGCGCAGGCTATGGTTGCGGCCCGCTACTTCGATCTGATCGCTGAAATGAAGCAGAACACCTACAAGCGAATAGAGTTGAGTATCGGGCTCCGCCTCTTCTGCCCGCCGGTGCCACAGCAGCCGGATGCCGAAGATACTCATGAGCATGTCCTCTCTTTCGTTACTCTCTGACTTCATCAGCGCCCGTATGGAAGCTGGAATAGGTGCACGCAAAAAGCGCGCGCGGATTAATCGGGCTCCGAGCGCGCGGCCCGCTTCAACATCATGACGCCGCTCTGTTGATCGAGTGAAATGCGAACAGGTTAAGGTGATGCGTTGCTTTTCAGCTTTAGCGCGTTCAGCCACGGGGTCTTTGGGATAAACTAATTGCTGTCCAGAGAGATCGCCAGGATAAAACCAGGCTCTTAGCGCGTTTCGGGATCGTCATCGGTTGATAAAATTCGACAACGGTCTTGTAAGTAGGCTCCCGGCGTACGATGGGAAGCAGTATCGTTGCGTAGATTATGGATTGACGTCCATCACAAAGCTGAATGACATTGGCCTGTACCGCGACGTTGCCGTAGCTGTACGATGCTGCACGATGCGACGAAATCCATTGTGGCGCAGAAGATTTCGCCGCTAGCGGGCTCCTGGGCAAGCGACTGTGGCGTCTGAGCGTTCCTTCAGAGGAATAGACAGAGTTCGAAATGAGGGAAGGTGACATGAGGAAATGTTGGGCGGCTTTATCAATATTGGGAGCTGTGATTCTGTTTTTGGGCGGATTAGGGCTCTTAGCGCAAGACCGTGGCGCCGCGCAACAGCGGCAAGGGCGCGCCACAGGTGCCCAGCAAGCGCAGGAGGGGCAGGGCCGCCAAGGCGGACCGGGCGGGCCACCACCCGCGAGACAGGAGCCGCAGAGATCTACGCGTATCGAGTTTCCTCCTCTATTTTTCCGAGAAGACTGGAAGATCGATCCGAACGCACCCAATGTGAATAACGCTGAGGAACCCGAGCAGCCGATCACCCAAGGAAACGCCGCAAACTCTAATTTGGAAGTGCACGTATACGGCAATAAAGCCGGCACTCGCATTTCGGACCAGACCTACAACAACCACCTGACGTATGCGATGACGTTACTCTGCACCTCCAACTGCGCGATTACCCTCAGGGACAAGAACAACGATGTCGATTTGAGCGGTGCGGCTACAATCCGTTGGAGAACCCGCATCAGCGGTTTTCGTTACCTCCACCCAATTATCAAACTCTCGGACGGAACCTGGCTCATCGGCGATAAGGTGACCACGATGTCAACGGCCTGGGTAGTATCAGAAATTCAGCTGGTCGATGTGCGTTGGCGTCGCCTTGACATCGATAATGTCATCGAAACCGGGGATGGCTATTGGGTGGATTATCCAGACCTCAGCAGAGTCGAGGAGATTGGCTTCACGGACTTAATGCGTGGCGCCGGACACGGAAGCGCGGGCGGTTCGCGTTTAGATTGGATGGAAGTATACGGTAAACCGGTTCCGCGAAATGGCGCGCCGACAAAGAGCAGCAGCCGCTAAAAACTGACAAAAGAAATTTTCACTCGAGAATGCTGAATTGGCGCTCGCGAAGCGGAACAGGACCGAGTGGATTCTACGCCTACGGCCCGTTCCCGGTAAACGGGGTGCTCTCAACGGGTGTCGCAAGACGAGGGCGGAACCTACCGGCCGGAGTCTCAAAACTCAAAGTCTTTCGTGCGCGTTTATGTAAGCCGCTGCGGTATCTAGTCGAGCTGTGCCTGGGTGTAGCCAGACAGATCGGTTCTTTAGGAAATATCTTTTCATCGCCGCTCGCGCCCGCATTGGCACCGCGACCTGTTTGGCGATGATTCCATTCTCGCGAGCCTCGCTGTTGAAATAGTTGTCTGGTTTCCACTCGGGGGCGCGAGGTACACTGCACAGCTTACTCGTGCTCTCCGAGCCACAGGAACAGGCGCTCCCGCCGCATGGAAAAGATGGACCACGCCTCGCGGTATGGTGGTACTCAGGAAGTATTTTTCTAAGCGCTTTTCTCCTGTTCCAGGTCCAACCAATTCTGGCCAAACTGATTCTTCCGTGGTTTGGCGGAGCGGCGGCCGTGTGGATCATCAGTCTCGCTTTTTATCAAGTGACGTATCTGCTCGGAAATGTATATGCCCACATTCTGATTCAGCGCGGTGGACCCGCTTTTTCGACCCGCGCTCATTCGCTGTTTCTATTCGCCAGTCTGTTGTTATTGCCGATTGTTCCCAGCGCGTTTTGGCAACCTCATGGCGCCGAAGAACCAACGTGGAGAATTTTAGGTGTGCTGGGAGCTACCGTGGGCCTTCCCTTCCTGTTGCTTTCGGGGACGAGTCCGCTTCTGCAAACGTGGCACACCTTCGGCCGTGAGGGCGCGCGCCCGTACCGCTTCTACGCACTTTCAAACGCAGGCTCGCTGTTCGCACTGCTAAGTTATCCGGTAGTGGTTGAGCCGCTGGTCTCCACGCACCACCAAGCGATCATCTGGTCTGCGGGATACGCGCTTTTCGTCGTCGTGTGTTCGATACTCGCGTTTCGACAACGGGTGCCGAAGGTCGCACCGATGACCGAGCGTCAGGGAGAGCGGCCGGGCTGGAAGGTGCAGTTGTTGTGGTTATTTCTGGCGGCGAGTGCTTCGGCCCTGCTGCTTTCGATTACCCAACACGTCACAGAACATTGCTGCGGTTCCGCTGCTGTGGATTGTGCCGCTCTCGTTATATCTGCTGAGCCTCATATTTTGTTTCCAGGGGGAGCGCTGGTATCGACGCTGGATTTTTCTGCCTTTGTTGCCCGTTACCGTGGCGGCACTTGGGTATGCGCTTTCACCGAAATTCGAAAATGCCGCGCCGGAATGGCTGATACCGCTGTACTTTGCAGGTCTGTTCATTTGCTGCATGGCTTGCCATGGTGAGATGGCCGGCTTGAAACCCCGGCCTGAATTTTTGACTTTGTTTTACCTGATGATTTCCGCGGGTGGGGCGCTCGGCGGACTATTTGTGGCCTTGTTGGCGCCGCACGTCTTTCGCGCATTTTACGAATTGCCGCTGGCACTCGGAAGCTGCGCGATTGTTGTTCTGAGCGTGCTCCTGCACAAGCCGCAGCAGTCCGCTCAGGGGCCGCGCCGTGCGGTCCTTTTGATGGCGAAGGGAGTGACGGCACTATTGCTGGCGCTGCTTTTCCACGTGGCCCTATTGCAGAGCCAGGGAGCGCTGCTCATGGTCCGAAATTTTTACGGCGTCCTGCGCGTCAACATTGTCGGGCCGAGCGGCGGTCGGCCGGCCGTGACGCAGCTTCGGAACGGAACCGTCGTTCACGGCGAGGAAATCGTGGATACTGCTCGGAACGATGTGCCTACGACGTACTACGGACAGCAGTCCGGTGTGGGCATCACGCTGTTGTTTGCGCGACAGAGTGGCCCTGTCCGCGTAGGGATCATCGGGCTCGGTATAGGCACGCTGGCCCGGTACGGGCAGAAGGGCGACCATTATTTTTTCTACGAGATCAATCCGCTGGTCATTGATCTGGCGAGAAATCTGTTCGACTTCTTGCGTCAGTCCGAAGCGCAGGTCGACATCATTCCGGGTGACGCTCGTCTATCGCTTGAAAGACAAGCTCCGCAGGATTTTGATGTTCTGGTTGTGGATGCATTTTCGGGCGACGCCATTCCGGCGCACCTACTGACGCGCGAGGCATTCGAGCTGTACTTCCGGCATCTGAAGCCCCAGGGGGTTCTCGCCATCCACGCCACAAACCGATTCCTGGATCTTCCCGCCGTGATTGAAGCCGGAGCGCGAGCGGTGGGGGCGCGCGGGGTCAAAGTAAGCAATTCAGAGGACGAACCCAATGCGGTTTACGAGTCGGTTTGGATGCTGCTCGATCGGATCGCCACGCCAAATCGAACGGTGAGCGCTCTGGCTGAGTCCAGAGTTTCTTTGCCTCCGGGAACATCGTCGCAGATCGATGATCGGGTCGTGCGGACCTGGACCGACGATTACAGCAACTTACTGCAGATTCTGAAGTGATGCATGCCGCGCCCCGCTACTACGCTGGGCAGGACGGCTCCGTGCCGCACGCTACGAAGTGAACCTCATTGCAAACCCCACTTCAGCGGCTGGGAACCCGGCCGAGTAGCGAGCCTGGTCGAAACTCGAAAGGCTATTGTCCGCGATTGACTCTCGCGTGCGGCGCGGGTATGGTGGGCGCGGTTTGACTGGCTGGCGAACTTGCCACGTGTCCACCTCGTTGCGGAGTGCGGCACGATTGTTGGCGGGCAACGCCCTCCATTCGAAATCGCGGAGGCGCCAAATATGAAAGAACGAACGCTAAAAATTGCGGCTATATGCGTGGTATTTCTCGCGGGCATGCTAGTGAATAATCGGCTCGGCCTGGTGCAAGGACAGCAGAAGAAAACGCCTGGCGAGGGGTTCGCGGCGGTTGCCGGACAAAAGGGCGGAGAAGACGTATTCGGCCCCTATGATCCCGTGCAGGGTTGGCCCAAACCGTTGTCGGAGAGCCTTCCCGACCTGAAGGGGTGGACATTTTCCCAGGCGACATACGTTTTCCCGGAAACTCCCGACCGTGTCTTTGTGGCGCAGAAAGGCTTGCTGCCTGAGCTTCCGAAGAATCTCAAGACCACCTGGCTGCCGGAAATCGGGCCCAGCATCAAATTCCCTGTGGGCATGGGCATTCCGCTCCGCGAGACAGCGAGTGCTACCCCAAGCTGCGGTGGCGTGCCGAACCCGCCGGACAAGCCGAAGAATCCCAATTGCCCCGACGCTCTGGATGGTCAGCATGGCCGGCCGGGCGTTGACTGGCGCTGGGATCACGTCATTGTCGTGCTCGATCGCAATGGCAAGGTCATCGAAGACTGGACGCAATGGGACAAGATCTGGGGACGGCCACACGATATCGAAGTCAGCCCTTACGATCCGGAGAAGCATGTCTGGATCGTGGATGCCGACAACCACTTCGTAAGCGAATTCACGCACGATGGCAAGCAGCGCATCCTGACGCTGGGCACGCCGGGCGTTCCAGGCACCGACGATACGCATTTTGCCCGGCCGACGTTCATGGCCTTTGAGCCGGACGGGAGTTTCTATCTGTGCGACGGGTACGATGGCACGCGCGTCATTAAGTTCGACAAGGATGGCAAAAAGCTCTTTCAGTGGGGACTCAAGGGCACGCCTCCCAACGAAAAGCGTCCCGGTTATTTCAGTAGCGTGCACGGTATTGCTATCGATCCGGAACGCCACTTCGTCTTCATCAACGACCGCAACGACGGCCGCGTACAGAAGTTCGACGAAAAGGGCAAGTTTCTGGACCAGTGGGATATGGGCCCGCGGCCTCCGATGAATATTCACACCATTTACATGGGCCAGAACCATATACTCTGGGCCGCGGACCAGGGATCGAACAAGCTCAGCGCGTATGATGAAGACGGCCACTACCTCTATTCGTGGGGAACGTTTGGCACTTGCCAGGGCTGCATGTGGGGTGTGCACGGCTTCGTCACCGATAAGGACGGCACCCTCTATACCGCCGAAGTGAGAACCGGGAGAGTGCAGAAGTTCACGCCGCGCAAGGATGCCAACCCCATGTATCTCGTGGGCAAACCCTGGGGAGGTTCGTAAGGCTCTGTGAACGGGCGCTTGTTGCTCGGCTGAATGGCTGTTCGCGCACGGCGGGATGCAAATGGGAAGCCTCGAAGGCGGGGCAAGTTAGCCCGCCTTCCGGTTGGTTTGCCGTCCCAAACCTTAGGAGGCACTGACGCGAAGAAAAAGTGCCTGAGGTGCATCCACTCTCCGCTTACGAGTGCGCCGTTGGAGATGACCTTCGAACTCGCCCAAGTGTGCGAGACGCGTGGGATCGTCATGCTCATCGGCCGTCGGCTTCCTGAGTGGAATTCGCCGGGCGCATTTTTCGGACGCGTTACCGATTTTTTAGGTGTGGCGGCGCGGATGCCGATCCGGCGCGGATAACATTCGGAATCGTGGGGCGGTGTGTTGAGTACCATATAGTTAACAACAGAATTTGACAACCGCCTGGGAATAGAAGTAGTAGTACCAGATTCGTCGCCGCGACGCGGTGTCGGAACGTGGTGCACGGCATCTACCGCCGTCAGCCACCGTTCCCGACCGCGCACTTCACCGGGCCGCCTTCCCGGCGGTTCGTTCGAGAGTCCGCATGGAGAATCCGAAGGTAGTATTTCTCGTCTCAGCAGGGGAGTCAGCGGCACAGTTAAATTCGTGGCACAAAACCCATCAGACCGGTTGGGATGTGAGGATCGTGAGCAGGGGTGCGCGTCCAGCGGCAATGCCGGGCGGTGCGGATGTTGTATGCATCGCTGAGTACGAGGAGGGAAACAGTAGCTGGCGCGACGATGTGAATGATGTGCGACGGAGCAGCCCTTCCGTACCAATCCTGCTGCTGGCGGTGAACGGGTCAGAACAATTAGTGGTGGAGGCGTTTCGCCTTGGACTGGCGGACTATGTGGCGGCGCCATGGCCGAGCGAGGCGCTGATGGACGCGATTCAACGGTGCCTGAGAAATAAAAGGACGCACCGTTCGGCACCGCGACCGGCAGCTTCCGCACCGTTGTCTACGGATCGCATCATAGGATCGCATTCGACCGTGGGCAAATTGAAATCCCACATGGCCGATGCGGCAGCCGCCGATTGCACGGTTCTAATTACCGGAGAAACCGGCACAGGTAAAGAGCTCGCGGCCGAGTTTATCCACGAAAGCAGCCCGCGACGCAACAAGCCGTTCATCTGCATTAATTGTGCCGCGATTCCCGACGCCTTGCTTGAGAGTGAATTGTTTGGTTACAGCAAGGGTGCGTTCACGGGAGCGGACGGGCTGCATGACGGGCTGCTTCGGGCGGCGGAGGGTGGCACCGTTTTTCTGGATGAGATTGGAGACATGAGTCTATTCGCCCAAGCGAAAATTCTGCGCGTGCTGGAAAGCAAAGAAGTTTGCCGGCTGGGCGGAACTCAGCGCCTGCAACTGAACGTCCGTTTTATTGCAGCGACCAACCAGGAACTCGAAACGATGACGCACAGGGGCAGCTTCCGCAAGGATCTGTATTTCCGGCTGGACGTCGCTCGCGTCCAATTGCCGGCGCTCAGGGAACGCCGCCATGACATTCCGCTGCTGGCTGAACACTACAGCCGGGAGAATAGTCGAAGACGAGGCGCCCCTGCCCCGGCTTTTTCCGAAGAATGTTGGAAGTGCCTGCTGCAGTATGACTGGCCGGGAAATGTACGAGAGCTGAAGAACGTGATCGACTCGCTGTTTCTTGGGCAAGTTCCTGAGTCTTTCTGTCTGGAACATTTGCCTGCCCGAATCCGAGCGTTGGTGGGAACGGCGGGAAATTTATCTTCCAGCGAGCGCGACCTGCTGCTGACGGTGTTGTCCTCCGAGCAATGGAATAAGAGCAAGGCAGCGGCAAAGTTGCGGTGGTCCAGAATGACGTTGTACCGGAAAATGGCCAAATACCAGATCTCGCGTGTAGGATCGGAAGCCACCACAAGAAAACCTTCTACTGCCGGACCCGCATAGGACTGTAACACCCTGTTACATGTCTCCCGCGGTGCTGTGACACGCAAGCCGACGCCGCGAAACCAAGCAAATCTTCTCGAATTCCAACACGTTCTTTGCAATTCAGAAACTGCATCAATACTCACCGGATGATGACGACGGTGTAACGAGTGTCACATCCAGCTGTGACATTGATCTGTCCTCAGCATTTCGCGCACGCGCCTCAACATTTTTATGGCACTTCATTTTCAGCACCTTACCGAAAATAGCGCGACCAAATCAGAATGGCGCTGAACTTGCCTTAACTGTGGTGCCGGTTTTAAGAATGGATGAAAAACCTCTCGGATCTTTTGCAAATGACGAACGGGAGGGGCGCTACGCCAATTTCTTCAACATCGGCCACAACGCCTTCGAAGTGATCTTGGAGTTCGGTCAGTTTTTTGAGGGAAACAAGCAGCCCCACATGCACACACGGATACTGATGAGCCCCGTCTACGCCAGAACGTTTCAAAATCTTCTCCGGGAGTCCCTGCTGAAGTATGAGCAGGTGTTCGGCAAGATCCCAACCGGCGATCTCCACGACTAGCTATTGCTATGAGCGACTATTCAGTCATCAGCGCGGTAAGTCAGACGTTGAAGAATATGCTGACCGTGAACATCACCAAAAGCTCGGACAACCAAATAAAGAATGTTCCGATTGAATTGATTTCTCCAAAAGCGATGCAGGACGCGAGTGAAGACCTGGGCGTGTCGGTATGGCTGTACCGGGTAGCGAGGGTACCGGAGATGCTCAATGAGCCGCCAGAAAGAAGGTCCCCCACTCAGATTGCCCGGGTTCCTCTGCCGGTACAGCTCTATTACCTGGTCACTCCGGTTTCAAACGATCCGCTGTCGCGGCATGCGCTGCTTGGAAAAGTACTTCAGGTGTTTAACGATCATGCGATTCTGCGCGGCGCTGATTTGCAAGGCGTGCTCCAGGGAACCCCGGAACAGTTACGCGTGAATTTAGAAGCGACAAGCCTCGAGGATCTCAGCCTGGTGTGGGAGGCGCTGAGCGAACCGTATCAGCTTTCTGTCAGCTACCTGGTCCAGGCCGTGAAGATCGACTCCGACTTCGAACCGGTGCAATCGAGCCCGGTGGTAGAAAAGGAAACGAAGTACACGCAAATTTTATCTGTCGCTTGAGCGGCATCTCGGCACGTTTAGGAGCATGGGAAGTTGAGTTCTTCTTATTCAATTGCAGTTGAATCACAGTCGTACTCGGTGGTCGATGACCGGACCATTGTTTATTGGGCGGTGATTACCGGAAGCGTGCAAGCCGAAGTGTTCGGGAGCGCTGTCGGCCAAGATTTCGGGGTACGACTCTCGCGCACTGACTTGAAAGGGAAAACGACGGAGAGCGGACTGTTCGCCATCACCGGCTATCCAGAGATCTCGTTTCCAAAGCTCGGATTCACCAGCTACACCGTTGATTTTGTGCTAACGTGCCCGGGCTTCCGCGACTTGCCGGTGACGGTGACCATCCCCGCAGGTGCGGCGCTGCCTTTTGTCGCCCCTGGATATACGCTGCGGCGGCTACCGGTGCGTATACAGGGCCGGGTCGTGAGTGACGTTACGCACCTTCCACTCCCAGCAAATCTGGTGGTAGCGGTAGATAGTCCGACCCCGCCGCCTCCCGTTTTTCCCCACACCATCTTGCTGCGCTCACCACTGTATTTCGCGCACCCTAAAACGACTGACGCCAAAGAGGTCACGCTAGCGCTGGCAGGGTCGGCCAGCCTGACGAAGGCGGCAACCGCAGGCGACGAAGTTGTTTGGTTAACGAATACAACGGGGCTTACGGGAGCGGCGTTCGTCAGGTTGTCCACGCCCTCGAATACGTTGGTCGAATACGGCGTTGTTGATCACCTCGGGCCAGACCCAGGGCAGGTGGTTCTAACGAATGCCTTGCATCGCGGATATGCAGCCGGTCCGGGAACGTTGGTCACATTTCAGACCGCGACCACCGGAGTCCAGGTTGCAAAGCTCACGATTGATGCCGATGCCGGAGACGGAATTCTGGTGGCTGACAGCCTCATTGACGTCAGCACGGTTGTTGTAGATTCCGGCTCACCGACTGCAATCGAGTATCACGAGTTGGGCGCGATCACCGATGCCGATGGGTACTACTCGGTAGACGGGGTCGGTCGTGTGGCGCAGTTGTTCCTACGCGCACAGCCTGCAGTTCCGGGCACACCGGTGATTCCCTGGGTCATCGAGTACGAGCACGCAGTGAACGTGGTGGATTTTAGAATTTAGTTGGACGAGCTGGAGTGAAGTTCGCGAAGGAGGCTTGACCATGCCGGAGTACCTCTCCCCGGGAGTTTACATTGAGGAACAAACCACCGGACCCGAACCAATCGAAGGTGTGAGCACCAGCACCACCGGATTTGTGGGGATGACGGTGCATGGTCCGGTCGCCGGGCTGCCCCAGCTCGTTACTAGCTTCTCGGCGTTCACTCGGCTGTACGGGAGCTATCTTCCCGACACGCCCACCTTCCACGATTACCGGTACCTGCCGTACGCGGTGAAAGGTTTCTTCGACAACCTGGGACAGCGGGCATACATCGTGCGGGTGCCAGGGACCGGTAACGCCACGTCGAACGACGGCGGTGCCCTTGTTGGTGGACTCATTACCCGGCTGACGGCAGACGCCACCGCCGCTGCCACGACGCTGAAGTTGACGAGTACGCGCGGAATCGAGCAGGGCAAAAAAATCACCTTACGCCAATTGAAGAACGGGATTGTCACGACTGAGGCCGCCGTCACGGTGCAAAAGTACGACGATGACGGAAACGTGACCGTTTCTCCGGCGATTACGAACAGCTACCAAGCACAGTACACCGCGGTGATCACCGACGAAACGAACCCGGGAACCAATTGCAAGCTCTCAGCTGCCGATCCAGGGGCATGGGGCAACGACCTCATTGTGCAAATCAAACAGAGTTCACTGGCACACGCTCAGGTCGTCAGTATGCCGAACGTCACCACGGTGCAGCTCAATAGCGATAAGTCGAACCTTTATCCGGGAGCGATCGTCGAGTTCAACAAGGGCAACACCAAGGTTTACAAGAAAATTAAATCCGTCGCGGGTCCCAACATTGTAGTGACCAATGCCTTTGGCGCAACGACGGATCTGAATCCCGACGGCGGCTTCACCGTCACGACCGTGCGTAGCTGCGAATTCGACATCATTGCCTCCTACTCCGGCGTGACTGAGCAGTTTCGCTATCTCTCTATGGACGATCTGCTTCCCAACTACTACGGAAAGATCGTTGATAACGGATCATCTCTGCTGACCATGACGGCGGGCGCGGTGGGAGACCACACCACCGACGACCCATTCATCTTGCCCTCGGCGCCCGACGGATTGAACTTGACCATGGTCTTGGGATCCGATGGTACCGGCGTGCCGACCGATGCAGACTACATCGGCGTCGATAACGGTCCCGGCATGCGCAGCGGAATTCAGGCGCTGATCGATATCGAGGACATCAGCATCGTGGCGGTGCCCGGCGTCCCTCACCAAAATGTGCAAAACGCATTGATCACGCACTGTGAAACGCTGAAATATCGCTTCGCCGTGCTTGATCCGGCGCCGCACGGCGGAAGCGGCGATGTGCCGCCCACCTTGAATGACATTACGAAGCAGCGCGGTTTATACGACACGAAATATGCCGCCATTTATTACCCACGGATCGCGGTTTACGACCCGCTGAGCGATTCCAACATCACGGTGCCTCCCAGCGGCCACATCTCCGGAATTTATGCACGGGTGGACGAAACCCGCGGGGTTTGGAAAGCCCCGGCAAACGAAGTGATCGGCGGCATCGATTCCATTGAAATCCTGTTGAACAAAGGCGACCAGGACGAGCTCAACCAGGAGCCGGTCAACATAAATGCACTGCGCGATTTCACCGCTCACAACCGCGGTTTGCGAGTATACGGCGCCCGATGTATCACCAGCGATCCCGAGTGGAAGTACATCAATGTGCGGCGACTCTTTATTTTTCTGGAGCGCTCGCTGGACGTTGGCACGCAATGGGCAGTATTTGAGCCCAACGACGAGAAGTTGTGGGCGCGGTTGGGACAAAGCGTCTCCGCTTTCCTGACCACATTGTGGCAGCAAGGTGGCCTGATGGGTACGAAGGCTGACCAGGCGTTCTTCGTGAAGTGCGACCGCACCACGATGTCGCAGGACGACATCGACAACGGACGCCTGATCATGATTGTGGGCGTTGCGCCGGTATACCCCGCCGAATTTGTGATTATCAGAATTGGTCAATGGGCTGGTGGCTCCGCGGTTCAGGAACTGTAACGAGGAGGCGCAATGGCAGCGAGCGACAGGAAAGATCCTTATCGTGGATATAACTTCCGAATTGAACTGGACAACACCAGCGTGGCGGCTTTTCGGGATTGCAGCGGAATAGGTCTTAATACCGACTCGGTCGATTACCGTGAAGGCACCGACGCCTGGCTGTCGGTACGTAAACTCACGGCGCTGCGAAAATTTACCAACATCACCCTCAAGCGGGGCATCACCGACAATAAGGACCTCTGGAACTGGTACAAGAACGTGCTGAACGGCGTCGCTGATCGACGGAACGGAGCCATCGTCCTGCAGGATGAACAGCACAACGATGTCCTCCGCTGGAATTTTCAGAATGGCTGGATATCCAAGTGGGAAGGTCCAACCATGAGTGCTACCAGCAACGACGTCTCGATCGAAACCATTGAGATTACGCACGAACGACTGGAATTGAGCTAGGACGAGGGTCACGGCAATGGTGACGTACGTAACGCCAGGCGTTTACTTTGAGAGTGCGGACCGCGGCGGTGCAGGCATCACTGCGCTGCGCACCGACATCGCTGCCTGCATTGGGGTCGCTCAAAAAGGGCCGTTGAACGCGCCATTTGCCGTGCAGTCGTGGGAGCAATTTCAAAGCGTCTTTGGCAGCTTTCTGACCAACGCGTATCTGGCTTATGCGGCGAAGGCATTCTTTGAGAACGGCGGCCAAAAGCTATATGGCCTGCGGGTGGCTTCTGCGGGCGTGTCGACGGCGACAACGGGAGCCCAGCCCGCGGACGGTTCCGCATCCGTGGTGATCTCCACGTCAGGATTTGGGGTGGGAGCTCTCGCTACCATTCAGCAAACGGTCGCAGCGCATGCTGTAGGGGTGCAACCGTCCGATCGCGCATCTTCGGTGGTAGACACCACCGGCGGCTTCTCGGAAGGTTCGCTCGTTGCGGTGGTGCAGACCAGCCCGGCACCGTTGCGAGAGTTCCGCAGCGTTGCAACCGTGAACACCACGGCCACGCGCATTTTCTGGGATCAGCCGCTCGATCCAGCATTTGTGCTGACGCAACCCATCCAGTTCATTTCGTCGCACCATGCGGATCGGCTGGTACAGAAGGTCGATACATTGTCCGATCTGATTACCTGGTCCACCCCGCTTGGAGAGAATTTCAATCTTTCTCAATCCATACAGATCGATAGTGGGGCCAGGCCTGCGCACGGCGTCTTGTACGACGCGCAAGGCGCACCCACGCTGCACCTGGAAGCCAGCACTCCCGGTGTGTGGGGCGACGCAGTCTCGGTTCGAGTGGGACGGTCCAGCCCTGCAGCTACGGCCACCACTTCGCAGACGCAGCCCGCTACGGGTTTGTCCTCCTATGTCGGTTCACTGGTAGGTTTCACGAAGCGCTCGCTGGTGAAGGCTTTCCAGCCCGGGCTCCCACCGCATTATGTGCTTGTGGCTGGATTGGACCCGACGAGTAGCCTCATTATTTGGGAGACGCCGCTCGTCGCGCCGATCGACCTCACGAAAACCGTGTTCTTTGAGACCCTCGAATTCTCACTTACCGTTTACGAATCGAATATCCCGCGGGAAATATTTTCCGGTTTATCGCTGGATGCCAAGCATGTTCGATACGTCGAAACTGCGGTTAACGGAAACACCTCGAAGTTTATTCAGGCAAAGGATCTGTACTCCACGACACCTTATCCGGACCGACTCCCTGATCCGGGTGCTCCGCAGATTGAGAATGGACTATTGCGGTTGTGGGGCGGCGGGGACGGAATTGCGGCTCTGAAAACGAGTGACTTCACTGGCGATTCTGCAGCCGAATCAAAGTGGGGCCTGCGCACGCTTGAAGATATCGATGAAATTTCTATCGTTCTTGCCCCTGATATTCTGATTGAGCCGACTCCACCGACCCTATATTCCCCATTGCCGCCTCCCAAGGTGGACATCTGCTTGCCCGGCGTTGAGCCCCTGGCACCCGGCAGCGTTCCGCCACTGCCCGTTGAGGCCGCTCCACAGTTTTCGCTCGATGAAGTGAATCGTGTGCAGCAGGCGCTGGTTTCACATTGTGAAGCCATGCGGTACCGGTTCGCGATTCTCGACTCTCCGGATTTCGGATTTCCGAAACAACATGTAGATCTCGGCGAGGTGCAGTCCTGGAGAAGCCGCTTTGATTCCAAGTTTGCGGCGCTCTATTACCCGTGGATTCTGGTGCGTGATCCGTTGGAATTGGCGAACCAGGTCGTGCGGCGCGTTCCGCCGAGCGGCCATGTTGCAGGGGTGTACGCGCACACTGACGTGACCGAAGGTGTGCACAAGGCGCCCGCGAACGTGGAACTCCAGTGGGCGCAAGACGTCACCTGGGATGTTTCCAGCGCCATGCAAGGTCTGCTGAACCCTATAGGAGTGAACTGTATCCGTGTGTTCCCGGGCCGCGGGTTGCGAGTATATGGGGCGCGCACGGTCAGCAGCTTAGCAACCTGGCGCTACGTGAACGTGCGGCGTTTGATTTCCATGATCGAGCATGCGCTTGACATCGCCATGCAGTGGGCGGTGTTTGAGCCGAACAACTACTACCTGTGGCAGACGGTCCGCATCTCCATTTGGACATTTCTAGAAGCAATCTGGCAGAAGGGCGCATTGGTTGGGAACACTCCTGAAGACGCCTACTTCGTCAAATGCGATCAGTTGAATAACACGCTGGCCACCACGACGGTGGGCCAAATGATCGCCGAAGTGGGCGTGGCACCGACTAAACCAGCCGAGTTCGTCATTTTCCGCATCGGGCGTACCGAAGACATCCTGGAAGTTTCCGAGCAGGAGCAACTGACATGAGCCTCTTCGGGGCACCTGCGCGTACCGATCCATTCCGCAGTTACAACTTTTTGATTGCCCTGATCGACTCGTCCAGCGCTTTGACCACCGTGCTGACCGGTCTGCAGTCTTTCGCGCAGGGAGGCTTTAGCGAGTGTACGGGCCTGGAGACAAACCTGGACATTGAGGAGTACCGCGAAGGCGGAAATAACGGTACCGTGCTGCATTTTCCGACGCGGGTGAAATGGACGAACCTTCGACTGAAGCGAGGCGTCACATTTGCCGACGACCTATGGAACTGGCACTACGATTTCTCGCGCGGGAAAGTAAAGCGGCGGGACGGCATTGTCGCGCTGCAGGATGAACGGCAAAACCCCGCGAAGGTGTGGTCATTCAAGCGTGGACTGCCCGTGAGATGGGCCGGGCCGGCTTTCAACGCTACGCAGAGCCAGGTGGGATTTGAGGAAATTGAGATCGCGCATGAAGGCTTACAGGTGTGGTCACTTGGTGCAGGAATTTCGAGCGCTTTAGGGATCGGATAGCATAGCAGCGCGATGGACATAAGAATCAACGAAGTTCACAGCCAGGTGCAGGCCACCGACTCACGGTCGCTGCTTGATCCGCGCATCCTGCAGGAGATTGTCCGTGCCTGTGTCGCGGCCATGAAAGAGGAGATGAAGCGCGATCAGCGGATTGCGCAGGAACGCAGTCTCACGCCGGGCATCAGCTCCGATGAGGATTAGCACATAGAATTGAATTAAAGGCACACCATGTCCAACTTACTAAAAGCGACGTTCCAGAGGGTGGGTGCAAGCGGCGGTTTGGAAGGGCCGCTGGTCGAGGT
Source organism: uncultured Acidobacteriota bacterium (assembly GCA_963803515.1). Classification (GTDB taxonomy): domain Bacteria; phylum Acidobacteriota; class Terriglobia; order Acidiferrales; family UBA7541; genus Palsa-189. The sequence goes on from CAWDMQ010000002.1 coordinate 168,982, forward strand.
GAGTTTTAACCCCGGCGAGTACACCTTGAACAAGGCTGTGCAGATAGCGGAGGTGGCAATTCCCGGCTTGGATTCGCCGGTGTTGCAGTTTGTGCGCGGTCAAACCGAGACACTTGCGTTTGACCTGTTCTTTGATTCAACCGAAGGCGGCATGGACCAAAATGCCACTCCGGTGACCCAGAAGACCGATCAGTTTTATCAGCTTCTCAAGATTGATGGGAAGACACACGCACCACCCGTGTGCTTCTTCAGCTGGGGACCGCAGTTTCCCGGAAGCCGCGGGTACGCGTCCATGGGAAACGGCACCGGCAGCCAACAGCGCTACGGATTCAAATGCCTGATCGAGAGTGTGCGCCAGCGATTCACTCTGTTCAGCCCTAGTGGAGTGCCACTCCGAGCGACGCTTTCGGTATCGCTCAAGGAATACAAGACGCTTTCCGAGCAGCTCAATGAGATCAACAAACAATCGGCGGATCACACGCATGTGCACGTTGTGCAATACGGCGAAACGATTAGCCAGATTGCCGGCCGCATCTATGGTGACCCTGGTCAGTGGCGGGCCATTGCCACGCAAAACAACGTCGCCGACCCGTTGAGCCTAGTTCCAGGTCAGGTTCTGCAGACGCCCGTATTGACAAGGTGACGATCGATGGCAACAGCAGCGATACCCATCTATGAACAGGACGAGACGTTCTACGTCCCACGCTTCGAGTTGAAAGTCGGCGGGCGGCCAATGGGAGCCGAAGTGGTCGATGACATCTTGCAGGTGACTTACAAGGATAGCGTGAACGAAATCGACTCGTTCAGCATTGAAGTGAACAACTGGGACGCCGATGATCGCAAGTTCAAATTTGCGCCGCCGATCAAGACCTCGCTGGTAGATTTCACCGGCATGTTCGATCCCGGAACGAAGATCGAGCTTTCGATGGGTTATCTGAACCATAAGAGCATGCGACGCATGATGTTGGGCCAAATCACTTCTCTCGAGCCGAATTTTCCGGAGTCGGCCGTGCCGACCCTCTCGATTCGAGGGCTCAATGAGATTCATCAGTTGCGCTCGGAACAGCACACCTACTCCTGGCTGAAGGGCGACGTGACCGATACGCAGATTGCGGTGGAATTGGGAAACAAGCCGGTGAAGAAAGGTCAGCCTGGTTTGGGTATCAAGGTGATTTCCAATCCCGCCGACAACGAAAGTCCCGACGAATTTGTGTTCATGAATAATCAATACGACATCGTGTTTCTGCTGGAACGCGCCCGCAGGCATGGCTACGAGGTGTACCTCGTGGAGGACGAGAACACCGGAGAAAGGAAGCTGTATTTCGGTCTGTCCCAGAATAAAGCCAACGCCCCCACGTATCGTCTCGAATGGGGCAGGTCGCTCATTAATTTCCGACCGACTTTGAGCACCGCAAAACAGGTCTCGCAGGTAACCGTGCGTGGCTGGGACCGAAAAAGCAATTCTAAGATTGAAGTGAACTATACCCTCCAGGACCTCTGGAAGGATCAGAACAAGCCTAAAGCCGAAATCGATCGGCTCACCCAAATTTCCAAGGCTTATGCCAATCGGACGGAGGTGGTAACGAAGCCGCCCGTCCACACGGTGAAGGAAGCGAAACAGCGGGCGCGGGCTGAACTGGAAAATCAAAGCAAGCGCTTGATCGAAGCCAGCGGATCGACGATCGGGCTGCCCGACCTGCGGGCCGGCTGCAATCTGCAGATTATCGGCTTTGGAATTCAGACGGATGCTTCGGGAACACTGCAAGGGCAGTCGAGCGACTTTGACGGCGAGTACTACGTGACCGAAACGACCCACACCATCAGCACGGGCGGATATCGCACAGACTTTTCGGCAAGGCGTGAAGGTCCGGTGAATTTGTGAGCTCGTGCGTTCAGGTAAATCATGGGCTGAAACTTGCGGCGACTGTCGATATCGACAGCCCGCGGCATTTTGGAACTGTAGGACGCGTTGGAGGTGCATCGTGGGCCGCATCAGTGGGGTTGTGACCGGACAAGTGGTAAACGTGGTCGATCCCGAAGGACAGGGCCGAGTGCAGGTGAGCCTGCCATGGTTGGGCGGCCAGAATGAGAGTTACTGGGCGCCGATTGCCACCATGATGTCGGGGCGCGGCCGCGGCTCGTGGTTTATGCCTGAGGTTGGCGACGAAGTACTGATTGCTTTTAGTCAGGAGGACGTCGCACATCCTTTTGTCATCGGCTTCTTGTGGAATGGACAAGACACGCCGCCAACGACGGACCCTCACCTCAGAACCATTCATTCCGTCAACGGTCATCAAATTCAAATCTATGATCCGCCAGTCTCCGCAGGGGACCAGGGGTACATACGCATCCAGTACGCGCGGGGCAACGGCGCGACCAACGTAGTGGAAGTAAATAATCTTTCGATTGTCATTCAGAGCGACTCGGCGGTGGTGATCAAAGCTCCTACCGTGCTGATTAATGACCGCCCAGTGGCGTTGAGCGCGGAGCCGATTTAGCGGTGCCTCCGGCCCGGGCGAGCAACACGCCAGCGTAGCGGCAACCGATACCTGCAGAGTGGGAGAGTAGATTGAGTGCGTCGCCAGTGATTCCGTGTTTGCCGATTCCCGCGGTGAAGATCCCCAAGATCTCACTGCCGATGGGAATCGAGCTGCAGGCTATAGCCGATATCTCCAGGCCGCCATCGAACTGCGCGTTGATTCATAACCTGATGGTGCAGTTAATGCCGACGCTGGCGGGATTCAACTGCATCCTCAAAATTTTGAATGTCATCGGCGCCCTCGAGCAATTTGTGCAGAACCCGCTCAAAGTCACAGGAGTGCTGGACGCCATTCACGACATGAAAGATTGTCTCGATGTGGTGCTGGGGCCGTTCGCGGTGATCGAGACCATTAAGGACATCCTGCTGCTGATCATTGCGTATTTGAAATGCTTCGTTGACGCCGTGAAGAGCATTCTGAACTTCCAGGCAGGTATTGACCTCAATGCGGCGCAAGGGAATCCAGTGCTGCTGGCGTCGCTGACATGTGCGAGCGACAACGCTCAAGTGTCGCTGCAGCAGATGTTGCAGGCGCTGGGACCGATTGAGCCCCTGTTCAAGATGATTCAGCCGCTGATCAAGATTTCGCAACTCCCGATCACGCTGCCGCCGATTGGAGAACTTGCGGGCGCGACCGACGTCACCCAGGCCGTGAACCAGTTGGATGCCATGTTGGGACAGTTACAGCAAATCGTGGAGCAAATTCCCTGATGCCCACCGAACCTACGAGACGATTTCTCGGAACAGGCTGGAAGTTTCCAGTGCGTATAAACCCCGCAGGTGGATTCTCCTATTCCGTTGGCGAGCAGAGCGTGCAGGAGTCCATCTGGATCATTTTGGGCACCTCCCTCGGCGAACGCCAGATGCTTCCGAAGTTTGGGTGTGGAATTCATGATTTCGTATTTGCTCCAAATAATCCGGCGACGCAAACCAATGTGGCTCATCTGGTGAAGCAATCGTTAAGCAATTATGAGCCCCGCATTGACGTTCTCGATGTGAATGTCAGCTCGCCGGCGGATCAGGAGAATGTTTTGTTAGTTCGAGTGGATTATCGGATCCGTTCGAATAACACATTTCATAACCTGGTGTATCCGTTCTACGTCACCGAAGGCCCGGGAGATTAAAGCATGCCTCTGCAAGCGCCCAATCTCGATGATCGCCAGTTTGCCGACATTGTCGCCCAGGCAAAGACACTGGTGCCGAGATACGCGCCCGAGTGGACCAACTTTAACGACAGCGATCCCGGCATCACGCTGGTGCAGCTGTTTGCCTGGATGACGGATATTCTCGTTTATCGATTGAATCAGGTTCCCGAGCTGAATTACATAAAGTTTTTGCAGTTACTGGGGATAGAACTAAAACCGGCGGCGCCGTCTCGCGTGGAGCTTACCTTCAGTCTGGCGCGGCCGGATATTTCATCCGTGATCGTACCGCAAGGCACCCAAATTGCAGCCGCCGGTGACGCAGGGCAACCAGTTGTTTTCGAGACGGACGAGTCGCTGGTCGCGATCGGCTCACAGCTTGCAGCTGTCCAAAGCTTCGATGGCTTGGGCTATTTGAATGTTACTTCCAAAAACAATAATACCGGCCAGTGGTTTTATCCTTTTGGTCAAAATCCTCAGCCGGGAAGCGCCTTGGCTCTGGGATTCAGCGCGGAGAGCGTTTTTCCTTCGGACCAAATTAATTTGGCAGTGAGTCTATACGGAAGCGGGCTGGACGTTCCCATCCTGGAATGCTTCGGCTCTGTCCCTCCACCGGCCAGCCTGGCATGGGAATACTGGGATGGCCTTAGCTGGAGCCCGATCAGTCTGGACAGTGACGGCACTCGAGCCTTTTCACAGAATGGTCACGTTCTGTTCCCGGGTCCTGGATCATTCATTCAGGCCGCGCCGCTTGGAAAAGTGAGCAGCAGCCTCTACTGGATCCGGGCTCGTATCGAGTCTGCATCGTACGAAGTGGCTCCACGAGTTTCTGCCATTCTCACCAACACCATCCAAGCGACGCAGGCGCTGACCATTCGCGATGAGGTATTAGGTGGAAGCGACGGCACTCCCAATCAAAGCTTCCAGTTGGTCAATTTCCCCGTCGTGGTGCTCGACATGCCAGTTCAGGTGACCAACTCCGATGGCACCCAGGCCAGCATCACGTCGGTTCAGCTGGAAGTAGACGAAGGGTCCGGATTCATGGTGTGGCAGCAGGTGGATGATTTTTATGCGTCGAGAACTGACTCTCCACACTTTGTGCTCGATCGAGGAACCGGCGGCGTGCGATTTGGTGATGGCGAGCACGGAAGGATTCCGGTCGCTAACCCCGCTCATCCGACCGACAACATCGTGGCGCGGCTGTATCGGTTCGGAGGCGGAATCCAGGGCAATCTCGGGGCGCAAACCATCACGCAATTGCAGACCTCGGTGATCTCCGTGAAATCCGTCACCAACTATTCCGCAGCCATGGGCGGCACCGAAGAGGAGACCGTCGCCAACGCCAAATTGCGAGCGCCCTTGGCGCTTAAAAGCAACGACCGTGCGGTGACCGGCGAAGACTTCGAATACCTGGCAAGCCAGTCCCCGGGAGCGAACGTGCGGCGCGCGAAAGCGCTTCCCCTGTTTCATCCAAATTTTCCAAACGGTCCCGTACCCGGGGTCGTCACCGTGATTGTGGTGCCGGACTCGGAGGCACCAAACCCTAGGCCAAATCAAACGACGCTACAAAGCGTCTGCCAATATTTGAATGCACGTCGATTGCTCACCTCCGAAGTCTATGTCGTTGGCCCCACCTATCGAAAAATCAAGGTGCAGGTGAATTTACTGGTAAAGCCTGGAGCCGATTTGGCGATAGTCAAAAACTCAGTTCTGCAGAACCTAAACACCTTTTTTAGTCCGCTACTTGGCGGTACGGACGGCACAGGCTGGCCGTTCGGTGGGGAGATTTTTTACTCGGATGTATATCGAGCGATTTTCGATGTCGATGGCGTGCAACGCATTCAGAACAACCAGTTGATTTTGTTCCTAGACGACCTGCGCCAGCAGTTGTGCCGTGACGTGCCCATCAATCCCGGTGAATTGCTATACAGCGACCCCAAAGGGCATGAGGTGCAGGTGGCGTACGCTTCGAGCACCAACGGATAAACATGGACCGAGCACCCCGCTTCCTGATGAATGGACTCACCGGTTGGCGAGCCACATACGCCGATCAAGTCGTGTTCGGCGACGGAGGGAACCTGCTGCAGTTACAACCACTGCCCGGTTCTCTGCGGCCGCTGGTCGATGATCGAGGAAGTTTTGGAGGCTTACAGTCGGCCATAGGAGTTGCCATCGATTGCGAGGACCGCGTTTATGTGCTCGACAATCAATCCTGTGCGATCAAACGCTACGATCGCTGCACCATGCAGTTCGAAACTTTGCCCTGCATCGGCGGCTGCGGACCAGAAGCCAGAAAGCTTACAGACCCGCATGGAATGGCCATTTCCGGTCGTAATGACATGTATGTGTGCGATACCGGCAACCGTCGCATCCAGGTGTTCGCCGTCAAGGGGTTGCCCTTGCGCGCCATCTGGGGCCCGCTGCGGGCGGAGGGAGCTAGCGGTGCAATCGCGATGGTCCCGGCGAAATCCTCCTATAACTCCGCTGAGAGCGCGGGGAATTGCCATGGCGTTCCGGTGTTCCCGCGGGGTACCTGGGAACCCTGGGATGTTGCCATTACGGGGAATAATTGCGTTTACGTTTCCGACCGTGCGAACGGACTGATTCATCTGTTCGACGCGTTCGGCCGGTGGCGAGCAGCATACGACGGCGGTACGGCAGAGGAACCCGCGCTACAGAAGCCGACCCGCATTGCCGTCGATGCGCAAGGAAGAATTTATGTGGTGCAGGAAGGGTTGAACTATGTAGTGGTGCTCGATGATAAAGGGAACTTTGCAGGCAAGGTTATGCAGCCCGCCGAAATTGAAGGCCGGTTCTGCGTAGTGGCTGTGGCAGTTGACGTGAATGGAAACCTATGCCTGAGCGACTGCATTACCAGGAGACTGTATTTTTATCGGCCCGACAATGCCGGCGGTTGGTGCACGTTCCGCTGCTGCGGTTCCACCAATACATTTGCCGCCGCTGTAACTTACGACCGGTCTGCCCGTCCGATTATTGTCGATGGCGCCTGCAGTTTTTGCGAGCTTCAGCCGCAGGCCAGCTATGCGACCAGTGGCGAGTACTACGCTGGACCTCTCGATAGCCGCACCTATCGCTGTGTTTGGCACCGCGTGCTGCTTGCGGGAAGTGTGCCGTCGGGCGGATCGGTGCTGGTGAATACCTTCACCTCCGAAGCGGAAAAACCCATCGAGGAAATCTTGAGTTTGCCCGAAAGTCGATGGGGCACGCACCAGGCGGACACCAGCACAGGGTGCGGCGAGTGGGACTGCCTGGTTCAAAGCCCGCCTGGAAGATACCTTTGGCTGAGGCTCACGCTTCAGGGCGACGGTTCGACGACGCCCGAAATTGAAAAAGTAAAAGTCTACTTCCCGCGTGCGTCTTCACTTCGCTATCTGCCCGCGGTCTACCGTGAAGATGCCGTCAGCACGGATTTTCTGGACCGCTTTCTGTCTTTGTTCGACACCCTCCGTGCCCTTGTCGGAGACCAAGTCACTGACATCGCTCGCTACTTCGATCCCAAGGCTGTTCCGACGCAGCCAAAGAATGTTGCGGGCCCGGATTTCCTGGCGTGGCTCGCATCCTGGTTGGGTATGACCTTGCAGGGGAACTGGCCCATTTCGAAGCGGCGGGAACTCGTGCGTCAGGCCCATCGCTTGTATGCACTTCGCGGCACGCCTGAGGGTTTAGGTCTCCACATTGAGCTGTATGCCGGAGTCCGGCCCACCATTCTGGAAATGTACCGGCTGCGCCGCTGGTTAATCGTTGGTCAGTCAACTCTCGGAAATTGCTCCACGGTTTTCGGAGATGAAGTTATGCAGCGGCTGCACATCGGCTCAAACTCCCAGATCGGCAAATTCCGTTTGATCGACAATGGCGATCCACGAATGGACATATTCAACGAATATGCGTACCAGTTTCAGGTTTTCGTTCCGCGCTGGCCGGGAGCTGAGGAAAGTGACCGCCAAACGCTGGAGGCGATTATCGAAATGGCGAAGCCGGCGCATACCTTGGCGCAGTTGCAATGGACGGACCCACGTTTGCGGATCGGAGTCCAGTCCTTCGTGGGAGTGGACACAGTGATCGGCAGGTATCCGGTCGGATTAATCGAGGGCACGGGAAAGCTCGGCTACGACACCGTGCTTGGCGATCCCGGCTCCGCAATGGATCGGCCTGCGGTGACGGTAGGGAAGAATGCCCGGCTGGGAACAGGAACAGTTCTGAACTGAAAAAGCGAGGCTGGAACGATGGGCGATTGCAATTGCCATAACGCGGTGATGGTTTCGAGCGGGGTTTGCGTGGAGTGCGATGTTCCGCAGCTTGCGCGAAACAACTATTTCACAGGGAAACTGCTCGTCGAGCGAGATTTTACGGACGAGCAGCGGTACTTCCTTGGGAAAGTCCGTCGTCATAACCAGCAACTCCACGGGTGGGGCGTGGTGTGTGGGCTTAAGGTAAAGCCGCATCCTAACCCGGCCTGTCAAGACCGTTACCTTTTGATCGAACCTGGCACCGCAATCGATTGTTGCGGCAGAGAAATCGTTGTACCTCGCGAAGAATATTTCGACTTCAAGGCGCAGTTTCTGGCGAATTGGCAGGTGCAGAACGGACCCAGCTCCGAGCCCGATCAGAACAAGCACAAGATTCAGATCTGCGTGTCCTACAAGGAATGCGCTGCCGAAGATGTGCCTGCCCTTTTCGACGATTGCAGCCAAAATGGCGGATCGTGCCGGCCGAATCGCATTGTAGATGGGTATTTTTTTGACGTACTGATTGACCCGGCAGCGAAAACCGCTGATCCCACGGGTCTGCAAATTAGCTGGGACTGCACCGTCAACATCGCCAACGCCGTGCGGGTCGCAAAATCGGACGCTACGCACATGCTGTACGTGTTGGCGAATGAGACTGCGGGAGCGGTATTGTACGCTGTTGACACCACCAATAATGGCATCACCGGCTCGCAATCGTTTCCAAACAACACCGGTTTAGATGTGGCTGTTTCGCCAGCGGGAGACTTCGTTTACGTGGCCTTGCAAGGGCCAAAACCGGCGCCGGCACAGCCTCTGCCCGATCCGCAGATTCAGGTGCTGAGCGCTGACTTTTCCCAAACGATCAGCACGCTCGCCGTCAAAAACGGATCAGGGGCTACAGTGCGGCTGGCCGTGGCGCCCGCCCCGGATGGTCGTTTATTCGCGGTGAATCCTGCCGCTGGGGCCTTGATCTGGGCCACCGATGTTACTGCGTCCGCCACACCTGCCGCGCCGACGAGCATTACTGTAGGAACGGGGCCCGTCGACGTTGCGATTGCCAGCAGCGGCAAATACGCCTATGTAGCAAATGGCGGCAGCAATAATGCCAGTGCCATTACGCTCGCGACGTTAGCCGTAACCGTGATTCCCGTAGGCTCCGGGTCGGCCGTCCCTTCCGCCATCGCTGCAGCTACCACTTCGATTGGCGATACGGTAGCCGTTCTGGATAGCACGAATGCCACGGTGTATCTGATCGGCATGCGGCCCGATCCGAGCACAGTCGTCGCCTTGGGTGATCCTGTCACAGGATTTGCCCACGCGCCCGTCGGGCTGCGCCTCTCGCCAGCCGCGCGGTGGGTATACGTCATTGAGCAAGACGCGACTGACAAGAAAGCTTACGTACAAGCCATTGACGAGCACGCCGTCGAGCTAAAACTCGCCCAAACGATCGAAGCGGCGATCTCCATTGGCATACAACCGACCGGAGGAATGGCGCTGGGCGCCAGTGGTGGGCCGCTGTACGTGGCCTACTCAGGCGATGGCAAAGCCATTCCTGGAGCGGTCGCAGTTCTAGACGTGACGCAGGATGGTTGCCGGGACCTGCTCCAAAAGGCGCTGGATGCCTGCCCGGATTGTTCGGACGGCAACTGCATGGTGCTTGCGACCATTTCCAATTACGTGTACGGCGACCCCGTCACGGGAGTGGCAATCGATAATCTTACCGACCGCCATCTGCTGGTGAGCACGGAATTGCTTACCGAGGCGGTCCTTTGTCTTCTCGATCAAGGTGGAGGAAGTGGGCTGACTGGAGCCCAAGGACCGCCAGGTCCCGCCGGCCTGGCAGGAACACCAGGTCTGCCAGGAACAGCGGGTCTGCCCGGCACACCGGGCGCTCCAGGCGCATCAATCACTGAAGTAGTTGCCAACTTCGTGTCATGCGATGTCCCAGGCGCCGCTTCACTGAGCGGCACGGCACCCAATCTCACGTTGAACCTCACCATCCCTGGAACCTGCAATCCCGACTTGGTGAAAATTAACCACACCAGCTGGGACCTGGGACAAACCGTTAGTCCTTTCCCGCCGACCCTGATCATCGGGTTTTCAGGGGACGTGCGCTCCGGAGATTTGAACTTCAATACTGTTTCCGTACTGATCGGGTTATACGAAGCGGGCGGCCTGCTTATTTCGTGGGACGAAATCAGACAAGGATATGCCGAGGTGCAGCCGGGCAACCTGTCCGGTAGCGTGTTTACGCCGCTGCCGGGCGGTTCGGCGCCTGCCGATCCGGCCAATGCGGTGCGTATTCTGTTGACCAAAGCTGCGGACGTCCTGCGACAAACGCAGAACACGGCAGGCGAGGCACGCGTTGTGGTGAAAGGCGATTTTATTCGTGACGCGAAACACGGCCAAGGCGTCGATGCGGACCATCTGCCACCGTGGCTGCCTTCACGGCCCACGGGTGATGGGATTGAAGGCGGAACATTTGAGAGTTGGTTCATTTATAAGAACGGGTAGAGGGAGACGCCATGCCGACGCTTTCTGATTATATTCGAACACCTTTAGCCAGTTCTGTTGTTGGGTCGAGGCTGGGTCCTAGAGTCAACGCTCCCGCCAATCCAGATTGCTGCTGCATCGCGTGCCGCACGCTTCAATGCCTGGAACGGACCCGGTTTTTTTCGGGGCAGTTGCTCACCCAGGCGGACCTTAACAACGAGCAGTCATATTGGCTGGCGAAGAACAGGCTGCATAACCGCTACTTACACGGATGGGGCGTAGCGTGCGGCATGCAGGTAGTCTGCAGCGAATGCACGGGTTGGGTTACCGTGAAGACCGGCTATGCAATTGATCCGTGCGGCAACGACGTAATTGTTTGCACCGATCAGCCCTTCAACGTAATTAAGGCGATCGAGGACTGCTGCGCCCCGACCAAGCAGCCCGCCCCGAATTGCTCGCCCCTGCGCTACACGCCGTCGCCTGCGTGCAAAGACTTGATTCAGAAATGGTGCATCACCATTGAGTACAAAGAGCAAGAGTCCCGCCTGATTACTCCGCTGGTAAATACCCCGTCGAATTCGGCAAGTTGTGGATGCGGGTGCGGCGACAAAGCGGTGGGGAACGGACACGGTAACGGGTCTTCCGCAAAAAATGCCGGATTGGCGTGCTCCGCCAAAACGACTCAGACGCTCCCTGCTGCCGTTCCTCCGGCTGGTTGTGAACCGACACGGATCGTGGAGGGCTTCCAGCTTGGGGTTACCCCGGCTCCCGACGAAACAGACGCCACCACGCCCGCTCCAGGTTCACTTCTCTATCAGTTACAGCAATGCGCCAAGGGTATCGTGCTGCTCATTCAGCAGGCACCCAATCTAACGGGCATTACCAACGCGCAGATCGCATATCAGTTGACCTGCAAGTTCCTGCAAGCCGTGAATCAATACTTCGCGAAGAGCTCATCTGTGACGCACTGCACCATACTGGATGATCTCAGCGGCATCGCGATTCCGGCGCCTCAACAGGGAACAGACGTTTCCGTCTACCTTGGTATCGTGGCACAGATTGTGCAGGAACTTGTTCACGTCCTGCTTGATTGCGTCTGCTTTGCATTGATTCCTGCGTGCCAGCCGGATCCCTGTGACGACCGGCTGATCCTGGCCTGCGTTACGGTGCAGGATGGACGCATCCTCGATATCTGCCATTTCTCGGGACGTAAGCAACTGGTCACCATTCCATCTTTGCAGTATTGGCTGGGGCCCTTGGGGCTCGACAACTTCTCAACGTGGCTCGAGAAGGTTCTTCAATTGTTCTGCTGTAGCGATTTCCGTGAACCGAGGGGTGCTTCCTTTTTGTCTGGGACCCAGGCTTATTACCAGGAGAACCTGATGAGTGCAGGCGTGGGCACTCCGGCGGCCCTCAACCGTATCGCAACCCATTACGTTGCCCAGACTCTTGGAGCCTCGACCCTAAATTCCATTTCTCCAGGGATGCGCGCCGTGGATTTGCGGACCATGGTGGGCCAGCCAGTAGAAACGGTTCAACAAGCGTTGAAGCGTCAAGGCTTCACAAACGTCACGACCGTCTCCGTAGCTGAAGATCCTGCGTGGACACCCGATGCCATCGCGAGTGCCGGAGATTTCGCTGCCTCCGCCGTATCCGTAGGCCAGCCGCTAAAAATGTACCAGAGCGGTAACGCAGTGGTGGGCTTTGACGTGGTCGATCCAACTACTGCGAAGTTGCAAGACCTGCAAAATCAGATCGACCAACTGAAGGCCGGCGGAGCGGCCGTAGGGAATACGCGGGCATCGGAGACGCCAAAGAAAAAATAGCGTAAGAATCTTGGCGCGAAACAAGAATCAGTTCTTTGGCTCAAAAGGAATCAATGCGATGACCTACATTCCGGATATCGAACGGCTGAACTACTACGAGGGAGAATATCTGGGGGCCGTCGATTTCCTGGCGGAGCAGGAGTATCACCGTGACATGCGACGTCGTCACAACGTCGGGCCACATACGTGGGGAATTGTCACCGGTCTCGACATCGCGCAGTTCCTGAATGGCGGGCCCGATAAGGAAGTGGACGTCTTCGTTCAGCCGGGCTTTGCCATCGATGGCTTTGGCCGCGAAATCGTCTTGTTCAATCCTGTGCAGCTGACCCCTGATATGTTCAGCGATTTTCCGCAAAAGATCAGGCTTTCCGTTTGGATTTCGTACAACCAGCAGATGATTCAGCCTTCGTCCGACGTCTGCGCTACTGCTCAGCAGTCCGATGCCTACGGCCGAGTTCTTGAAAGCTATCAAATCGTAATCCAGCCCCCAAAGCCGACGAGCGATCCCATCGTTGTTGCCGGAAATCAAATGACCCCCGCGCCTCCAGGTACGGTGCCATCTTTGCTTCCGGCAAATCCAGGGGATGTCGCCGTCCCGCCGGACGACGCAGTTCCTTTTCAGCAGTTGCCATCCGATCAGACGAATGCAACATGGCTGATCGAGCTAGGGCAGGTGTCCTGGGACGGAACGAAACTAAGATTCCTGCAGCTGGATGCAATTATTGCGAATCAGAACCGATCATTTGTAGGCAGCGTAGCGTCGGTTATTTATGCCCCCGCCGCGGAGCTGACCATCCAAGATCGGTTCACCCAGTCGCCATTGCCCGATGGGACGCCGGGTCTCGCTGTGGAGGTGCAAGGTTCGTTAACCGTCGATCGACTGTTGACGGCAGAGGCCGATGCCTGGATCAACGGCGGGCGCCTGTATTTCAAACAGACCTCTGGCACCGATGGTGACACCCCTTTGTGGCAGCAGCGCGTGGACGGCGCTGCCGGCGGAGCCGATTTGCACATTCATCTTGGCGACAATTCCGATCCGACGAATAAACCGCAGCGACTCACGGTTGGCTTTGGCCCCGCCGACGGGACCAGTGAGACCAACGTATTTATGGTTCGCGCCGACGGCCAGGCACTCCTTCCCAACGGCTCCCTAAGCTTTGGTGCTCAGCAGGCCCAGGTTCTCAACTTATCAGGCACCAACTACGGAATCGGTGTGCAGACTGCAACGCTCTACTTCCGTTCGCCCTCGGATTTTGCCTGGTATGCGGGTGGAGCGTATAGCAACAAGCAGGACGATCCCGGTCCCGGTGGGGCGCTCTCGATGAAATTGGACTCGGTCGGTAATATGACGATCAGCCAAGGACTAAGCATCGATTGGGCGAACACAAACAATGCGCAAGTCGCGCCCGGTCTTACGTTCGGTGAATTTAGCGGAGAGGGAATTGCCTCAAAACGTACCGCGGGCGGAAACCAATATGGGTTGGACTTCTATACGGATTTTGCGGTGCGCATGTCCATTACCCAACCGGGCAATGTGGGCCTAGGAACAACAACCCCTGACGCGCAACTCAACCTCGCTGGCGGGAAGTGGGACCTCTCTTCCAATGAAGGTGACCTGAAAATTGGGAACGCCGCCTTTCGATTGAAGATGGGCGTTGCCCTCGGAGGGGCGGGCGCGGGCGATGCGCGTATTCGAGCCGCCGGAGGCACGAATCGCCTGATGCTAGGCTCCGCAGCCAGTGACGTGCTTACGATTGCCGGCACCAACGTGGGAATTGGGACCACTACGCCCGGTGCTGTTCTGGATGTGCAGGGGAATGTTCATGCCAGCTCGCTCGCGCTCGACGCGGGAGCAACGATTGCCGGCGGAGCTAACGTGAGCGGGGGGATGTCGCTTTCCGGGGGAATGAGCGTGGCTAGCGGAGGAGCCAATGTGGCCGGAAACCTGCACGTCTCCGGAAACATTAGCGCCGGGGGATCGAAGGCGGGCTATTTAGCGGAGCGGTTCATTTCACGGGTACGCAAGCCGCTGGAGCGTGGAGACGTCGTAGTCCTGCACTCGCACCCCGTAGCCCATTATTACGGCCTGGATAATCGTATTCCGCTGGCCGAGGTGCAGCTCACGGAAAAAGTTGGCGATACTCGCGTGTGCGGCATTGTAGACGAACCAACACTCGAGGAAACGGATACACAGGGCATTGATCGCTCAAAGCTAGGGAACGCCGCAGTTGGAATGATGGTGACGTTCGGCGCTTACGCATTCTGCAAGGTGGATGCGGACATCGCTGCGATCGAGGTAGGTGACCTGCTCACTACCAGCCCTACGCGTGGACACGCACAGAAATTCGGCAAGGGTGGCGAAAAGTTGACGGGAGCAGTGCTCGGGAAAGCCTTGGGAACATTGGAAAAGGGGAAGGGCTTGATTCCCATACTTGTTGTTCACCAATAACGAGCTGCTGTAACCGAGTAGATTGAGCGCGAAAACGGAGCTCCGCGAGGGGGCGAAAGGAACGGAACGGATATGAAACAGCGTCTAACACAATTGAAAATTGAACTGGAACGTGGCCGTCAGCGACTGGAATCGATTGAGCGGGAGCGCCAGGATGTGCGAGATACCTTGCTACGCATCAGCGGAGCCATTCAGGTGCTGGAAGAACTGGAGGGTGCCCGGAATGTCGATCGACCTCAAGGACAGGCTGCGGCTGAGATGACCAACGTCGCATGAGCGGGCAGCGCAAACGGACAGTATGCGTGACGCTTCACTCGTAATTGAAAAGTGGCACAACACGTACCTGGTGCCGGCCGACCTGCCAGGGAATGAGGGTCTGCGCGCTCGGTTGAATCAGCTCTTTGAGAAGGAACTGGTCCGCTATTGCGCAAAATGGTTGAGTCCCGTCGTCAATGCGAACGATCCTTCGGTCTGGCTGATTCGTAGCCTCAGGGTGGATCTATCCGTGGATGCAAACCCGGAAATGGAATCCAGAGTAGCGCATCAATGGAGCGGGAAGCTTGCGGCGCGCATCGGGGATGTCCTTTCCCGCGAGCCGCAAAGCGAATCTGTTATCCGCTTCCCGAGCCGCACGGCCTACGTGGCGCAATTTCTTCGCGATCTGTTAGCGGGTACAGCATGGACCAAGTGGTATTACTCCGAATTTGAGAGCCTGAGTAATCTCGCGACCGGCTGCGCGCTTTGTGAAACGCTCCTCCGTGAACCGGAACTCGCCATGAGTGTCATAACTCAAATTGACGTCGAGGGCGGCCTCGAACCCATGCTGGCCGCATTGCAGGCGCGAGACGCCAGCCGGCTTTATGGGCTCTTTTCGGGATCTCGCCAGTCCGCTTCTAATGCTGGCGAGCGATTGTGGACGGCCCGAATTTTGGCTTCGTGGAGCGAAGCACTGCCTAACCCGTTAAGCGCTGCAGCAATGGATGCGCGCCACGCGCTGCGCCTCTGCGTTTTCGCGTCAAGGATTTCACCTGGCGCAGAAAGCGACGCGGACCTTCACGCGGCGATTGCTGGCCTGCTGCAACTGCGTCTCGCCCTTGCGGCAATGAAGCAGCGTGGCACGCTCGATATGTTTCTACTCGCGCAGCGACAGCGAGACGACGAGAGCGCCGAAGATCTACTAACCGCCGCCGGCGTGGCTGCCGTAAAGGAGACTGTTGCGTTTTTGGAACGCAATTCCAGTGCGGAGCCGGGCTGGGCCGCCAGGGCAGCAGGCATTCTTCTCACTGAACGGGATCCCGGACCGGGTGCAACGCAAGCCTCAAGTCTTGAACAAGAATTTTTCCTTACCCGGCTAGGGGCCGTTTTTCTGCTTGGCAAATCATTTGTGGACTGTGGAGCCGAAGACGCAATTGCAGCGGCAGCGCAGCACTGCGACAAACCAGAGCTCGGCAGAGACCTATTGCGCTATTTGGTCGCGGTTCGATGTCTGGGGCAGCCAAGAAATATGGAAGCCATGGCCGATCGCGCCGTCCTCGTTTTTTCGGGATTGGAGGATCTTGCGCAGGCCCAGATCGAGGCGGTGGCTCTGGAGTTCGCTGCGGTTGATCCGGCCAAGATGTTGGGCGCGTTTTTTAAGCTGGCGAATCGTGAATTAGGCCAACATCTTCTCGCAGAGTTACTGCCTCTACCCTCGAGTGACAAAAAGATATTGCTCATCGTGGATGTACCCACCCGCGAATGGGTGTATGCAGGCGTCGTGGACCCAGAGGTGGAAAAAGAATCGGACGCGCTGCTGAAAGGCTTGGGCGGCCTCCGTCAATATTTTGGAGAGCCCGTTCGGTTAATCCTCGGCCCCGCACTCCAGAATTTGGACACCGATCCCATTTGCGAACAGCTTGGAAAAATGGTCATGCCGTTTGAGGATGCCGAATCCTTAAGCCCCGAGTACCGCGGAAATAAGCAGTCGCATAGTTGGCGTCAAGTCTTGACAGCAGCGATACCCACCGAACAGGAGCTTGCCTATTTCCTGATGCCACGGCCTGCGATGGATCAGCAATGGTCAACCGCATTCGAATTGGCCGGGGCGGTGATTGCCCGAGCAGTATTGCAACACTTCGCCCGGAGGCTGTTTGGCTTTGAGGGCAGCAGCCCTGAGTATCTGTACCAAAACTTTTTGGCGGGACTCAGTTCCATGCGGATTTCGCCATCGCAAATCGATGTGCACATGCCGGAGAGTCCTCTCCGTGTACTTCTGCACCTGTCAGGCATGTACGAGTCTCCATTCCACCTGCCCTGGCTGGGCGAGAGAGAGATATGGCTTCTGGCGCCTCCCAGCTGAGCGATTTTGCTACGCCTTCAGCGGCTTCGCTGCCCTTTATGTCAGGCGCGGAGCATCTTGCCGCGGAACTCGATCTACTGCGCCTGCTGCTGCATCGGGAAGTTCTGCGGCTAAGGGCCGCCGGGCTCTTTACTGAAGATCAATTCCGTGGCCTGTACGTCTCCGATCAACAAATTGACTCACTCCTGTTGAACCGAGCTTCCAGCCGCCCGGAACCGGAACACGGCACGACCGGACATCCGTCGTTACAGGAACTTGAGACCGCGGTCCAATACCAAAAAACGAGTATCGAACAACGTGCCCTGCTGAGCAGCGAGGCGAGTATTACACTTCCGCTGCCGCGCCTAACCCAATTGTTCGGGCTCGACGAATTTGAAATTCGAGTCCTCATGATTGCGGCTGCCGCTGAGCTCCACCTGCATTTCGAAACGCTCTTCTCTTACGCGCAGAACGATGTCAACAAGAAGCGCCCCTCGATAAACCTCGCACTCAAGTTATTGTGCTCCAGCGTCGAAGAGTGTTGGCGCCGCCGCGGTTCATTCGATTACGAAGCGCCACTGATAAAGCACAACCTGATGACCATTCCCGATGACGGCGGCAAGCGCGACTTTTCATTTCTTGCGCGGCCCATTGCAGTCGATGAGCGAGTTGTCGATTTTCTCTTAGGCCAGGCGAAGCTGGACGTGCGCTTACAACGGTTCACCACCATCGCTAAAAGCGACCGGCAGCTTTCTGATCTGCGGCTGCCCCAAACGCTGATAGGCCGACTGCGCAATACGATTTTCTCTGCGCCGGTTCGGGGACAAGTGCTCGTATTCCAAGGTCCGGCTGGTTCTGGAAAACGTGTTACAGCGGCGGCGGTATGTGCGGCGGCGGGACAAGCATTACTGGTCGCCGACCTTTCTGGAGCACTGCTGGCCGAACTTCACCTGAAAGTTGTTCTTCCCTTGCTACATCGGGAAGCCATCTTATCGCAAGCCGATCTGATGCTTACGCACGCCGACGTCCTCACGGGGGAGGAAGGGAACACGCAGCAGAATCGCGTTTTTTTCCAGCGCATGCTTGAATGCGAAGGTGAGTATCGGATTTTTTTGGCAAGTGAGGCGCCGCTCGCAATGAAGATCGGCGTGACCGAGAGCGCGCCGGCGATATTTGAGTTTCCCATTCCAGCGTTTCCCGATCGCGTCCATTTCTGGCAGGCAGCCCTATCAAAAATAAATGTAAATGGGCATGCAGGGCCATACGCGATAACCCTCTCAAATAAATTCATGCTCACGGGCGGCGAAATCGGGCGAGCGTGTTGCGACGCCGAGAAACTCGCACTCGGCAAAGCCCCTGGGTCACCCATCACCTTGGAAGATCTGGAAGCAGGCGCGCGTGCGCAGGCACATCACGGACTTCAGCGGCTCGCCAAAAAGATCACATCGTTTGGCGAATGGTCTGACTTGGTTCTTCCCTGGCACTGCATGAGGCAGCTACGTGACGTCTCCGCCGCGGAAAAGTACCGCCACCTGGTGTATTCCCAGTGGGGCTTTGATGAGCGGCTGGCGATGGGTAAAGGACTGACCGTGCTGTTTTACGGCGCTAGCGGCACAGGCAAGACGATGGCGGCAGGCGTTCTCGCCCGGGACCTCGCGCTCGACCTATATAAGGTTGACCTCTCCATGGTGGTCAGTAAATACATTGGTGAAACCGAAAAGCAGCTTAGCCAGGTCTTTCGCGAGGCTCGCGCCTCAAATGCCATTTTATTTTTTGATGAAGCGGACGCCTTGTTTGGGAAGCGCTCCGAGGTGAAAGACGCCCATGACCGCTACGCAAACCTGGAGGTTGCCTACCTACTGCAAAAAATGGAGGAGCACGAAGGAATCGTCATCCTGGCGACGAATCTCCGAAAGAATTTGGACGACGCCTTTACGCGCCGCATCCAGTACATCGTCGAATTTCCGTTCCCCGGCATAGAGGACCGTGAGCGCATCTGGCGGGGAATCATGCCGGCGCAAGCGCCATTGGCTGACGATGTCGATTTCGGGTTTCTGGCGCGGCAATTCGAACTGGCAGGCGGCAACATTCGCAACGTGGCGCTGGCCGCGGCATTCCTCGGAGCCGAGGAGGATTGCCCCATAAGAATGGAACACTTTGTGGTCGCCACGGCGCGGGAGTTGCAAAAGATGGGCAAACTTCCTTCGCGCTCGGAATTCCGTGAACATTACGAATTAATTCGGTCACGAGCATGAGTCGCGCGTTATCAGGATTTAGCGACCACGAGCGAGGCGGCGCTAAGCAACCTCATCACAAGCACACTGGCCTCTCTCCGGACAACGATTTGGCGACGGGAACCAATGTGGTCCAGCCACTTACAAAGTTGCACGCTCAAGCAGGTAACCTGGCCGTTCAATATTTGATCCGGACCGGTGCACTGCGAGCCAAGGGCCTTATCAGCGATCCGAGTGACCCTGAAGAGACTGAGGCAGACCGCGTATCGGAACAGGTGATGCGGGCCAATACAGTTCACGCCCCGTCGGCTTGCGCCTGCTCCGGCAGCGAAGAAAGCTGCGATGAGTGCCGGCAGAAACAAAGCCCGCTGGCACGAAAGGCAGCCGGTGACGAGAGTTCGACGAAAACGTTACCGCCGGCACCATCGCCCATAATCGGCCGTGTTCTCTCCTCACCTGGAGCCCCGCTCGACAATGTGACGCGCGCTTTCTTCGAACCGCGGTTTGCCCGCAATTTTGGCGACGTTCGCATCCACACCGGTTCTGAGGCCGCGGAGTCCGCAAAGTCGATTGACGCTCTGGCCTATACCGATCGGTCTCATATCGCGTTCGCCGCCGGCCAATATTCACCGCATTCACAAACAGGACGTGCCCTTATTGCGCACGAGTTGGCCCATGTGTCTCAGAGAGCGTCCATTGCCGGTAGTGTTTCTCGGCAAACAGCGAGGCAAGAAGGATCTCGTGGGGTGCCGCACATTTTGCGGGCCCCTGCGCCCGGACCTGGAAACCCACCGCGTCAATCATCTTTGACCCAGGGTGAAATTGGCGAAAAGATTCTGGAACAAATCCTTGATGAAAAAGGCTGGCACATCTTTCCGGATGCGGGAAAAGCAACAAACGGACCAGGGGCTGATCTGGTGGCGTACGACCCGGCAACCGACTACGTCTATCTGATCGACAACAAAGCCCTCCAGCCAAAACGAGCTACAGCAATCAACAAGACGCCTGCTCTGGATGTAGAACGACTGGGAGTTGAAAACCTGGACCAGGCCAGACATCTCCTGGATAAATACACGGGATTCTCAAATGAGGCCAGGGCTGCGTACGAGGGTGGGCGCATCCGCATTGCGGTATCGAATGCCTTTAGTGACTTCAACATTTCGTTCTCCGCGGCGGTGTTCGAACGAGGACTGGTAGCGATGGATATTGTCACCGGCGGAATCTATAGCAACTTGCGAGCGTTTCAGGAGGCGCGCGCGGCACTAACGGCTACGCAAACGGGCCTGGTAGGTGTCAGACCTCTGGTGCGCGGCCAACGAGGCTTCGCAACCGTGGGCGGCATGATCTTCTGCATGGTTGCCATTGCAGGAACAATTTATGCAATTTCAAACATCCACAGTCTTGAGGATGCCGTTCAATTTGCGGAGTCTTCGGCAGTTAATTTTGCGGAGTTTGGTATCGCCAAGGCTATTTCGGGCAGTGGTCCGGTCGCTTTTGTAGTGACCATGCTGGCGACTATGCCTGACGACCAGGGAGAGGGCGTCCACCTAAGGTCCGCAAGATCGCAGGTGATCTATTCCTTTCTGGCGCAGTATTTTTCCGCGGAGGAGATCGCCAAGAACCACGACGCCATGTTTAAAGAAGCGGAGGAGTTGCTATTCAACACGAAGCCTCTGGATGTCCCTTTGCCGCGACGCATACTCGATCAGCGGCTTAAACAAAAATTCGACACCTGTGTAAAGGAGAAGTCCCTGCCCGCCGCTGCAGGGGCGGAGGCCTCCGAGCAGGCGCACAACGATACCTTGCAAAAGTGCTACCAGGAAACTGGCTACATGTTCTGGACTGCGCCCAAACCAAAAATGGAGTGCACCGAATTCGGTTGCACACCCGCGTCGGATGAGAGCGAGAAATAAAACGTAGAAGCGGCGAGAAATCTTATATGGAATGCAGGTGATGTCCTTAGCACGCTACGGCTAAAACTATCGTTGCAAACTGTAAACGGGAACTAATCATTGGAGCATGGCGTCGAAACGGCAAAGCACCTGGACTATAAGGCTGGCGGTGCGCCTCGCGGACACCAAACCGCAGCGACTCTCGATCAAAACCCGATCATGCAGTTGCAGCAGCAGGCCGGCAATCGGGCGGTACAAGAGTGGCTCGCCCTGGGATTAATTCAGCCAAAACTTTCTATCAGCAATCCCGATGACCCCGAAGAGCACGAAGCAGAGGGGGTGGCGGAGCAGGTAATGCGCGCCAGTTCGGCGCATACCGTTTCTGCGCCCTGCGCCTGTTCCTCGGGCGTTGACGCATGTGAGGAGTGCCGCCAGAAACAAAGCACCGTCTCACGCAAGCCAGCGAACAACCAGGGGGTGGCGGAGAAACCTGCGGAGCATTCGGTTGAGCGCATTCTTTCCTCGCCAGGAGCACCACTCGACACGGTCACGCGTGCCTTCTTTGAACCGCGATTCGGCCGAGACTTCAGCAATGTGCGCGTTCATAACGATGGCGAGGCCGCCGAGTCCGCCCGCTCAGTTGGGGCACTGGCATACGCGGCGGGCAACCACGTCGTCTTTGGACAAGGACAATTCTCCCCGAGCACACACTCAGGACAGCGGCTCATCGCTCACGAACTGACCCACACTCTGCAGCGCCGCCGGCGGTCACCGAGCGCGCTTTCAACGATCTCCAGAGAAGCCACTCCGGCCGCCACCGTGGCCCCGCCAAAAGTTGACACCCAATCAGTGAAGGCCGCGGTCGACATCATCACCAAGGCGCTCAAGGGCATTACAACCGCCGGTGACAGCGCGCTCATTCTGCAGCAGTTTCAAGGCAAAAGTCCCGACTTCATGCGGGCCATCATGCAGGAACTCAAGTCCCGGGCGGCCGATTACGACGAGACGCCTGACGGGATGGTTCGTTGGCTGTTCAAGGATATGACTGCTGAAGACCGCCGCAGCCTTCGCAATCTGCTGATCGCCAGCCACGTCCTGGATGATCTCGGTCCAATTCTGGTCGGCGAACTTGTCGATGCGCTTTCCAGCTGGACGGATTCGAGCACTGACGTAATGGCCATCCTGCTGGGATTCGGAGCCGCCGACCTGGACGCCATTCTTGTACGGCTTGAGGCCACAACGAAAAAGCCGGAGGCGGAAACAGCAAACTATCTTTTCGGAGCGGTTGACCGAGTGAGTGCCGACAGGCTCCGCACTCACTTCATCAAGTTTGGCGGGCCGCGCGCATGGCCTTACGTTGCGGATTTCACCGCCTCCAAGATCCATAAGCTGATATCCGGTTTTCTGGGCGTGGTCAGCCATTCGGAAAGCACCATGGTTGTGAATAACTTCACGGCTATTGATGACCCTGCATTACGCCAGCTCACGCAACAGGAACTCGACAGGCTCACAAGGGCCTCTGACAGCAAGTCAGCCGAAGACCGCCTGATGGAGAAATTGGACCAATCCGATTACGAAATCATTCAGAAGCTTCCCGGTCTCTCGCTAAGAGCCTTTGACCGCAAGGTAACTACGACGGACAAAGTATTGTCAGCGGCAAAGTGGGCCCTGATGGTGGCGGAGTGGACCACCTGCGGTGTTTTCGGCATTGCTACCGGGTTGCTCGCTGCTATTTGGGACCTCCTCAAAGGTGTGTGGGACATTGCGGTAGCGATAAAGCACCTGATGGGTTCCCTTGTATATCTGCTTTCTGGGTTCACGGTGGACAGCGAAGACTGGCTCGCGGTGAAGACTTTCTTCACCGGAATAGGATCGATTTTCAAGGACCCCGGGGCCCTATGGGAGCAGATGTGGGGTCAGCTCAAAGCCGAGTTCCAAACCATTGAAGGCCCGTTTGCCGACTGTAAGCGAGCTGAGTTCATCGTGCGAAAATTTATCGGCATGGTTGTTAACGTTGTATTGATTTTCTTAGCCGGATACGGTCTGGTGAAAGCGGGTGTCTCTGCCGCCGTTGGATTTGCGGAACTGGCCGAAGAAGTTGGCGTGATCCGGGCGCTGGGGCAAACGGCTGCAAAAGCGGGGCGGGCTCTATTGAAGTTTGTTCCGGCCAAGGCCGGAGAAGTAGCGGAGGTTGCCAAGGCTCTGGGCAGTCCGTTGCAAACGTTGATGAAAGTTCGCAGGCAGATTAACGGCATTCTATTGGCGGTCGACAATGAAGGCGTTTATGCCGTCATGCGGAACCGCACGGCGGGATTAGCTGAAAACGAAAGAGAGTTTTGGAGGAAGAATAAGGAAGACTGGCAGAACAAAGGCCTGAAGGGACAGGCAAAGCAGACAGAGCTCGAAACGCAGGCTGGCACCGTACAGAATGCATTAGACAATGACCAGGTTCCGGAAAACGGCGCGAAGGCCGTCGCCGAGATTGATGGCCAGGCCAAGTCGCTCGACAAAGATACGGGTGCTCTCGAAACGGAGATGAAGGGTGAACCCGAGGCCCAGAAGGCCGACACCGATACCACCGCAAAACCGGGGGACTTTAGCCAAGAGCAGATCGACGCTGCGACCAAGCGCTTAGGAGAGCGCATTGAAGATCCGAAGAAGGTTCGCAGCATCAATGATCCAAAATCGGACTACGATCTGGAAGTTGACCTGGAAGACGGCCAGACGTACCGGCGTCGCAAAGACGGTAAATGGTGTCTATCTCGAAACCCGGTGCAGTGCGGGATCGAAATGGACCCCAACATCGAGGCAGCTTCTGAGCGCGCAAAACTAAGGTTGGACACGGAGGATCTGATTGATGTCGCCATCGAAAAGCTTACATCGGGTGGCAGGCGCAAGATCAGCCCCGCGAATGAGGCAGCGCTTCGCGTTCACCTTCGCGAGCACCCTGAAGAACTGGCAGATTTGGCGGCTTTACAGGCCGACATGCCCGAGGTGCTTGGCAAAGAAGATATCCCGCCAGAGGGCGCGGGCCAACGTGGAGGATCGCAGCCCAGCGAATTGGGCAAACTCGGAAAAGACTTGAGTCGACAGGCATCGAGGGAGATTTTTGGCGAGCGCTGGATAGCAGATGAAGCGGCGTTTACCGTGACCACCTCGGATGGCCGGCAGGTGACCTTCATCGCTGACATGGGTGTCGTGGGTCCGGGTGGGCAGGGGGGATTGGTGGAGGCGAAATTTGGAAGCGGGGCTGGTCTGGAAAAGCCGCAAGAAATCGGTTACCCAATTGCAGCTTCCCAGGGAGCGATTCCAGCGAATGCCAGTGCCGAAAGATTTGCGCGAGCGGCTTTCCCGCAATGGCAGGCCGGACAACCTACTCCTCCGTTGCGTGTACGTATCGATTATTGGACGGGCACTACGAGACGATCGGTTACAATCCCGTAGACTTTCGCTGCTGTGAGGCCGAGTGGAACTTTGAGCTGAAATTCTGAGCTGAAATGTGGAGGTATCGACATGCGCAAGCGACGGCGACTTCCCGAGGGGGCCCCGGCCCAGAACCATGCCGACACGAGCACTGTTCGAACACCAACCGGTCACGATCGTCAGCCTGCCCGCGGCAATGTCATGGAACCGCTCTCCGCAACAGTGGGAAATCGCGCTCTGCTTGACGTTTTGCGCAGCGGCCAACATGAGTCCACGCTCACCATCAGCCACCCCGGGGACGCAGCTGAGCGTGATGCGGAACAACTCGCCGAACGTGCCTTGAGCGGGTCGGCGCGGCCTAGCGGGGCATCGGCAGGATCGATTCAACGCCAGGCCGAGACACACGAAGGCGGCATTTCTTCATCGGGAACTCCTGTTGTAGGTAACTCAGCCGGTCAGCCACTCGATCCGGTTTCACGGGCTTTTTTCGAACCGCGTTTCGGCCAGGATTTTTCCGGCGTGCGTGTTCACACAAATGTCGAAGCGGCGAGTTCTGCACGAGCCGTGCAAGCGCAGGCCTACACAGTTGGCAGCGACATCGTATTTGGGGAAGGGCGTTACTCTCCCCATACGGAGGCAGGCAAACGCCTGCTCGCGCACGAACTTGCGCACACCGTGCAGCAGTCGAACGGGAAACAGCAGGGAAGCGGCGTCACGCAGATGCAGCGATCCCTGCTCCCCGGTGGGTCCGGGGACTGGCATGAACGGGCGCAACTTGTAATGGATGTGATCGCCGGCGTCGACTTGGACTTAATCGGCTTGCAAGTAGCGCCTATCGCTATTAGCGAAGCAGGTGCGTACGCACCGGCCGGCAGCGACTACGGGCCGCAAAACGCCGTCAGACATTGCATGTTTGCCGGGCTGCTGGATAGTTGGGGTTGGAGAGCCGCGATCAAGGAGCTTGCCGGCGCCGCGTTCGGATTGCCTATGGCGCCGTTACTAGCCCTTTATGGAAGTACCATGGCGCTTCGAGTTCGCCTGCTGCTGTGGGCGCATGAAAAGTTTGCGGACGATGGCTGCAAAAACTTCGGAACCACCACCATCGATAGTCAGTGCGATCAGCACAACAACGAAATCGGAATTGGTCTTGGCGGGCCGTTCACCTCGGATGCCGCTGTAATCAGCGGAGCTAAGGCTGCCCTCGATGGTGGGACCCTCTGGATGACGCCGGGCCCAACCTCGTTGAGTACCATCATCTCAACCGCGGGCTGGAGAACCAGTCCCTGGATGGCCGGTGGGCCCCAAGAGCCAGTCTGTAGCGCGGTTACGGTAAAGTAGCGCCGCGGCACTGCTCTCGGGCGATAACAACATGAAGTTCTACGAACTTGTGCTCGGCCTCTTGGCGACGTGGCGGGTTACGCATTTGCTGAATGCGGAAGACGGGCCTGCAGCAATTCTGGTTCGTGTGCGCCGGTGGGCAGGTGATTCTGTATGGGGCAGCTTGCTGGATTGTTTTTATTGTTTGAGTCTATGGGTCGCTGCCCCCGTCGCCCTCATTCTGGATCGCCGGTGGAAGGAGCGCCTTCTGCTGTGGCCGGCTATCTCAGGCGGCGCAATCTTGCTGCAGCGGTTTAGTTCAAAATCCGAGGCGCCTGTCCTGCCCATTTATTCCGAAGATCAGGAGCGGGAAGGCCGGGAGGATCCCAATGTGTTGCGGAAATAATCGCCAGCAAAGGACGCGAATCAACGCCCCAAGTGTTCGGGGCCGCCCTGGGGCGGCATCGATACAGCCGACCTCGGCACAAATTACTCCCGCACCTGCCACTGCCGAAACTCGCGCGCCCGTATTGTTCGAATACGTCGGCAAGACTGGCCTAAGCGTTGTGAGCCCTACAACCGGCCTTCGTTATCGCTTCGATCAGCCCGGCGCGCAGGTTGCCGTTGACCCGCGCGATCACGCTCTGCTGCTGTATGTCCCTAACCTAAGACCGCTTAAGACATTAGCCCCGTGAAACGAAAATAGGCGGCTGCTTCAACACAGCGATTTGCAAAAATCTGAAAGCGCTGTTTCTTGGGTGGCCGTCTGTCGCGAATGTGCAGAGGGATTCGACGCTGTTCAAAAAATAATGGCTTCGGCCCACATTCTATTGTGACGTGTGTTCATGGGTATTCCTACTTTTAGGTCTCTTCCGAAAGCGCCTGAATTTTAAAATGGGCAACATCGTACGCGGTTGGTGCGAACGATTAAGGGCAACTCTAAGTGGCACGTTTTAAATGTGTCGCTCTGCAATCCATTTATTCTGAGTGTTTGCGGGTTTGGGGGTGCCGTTTAGGTGCCTGTTCAAGGGCCGCCTCTTTTTTGGCGGATTCGAGGTGCTCATAAAACTGATGGATGTTTACTCCGACCAATACCGGAATAAAATTAAACCACAGGGCCATGCTCCCCATGCGCAACAGCGCATAGCTGATGCCGACAATGATAAAGCAAATTCCAATCGTGCTAAGCAGAAGCGGCACGTAAGGGCGGAGCAGAAAAACATTATGCAGCCGGTGCTCAAACAACCAGAAAATAAAAACAATTGCGACGCCCACGCAGAGATCGGAGGCAAAGAGAACGGGTTCGGGAAGGTCTCGAATTCCGGGGTTATTCAGATAGGAGTCAATCGCCAGCGCATTTAGTTCCACTCCGAAGCGCGGACCCCCCGGAGTCGGATAGCTATCCCGACTATCTTCAAAGCCTCCGCCGATTAATACGATTTTCCCCGACGCACCATGAATCCAGTCGGCGGTAGGGTCCCCCGCGGCATCCACCGGTGCAATGCCAGCGGTGGAACCAGAGATCGGCCCGGCCGCGCGTGGCTTGAAATTAATAAGGCTTGTGGCACTAGCAGTTTGTTGAAAAACACAATTTCGCTGCAACTTTAATTCAAACAACTCGTCTGAAGTAAGGAAGTCCAAGGAGACGAGTGAATGCGCGGCGACGATAACCAGCAAGAAGGAATGTTCAGCTACATTTCGCCCGAAAAGCGAGTTCCGGCGGATCATCCCTTGCGACCGATCCGCAAGATGGTGGATGAGATTCTGAAGGAGATGTCGCCGCAGTTCGCGAAGTTGTACTCCGAGGTGGGGCGGCCATCCATTGCGCCGGAGCGGCTGTTTCGGTCTCTGCTGTTGCAGATCTTCTATTCGGTGCGCAGTGAGCGAATGCTGATCGAGCAACTGCAGTACAACCTGCTGTTCCGGTGGTTTGTGGGGATGGAGATGGACGAGGCGGTCTGGAATCACGCGGTGTTCAGCAAGAATCGGGAGCGATTGCTGAACGAGGAGATCGCGGAGGCTTTTTTCAGACGGGTGCTGGAACGGGCGAGACCGTACATGTCGGATGAACATTTCACGGTGGACGGAACGTTGATCGAGGCTTGGGCGAGCCAGAAGAGTTTCCGGCGAAAGGACGGGAAGGGGAAGCCGCCCGGACCGGGAGGGGAGGTCGACTTTCACGGGGAGAAGCGGAAGAACCAGACCCATGAATCGACGACCGATCCCGATGCTCGGTTGTTCAAGAAGTCCAGAGGCAGCGAGGCGAAGCTCGGCTACATGGGACATGTATTGATGGAGAACCGCAACGGGCTTTTGGTGCAGACGTTTCTGACCGAGGCGAATGGAAGAGCGGAGCGGGATGCTGCGATGCTCATGGCCGAAGCCATCCCGCAGGGAAAGCGGGTGACGTTGGGAGGGGACAAGAACTACGACACCCAGGAATTCGTACGAGAACTCCGCGGGATGAACATCACCCCGCATGTGGCGCAGAACAATACCAATCGCAGGAGCGCGGTGGACGAGCGGACCACGCGGCATGCGGGGTATGAGGTGAGTCAGCGGAAGCGCAAACGAGTGGAGCAATCGTTCGGGTGGATGAAGATGGTCGGGATGCTAAAGAAAGTGAAGTTGCGAGGGATCGACAAGGTCGGGTGGCTGTTCACCTTCACCGGGGCCGCCTACAATCTGTGCCGATTGCGAAACCTGATGGCCAGAACATGACACGTGCCTTGGATGAGCCGGCTCAGTAGATAGAACAACCCAAACCACTCCTTCACAACTCAGCCAGAACTCAAAACTTGAGACCAAAAGAGCTTCGAAAACCAAATTGTTCAACAAGCTGCTAATAGTTGGAAACTTTTTGGCGCCGGTGAAATTAAAAATCCGCTCACCCGTATGGACGGGGCCGCGATGATATTTCTCCGCGATAGCTTTGGCGAATGATTGCACCGGGGGTCCATCCGCGGTTCCATCATCGAGTTTAAAATCATCTTGATACCTGCGTACCAGGCCGTCGAAATCGAGTGAAAAGCGCGGAATGCCCGAAAACTCCTTCGCGTCGTCGGGCCCTGGGCGGCCTCCAAGCAGTTGATAAACCTGGATGGACGAACCGGTTTTTCGTTCCACGGGGATGCGCGCCCAGACGACAGATACCCTTGCACCTTTGGGCATAAGACAGGAAACACCCTGCGCACACTTGACGTCCGCAGGCAGTTCCGAATTGTCGTTCCGCGGTTTACAAATACCCGACTCAGGTTGCAAAAAATGAGGAGTGCCGTCCAGAATTTCGCAAATGGAATTGTCCACGGCCTTCGCCCACTCATCGTCTTTTGTATCCAAATCTACGCCGATAACCTTTGGTCTGCTCAGATCCACAACCTTTGCAAGCAACAGTTTTACGCTTTCCGCCGAGAGCGGACTGCGCGAATTGAACAGCGCTGAACGGTAATCCTCATCCGTGATACTGACGATATAGATGTCCTGCGACTCGGTGGATCCCGTATGTCCCAGCAGCGTATCCAAAGCCCAGATTTCCGCTCCGGCGACAATCTCCTGTGGGATCACTAAGACCGCCACGGTGCAAGCGAGCACCACGGCGAAGGGCATGTGCCATGACCAGCGAAACAGATACTTCAGAAATGCTGCGATGATTCCGGCAAGCGTCATAGCAAATGACCAGAGCGTTGTGGCAATTGACCACAGCATTGTGCCGATCGATGCGAGCGTCCTGTGCCGGCGATGACTCATGCTTTCCTACGTCTCCTGGTTCAGTGGGCAAGTGCCTCGAGTGAGGCGCGCAGCACCGCGCGTGCCGCGGACGCATCCGCTTCGCGCGGCCACTCAGCTACGGCGTTCACGGTCTCCTGAAAGGCATGTTGCGCCATAGGGTAATCCTGTGCTGCACTGACTAATATCCACGCTTCTGAACCAACGGGTTCACCGCCCTGATCCGTCAAGACCAATACATACACGCCGGGTTTTAGGTTCTTGCTAGAAATTGGTGCGGCTTTTCCCCGCTCCCAGTCCACGCGTTGCGGAGGCAGTAGCTTATTTTGCGTCACATCGAGTGGCTGTATCTGCACCCAGTAAGCATTGGCCGGCAAATCCGCCATTGCCGCGCTTACATCGATCCGCGAATTGCTCAACGGCACCACTGCTTCTTTCAGTTCCGGCTCGAGGCCGCGGCTTGCCGCCGTAATATATCGGGACGGCTCACGTTTTTGGAACATAGACGCAACGCGGGCAACGGCGCCCGTTGAGACAGGCGGCTTAGGTGGCGGCGCGATTGCAACGTTTTTGCAAGGCGCAGCGTCGCAAGGAATGGGCACCGGTGTTCTGCCCTCGAACCATATCGTTAGTTTCCCGGGCTTCGTTGCGTCCGCGGTTTTGCCCGCTGAGACGCTGTCGGCGAGACTGAGTTCCTTGCCATCCACGATCCATACGCCGGTCCGTCCAATCACGATGCCCTGATCTGGTTGCTGCGCTGCTGCGATACCACTCGTGCACAAGACCAGTAGCAGCAAACTTGTACGGTGCCGCTGCCTCGAAGCACACGCAAATCGAAAATATCTTTTCACGGTTTTGCGCCGAGAAGTGACGAAGCACTCGTTGCATCGCTCGCCGGAACGCGCGCGCCGGTGCTGGCCCCGCTGGTAGCACCGATGACGATTTCCGCCCCGAGATCGCTGCGGCTCAATACCGGAGTTTGCCGCCGCCGGACCGCTTGCGCCGCTTTCGGCAATTCCTGGTTCATGTATGCAAATACATCGTCCATCGTTGCGTTGCCGTTATTTTGCCTCAGGGCTAGCAACAGAAAATGCGTGAAGTATCCGTTCTGGAATGGAGGGCCTTCGGAGGAGACTTCATCGGGTTTGCTGGACGTGAGAATAACGCGTCCGACGCCTTGCCGGATCCGATCCAGGGCCACTTGCGACACCGAGGAATCCACCGCGCCCGGCGAGGCACGGTCGGGCAGAGAAGTGGTAGCTGCCCCGCTGTGACAAGTGTCGAGAAGGATGACAGTGCGGCGGGACTTGACGCGCGTACGTACAATATCAGAGAGGTCTACCATCGGCAGTGAGGTAGCAAACAGATCGTCCGGCGGATTCACCTTCGTGTCCGATGTGGCGATGTAATTGACCTCGGCGGTATCGTAATTGCGCGGAGTCCCATGAGAAGCAAGAAAAATTACGACGAGGTCGTCTTCACCGGCGCTCCGCGCGAGCCAGTTAAGCTCCTGCTTGAGTTGCCGGGTTGTCACCTCTCCCGAAGTCAACGCATGAACGTGTGAGGCCTGGAAACGTCCTACATTCGGATCGAGCAGCAGATCGGCGAAATCACGCGCGTCCTTGCTGGTATACGCGAGCGGTTTTAGTTGGCTGTCGTCAAATTGCGAGATGCCGATTACCAGTGCCCATTTCTCGCGCACAGGCTCGGCTTTTGGCTTCGTGGCTCCGCCGGTAGCCAATTGAAACGGATCCCCGGCTTGATCCATCGCTTCCGAGCCAAACGTTTTGGCTTTCTTCAGCGAATAATCTGTCTGTGAAGCTTGTCCCAATTTCCTCTCGAAAACAGAGCGGTAATACCATGCGTCTCCGAGGTTAATGCAAACTTCGGTGGCGTGCTTGAGAAGCTGAAGCCCATCTGCGGCTTCATCGTTTGTGCCAGTTCTTACCCGCTCGAGTCCCTGCACAACCAGGTCTTTGGCGAGGTTGCATTCATCCTGCGCTCTGCACACAGACGCGCAGAAACACAAACATAAAATGACGGCGCAAATCAGCTGGCATGTAATGCGGTTCACTGGGAATATCCGTCGCGACGCTAATTTGCGCCGGTGGCGCGATGGCCCGAAGATTTCAGGCGAAGTCGCATGGCGGCGAGAATTTTTGGTTTCACGCCATCGGTCGTCAGCTCAATCGTGCCTTCAGGCGATATGTCGAAATTCACTGAAGCCGCATCTTGGATAGTCGCGACGATAGTGTCTTCATCCACGCCGGCCTTCGACATCTTAATAATTTGCGCATTGGTCAGCGCCGGCGCGGCGGGGGCGGCAGGGGACTTGGCGGCGGCAGCCGCAGGCGCCGCAGCTGTACTTGCCGCTGACGGTTTCGCCCGAACGGCAGCGGCCGCACCCCCGCCACTCACTGATTTGGCAGCAGGTTTTGCTCCCGCGCTTGCGGCAGGCTTCGCCGCAGCCGAGCTTGCGGCAGTCAGAGCTGCTGTGCCCGGTGAGCTGGGCGACTTCACCGCCGGACTTGCTGGGCGCGCGTTTGCGGCCTCAACGGCCTTTTGCTGGCCCTCAATTTTACGGTAATACATCATCGCGGTCTCGATGCGTTTCTGCGGCTGCAAAAAATACTTCTCTTCTTTCTTGGCATCCACCGCTTTGCCGTAATTGATGGCCGCCTCTTGCAACAGTTGTTTTGCCGTTTGCCGGTCCTCGGACTGATACGCCAGCGCTTCGTACGCGACGCCGATGTTATACAAACGGTAGGAGTCTTCCTTCGCGTCGGGCAGGGGCGTCATCTGTTCTAATTCTTCTAGATAGCGCGTCCACAATCCTGTTTCGGCAACCTTGTTCGCTTTATCGAACTTTCCTTCCGCGAGCAGGACGACAATCGGTTCGTCCGTGACCGTGATGCGGGATGCGATCTCGTGCACCGCATCCTTCAGGAGCCGATCGCGCAACTCCGGCGTGGACGGAGGGCCGCTCGTATCTTCAGTCTTTTTACCGGCCATGCGCTTGAACGGATCGATGGCTTTCGTAGGCAGCGACTTGTCGGCCTGTTGATTTGTGCCCTGTTCAAAATCCTCCGAATAGTTCGCGGTGATGTTATCGGCGTCGAGCGCCCGACCCGTACGACTTTCCAGCGCCTGGTAAGCGATTTCGAGCGCGCCGGTGATCTTGTTGTACTTTACCGGCTGCTCGACCTGTTTGCCTTTTTCGATGACCACTTCATTTCGAGTGAAAGGCTGCGGCGGAGGCATTGCAAAGCTGATGACCGTACAGCTGACGACGAGCTCGGGCGAACCCGCGTCCACTTTGAATTTATCGTTGTCCTTGAGGAGTTCGGTCTCGAGCAAGTCCTTCAGCGAGCCGGTAAGCTCGGCGTATTTCTGATCGCGTGTAGTGGCCTTAACGGTAAAGGTGCTCCCGGTAAAATGCAGCACCGGGGGAAGCTTGCGATGAAGGGTTATCTTGCTCTTTTCAAATCTCCCGAATCCCTGTGCGTGCAGAGGCTGGGTCGCCGGCGAGCACAAAGCGAGGCCCATGAAAAAAAATGCAGAACGAGACAATCGTCTGAAGCCAAGAACGCCGTGTCGAGTGTGTCGCTGGGTTGTTGGCGGTTCGTTGCTTGATGCCGCACGGCGATCGTCTAGGTTGAAATGAAAGGAGGTGTTGCGAATGACTGGGCGAAGTACTGGGCGAACTTCCATTTTTGAGGCCACTCCTGGAGGGCGGATGCTATCAAGCCGGATCGTAAATTTCAACACCGTTCATCCCAATCCATTGGTCCTCAGCGATGGCCACCTCGCACAACGGGGAAAGCCGCATCCTCCGCTTCTTCTGCCATCTCAAGCGTTTTCAGCGGTCTTTTCCTAGCCGCGCCACGTAGGGGTAAGTCGTGCTTTCTGCGAATCGTCTGGCGCGCCTCGCGAATGGGCCATCATCGGCACGCTCACGCCGACATGAACCACAGGCTGAAATCCAGACGCGTGACATAGGCTTGCCAAGTAAAGATTCGGTGGTGATGAACTCCCATTTCGGGTATTGGTCCGATCCAGGGCACGATCGCGGGTCTGAACGAGCCGCAGGGAGCATTCTATGACCCTGCCAGGAATCGTGTGTTCGAAGCCAGCGGAGGCGACGGCACGGTGAAGATTTTTGATGGCACTACATTTCGGCTTCTGCAGAGCGTGACTCTTGACCCGGACGCTGATAATGTGCGCATGACCCCGTGGCAAATACATCGTCGTCGGTACCGATGTTTGGCAGCAGAAAGACGCGGATCACTATGATCGGATTCAGCGTGTTCCCACTCTAGCCGACGACCGCATGGGTTTGTTTGTCCCCGACTTGGGAGAACACTTCGAAACCATTCGGACCACCCAACTGAGGCCGCTGAGATCGACGTGTACGACACAAATAGGTGCACTAAGCATAGATGCACGAAGCAAAAGATCGTTAACGGACTCTGCGAATGAATATTTCGGCGCCGTTTATCAGGCGGCCTGTGGCGACATCCTTGTTGAGCGTGGGCTTGCTCCTCTTTGGAGGCCTGGCCTACCGCTTTCTTCCCATGGCTCGTCTGCCGGAGGTTGAGTACCCGACGATCACCGTTTTTGCAAACCTGCCAGGCGCAAGCCCTGAAACCATGGCTAGCGCGGTCGCGACTCCACTTGAGCGCATGTTTGGTCGCATCGCGGGCATTACGCAGATGACTTCCAATAGTCAGCTGGGCAGCACGAATATCACCATGCAGTTTGATCTCGATCGCAGCGTTGATGCTGCTGGGCGTGACGTACAGGCGGCCATCAACTCGGCCCGCGGGCAATTGCCCGCCAATCTGCCCACCAATCCCAACTGGCGCAAGGTAAACCCTGCCGATTCGGATTTCATGAATCTGGCCGTCACCTCCGACACAGCCACCACCCCACAACTCTACGATGTCGCGGATTCCATCCTGGCCCAGAAAATCTCTCAGATACCCGGTATCGGCCAAGTGAATATAGGTGGGAGTTCGCGGCCGGGAGTCCGTGCCGAGGTTAACCCGCTTTTGCTCAGTAAGCTCGGCCTCGGACTGGATGCGGTGCGCACCGCGCTTGGCGCGGCCAATGCCGACGCTCCTAAAGGAGCTCTTGCGGACGCCGACCGTATGTACGTCGTCAACGCCAACGATCAGCTCTTTCTCGCCAAAGAATACGCCCCCCTGATTATCGCTTATCGTGACGGAGCGCCGGTGCGGCTGTCTAACGTGGCCACGGTGATAGACAGCCAGGAGAACATCCGCAACGCTGGATTCGTGAATGGCAAGCCCGCCGTTATCCTGGAGCTATTCCGCCAGCCACAGGCCAATATCATCGAGACTGCTGACCGCGTCCGGGCTCTTCTGCCCCTTCTGCAGGCATCGGTTCCCCCTTCCATGCATCTCGAGGTAACTGAAGATAGCACCAGGATGATCCGCGCCTCGGTCAAGGACGTGGAGGTCACCCTCGCCATATCGATTCTTTTAGTGATCCTGGTTGTCTTCCTCTTTCTCGGCAGTGCTTGGGCCACCATCATCCCCAGCGTGGTTGTGCCCTTGTCTCTGGTCGGCACCTTTGGCGTGATGTACCTGTTGCACTATTCGATTGATAATCTTTCGCTCATGGCGCTCACAATTTCGACGGGTTTCGTTGTGGACGATGCGATCGTGGTGATCGAAAACATCTCTCGGTACCTCGAACAGGGGCTGTCCGCCTATGAAGGTGCACTGCGCGGTTCGCGCGAGATTGGATTCACGGTCCTCTCGATGAGCACCTCCTTGATTGCCGTATTCCTCCCCATTTTGCTGATGGGAGGCATCCTCGGCCGTATCTTCCGGGAGTTCGCCGTTACCTTGAGCGTGGCTGTGGGTTTTTCAATGATCATATCGCTCACCACCACGCCGGCGATGTGCGCCAAGTTCCTCAAGGCGGGAAAAGACCGCAAACATAACTGGATCGCTCGCGCCAGCGACCGGGCGTTCAATCGGCTTTATGAGGGATACGCCGGAAGCCTGCGCTGGGTGCTAAAACACCAGCCCCTCGTGCTAGGCATCACGCTCGCAACGGTTTGCCTGGCAATCTATCTCTACGTGGTCATTCCCAAAGGCTTCTTCCCGCAACAGGACACCGGGCGCGTCAACGCGAACGCTCGCGCCAGTGAGGACACCTCTTTTCAAAACATGCGGCAAAAGCTGATCGACTACATGGCGATAGTCAAAGCTGATCCCGCTGTCGAAATTGTATCCGGCTTCATCAATCGCGCGAATACCGCCGGAATCAGTATCTCGCTAAAGCCGCTGGCTGAGCGTGACGTCAGCGTGTTCGGGGTTATCAATCGGCTGCGACCTAAGCTGGCACGTGTTGCGGGAGCGACGTTCTTCATGCAGCCGCAGCAGGACGTGCAAATAGGAGGACGTGGCGGCAACGCCCAGTTCCAGTACACGCTGCAAGGAGACAACCTGCAGGACTTGCTCGCCTGGGCCCCTGTCGTGGAACAGAAGTTACGCGCCATCCCCATCCTTCAGGACGTGAATAGTGATTTGCAAAGTCGCGCATTACAAGCGACGCTCGTCATCGATCGCGACACGGCTGCGCGCTTGGGTTTGACTCCAAATACCATCGATAACGTGCTCTACGATGCTTTTGGCCAGCGGCAGGTCTCCACCATGTATAAGGGCATCAATCAATACCACGTTGTTATGGAGGTGGCTCAGCAATTCCAGCAAAGTCCCGACGCGCTCAAGAATATTTACGTCCGTTCTACTGCTGGTCAGGAAGTCCCGCTGAGCGCATTCACCCACTATGAGTCTTCCATGACCTCGCTGGCCGTTGCGCATCAAGGACAATTTCCGGCCATAACTTTTTCCTTTAATCTTGCCCCCGGTGTTCCGCTTGGCGACGCCGTCGTGGCGGTTCAAAATATGGAGCATTCCATGGTCGTGCCCGCTAGCATTCATCCTGGCTTTCAAGGCACGGCCCAGGCGTTCCAGTCTTCTCTCGCCACGCAGCCCTACCTCATCCTGGCGGCGCTGGTCACGGTCTATCTTGTGCTCGGAATCCTCTATGAGAACTACATCCATCCCATCACTATTCTTTCCACACTTCCCTCAGCGGGCGTGGGTGCTTTGTTGGCCCTGTTCATCTTTCACACCGAGCTGAGCATCATCGCCTTGATTGGCATCATCCTGCTGATCGGCATCGTGAAGAAAAATGCAATCCTGATGATCGACTTCGCGATTGAAGCGGAACGCCAGGAAGGCAATAGCCCGGAAAAATCAATCTACCAGGCATGCCTGCTGCGCTTTCGGCCCATCATGATGACCACGATGGCCGCCATGTTTGGCGGGCTTCCCATCGCCCTCGGTGGAGGAAATGGTTCGGAACTTCGCCGCCCCCTCGGCATCGCCATCGTTGGCGGCTTGGTGGTAAGCCAAATGTTAACCTTGTATACCACCCCAGTCGTATATCTCTATATGGATCGCTTCCGCACCTGGGTTAGCGGAGGGAAGAAGCTGCGCCCGCTGGAAGATAGCCAAGCTGGAAGCGAGCTCGGCCTAAGTAAAGTAACCGAGGGAGCGATGTCTATGAAATCGGTGTGACCAGACTGAGACGTAAGATTCCTCAATGAGGACGCGAGAAGAACGAGAAACGATGAAGCATGTGCTGGCAGTCGTTTTGATCACCGACTGTGCTGTCTCGCGGCAGCTCAGAACCAAAATCTCACCTGCCCCTGAAACTCGTGCAAGCGATACCGCTGCCCGGAGTTTTAAGGCCGCATCGATCACATCAAGTCGATGTGCCAGGAAACGGGGTATTCATGATCGCGTTGGGTAATCAGACGTCGAAGTCGGGCACCCCGCAGCAGGAAAAGCGACTTCAATCGATTACCGGTCTGGAACTTCCGGAGGGCTTGGTTTATGTGCCACAGACGAACTTGCTCTTCGTGGCCGTCGGCGCACGGGGCTGAACGTTTACGACGGCACCTCCCTCAAGCTGATCCGCATCAGCTCAGTTCCGGGAAACAATACCGTTGGCTACGATCTTTACGACCGTCGGCTTGGAAATAAAGTCGGCATCGGCCACCGTTCTTTTCGCTTCGCCGGGTTTGCGCACGTCGGCGAGATACTTGTGCGTGGTGGCCAGCGACTCGTGCCTAGCCCCGATCTTGCTAGCGATCGTGCGCTCGGGTTGCCGTGCTTGCGCTTCGGTACTGGCGCATTCCTGAGCCAGCCCATGTAGTCGAGCAACGGCTGCTTGTTATCCCGGCACTCGTCTATGTAGGTGACACCACAGTGCTGAATGAACGGCTCAACCGCAGTGCGGTACTTGCGAACGGTCTTGGAGTTCAGTCCTCGCTTCTCGCAATTCGAGAAATACTTTTCTGTTGCAGCCGAGAACCTGAGCCGATCAAAGGTTAGCTGCACAGTCCGACTGGGCGCCGAATCCATTCCGCGCCGGCGCTTCCCGTCTTTCCGGTCCAGCAGGGCGTTCCGCCGGCGCTGTGCTAATGCATCCGCACCGGCGTCCAGCCAGGCGCCGTTGAGGTTCATGACGTACTTGCCGTGGGCGTGCGGCTCCTCAATCGGTTTTTCTTTTGCGCGCTTCCCAACAATGACGACATTGGTTTGATCTTGCCCTTCGACTAGAAGGCAGCCGCCGAGCCATCGAATCTCCTGATGCTCAATCCTGAGAAACTGCCCAGTTTGAGATTTCTTAGGAAAAGATTCTAGGAAGACTCTAACCCACTGAATCTAAAGTGATGGCGGAGAGGGTGGATTCGAACCCTGCTAGCCTAAGAAATTTCCATCAATATTGATAAATCTTAAGCCTCTTTCTTGTCAAAAAAGAAAGCGGAGGCCGGGCGCCAAATTGGGGATTTCCCAACAACCATGGGAAATCTGCTAGCTCGATTTTTCTCCGATGTCTTAGGAAGGCTTAGGATACCTGCCAGCCGTTCGGAGCACGGCAATCTCCAACGCTCTGGATCGCTGATAACGCCCGTGTTCAGCTCGGGACGCCAATCAGAGGAAGTGGCAATGCAAGAACCGTTCACAGCCATCGGCAATTCACCGCAAAGCTTCGCTCGTTTCTCCGCATCCGGCTTCGCTTTTATCTCACTGTGCGGAACGTAATCAAACGTTGCATGAGATTTTAAAACTTTTTGTATTCGACGTTTTTCGCCATCGTTTTCTCCTTGACGCTATAGGATCGGCCGTTAGTAGCCGTAGTGCCTGGCCATGGAATGCGGCAATTAGCCATTTGACAACTGCTCCTGATGCGGCTCTTTTCAATCGTGCGATCTCTGGACCGCTTATGCCAGCCTTGCCACCTTTCAGTTGAATTAGCCGTACGTCTAGCAAGTCGGCGTTACTCCGTCCGAGACGAAAAGTAATGGCATCTATAATGCCTGTGGGCGGCGAACCGGCTGCACCTTCAAAGAATGCGAGTTTCCAGCCATGCTCGACACAGTAAAGACGTAGCGCTTCCTTCCTGGCTGCTTCCGCTGCTCGTGCCTTTGCAAATGCAGTCAGCGCACCACGCGTGTGCCATGCCTTTAAGGCACCTGGACGCGGCGGATGACGAGAACCCCTTCCTTCGTCTCCACCTCGCCCGTGACTTCCGCAACGAGTTTGCCATTACGCACATCAATTTTTGACGTGCTTTCAGCGCGTGTCCGGAGGTGCCGAGCATTCAACCGACGGTCGCGGCGATCACGTAGTCGATGCTCGCGGCATGGGATTCCTTAGGTTTGGCAGATCGACCTTAATGTTCGGCAATCGCACCGTGAACAGTGAAGACAACGGCTGCGACTCGCCAGGTAAATAGGCAAGGCGAAGCAAGGCAACTTTCCGCTCGATGCGTACCTTGGATACGTAGACCACATCGGACACGGCTACCTCAACTGATGCCTCGGGTACTCGGCCGACGTATCGAAAATCAAAGAAAAGGCGTTTCGTCAAAAACATAGCTTAGCTGTGGGCGCATTACTTATGCCGAATATCCTCGGGCGCGCGTTGCCGGTCGAGGGGCAAAACCTGCAACTGCCATTTGACTGGCACGAACGTTGGCAAATAGCAAATTTGCTCGTCGCAAGCCTGATATTCCAGCTTTCCTGAAATCGTGAAGGTCTTGCCATCCGTCCCAAGCGAGCTGGCGAAACTTGCCGCCGTGTTCACTCGTATATCCTGGCTGATATGGAAGGTCCCCTCGAAAACCGGAACTTTCTCCTTAATCGCACGTAGAAACAGGATCTTGGGATGCGGATAGACCGCGGGCCTGAACTGCATCCCCGGCAGAGTGTCAATCACCAGATTGATGGGCCTATATCCCTTTGTCCCGGGCGCATACACGTGCACATCCGGGGGCAGGCGCACTTCCGCGGTCAGAGTGACGAGACTCCCAGGAACTCCGAAGCGGTCGGACTGTTGAACGGCCACTTGAAGGTGCGGGGCTTCCACAGTGTCTGCCACTTCTGCGCCTAATTCAGGAAAAAGCTTGGAAATGACATTGTTCCCGGAGAGCCGCTCCCGATACTTCGCTTCGAAAAACTTTTCTCGAATAGCACCCGTGGTGTCGATAAAAAAGAATCCGGGTCGGGCCATTCCCTTGTATTGACCTGTGGCTTCTGTGTTTAGGACTCCGTAGGCGGCAATCGCCTTTGAGTCAGGATCGGCCAGCATTGGGAAAGCGATCTTGTGCCTGCCGGCAAAGTATTTGATTATTTCTTCGCTATCGTAGCTGATGGCGGCCAGCTTGATGCCTTGCTTTTCAAATCGTGCGATTGCGGTTTGCAGCTGGACCAGCTGCCCTTTGCAGTACGGTCACCAATCGGCGGAACGAAAAATTAACAAAACTGTTCCGTTCCGCCCCCTCAGTGTTTCGAGAGTTTGTTCATGGCCAAACTGGTCGCGAGCGGAAAAGTCGGGCGCCTTCTGTCCGACCGCCAACCCAATCGCACTCAGCAACTCGATAGATGCTACATGAAGCGTGGTGCCCGCAAGTGTTCCGTGCACGGTAACAGCGTCCCCCAAATGGCCGATAGCCGGTCCTTGCGGGTCAAGTGTGAAAATCTGTCTGGTGGTATCGTCGTAAAATGAGAGAGTCCCCCCAGGCACACTCTCGATGCACTCGCCAGCCTCGGCGAAGGCTTCGTCCTGTGTGCAGCCACTGTTAATGATGATTCCGGACCACGATCCGGGATTTGTCATATTGTTCTGCCTACCCATAGCCGAGAGGGCGACGCAAAAAAGCGCGACCAAACACACCAACGAACGCTTTGCCATGTTTCCATCCCAACCTGGAGTGGACCCTCATTCAGGTTCCGCCCGTTTAGATCAGATTCATGTTACACCCGACTGCGTGCGTTGTATTCTCGAACAGCTCATAAGTATAGGACGCGAGGTCTCGTTGAATTTGTAAAATACACTCTTTTAGCTGGCGCAACTCTTCAATTATTCCGTAATGCTCGCCTACTTGCTCCAGGTAGGATTCCTTGCTGGTGTAAATTCCTGTCTCCGTTTTTGCCAGTCTTCCGCTAAACCATTCTCCATCGGGAAAGCTTCAAACTTTCTTTGGTCGAATGTCGTTCCGCTGTACACATCTATATGGGGGTGCTGTGAAATGAGGTGGAGAATCAAATCTTCTGTTCGTAACCGGATGCTCTCCAGCTTTTCGATGTCAATCGGAACTCCCCGATCCTTGATTCGGGCAACCTCAATACTAAAAAGTCCGAGCCTGGACGAGG
Organism: uncultured Acidobacteriota bacterium; assembly: GCA_963803515.1. Lineage (GTDB taxonomy): Bacteria > Acidobacteriota > Terriglobia > Acidiferrales > UBA7541 > Palsa-189. Next base: position 210,351 of record CAWDMQ010000002.1, read on the forward strand.
CTGGATTCTGCACGCGGGACGAATGAAGTGTTTCCACGAACCTAGGTGCCACAACTAGTTCCGCATGGCCGACGATCCGCGCGCAATCCAAAGAGAAGTCAGTTCAAGTGAGTTCGATACACACAGATGCCAAGATTTTGGGATTACTTCGTTCGAGGCTTGACGATCGTTGAGAACGGCTACAGGGGAGCGTAACTGCTCCCCTTTATTTTGGTGTCGGGGCGGGATTTCCTTGACCGTTTGTCGCTGAAGGCCAAGGGAAGTTCGCCTCACAATGGGGCAACTCCCAAAAAAAGCCCAATCAAAAACTGCTGCCGGTCCTTCTTTCCGTCAAATGGCATAGGCGGCGACAGCAGCCGCAACGCCAGCAATCAGAAACACAAAGTCCTCAACATCAGAGCCGCGCGTTACGGGGTTTTCGTAGCGCGGATCGTACCAGAACTCGTGGAGCGCGGCATAAATGACGCAGAGCGGCGCAGCAACGGCGATTCCGTGCCACTGCCAGAATTTGCCAAATGTCAGAACGATTGCGTAGGTAGCGAAGAAGTGTGCAATTTGCGCAACAAAGTTAAAAAACTTTGGATCAATTACATTGTCGCCCGAGTTAGCGATTTTGATTTTTCTCATCATCTCTCCCTGTCAAGTAGTCTGCCAATAGAGTACCGCACCAAATGGCAGGCGCAGAGCATCCCGACGGTCAATAGGCGAGAGGCCATTCGCCCTCGAGGTGCTCAATTCCCTTACGTTCTGCAGGACTTCAACGTCGCATTGTCCGGCAACCCGGTTTGCTGGTAGACTCCCTCGGTCGCCCTCCTACAACAATTCGGTCTCGTCACGGCCGAGAGTAAATGTGTTCCACGCGGGTTTCGCGGAATCCAGCCTCCCTCATTTAATGCCGATGACCATCGAGTCAGAGCCAACTAAATGAAGAGCACGCCAGACTGCCATAACATGAGGACAGTCTTCAGCCCAGCTACCCCGGAATACGGTTCGTGATGCTCACAAAGGAGGGTCCATGACCCCAACCGATCAAAACAAGGCATTGGTGCGGCGTTTCTATGAGGAAATCGATAAGGGAAATATCGGCGTTTTGGACGAGCTTGTTGCCGAGGACTATTTGGACCACAATCCGCCGCCATTTCCCAGCCAGGTGTCTGGGCGGGAACGACTGAAGCGCGAATTCAAAATTTTCCTCGAAGCAACACCCGGTTACCATCACATCGAGGATCAAATTGCGGAAGGTGATAAGGTGGTGACTCGCTTAACGTCGTATGGCAAACATGAAGGCGACCTTTTCGGAGCACCGAGGACGGGCAATGACATGAAGATGACCTCGATCACCATTCATCGGATCGCTGATGGCAAGCTGGTGGAGAAGTGGTCAGAGAAGGATGTGATTAGCTTTCTCCAGCAAATCGGTGTCATGCCACCCACGCGGCCGAAGCAATGACCAATCGCCTACCCGGTGGGCAACTCCCGAGGAACGCGAAGCCCAATACTCTCGGCAAGGGACTCCAGGCACTTGGCTCTCGCGGGTGACTGTCAATAAGTTTACTGGCAGGGAACTGCGCCCGGTAAATGCACCATTACGAATCGAACGGCTCTGGCTAGCCAGAGCGGCCAATTCATTCCTAAGGGCACTTGATTCCCGAAAGATAAGCTTCACGCATGAAGGCCAATCCCAGGTAGACCGCTCCGGGTCAGGAAGTCGAAATTCAACGAAACCCAGATTGTCTGATCTGTATTGAAGCCAGGTACGTCCATTTTTCGGAGATAGTCGTCAGTTTCGCGAGGCGCTCTTCGCCGCCGAGCACCTCGATCTACTTGTTAACGAGTTGGTTGAACATCGGAGCCCCGGGGATGGGCTGATCGAGCACTTCGATGCTTTTAGCCCCTTACCAACCCAGCTTCAATCCCAATTGAATCTCCCGAGGGTCTGTCAACAGAGAGGTTATTACCCCCCCAGACCCCGTCCGTGTTCCGTCCTTATTGAACAGACTATAATTGGGTAGTCCGAAATTGGGATGATTCAGGACATTAAAAAATTCCGCTCGGAACATCAGATTGAATCTCTCACTGAGCTTCGTTTGCTTTGAGAGCGACACATCGCCATCTGCCAGTCCAGGCCCCCGCAGGACATTTCTCCCCACATTCCCATACGTTCCCGCCGGGGCCAGTACAAACGCGCTAGGGTTAAACCACTCATTGACAGTCCTTGGATAAAGCGCCCCAGAGAAGTTGGGATTCCAAGAGGGCCGATCTGGCGTACCAGTGTTTCCGTCCCGGGAATTGTTGAAGCCATCTAAGGGTGAGAAGGGCAAACCGGTTTGCCACGTAATGATCCCATTCAATTGCCAGCCGCTCAGCAGCTTTCCAGTCATGCCTCCCACGTCCGCCGAAGAGCGCCCTTCCTTGCCCTACCGGCAAAGCGTACCCGCCGTTAAAGGAGAATCTGTACTTGATGTCTTGACACGATACGCTATAGTCCGCGTCCGGATGAAAAGCCTGGCTCTGCGTATTCGGACAATTACCTGAGTAACCGCCCACGGGGAAGGAAGAGTTGTCCATTGCTTTGGCCCAAGTGAAGTTAGCTCGGAAGTTCACTCCGTGGGCAAACTGCTGTCTGGCGTCCACTTGTAGGGCGTTATAAGAGCTGTGTCCCGAATCCTGCCACAAACCCGCAACCCCGGTAAGGGGAAACAGTCTTTGGCTCTGGGCTGCTGACGGAAAGTATGTTGTTCCGGCAGGTATTCCAGCAGGACATGGTGCGGCTGGGCAAATTACGGAGTGAGTGGGATTCGTAATGCTGCTGTCAATTAAATGGTAGCCATGGGAACCCACGTAGCCAACGGTGACCGCGGTGGACCGCGTGATTTGCTGCTGGATTGAAAAACTCCACTGCTGCACGGTGGGAGTTCGTGCGTTAGGGATCCAGCCTCCAGAAGGCAATTGAGATCCAGCAGGCAGTGGGCTATATGCCGGCAGTACCGGAAGCTGCTGTGGGAATGTAGTGTTAGTGAATGACCCCGTCACACTGAGAGGGTAAGCCTCGGTAATTCTGAAATTCCTGTCATCCAATTCGTTATAATAAGTCCCAAACCCCGCATGAAGCACCGTTTTACCCTTCCCGAAGATGTCCCAAGCCAAGCCGAACCGTGGAGCAAAATTCCGCAATGATGTGTTCTGCATAACCGTAGGGCCGGTTATCTCATATTGTAACGGCCCACTCGGCTGTGTTTGTACCAACAGGCCATTCGGACCCAGAACAGAGGTTTGGCCACGCCCACCAATCTCGTGCCAACCATTTGTCGGCTCGTAACGCAACCCTAAAGTCACAGTGAGACTATTTGTAGCTCTTATCGTGTCCTGAGCATAAACAGCTGTTTCCAATTGCCGGGAACCAACCACATCGCCAAGTCCTCCACCTGCAAGCGTAGATGCCTGTCCTTGAAGGAATGACTGCAAATCAGCGAAGGTGACACTCCCATAGGCGGCTTCGACGCCCGCAGAGTTTTGTTGGACCCGTTGCAACCAAACACCCACATTGAGCACATGCCTGCCTTTTACGGTCTGCAGGGAATCCATATATGTGAATAGATTCCTGTGCTCATGGGAATTAACATCGCCATTTCCAAATACACTTACAGAGGCCGCTTGTGCTGAGCCGCCGCCGCCCCCGATCGTTACTGACCCCATTGGCCTCCCGGGTACTATGGATAAGCTCGGATCAAGCGCGGGGGTAGTAGTATCCGAAAAAAACGAGGCACGGGAGAAGCCGAATCTTGCGGTGTTGACGGTGTTTGCTCCGAAACTGTGGGTTTCTTGTAAACTCAGCACCTGTTGCCGAATTGCGAGCACGCTTCCGCTGTACGGATCCGCGAAGGGCGTTTGCTTGGTGCCGTCATCAACTGTATAGGTTCCTGCGAGGGAATCTTTGTCTGAAAAAGTCTGGTCCACTCGTAGGTTTCCGTAGTCCTCTCGGACTGGAAACGATGCCGGATTGAAGCTTTCCGCGACTCCACCACCCAGTTCCGGCCCGTTCGCAAGCGGATACATTGCGAAATAAGGAGCTATCCCCTTCGCTACCCCGACGTTGACCAAGGAGCCACCCGAGCCAGTCGGCAAGAAACCCTGCCGCGCATTCGCATCCGGCACGATGGCCACATTCGTTTGCGTCAACGTCTGCCGATATGCTTCATAGGTGCCAAAGATAAAGGTTTTGTCCTTACGAATCGGCCCTCCTGCAGCCCCCCCAAAGTCATTTCTGCGAAAGGCCGGCTTCTTTGCACCAGCCGCGTTAGTAAAAAAGTCCGTTGCATCGAAAATATCATTGCGCAAAAACTCAAACAGCGTCCCATGAAACTGGTTTGTGCCCGACTGGGTTACGATGTTGACTTGACCCCCGCTGCGCTTGCCATATTCGGCCCCGTAGGTCGTGGATTCCACGTTGAATTCCCGCACAGCTTCGACTCCTAACAGTTGCCCGCTCGCTCCTCCGGGCATCGCGCCAATTCTGGAGGCCCCTGTAAACTCGATCCCGTTCACCATAAAAAGATTGTCGTTGCTACGGCCCCCATTTACGTTGAACAGGTAGCCTTGTGAAACATTGGCGGCCGTTGGCCTCAGCGATGTCGTCACACCAGATGTCCCCGGGTTGAGAGTGATCAGTCGATCGTAGCTTCGGCCATTGAGCGGCAAGTCCTTTACTGCCTGTTCCGATACCAGTCCGGCGGTCGAGGAGGTCGTGGTGTCAATGAGGGGCGCCGCGGCGCTTACAGTCACCAGTTCTTGCACTTGCCCTACTTCCAAACTGAAGTCAATCACCGCTTGCTGCCCCACCGTCAGATCAATCCCTTTCCGGAGTACGGTCTTGAAACCTGGCGCCTCGGCGGAGAGTTCATAGTGTCCCACCTGCAGCGACAGCGCTTGGTAATGTCCGCGATCGTCCGTGGTCACCGTCCGCGCCGTCCCCATCTCCACGTTCGTTACTGTCACCGTAACATTCGGAATCACTGCCCCGGAGGTATCTTGTACCGTGCCTTCAATAGAGCCACCAGTTTGCGCCCAGCTAATTCCCTCAAAGAAGCCGACGAAAAAAAGAACCATCACTGATCCAGCTAAAAGTCTCCGCATAACCCCTCCAGCAAAGAATGTTTTACCGGAATTCCTCTTTTAGCTCCCAATCAGACCGTCTCTCGCGCTCAGCTAATCGGTGCAGGGCTGTCTTCTTTTCGTCAACGCTCGCGAAACATTTGAGCCTTTGAGACTACTGTGGTTGACACTTCACCTTAGTGTTGCATCGACCCATTGAGAGCACCGCAAGCATTGAAAAGATCATCAACGCGAGACTTCCTCATACGCCCATTTTCACTTTCGTACGTTCTCCCCTTAAGAGGTCGCCACCGAAGCGCCAATTCGCAAAGCTATCGGCGCGCACGTTCCCTTTGCTTCTGCAAACCACTGACGCCGGAAATATCCTAAATCCGGCTGGCGGCAGTCGAAAGGAACGCAAAATGAATTACGAAGAATAGCGACCATCTTCACCCAACGACCAAGCTCCAATAATGCTAAGACCGCAAGACCCGGACCGCGAAGTGCGAGGACAGTACAGCTGGCCAAGGATACGAGTCAAGAAGAAACAGAACAGCTCAAATCCCGTCGGTGCGCGGGAAGCGGGGTTGTGGAATTAGGCGACGCAGCCTTCTTCTCCGTGCTTTAAACCGAAGGATACGAGGTGAGTATTGTGGTCCAGTTCAATCTATTTGACAGCGGCTACCGTGAGTGATAGCGTCCGCGCGAATGCGCAGTTATTCAGGAAATCTTTTCCGTGGCCTGAGGAGTTAGAAACCGGTCTTATGCCAGGAACGTCCTATAAACATACGTGCTCAAAAAATAGTGGGCGCCGCATGTCCTGAGGAAGGATAACGAGCCGCCGCGGGCAACGTCGTCCATCGGGTTTACGCGCGGCAGGAGGTCTGTTTCATGCGCACCAGGCAGCTTGTGAGTGTCGGCATTATGGGTGTCGCGATGTGGGGAACGGCGATTTCAACGTCGGCGCACCACGCATTTGCCGCCGAATTCGACGCAAACAAACCGGTGAATTTCAAAGGCACGGTCACGAAGATGGAATGGATCAATCCGCACGCCTGGTTGCATGTGGACGTGAAGAAGCCCGATGGCACGGTGGAAAACTGGGCGATTGAGGCGGGTACGCCGAATGTGCTGTTCCGGCGGGGCTTCACGAAGGAATCCCTGATGCCAGGGACCGAAATCGTGGTGGACGGATACCAGGCGAAGGACGGTTCGCACCGATGCAATGGCCGCGACCTCACCCTACCTGACGGGCGAAAATTATTCCTGGGCTCGTCGGGAACGGGTGCTCCCTCTGACAATGAGAACCAGAACTCAAAGTAACGAGGAGGACCGCCGGTGAAAGTCAAAACTAATTCCTGCCTGTTTCTAGCAGCAGTGACGGCCACTGCCGTCTTTGCCATCACATGTGCTGAGACAACGGTTGTTGCTCAAGCGCCTGCGGGTAGTTCGGCGACTAACCCGACTGGCAAGACTTCGTCGGTGCCTAAGACTCCGTGGGGTAAGCCGGACCTGCAGGGTATATGGAGCGGCGAGGGCATTATTGTGCCGTTCCAGCGCCCCAAGGAGTTCGGGAACCGTCAACTCATGACAGAGGCCGAGCACCAGAAAGCTGTGGAGGACCTGGCTAAGCGCAACGAGCGCATCGGGCGCGACAACCGAAATGGGCGCGGGACGGAGAAAGACGTAGCCCGCGCGTACAACGATCTGTGGTTCGATAAACCGAACGGGGTAAGCTATCGCACGTCGCAGATCATCGATCCACCCGACGGCAGGATGCCCGCCCTCACACCGGAGGCACAAGCGAGAATCAACAAACAACGAGATTACCTTGTGGCGCTTTTGCAGGGCACCTCCGGAGGCAAGCCTGGACCCATCTCGCCGCTCCGCTACCAACCGCCACCCGATTACAACCTTGATCGCATGAATCGCTCCGATGGTCCCGAGGACCGCAGCAGTGGTGAGCGTTGTTTACTGAATGTTCTTCCGGTGACAGGCGGCGTGACACGGATCGTTGAGAGCCCTAATTCGGTCGACTTCTATTACGATATCGGCCAGGGCTCAGGATTTAATCGCGTTGTCCAGATCACGAACCGGCCACATCTACCGAAGGACGTGCGCCAATATTGGGGGGATTCGATCGCCCGGTGGGAGGGCGATACATTGGTGATCGATGTCACGAATTTCAGCCATGAGACTGATTATCGTGGTTCCCGCGAGAACCTCCACCTGATCGAGCGCTACAAACGCATTGATGCCAATACACTGCAAGTTACGATTACGGCCGAAGATCCAACAACTTGGGTCAAACCGTTCACCTTCGTGCAAGAACTGAAGAAAAATCCGGATAAACCGAACAAGGTGTACGAAGGTGGGTGCATCGAAGGCGACTACGCGCTGCTCGGCATGCTGGCGAACACCCGGGCCGCGGAGAAGTTGTTTGCTGCAGGGAAAGGCCCCGATCCGGCGCTCGAAGACAACGCGTCTGGCGGTGGGGATGACAGCCCGAATAATCCTCTCACAGGGCCAGCGCCCCAATAAACAACAATAGTCGTAGTTGCAAACTGGAAGAAACAGGAGACCGGCAGGCCTAGGATGCGAAGCCGATCCAAATGCCTAACTGCTTTGATTGCATGTACCGCGCTGATGGTATCTGCAGATTGCTTGACTGCGATCCCGTCCACGACGCAGGCACCTACCGCAACACCCCGACTTCAGTGGCATCTGGCAGGCGACCACGACTGCGAACTGGGACCTCTTAGCCCATGAGATGCGCCCGGCCGTCGAGCAACCGGGCGTGTACCCTGACGTCCGCAGGACTTAGCGGCCTGCGAGGGAGAGCATGCGGAAAGAAGTGACGAACTGGAGGGCCAGCGTGTTCTGCGAGACACCGAGAATACCTGGTCCCTGTCGAATCTCGTAATCGACCTTCATGAGTTCGCGCGTGCCGGCGCGATAGCCGACCGCAAATTCATAGCCCTGTGAGTTGCTGCCTTCGTTGGGCCGCACATAGTTCAGGCGAGTGGCGACGTACCAGCGCGGGCGCACTGTCAGGCGCGCCTCGGCGTAGCCCGTGTTGTTGATGAAGTTCGGCATCGCGTGATAGTCCATCTGAAAGCGCTGCCACTCGCCGTTCACCGACCAGGGGCCATGTCCCCACTCAAGGTCCACACCGACGCCTGAACCGTTCAGGTTGACCGGATTGGACTCGCCGGGAAAGAAGAAGGCGTAATGGCGATCAAGATACGGCCCTGTGTAGGCGGAAGCTCCCACTCGGAGTCCCTGGGAGACGGTATAGCCCGCGCCGGCGGTCCAGTCGCCGTATTGATCGCGGCTGGTTAAACTCTGCGGATTGGCGGGCGAGGAGTTCGTGAACTGGAGTCGCGCATCGACCTTGCCCAGGGTAGTGTCCACTTCGGCTCCGGGCAGGCCGGCCGTGGTGATTCCCTTCAGATAGTAGCCGTAGGATGCCGGCATATCGACGAGCGGATTCACCGAATCGTCGTACCGCAGCAGAAAGGATCCGAACGCCGAAGGCAGTTCGCCGACGCGAACTATGGCGGAGCGATTGCCCCAATAACGGGAGTAATTCAGATTGGCCTGGAGAATGTTTTGATCGAGGAAGTGGCCGGGCGTCTCGAAATCCTCATAGAAATATGGCCGGGAGTAGGCCTGTATACTGCCGGATAGCGTCCAGTGTTTGCTGAGCTTCCAGGTCGGATAGAATACCGCGCGAAATGCGCCCATGGCGGGCGAGTTGCCACGTTCGGGAATCGAAAGTTGCGGCGAATAAAGCGCTTCCGCGCTGACCGTGCTGTTCAACTCAAAGCCGGAATTCGCTTCCTGAGCGAAGAGGCTGGTCGAAACGAGCAGCAAATAAAGGCAATTCATGATGAGGCCCGTCTTCACATGACCCTCCTTGCGGAGCCATCGCTGGTCGGGACGATCTGCGGATGGGAAACCACGCGCAGCCCGTTCCTGCTCTCAGCTGCGCCGCGCGAGTGGTTTGCGATCTCCTGCAAATGCGTGAACACGTGCACGATCTCCGGGTCGAACTGGATCCCGGCGTATTTGTGCAGTTCGCGGACGGCTTCTTCGTGGCTCAGCGCGGGGCGGTAAGGCCTCGCCGTGGTCATCGCATCGTAGGTATCGGCGACGTGCACGATGCGCGCGCAAAGAGGAATTTTTGTTCCGGATTGCTGCAGGGGATAGCCCGTGCCGTCCCAATTTTCATGGTGCAACTCAACGATCGGAAGATAGGCCTGGAATCCACGGACGCCTTCCAAAATCCTGCGGCCGATCGTGGGATGCAGGCGCAGCATGGCCATCTCCTCCGCGGTGAGTTTGCCCGGTTTTCTCAGAATATCGTCGGGAACGCCGATTTTGCCGATATCGTGGAGGAAGCCTCCGATGCGAATCACTTCGACGTCGTGGCCCGGAAGTTTCATGGCTTCGGCGATCGCGCAGGAATATTCGCTGACGCGGCGGCTATGGCCAGCGGTGTAATCGTCGCGAGCGTCCAAGCTATTGGCGAGCGATCCGACAAACTCAACGTAAGCTTGCTGCAGATTTTCGCGGCTCTCGCGCAGAGAGCTCGCGGTGCGGTTGAAGCTGTCGGTGAGTTCGCTGATCTCCTGAATCGCTGTGGGCTTCGATTGAAACACCGGCAGAAGCCCTGTTTCCTCGCCCTCGCGAAGTCTTGACACCACGGCTGCGATCGGACGAACGATGGATCGGGAGGAGAAAAACGTCAAAGCGGCGGCTGCCAGCATCGCGCCCAGGCCGGCGATCAAAAACACCCGCCGCAAAACGTTCTGGACGGGTCCGCTGACGGAATCGACGCTTTGGAAGGAACGGAGCGTGTATCCATCGCCAAAATGAAGGCTATCAGACGGCAAAGTCAAGTAAGTCTCGTCGCCGAGCCGGACCTCGCACTCGACCTGCTGGTTGCAGATTCCGAGCGACGTATCCAGTTCGTTCAGCGACGCACGAGGAACACTCGAACGCAGCACTTTGCCATTCTGTGCCAGGACGGTTGGAGACCCGAAATCGGTGAGATCGAAGCGCTCCCCGATCGATAGCACTCCGATATTTTCCTGATTGACGTCGACGGGAAACGAATTCACCTGGTAGGTACTGTCGCCGAACGTGAAAAAGCCGCCTTGTGGAGGATTCATCCGCTGCACATCCATGGCGACGAGCTGATTATCGACCCGCACCACGCCCGCCAGCGGGGCGTGATCGGAGTTAGAGATGACCAGAAAATCGAAACGGAGGGACTCGGAAATTTCGCGCAACTGGTCTTCGACGGTCAGCCGCGCATCTCCGCTTTTCGGCTCGGCCAGCAACAACTGAAGGCCAGCTTTGAGAGACGGATTCTCCGCAACGATGCGCAGAAAACGGCTGTTTTGCAGCTCGCTGTGTTCGCGCATGCGAGCCATCGAGGCGTGCGCCTCGCGCAACGACGAATGCAGGCCTTCGCGGACCGTTGACTGCACCTGCCGTTGGATCATCCAGAAACTGCCAGCCAGCAGCGCTGCAAAAGGCACGAACGACCACAAGAACGCGCGTGTGCCGAGCCGCATCCTCACTTGCGCGCCTCCTGGATCAGGCCCCCGTTTTCATCGATGGGAATGGAGAACTCGACCGAGACGTTGTGGTTCGCAGTCACCGTGATCGTTTTGCGAAAAAATCCCGCCGATTTGTGCCAGGCCACGATGGTGTAAGTGCCCGGCGGCACCTCCGGCAGGGTGAAGTGGCCTTCGGGGTCGGCGGTAGTGCTCCATCGGTTCGGCGTCACGACCACTACCGCGGACATGTTCGCGTGCAGATGGCAGCCGACAAAAACGATGCCGGGCTTCGGAAAAGTCACCGTTTTGGCGTGGTCTTTCGGATAGTTACCGAGATCGAACGATTTCGCTTTCGAGAGCGAAAAGACGTTGTGGAAAATCGGATCAAGATTCGCGAAGGAGACCGTCGAGCCTGCCGGGACCACGATGAGATCGGGCGTGAAGCGCCGATCCTGCTGATTGATGTCGGCAGTGGTTCCCTCTGGCGGGAAGTTGCCTTCGAGGTAAATCACCACGTGGGTGCGCTCGTAGGCGAGCGGGTTTTGCTGCTGGTCGCCCTCCAGAGGCACTGCCGCCCCGTTGGTAGAGGTCGGCGGACGGGGTGACCCGCGGCTTCGTGAGCTTATGCTGGACCGTGATCGTGCCAGTAATGTCGTTGGCGCGTAGCGACAACGCCGAGGCCAGCGTAAGGAGCAGCATTCCGAGAGTGCGCTTCGTCATGGTGGAAGAACTCCTTGACTCTTTTCGTTGCGCACCATGATCGTGGCGAGGGACGCGGCTAGCTATAGGACCTTTGTCCCGTCCGATTAGTACTTCGGTTAGTAGCTTTTTTGTGCAATAGAAAAAGGGTTGCTTGACCACAGGCTCCGAATTCGTCCGAGACCGATTTGCCGTCGACCGAGCGCCGTAGGCGCGCAGATATAGGAGAACGTCGGACATCCTGCGATTGCCCTCCACGTTCAGGATGTTCTCTGGATCTGCGGTCAGTCCGGTATCGCAGATACACTGCGCCAGCAGAACGTCAGGACCTCTCCCCTGCGTGTCGGCATCCTTTTTATGCCTGTCCTTTCAGGAGAGGCCATTTATCCGCCATATATTTGCCCGTCGCATCGCGCACCACGCACGCATCTGCACCTTGAGCACGGGAAAGTATTTGTTAAACGAGGTGTTTCCAGGAAGGAGTACATGGGGTGCACGACGAGCCTGATTTTCGCCACTGCCTGGCGTGTGACCAGACGTTGAAAAAGATGAGCGTGACTCCCTGCCGAGCTTGTCCGATCGCACACAGGCCCTTCACAAACGAGGAGGTTAAAGAAAACTCAATTCGCGGTGCGGAAAAGGCTCTGCAATATCTCGAAAAACACGGCGAACACTTCACTCGTCTCCAACACGCTGAAAAGGAGATGGGATTGAAACTGGCCAACGGCATCGTGGTAATTGGTCGAATCGACTTGAGCCGGCGAACCGATACAAACGAGATCGCGATCGTAGTCTCGCGCATGCTACGGCGTGACGTGCCTGGATAAGTATTTACAAATTCTCGACATTACCGCGACATTTCGCTCCCCCTATCGGATGTAGTCTCCCCCTCTGAACGGATCTGTGTTGCGCGGACACGGCCTCAGCTCAGTGTCTCCCGGTACAGAATTCGGGAAGGTTCGGCCATCCAGTACATAAACAAAATCAATCTGAAGGAGAAAGTGAATGATGAAAAGTGTCGTGAAGATTTGTGGGCTGTGCCTGTCTGTTGCTTCTACCGTGCTGTTTCCGACGTTCACGTTTGCGCAACATTACATACAGACTAACCTGGTTAGTGACGGCGGCGTACAGGGCGCCAACCCGGCGCACATTGATGCCAATCTCAGGAATCCGTGGGGATTAACACGTAGCGCGGGCAGTCCCTGGTGGGTTAGCGACAACAATGGGGGTGTTTCGACCCTTTATGATGGAACAGGAACACCGCAGTCGCTCGTGGTTAAAATTCCCGGCCCAAATGGCAGTCCCTCTGATTTTGCTGCTGCTCCCACTGGGATCGTCAACAATGGCAGTCCCACTGACTTCCTGTTCGTTCCGGCTGGCGCCACGGCGCAAACCGCAGCACGATTCATCTTTTGCACCGAAGATGGCACCATCTCAGCTTGGGCAGGGGGACCGACGGCGACGCTCGTTGTAGACCATTCACAGAAACCAACAGCGGATAAAGGGGCAGTTTACAAGGGTTGCACAAGCGGCGATGTAGAAGGAGAGCATTTCCTATACGTAGCCGATTTCCGCTCTCGCCGAGTGGAGGTTTTCGACACTCACTTCAACCGGGCACGTTTCTCCGAGGAACGATTCGATGACGACCGAATTCCACCCGACTTTGCGCCGTTTAACGTACAGAACATAGGCGGGAGCATTTTCGTGACGTACGCAAAGCAAGATGCGGCCAAGCACGATGACGTTCCCGGTGATGGCCTCGGTTATGTAGATATCTACAGCACCTCTGGCAAACTCCAGACCCGTCTCCAACACGGTCCCTGGCTGAACGCCCCTTGGGGAGTCGTTTGGGCGCCGCGCGATTTCGGAGAGTTCAGCAATCGAGTGCTCATTGGCAATTTCGGAAGCGGATGGATCGCCGCCTACAATGGATTCGACGGCCAGTTCATCGGTTTCATGAAGAACCCTGACGATTCGCGAGTATCCATTGACGGCTTGTGGTCCCTCACATTCGGCAATGGCGCGAGCGCAGGTCCATACAATTCACTGTTTTTCAGCGCTGGACCCAACAATGAACAGGACGGCCTTTTCGGGACACTCACCGCGATACCTGCTGAACTGCAGGATGGAGACGAGGAATAGACGGAAGAATTGCAGAAACGATGTAAAAGGACGGCAGAGGCATTCACCTCTGCCGTCCTTTTTTTTACGGCTTGGTTTTGAACACAAAAGTAATTGGCAACCTTTGGTCGCCGGATAAGGTAATTTCCTGGGATTGTGTGCCGTAGGTCTCATGCCATGCCGTGATCGTATATTTTCCCGGCGGCAAATTGTCCAGGGAAAACTCTCCGGTGGCCCCGGTTACCGCATAGTGTGATGTCTTCAGCACCGCAAAGTAGCTGTGCATCCACGGGTGGATATTGCATTTCACGGGGATGAACTCTTCCCTCGCAAATGTCTCGGTAAGCGGTGCAGCCCCGGGAGGTTGTGCTTTATTCCACTCGCGATTGGCCTTGGGCAGCGGATGGATATTGTGCGATGTAGAGTCAGTATTGATCACCTTCAATTCTTGATTCACCTGCATGGCGACCACATGGGGGGCGAACCGGCAACCCTTCTGGGTAATTGACACAGGCGCGTTGGGCGGTGTGTTCTCGGCGGGAGCGCCGGCGGAGACATACACCACGACATTCTCTAACGCACCACCTGGGCCAATCACAACGTCTTCCGTGGTCGGCGGAGTTGCATACATCTTTGCGCAACCCGGCTCGCTCGACATGTTGATCGTTTTTGGCTGGAAAGTCGCACCTTTCACAGTAACTTTACCGGTCACGCCCCCGCTCGTCTGCGCGGCGCAAACTCCAATGGAACAGAACGCCATCAAAAACAGCGACATAACCGGGCGATGAATTCGCATCTTCGTGTCCTCCATATCGATTTTGGATTAATCGTTAAAACTACTGCCCGCCACTCGGGCCTTGATCCGGCCCGATCGGCCGCAGTTGTCCTGCATGCGAAGCGATCCACGCTTTCCAGACGGCGGCCTCTGGGGTTTTCAAAGGTTGCAGAGTTCGCAAGAAATGAACCAAATCCCACGCATCCGCGGGCTTAATTGTTTCGGCATAAGAGGGCATGGGTGTGCCGTCCAGACCGGTCATGAAGATCCGGTAAAGATCCTGGTTTGTGACACCACACTTGAAGCGTGAGCCAACGGAAAAGTCATACGGACGAATTGGGTTGTTCTTTGAGTCGGTAAGCGTTGCGGCAGACGGACCGTCCCCGTGACCTGCCGGACCGTGACACTTCCAGCATTCGACGCTTAGATAGAGGTCACGTCCGTGCAGAATACTTTCAATGGTGATGGGAGGCTCCGGTGGGATCACGATGGGTGTACCTGGCATTTCGGTTTTCCAGCGGGCCGCATACGTCTTGATGTAAGCAACGAGGTCTGCGCGATTATGGTTTGTGAGAGGCCTCCACGAAGGCATGTTTGTAGTGATGAATCCGCGTGTCACGGACTCGAAAAGATCCTCATCGGTAGGTAATGTGCCCGTCGGAGTGGAACGACACTTAAAGACTGCAGCTGTGAAATCACGGGGTTTGGGGTCAATCCAGGGCGCATTTTCTCCGTTACCGTCGCCCTGTGCGCCGTGACAGCCGATGCAATACCGGCGATAAAGCTGTTTGCCTGCGTCTGGATGAAGTTGCGCTCCGCCGTTCGCTTGGCCGGTCAGGTTCCCTATGTGGCTTTCCTGCGCCAAGGCATTAACCGCACCTGCCAAAAACATCATTGTAAGTATCGAGAGAAATGCTAGGCCTTCATTTTTGCGCTTCATCAGTCGCCTCTTAGAAAGCAAAGTCAAAGCCGAACAATAGACTGCTACTCCAAACAGCACGAGAGGGGATAAGTGGAGGCAGACCTACGCCATCTCCGCTAAGCGGTACGTTTCCTATTGTTTTTGTAATTGCGTATTCGCTATGCCAGGCCAGCCCTGCGCGACTGAACATAATGGGGTACCAGCGATATCCGATCGAATATGCGTCGATATCGCCCAGGTTGGCGGGATTAGTCGGCAGCGCCTGTTGAGACATCCGCACGATTTCATACCGCTGCGTTAAAACTAACTGCGGGTGAAAGTAGTAGTGGGTTTCGATGAAACCACCGTTCCACGCGGCGGGGCTCGCGCCGGTCGCGAGCGGTTGATTCGCTGCCGTGGAGGTTGCAAGGAAGACGCTGTCTTGCCCGCGCATGAAAAAAGGCAGGAATTCGAACTTCCCAAAAAACAAGTCTCCAGAAACTCCTGCACGGTAGAACGGTTTGTTGCCGGTACCGGTTCCGGGGATCGTGGTTGTACCTCCCGTGGGCGCCCCTGGAATCGCGCTGGAAGTTAACGACAACGTGGGCCGCTCGCCGATGTAGGTGTACACACCAAATCGTTCGATCCCGAGCCTGCCAGCTTCAAATGCCTGGCTGAACGTGAGATATGTGTCGTAGCTCCGGTTTGAGGGGAGTCCGACATTGCCACTGTTACTGCTCAGCACGGCCACTCCATACCGCGTGTAGCTGTTTACCGAGTGTCCTGATAACTCCACACCTAGTTGGTTATCGCCTAGCCCGAAGTCGTTTGAATCTCCGACTGGAGTGAAGTGATATGTCTGATACAAGCCTCCATTAGCCGAAAGGCTCAAAAAGCGCTTTTCTGAAATCATGTTATCGAGCTCGAACTTACCAACCTTCACGTTTACCCAGCGGCTTTTCAGCAAATCATCCAATCGAACAAACGCATTCTCGAAGTGGAATTGCCCAGTGTTATCCGAAGAGGGTAGGACGGAGAAAGAGATGTTCTTGTAGAGCGTTCCCGCGGCCCAGATATCGACCCCGGAAAGATCGAATCCATGGGTTGTGACCCTCCCATCGATCAGACCGCTGCTTGCATCTCCTGCAACCGCATCGATGGGTTGGTGACTGGTGCTTTCGCGATGCCAATTGGGGGTGATCCGAAACGTGATGGGGAAATAGGCGGGATGCTGATAAATAGGCGAATCGCGATCGTTGCCGAGCTGATATCCATTATCCCGGAACGTCTGGCCAAAGTTGTTCAGCTCCGGCCACGCTGTGTGACAGGCAGAACATGGCAAGCTGTACTTCCGCGCAAATGCCGGAATGGCTCTTACGTGTTGCAAGGGCAACCTATGCGCGGAGCCGCTGTCACATACCAACAACACCGATAAAGAAGCGAGCACGAGGATTACACCTATCATTGACCGCTTGCTGCAACCGTTGGTTCCCCAACACCGTCCTGAAATCCACTTGGGCATAGCACCTCCTTTGCGCTCACAGATTAAAGGTGTTCTAACCCGGAAGTGCCTCCCAGGTGTCTGTGCCTTGTCAAAAGGTTGTAATTTCGTGCGAGTAGTTGCAATCAGGCCGAGCGCAACCGTTCGCTGAGAAGCGTGGCGAGGAATTTAATCAGGTGTGGTTCAATACGACGTATTTACAAAGCAGCAGACCGGCGGCCTCATTGCGTACGTCCGTTCAATCTACTACGCTAATGGCACAATCTACAAAGAAGTGATTCTTTGCAAATGTTCTGCTCATCAGTTCATGAAGTTCGGTACACACGAATTGCGCGTAATCAACTCTGCATCTTGGATTCCACTGGGTTACGTCTGGTGGGTTCTGCGACGTCGCTAACGGTGGGTTGAAAGCGAGGCATCCTGATCAGGAAAACTGTTCCCGATTCAGAGGTACGCTCAGCGATTATGGAACCGTAATGGTCATGAACGATCTTGCTGGCAATGGCGAGGCCCAAACCGGTACCGTTGGATTTTCCGCAACTGACAAAGGGATCGAATAATGTATTGCGAATTGCTGGAGGGATGCCAGGCCCATTATCAGCAACGCGAATCTCGAACAATTCTGGGGTCGAGGAGATGTCGATCGCGACGCTCCCCCGATGATCGTCCGTAGCTTCGGCCGCGTTGAGCACCAGATTAAAAAACACGCGTTCCATCTTGCGAGGATCGAATATCCCGGCCATATCGCCCGCTGTATGGATGGAAATGGCGCGGTGTCGCAACTCTGGTCGCGACATAACGGTTTCAGTGGCGCGATGAACGATATGGTCCATGGATGCATGGATAGGGGAAATGGACCGCCGCTCGCGGGCTAGTTCGCGGAGTGAATCGAGCAGCTCAGTCATTTGTTCGGACGCCATTTTGATTTCGCCGTAAATGTCGTCCCTGTCAAGCTTCAGTTTATCGGCCTCATAGAGGAATTCGGCATTGGCTACCACAGTTGCCAAATAGTGACGCAGGTCGTGGGAAATCGAACCTGCCGCCCTGCCGAGCGCCGCAATGCGCTCAGCCTCCATTCTGTGCCGCTCGGACGCTAGAAGATCTCCTCGCATCTTGGAGAAGGCTTCACCGAGTTCGGCAACTTCGCTGCTACCGCGAGGCGTAATGGAATAAGCATAGTCGCCGGAGGAAAGCGCACGAACGCCGGCAACCAGATTGTCCAGAGGGCGAGTGATCGTGCGGGAAACTGAACTCAACAGCACCCACGCAAACAATACAGCCGAGATCGCCAGCACCAGAATGGTGCGATTGAGCTTGCGGATGAAACTCATCGGGCGCCGCAGTGATACGAGCACGTAACATTGCACGGGCGAGGGCGGCCCATTGCGAAGAGGAACCGATGCCACCTCATATTCCGTGCCGCCTAGCGTCAGCTCATGGCGCATGGAACTCAGGCCAGAAGCACCGGGTCGTTCCAATTCCAAGAGCTCGTTTGCCTCCTGGAGTGACAGACTCGAAGCGATTATCTTGTCGCCCGCCGCGAGCACGATTTTGCTATCGGACGCCGGAGCCAGATCACGCGCAACACTGGAATCCAGTTCGTATCCAACGGCCACTACCCCCAACTCTTTGGCATCGCTTCCGGATCCAGCGGTGATGGGACGCAGAAATACCCAATAGAGCCGCTCGCCAACGTACCACCAGGCAGCATCACTCCCTTCTGTCAGGGAATTAACCAGGTCCGCCTGCGCGGAAGTGGGATCGACTCCCGCGCGCGTGACGTGTAATCCCAAAATGGAGCCAACGGGATCTGCCAGCAGGAAAAGATCGCTTCCCGCCAGTTGCCACACAGATATCGAAGCATCCTGAATGGTAGGGATGTGCCGCGTACTCATCAGTGCTTTAAGGATGGGAAGTTCGGAGAGCATGGCCGCTGTCCGCGATAATTGCATCTCCTGCTGTTGCTGCAGAACGCGAAACGCCTCGACGGAAGCCAGAGTACTTTCCTGCACCTGCACGTCGATTTCGGAGCGCACCGTGTGACGGACGATCAGGAGAATCGCCCCAGTCAGAGCGCAGATGATCAGCAAAGTGGAAATCAGTAGTTGGGTTTTTAAGCGCAATCGCGCCATAAACGCTCTTCAAAGCTCAGCGACACTGAACACCGCAACAAAAGAATTCAATATTCCCCTGTGGTCAGCACTTCTTGTCCGCTCCGGTGACACCAAGGACGAACTTGTATCCAGCGCCATGAATGGTGAGAAAGAATCGCGGGTTGGCGGGATCGGGCTCGAGCTTTTGCCGTAGACGCAAAATGTGATTGTCGACCGTGCGCGTGGACGGGTAATCCTGATATCCCCAAACTTCTATGAGCAATTCTTCACGAGAAAAGACCCGCTGCGGAGTCTTCGCAAAAAACTTGAGCAACTTGAATTCCTGCGCCGTCATGCTTATCGGTTTGCCCGTGCGATACGCTTCCATGCTGGTAAAGTCAATTTGGACATCACCGAACGCAAGTATCTCGCGTTTGATTGTATTCTGGTCGCTCGGCGGAGATGCGGATACGGGCTGTGAGGGCAATCCTCTGCTGCGGCGCATCGCACGACGCACACGCGCAAGCAATTCCTTCGGACTGAAGGGCTTCGTTACGTAATCATCGGCTCCGAGTTCCAGGAGAAGCACCTTATCTTGAACATCCGCGTTAGCGCTTAGGACCACAATGGGTACCGAGGGCATATCCGCCTTGAACGTGCGACACAGTTCCCTCCCGGAAACGTGCGGCAGAGTTAAATCGAGCACCACCGCGCTGGGCGGCTGCGCCCGGAAGCTTTCGAGGCCTGCAATTCCATCCGACGCGATGTGAACCTGCAGCGAATCACGTTCAAAAAGGCGCTGCAACGTGCGTTGCATCGCGCGGCAATCCTCGACAATCAAGACTGTGTCCATGAAGGAATGAGGCTGTCAGTTGGTTCCCGACGGCGCTGTTACTGCAGCGGGGCTGCATGCAGCGCGATGTTGCTCATAAAGCCTGGCTGAATGTACGCCTGCCGGAAGACATTCGCAACCGGTGCGGAGCTCGTTAAGCATTGACGCGATAGATTTGGACTGATGCGGATATCTATCCGAGGGGGGCGGCAATCCCCGCAGATTGCCGCCCCACCCGTGGCCACCCTCGAGATCGCCAAATCTCTTGGGCTCGCACGCGAGTCTAGCGCGGACGCCAGGGCAGTTTGTCACAGGGAAGTAAAAAGTAAGTCATGGTTTGTGCCACGTAAATGGGAGAAATGGACCGCACTGCGTCACAGGTCAAAATAGCAAAGGTTCGTGCTCAGGACTGTTAATACGTGGTATCTGCCGGCGGAACGTACTGCTGCCCATATTTGTTCTTATGCGCCACTTTCAGGTCGTGACTATCAGTCACCTGAATCCTTCCCAACGAACGCGCCGACGGCGAAATAGTCACCATGCGGTCAAGTGCCTTCAGGCTGTCGGGTGCACTGCGTTCGTACCACACGTGCATCTCGTATCGGCTGTCTGGAACGTCTGTGATCGTCACACGGCCAGTTTGGTCTGAAAGACCAAAGTATGGAGTATCCACCGTGACAACCACCGCACTCATCTCTGGATGAATATCGCAAAATATAAAGCTCACGCCGGGCTTGCTGAAGCGGACCGAGCGAGTCGTCCCTGCTTCATAAAGCCCTAAGTCAAAGCGCTTCCCGTCAAACAGCGAGAACACGTTATGAAAAAATGGGTCCTTGTTGGGAAACTGAATCACTGACCCCACTTGGACCAGCACGACGTGCGGCTCAAAGGTCTTGTTCCGCTGCACCAACTGCGGAACTGGGCCTGACGGGAGTGTCTCGGGAGCTAAGGGGGTTCCATGTTCATTTACCGGTGTCAACCACACGGCAACATTTGATGCATCGATTCCACCTTCTCCCGAAGTTGGCGGTGTTCCTTTCTTCGTTGACCCTGAAATTACCTCGACCTTCGCTGTGACTGGTACCTGTTGCGCCCCGCACGCCGCACCGCCTGCGAAAGCACAGAGCACAAGCATCCAGTTCGCGGCCGTGCTAAATCGTCTCGCATCGAAAATGTTCAAAACGTGTACCCCAAACTGAGGGTCATGTGATTAGCAGAAGTCGAGCCGCTGTTGAGCACAAATGTTTGAAGACGCCGATACTCGAGAGCGATCACCACGTCCGACCGCATTTGATAGATCACGTTAGCAAACGGACTCAAATTCTTTGACAATAATACTCCATAGAGAGATTGCACCGGATTAAAACGGCGCAATTCACCTGCGAACGGATTGTCATCTCCAAACGCGGCATTGAGTTCCAGCTTGGGCGTCGGCTTGATTTTTAGTTGCATCCAGCCCCCAGCAGAATCCAGCCCCTGAATGACCGTTGTCGCAGCGAAGATCGGCCCTGAAGTCAATACGTCCTGCCCTATTGCTCCGCTAAGTCCACCGACCGCTCTGCCGCGATAGAATGCCCCCGTTAGACCAAACCATTTGCCAAGCGGCACAGTCACGTCCATCGTCGCGGCCCATCCATCTACGTTCCGGCCGAAGCCCCAATTCTGCCTTCCATAATAGCCGCCAAATCCGACTATTAGATCTCGCCCGGATATATGACGGCTCCACGCTGCGCGTGCCGCGTATGCTGGCTGGCCGGACTCCTCGCCCCATGTGGGTTGTCGGTCGCTTGGCGAGAACGGAACGTCCCCGGATAATGAATCGAGAATCCCAGCTTGCAAGAAAAGGCTGGAGTTCTCGGTGAAATTGTGACGGTGCTCCACTCGCACTTGCGGAGACCAGTTCCATAGGTTTCCTGCGTATGACAGGGCTGGAACGGCGAGCGAGGCCAGGGATGTGGGTGTGAGCGGCACAAAAAACAATCGATCCTGGCCTGCAATTACAGATGTGTTGCTCCAGTCGAAACGAATAAAACCTGTGCGCAAACGCACCAAGCCCTGGGAAACCCCATTTGTCGTGTCAGGAAAACCGCCGGCAAAATCAAATTTCACGCTCCCGCTCGTGTGCGCTCCCGCGATGTCCGGACCAAAAGCGTCCAGTCCAATTTGCGACTGCCGCAGCGTTCCCCCGAATGAGTTGGAGGAATTGATGGGATTGCGAGGCAGCGACTCTTCTGGAAAATCCTGATTATCAACAGAGCCACGATCGTCATAAAGATTGAGCAACACCATGCCCGAAAGCCGCAGGCGGTATTTTGATCCGCTCTCCACTTTTGTTTGATATTGATCGTTCACCTTGGCATCAATAAACTGCTGTTGTTCTTCGATTTTGTCGAGCCGATCGTCCGTCGTTTGCGGCTGTGAGTCCGGCGCCGATGCCGCCTGATTCTGTTGAGCGGGTATCGTGTCGTGAGATGTTGCAGCCGCGTGAGGATCGTTAGCGGGTGGGGAATAACTCAGACCGGCGGTGGCCAGAGAGGCATCAAGTCCGGACACATTTAGATCGCGACCCAGCCCTTTTTCAGTGCTCTCTTCAGGCCGAAATACCGGATCGTTGGCGCGACCACTCTGCTGCTCTTCCTGCAATTCCCTAACTTGCTGACGCAGAGATTCCACTTCTTCCTTGAGCGCGCGAACGGAGTCGGAGAGCGCACGCAAATCGGCGGTCTGACCGAACTCACTTGCACTTGTCACCGAAACACTCGCGGCAGCCGCCCCTGCGGTAGCAGTTGCGGGAATGTCCTGGGCGGCTACGTGTCCTGCCCCTAACGCCAGCGAACTCGCACTGACGATAAATCCCAAGAGCAGCTTAGGGTAAATATGAACTTTCATTGTGTCTCCTCTCCGTGCTGTTTCTTCTATCTCACCGCGAGCGTGGTGGTGTCGCCGATGCTTTACAATTCCGGGTATTAAAAGGTTTGGACGCAAGCAATGTCTTGTCGAGAAAAAGGCTGAAAGTGGCGGAATGCCGCAGGAGATGGATGCTGCCGGAGTTTTTGCTCTCCATGCAAACCGCATAATAAATTTCGAGAAAACGCCTGTTCGAGCATGGACGCTCGCCCACACCGCTAGGCAAATGCAGATAAGGATACGTGGTTAACATCACCAATGCACACGGCATTGCTGTGAAGTACGATGACCCGTGGCGAACTGAAGATCCAACTCGTCACTGCAGCACTCCACCGAAAACGCACCATCACAACTCATTCTATTGTTCCCACGCTTGGTACAGAATCAGCGAGGACGGTGGGATTGACACAGGTGTTCGGATCGCAGAAAGAATGTTTGGACTAATCTCCCGGCAAGCCTTCTCGCATTTGGTGCAATGTTTTTCACCCGCTGGCGTAATGAGCCAAACGAGCGCGGACGGGGAATGTGGCTCTCGCCTGGTTCACCACGCTGAGGCTTAGACACTTAGAGAGGACCTGAGCTGTTCTTTGTCAGTAAACCGCTCCCTCATCGCATGCGGCCAGACGTGAGAGAACCACACAACCTTCTCGCTGTTCCAAACGGTGTGTGCGAGCCAAACAGAATCCACCTGTGCCAGTTCCATGAACTTTTCGCGTGCAGCATCGATCCCACGCGAGAAGACCGTAAGCCCCAACACAATTGGACCGTTTTCGACCAGCAAAATGTGGCTGTTTGCCTTTGCCGCAAGGAGATTGAGTTCAGTTCGATGCCGGATTTTGGCCTGAGCGCCACGGAGAACGTTCGTCCCAGTGGCCCATGGTGTCGCGGGCCCATGCCGTCGTCTTATCCGAATGACATGAGGTGCACGGATTAGGAATCTTGTATTTATCGGTCATCGCTGGCGTGATGAAGCGAAAAGTATGTGCGTGCACAAGCGTGTTGGCGGGTCCTTCAGTTTCGATCGCGGGCATGTGGCAAGCGACGCACTGACTGCCCGCGCTGCCGTCTTTGTGGTGCGTGTGCTCCTCGATAGTCGCTGTCCTCGGCCCGTTTGGTGATAATGGACCGTGGCAATCGAGACAAAGCCGGTTCGCCGGCTTGCGTAGTTGCGCGTAGTTCCCGGTTCCATGGACGTCGTGGCAGTCAAAACATGTAATGCCGCGACGATACATCACACTTTGCACGAAATCATTGCCCTGCATACGATTCTTGTGAGCTGTGCCGTCCGGAAAGTATAGGAAATTCGACGGTTCGCCAAGCGTGTGGTCTTCCAACTTCCAGAAATCCGCCAGTCTGCGCCCGACGTTATAACCCACTGCCCAATCGTAGTATTTGCCATCAATTGGATTTGAAAGCGGCTGGCCCTGCGAATGGCACTGGATGCAAGTGTCACTCGCGGCCACATAGTCCATGTGGGCAGGATTGAGAATATTGCCGCGCGTAGGATGCTCCACATGATCGCTACCCGGGCCGTGGCAGCGCTCGCAGCCGACATTCCACTCAGCCACTTGCTTGGTATGAATGTCATAACCGACCGAATGGCAGCCATCGCAAAGCGGTCCCGTAGGACGGTGCATATTGTCAGGCGGATAGAAGGCAGCCCACCAGTCGCCTCCGGTCGGGGGCACCTGATACTTGCTCCATTTGTGATTGAGCACCTCCCATTGCACGGGCAGTGGAAAATAATCGTCGCCGACTTTAGTGAAGTATCTTTGCTTCCAAATGCTGCCGTAAACGAATGCGACCTGATCCTTGGAAAATTTGAAGACGTTGTTGGTCGCGAGATCGGGAATGATCGCGTCCGGATGTTGGCGCGGGTCGCGGACAACATTGGCCATCGGCGTATGTTGCCAGTGCTCGTAAATTGTCGCATGACATTTTTCGCAGGCTTGAGAGCCGACATAATGCGCCGAAGTGGGAGTTTGCGTCTGGTGAACTTGCTCCTGTTGGGTCAATGGCCGAATGCTGCGAATGTAAAGAACGAGTTTCCAGGTATCATCGCTCAGCGTGTGATGGGGGTTATCCCACGCGGGCATTCCGGTTAGCTCAACACCATTCTCGATGATGTAGTGAATTTCGCCGTCCGTTAAATTTTGCGTGGGCGCTGCCCGAAGATTTGGAACACGAGGGTAGAGCGACTGCCCAACTGGAGCGAGTCCGCTTCCATCATGGCCATGGCATGTCTGGCATCGAGCAAGGAATGCATCGCGGCCATCTTGAAGGTTTTGTGGGGTGGCATCCAGCGGATTTGTTTCTCTTCGGGCTGCATTGGGGATCGAATAATTTCGTGCCGCGCGAGCAACGAATGTCTCGAGCGCAGAAGGCCGGCTGGTTGCACGGAAACCGTGGTGAATCAGCAGCGCGCTACTCACCAACACTATGACCAGTACGAACAGCAAAGCGAGCAGGAACGCCCTGAAATGCTTCAAGTTGCCCCCGACAAGGCCCCCGAAATATCGCAACGCATTATAACGGAAGAATAGCGGAAACGAGCCGTGTTGTGCGGTTCGTGTTCGTGATTTCGGGCCACACTTAAATAACGACCGCAAGATGACAAACAATGGACGATTCGCCGCCAATTGTCGCGTACGGTGGGCAGCGAGCGAACTCAGGTATACCCAGCACCAACGTGCCTCAGCTCATATTCTGTCGGAGGTGCATTCGATGCCGATAATGCACGGGCTGCAAGCGGCTCCCTACATTGTGCAAAAGCTGCCCAACGGTGGTCATAATTTTACTCACGATGTACGCGGAAGTAATGGAAGTGTCCGCGCCGAAAGCTGGAATTTACGCCGTAGCGCGAGATTCGATCCTCGCGGCGATCAAGGGGCGCCGGGCAAGCTGGTGCCATGTCCTCGGCAGACCACTTGGGCGGGAACGTCACCCAGGATTTTACCAGGACATTTTGATCGAATGTGCCAATCAAACCCGCAGTGAATCCGAACACGCTGAGGCGCTGGGAGTTGCGGCAGTAGATTTCTTTCGGGAACTTAGAGAGCGAAATAACATTTTGATAGAGGCGAGCGGTCAGGCAGCGCAAAGTGAAGCAGCGCACAAGCAAGTCAGGGACAGGTTGCACAAGGCGCTGACCGATACTTCCGCCCCCCGAAACCGGTCTGAATTAGTATAAAATCATGAAAGCACCGAAAGAGCGTGAGACAGAATCGCCGGATTCCGCAGGAAATGGCCACGTAGCGCGCAAAACTCTGAAGGACTACCACTCACGGTGTGCTGCTGTGACCGCCTGGCAGGCAAAGAAGGTCAGCGGGAACTGGATGCTGCGGATCTGGGGCTGATGATAAACTTGACTCGATAGAGCCGAACGAAATAGTATCCGCATCATACTGTCAACCCAAAAGGGGACGTTCTTATGAAGGCCTTTTTTTTCCCATGCAAAAACAAATCCAGCAGGATGCTGGCGGGGTTTGTTTTGGGTGCTGCTCTTCTAGTTATTTGTGGCTCTGCGGTGGCGCATCATGGAACTCCCGCGTACTCCAACAAGATCACAGAGCTGAAGACCGCCGTCGTGACCAAGTTCATGTGGTCAAATCCGCATAGCCTGATTTATTTTGACGTAAAAGACGACAAAGGCAACGTGGTGCACTGGGTTGGCGAAACGGGAGCTCCTACGGCAATAGCGCCGGTCGGCTGGACAAAGACCACTCTCCAGCCCGGGGACGTAATCACGGTTTACATCTTTGCTTCGAAGTCGGGCAGTCCTGTCGGCCGCCTGAACCATATCATCCTTGCTGATGGCACCCGGTTGGATGACACGGTCGTTGGCGGAGACAAGCATCCCAACTGATACGGCCTGCTTGTACGGTCTCTCTGCTTGAGTTGGCACCGTTGCCCCATGGATCGTTTTTAGTGAGGAACGGACGGGGAGGCACAAGAGACGCTCGTTTTTTTGGAAGCCCGTTACCGAGCCTCTGAATCAATAGGTCGCTACGCTAATCCCGCCTCTTGCTGCGAGTTCTCCAGGGAGGTCGTTGCATTTCCACACGGGTGGATCTTGGCGACTCCTCCATGTGCAGATATCAATTTGTCCATTGCGGGCGGCGCGACCTGCTGGTGACCTTATGCGGGCGCCAAAGCAACCAGGGTCAAAAGCTCAACGATGTTGCCCTGCTAAGAAATCAGCGTGAGGCCGAACTGGAGTTGGCTGAGGACCAACTCAGCATTTTACCTGTTTGCCCGGCCGCAGCCAGAAGCACTTGGATCAAATTCAGCGGGATCGAGAGTCTTCAAGTACTCCTCGACCTCCGTAGGTACACAGAGTCACTGCTGGTTCGAAACCCAGCGTTTATTGTCCCGATGTCAAAGGGCTTAGTATAGAGCTTCGGCCGTCTTATGGGCAGCCAGGACGCGAGATATGCCGCGATTTTTTTGCGTAACCCTGCGCAAAACAGACTTGACGTTCGAGCGTCTCCCGATAGATAACGCTAGCTGCAAAATCACAGCGGCGGGTTGAGCGTTCCGAAGAGCTTGCGTGCGGAGGCATCTCAAATGCGAAGTTCGATGGCCATATCGATCACTACCTTTTTGACGCTTTTGGCTCTTTGCTGCGCTTCCCTGCCAGGTTCGGGCGCGGCGCAGGTGGGCGGGCGGCGGGGCAATCCGAACGAGATCGTCCCCGGAGTCCCGAAGATGCCAAATCCCCCGGGACCCGCCCCTAAGCGCGATTTAAACGGAGCGTGGATCGGTCCATTGATGCTTGCGAAGATAGCGGTACCTCCGATGACGCCTGCGGGCGAAGCACGATTCAAACAAAATAAGCCGCAGGGAGTGGTTTCAATAGCCGCTACGAACGATCCATTCGTCACCTGCGATCCGCTTGGGCTGACGCGCGGTATCATTAGTCATGCGTTCGTGAATAAAGAAGGAATTTGGTTCGAGCACGTTCCGAATCGCATGATCATTTTGCAGCAGTACCAACGTGTTTGGCGCGATGTTTGGATGGACGGAAGATCGCTCCCTTCAAAGGTAGACGCCAAGGGATTTCCTGACTCCAGGTTCTATGGATATTCAGTCGGACACTGGGAGGGCGACAACACTTTCGTCATCGACACGACGGGCGTGGATGATAGAACCTGGCTCGATGAAGATGGACACCCACACAGCACTGCCGCTCATTTTCAGGAGCGTTACACGCGCGTCGACGAATACAACGTTCAATTCGAAATGACCGTGGACGACCCGAAGTACTACACGAAGACATTCCAGCTCTTGAAAGGCACGTTTTACTGGATGAAGAACCAGGATTTTGACGAAGCGTTCTGCGTGCCTTCGGATGCTATCGCCTACCGCGATAACCTGGCTACCCCTGCCGGCACAGGGGACGCCAAGTAACGGTGGAAGACGGTTGACTTTTGAACGGCCGAGACCACGATTGATCGTGCGCGCAGCAACCTATTGATCCAGCCCAATAATTCCTGGGTCGGAGTTTTGGCATCCGGGGCGTGACTAATAGTGGGAAAGGTGGTCCGCAAGTCCGACAGTCACTTAACGCTCGGCAGACCGAGGCTATTCGATACCAGAGTAGGATGGCCGAACCGGTACATTGCCATCTGCACTCCGAATACGCGGAAGTGCTGCGCAAATACGGCGGGTAAATGCTTCTCTAAATAGGCTCGGTACTCCGGATCGCGCGCAATCTAGTCCGGATCCTCCAGTTCAAAGGAAGCTCCGGCAACAAAGGCAGAATCCGCGTTACGACAAGCTTTCACATCTGAGTTAAGAATATGCAGGACCTCGTAACCGGTCGCGCGAACATGAGCAGGTAAATGATAATTTCCAGTCCCTCTTCACGAGCGTTAGATGCTATTAGACCTTCACGTGCCACAGCACATTGGGAAGAGCGTGTGCTGTGGCACGCAAAGTTAGACGCTGGCGCTCGCGTGTCGGGCGACTAAAACAGAAGCTTCAAGCCCAACTGGATGGCGCGGGCGCCGCCGGTCCCGAGCAACGGATTCTGTCCCGCGCTGTCGGGCGTTTGGCACCCACAGCCGAGACTCCCATTGCCGGTAAGACCGCCGCTGCCAGGATTCGCGAGAATCGTTTTGTTGAGAATGTTGAAGAATTCGGCGCGGAACTGAGCCGTAAGCCGTTCTTTTACCGTCCAGTTCTTAAACAAGGAAAAATCCCAATCGCGGAAGCCATCGTCGCGGAAAATGTTCCGGCCGGCTGTTCCAAAGGTGCCGGTCGGCGGAGCGATTAACACCGAATTACCCTTGGCAAAACAGCCAAACTTCGCCAAATTGCCGCTGGGTCCCGCAGTGCCAATCGCAGTAGCCTCCTGCAAGCACATGGCGGGCATGGCAGCTATGTTCGTGCCAGCAAAGAACGGAATCGGGAATTTACCGGCTTTGAAGTCGCTGGGATTGCCGAAGAAATCCCAACGGTCTGACTTCTTGTCGCCGGTTTTGCTGATGTCACGCGTGTCCACCGGATTGTAGGGCAGCCCGCTCTGGAGCAACACGGCCGAATTGACGCTCCATCCTTGAAGAAGTTGTCCGAACCCTCTTTTGCCTGGAATGGCATAGCTGAGCGTCAAAGAGAAGTGATGCCGCTGGTCGAAGCTGGAATTCCCGTAATCCAAAGCTGGATTCAGGTTGTTCATCGGAACTTGCTCGTTACGATTTGCGGAGTTGTCATCCAGGGCATGGCTAAAGGTGTAGGCAGCGACGAAGCCAAGGCCGTGGTAACTCCGGCCGGTGAGCGTCGTCTGCAGGGCGTTGTAATTGGACGTGTCGAGGTTCGTCATGTAGTTGATGTATTGCAAGTAAGGAAATTTGGAGTAATAGGGGCGGTGAGTAATGTTTTCGCAGTGATTGCAGCTGGGCGTATTTTCCAGCGGGTTGGCCGGATCAATCGCATTGACGTCCCGAATGCCAACCAAATTGCCGCTATGGTCACCGATATAGTTAATTTCCCAGGTAAAATTGTTGCTCAGGGTGCGCTGAATGCCCAAGGTCCAATTCTCGACCCGTGGCGGAACGAGGTTCCTGTCCATGGCCAGGATGCTGCAAGGCGAGGGATGACCGTTGAGGCCATCGCCGCACCTAAACCCTGAGGTACTGCCGATCTGATTGGCAGGAAAGATCGGGCCAGCGAGGGACCAGTTGAGAGCGGACCCATTAAAGCTGAGAAACGACGTTCCGATGCCACCGCTTGTAATGGGTTTGAGCGGGGGTGCTGTTCCGTCGGCGCCGGTGCTGTAGGCTGTGGGAATTGCGGTGATGCCCGACGGTTTGCCGGGAAGGGTGATGTTATCCACCATGGCGGAAATCACCAAGTCTACGTAGTAGACTCCGCCACCCGCCCGGAGAACGGTCTTTCCCTTCCCACCAATATCCCAAGCCACGCCAGCTCGGGGAGAGAAATCCTTGTGATAGCCGTTGTAAGCGGATGTAGCGTTCACGCCGGGCTGTATTAGCCCCACCTGCGGGTCCCAATTGCCGACCAAATTATTAGCATCCGATAGAGGAGTAAAATATTCATAACGCAGCCCGAGGTTCAGCGTCACATGGGGCTTTACATGCCAAACGTCTTCAAAGAAGCCGGAGTAGTCCTGCTGCCTGAGATTGCGACGCGGGTCGCCATTGAGTATCGTTCCACCCGCGCTGGCATCGGGGGTGCCGGCGAGAAAATCCTCCAAAGGGGTAGAACCGGGGAAAGCCGTACCGCTACTACTGTCGCCGAAGGCGATTATGCCCCTGGCTCCGGAATAGTTGCCAAAGAAGGGCTGCATAAACAGCGTCTCAAAGCCAAACTTAAAGGCATGCTTGCCGCGCAAAAAGGAAACGTGATCCACAAGATCGTAATCCTTGGACGGACCATAGGACTTCGGCAAATTGGGATCGCCGCCTAACTGGGAGAAGCCGTTGACGGTAACCGTTGGGAAACCGCCCAAGACGGGATTCGTCACGCCGGTGTTCAGGCCGTAAGTGCTGAGCGGCGTGGAAATGTCGTCCACGTGATCCTGGCGATGGTGGAAGTTCCAGCCGAACCGCAGATCGTTCACCCACGTCGAATTTGGGGTCCAGGTCCAGCTCGTGGTCACAAATTGGGCGCGAAGTCCCGCGTTGTCCCTAAAACCGGGTTGCGTGATTCCCGGGTTGGTTTCGCTTTCTGCAATGGATGTACCGTTACCGAAGAAGTACGATCCAGCCAAGGTATGATGGTCACTCAGGTGGTAATCAATCTTTCCAACAGTGTTGTAAATACTGACGATATTCGGGAAACCATAGGCTTGACTGTCGGAGTTGGAAGTGTTCGGCCCGAAAAGCGGCAGTAGCTTCAGGCTGAGCGCGTTGAGCGGGATGCCGCGCGCTTGCAAGACCGCTTCGGCCGCAGGAATGCTCTGGGACGGATCACCTGTGTTTACCGAAGTTGGCGCAAAAACTGGATAGTTAGCCCCAACATTATAGGTTTGCCGCTCAAATCCTGCGAAATAGAACAGTTTGTCCTTTACGATGGGCCCACCCACCGTGCCGCCCCACTGTTCGAGTTCCGCAGGCGGTTTGGCGGAGGGGGCAAAGCTATACTCATGCGAATCGAACGCGTCGGAGCGCCCGAAGGCGAAGGCCGAGCCGTGAACAGCGTTCGTGCCTGACTTGAGGCCGACGTTGATGACCGCGCCGGGCCTCTTGCCGAATTCCGCCGGCGAATTGGTCTGGACGTTGACTTCCTGAATGGCGTCAATGGGCACAAATGTGGCCGCGTCCCCGGTGGGAAGCGTTGAATTGATGATGCTCTGCCCGGTGAAGGGCTCGTCGTTGTCCAAGCCCTCGACATAATAATTGTTGTCTTCGGGGCGAAGTCCATTGGTCGACGTCGTCAGCGTCCCGCCGCCCGGCTTGGTCGTTACGCCCGGACGGAGTTGCAATAAATTCTGGTAATTGCGGCCATTCAGGGGGATATCGGCAATCGTCTCAGTGTTGAGGGTGCCGGTCACCGTCGCACTGGTGGTGTCAAGCTGAGGAATACTCTCTGATACTGTAATCGTCTGGTTCACCTGACCGGGCGTGAGCTGCGCATCAATACGCGCATCTTTACCAACTTCGAGGTCGATGTTCTGGCGCTCGAACGCCTGAAAGCCAGGGGCCGACACGCGAACCGAATACTTGCCCGCATTCAGATTGGGCGCAACGTATTCTCCCGCGGTGTCGGTGACCAAATTTCGCGCCACGCCTGTGTCCACATTCGTCACCACGACCATAGCATCGGCGATGACGCCGCCGGATTGGTCGGTAACGGTCCCGAGAACGCGGCCGGTATTAATCTGTGCGAGCAGTGAAGTGCAATTCAAAAGCAGCATAATCGTCCCGGCGACTACGATACGACCCCACAAACCATGCGCGATGTTCCTGGCACATGCGTTCATATGCACACTCCTTGTTTGTTAACCAACGGCGGGAAGGCGAGCCCCACACTAGCCTTCATTCTGACGAGAACTGAGTGTGGCATATAGCATTGCGGATGGGAACGTGTCAACTATTTGCGAAAGATTTTACATTCTCACTTGCGAGCCGGCGAGGTTGGATTGATCGACAGGCGGATAGAAGGTGAGTACGTTTTAGCGGCTACAGCGGTGTGGCACGATGTTGTAGCACGACGCATTCCGGAGAACTTCAATCCGGGTGCTGCTCCGATTGACTAACTTCGTCCGGAGAGACTGCGAAGCATCTGTCTTTGTCACGATTTCTAGGGACAGCCAACGGTGCAGCCTGTTGTATAGTCAGCGGCAGATTTGAGGTGGGCGTATGGCTGCTGGCCCAATCATTCGTTTAGGTCCCTCTGTACTTCGTTCTGCAGCTCACATCAGCTTCAGTCACGGTAGATTAGATCGTGATGAAGTTCCTCAGGTGAAAGCCGGCGATTACAAAATTCCCCTTCAGGTGGGGAATATCTTTACATCCAGCCCGTCCGGTTCACAGTGCGATAATCGAGGCGGGCTATCAGTTGCCCACAACTGGTAGACAGACTGGGAACGTTGCGGGAACGCGGTTCAACGCGCTGGAGGGTCCTACACTCTACCCGCGCATTATTATTGATACCGAATGCGACTTGCAAGCCGACCAAGGTCAATTTATCTTGTTATCTTGCACGGCAATGTCGATGTCCTTGCGGCCGGTCAAACAGTGGAACAAATTGAGGACTGCAGAGCTACTCGCCTTTGGCCCACCCCAACCCAAGCTCCCCCGAGAAAACATGCAGTGCGTGCGATCTGCGTTGGAACTGCGCTGCCGCGGCCGGCTTTGGAAGAACATCGCCGGAACGGAATCCCGAGCAGAGAAATGAACTAAGCACGAGCCGGTCCTCGTCGTTGGCATAGTCGAGCAGCGTTTCGGTTTCCTCGCCCGTGTATTCCTCCGGGTCACGTTCACGCTTGGGCGGCCAATCGCATTTCTGGACTCCGTGCTCGACTTTCACCCATTTGAGAAAGATCATCACGTTCAAAATTGCTGTACGCCTTCCTTGCCGTCGACGATGCAGCGGTTCGGCTTGCTTTTCCGTTCGAATAGAAAGCAGCCTTTTTACAACGCCAATCGCCATTGCCGAGCTTCACGAACTTGTACAGCGTGAATTTGGACTGAGCCATAAGAATCCCCTGAGGGCTAATACTGAAAAGCCCGGGAACTCGGGAGATTTCTTAGGAAAAGATTTTAGGAAGACTCTAACCCACTGAATCTAAGGTGATGGCGGAGAGGGTGGGATTTGAACCCACGAGCCCGGTTTTGCCAGGCTACCCGCTTTCGAGGCGGGCTCTTTCAACCGCTCAGACACCTCTCCGAGGTTTGCAGTTTAATCGAGGGCGCTGTTTTCAGCAACGCTCACGAATGCGGTTGTATGACGACATTTTGAGCCAAGTTGCAGTGGCACGATTACTGCGCGGAAATCAACGGGAATTGGGTGCCTGCCGCTTAAATTCTCTTGGTGCCCGAGTGTCGCGTGGCCAAATCGGCCCCCAATCCCATCGCCTTGCCAGTTCACCGTTACGTCATCGGTGTCCCGTTCTTTACGGCGCGGCGTGCACTCTTGCGCGCACAATGGTGCCAGTGTTTATGACGCATCTGGTAACACCGGAACAAAGTGTTCATGCACATGAAGCTTTTGACCGCGAACTGGCCCTGTTGCGCCTCGATGATGATCCAGGACTTCTTGCCGAACTGGTCCAGCTTTTTTTCGATGAGAGCCCCAGGATGCTGTTCAATATCAACGAGGCCCTGGTGCACGCAGATATGCCGGCTCTCGAGCGTGCTGCTCATTTCGTGAAGGGCTCGGTAGCCATCTTCGCGGCGCAGGATACGTGCGACGCGGCGCTGCGGCTTGAAAGCATCGCGCGCTCAGGCGCACTCACCGGTCTCGCAGAGGCTTGCGAGGCTGTGGTCGTGGAAATGGGACGTCTTGGACTTGCACTCGAACAATGGCGTGCCGGATACGTACAAGGCGCATTTACGTCGCCTTCGACAACGTAACCAGCCTACGTAAGAGGCCGTGACGAGCCGTAACAGGCCCACGCAAATAAACCACGCAGCAAGGCTACGCAGAAACCTGTCGTTGCAGTCCTGCACGTGCCCATGGTCGAACGCGAAAAGTCGCGGCCGTGATCGTTCTCGCCACGAAGCACCAAAAGTTGGTCGTTCGCGAGTTCTTGTTGGCACCCCCGGCGCCCAAAGGCGCCTTTCCTCTCCTCTGTAATGCTCTTGCCATTTCGTCGCTCGCCTTATAGGCTCTCCGTTCAGCGACCCTGATCTGGTCGTCAATTGCCAAAATGGCGTGCTGCGCCGCTGGATCGATTTTTGCTGCGCTATTTCTTTCGACCGAATGCAGTTTGGCTGGGCTGCCTGATGCAAGATCGCCAATCATCTCGGAGGGTATGCATGCGAAAAGCAGGTTTGATGCTGTTGATGTTAGCGCTGGGTGTCGGAATCGGCATTCGTATTTCCGGCAGAATGTCGCAAGTCGAGGGGCAAGCAAAGCCAGGCACCGGGTTTGCCGCCGTGCCCGGCGAAGTAGGTTCCGAGGATCTCACCGGTCCCTACGAACTTGTGAAGGGCTGGCCCAAGGACATCAGTACTTTGCCCGGAAATGAAAAGTGGACTTATGGCGCGGGCGAAAGCGTCTTCGCGGAGAGTCCCAATCGGATTTACGCTCTGTTTCGGGGCGAGTTGCCGAAGATGGCGCCTCCCAAGCCGATGCTGCTGCCGCAGGCTGGACCAAGCATCAGCTTTCCGGTAGCCGGTTTTTGGCGTGACGCCACGGTGGCTTCTCTGCCGGGCACCGGTGGCACGGACAACAATATGAAGGAATGGCTCACGGCGTGGGAAGGCCGGGCTCCCGACCTGGGAATTAAGGGCCCGCCTTATCGCCAGCTTGGGGTCGACGCGAAGTGGGAAAACTGTCTCGTGGTGCTCGATGGAAACGGAAACATCCTCGAGACCTGGAAACAGTGGGATAAGCTCTTCCGCCGGCCGCATTCCGTGTACATCAGCCCCTACGATCCGGAAAAAAATGTCTGGATTGTCGACGACAACATGCAGGTGATTTACAAGTTCACCCACGACGGAAAACAACTCCTGCAAACGATCGGCACACCCGAGGTCGAGGGCGCGGACGCCACGCATTTCAATCGCCCGACGTACCTTGACTGGCTGCCCGACGGCTCTTTCTTTGTCTCCGACGGATACACCGGCACGCGCGTCGCGAAGTTCGACAAAAACGGCAAGTTCCTCATGGCCTGGGGCATGAAGGGCGGCCCGCGCGGCGGCGGTGGAAATGTTCCCGTCGAAACGCGGCCCGGCTACTTCAGTAACGTGCACGGCGTGGCCGTCGATCCCCAAACTCACCACGTATTCGTGAACGATCGAAACAATCACCGCATCCAGGTGTTCGATGAGAACGGCAAATATCTGTACGAGTGGAAGGTCAATGCCGAACCATCGAGCCTGCATTTGCTGTACATTGGCGCGGGTCACACCATTTGGACCTTTGACCGCACCACTAACAAAATGCTCGAGTGGGATTTGCAGGGCCACCTTTTGTACTCCTGGGGCAGCATGGGTGATTTCCCGGGGGGCCTGTGGGGTGTGCACGGCCTGAGTGTGGATCAGGACGGCAATCTGTACGTCGCGGAAGTGGACGCAGGCCGCGTGCAGAAATTCCATCCGAAACCGGGCGCCAATCCTGCTTTCATCGTCAGCAAACCCATTTACTCAGCCTGGAAATAGAAAAGGTCGCGTAAGAACCGGCGGTAAGAAAGCCTAACAAAACGTAAGAAAGCATAGGAAGCATAAGTAAATAAGGACGAGAGGCTGGTTGCAAATACCAAGTGCGAACGCCGGTTCCAGACTCCGGCGCGAAACACGGCAACCAGCCTCTTCCTTTTTTTAGCGCGCATTTGTCCCCGCACAAACTATATTCGGCGTTGCGCGCGGCCGTTCCGTGCCTCGCAAATACCAAATTCAGATGCTTCCCGCACCTGCTCTATTGCGTCCAACCGTTTGAACAGTTCCTCGGTGCTCATTGCACCTGCTCTTGTGCAACGAATTGTCGCTCCGCGCGCTCTCGTTATAGACTAGTGCACGCAGGCGAAAGGCTCTGTTAGCGGGACATGGAAACAATTCTCAATCTCCTGTGGCTGTCGATCACGCTCGCTGTAGTGGGCGTATGGAGATTCCGTTGGCTACCCACACGCCACCACTTACACTGCCACATTCGCCGGGAGGCCATTGCGCTGGTTTGCGCGCTGGCGCTCCTGTTTCCCGCGATCTCCCTTACCGACGATCTGCACCCCGAAAGCGTGGCCGTGGATGCCGCCTCGGGTAAGCGCAACGTCTGCCAGTTATTCGCGCAGCCTTCGCACCTCCGTCTGGCTGCCGGAAAGCTCTTGCGTAAGTCGCTTGTTAATTCCGTAACTGGTGCAGTTGCGGCCGTACTGCCGCATGGATTCGCACCAAGCAATCTGGCCGGAAGCTATTTGGCCCTCGTTAATTCCAATGTATCGCCGCTTTCTCGAACCGTAGCTTGCCGTGACCGCGCTCCGCCATATTCCACCCTCTAGCGCACGTCTAACCTGAACCGCGCATTGCATTCGACTAGCCAAGCATCAGGGCCGCGCACGCTGACTGCGTGGGTCCTCCAGGCCAAAATCAACCTGGCAAAATAAAGCCCTTCGGATTGCTGGCTGCGGAGCTTCTGGGAAAAAAGCGCCGGGCGTACCGGCGTCCAGTCTTGCGCCGGTCCCTTTCAGGATGCGATCCGCAACCGTTGTTGTTGTGCTGGAACGCGAGGCAATTCATGCGACACGCAAACAGCCGCCTGCTCGTTCTGTTCACCGCGGCCGCGGCATTCGCCTGTGTGGGTTGCGGCAGAGCGAAACTTGATCCCGCCGCAGAAGCTCCCCCTCCCGCGCAGGTCGAGCATGAGCAGGAGGGAACTGTCGCGCAGGTCGATCATCCCGAGCAGTTCCCGCTAACCACAGCGGTGCCGCACGATTCCCGTATGCAGTTGGTGGTCACCGGAGTAATCGCTCCGGACGTATCCCGCAACGTGCCCGTCATTTCACTCGCCTCCGGCCGGGTGGTCGACGTACGCGCGCGCCTCGGGGATACGGTGCAGAAGGGCCAATTATTGCTGACGGTCCGAAGCTCCGACGTCTCGGGAGCGTACTCCGATTACCGCAAGGCCGTGGCCGACGAAACACTCGCACGCACGCAACTCGACCGCTCGAAAGACTTATATTCTCGCGGCGCCATATCGCTCAACGATCTGCAGGTGGCTCAGGACGCCGAGGACAAAGCTAAAGTCGATATCGAAACCACGGCAGAACATCTGCGTTTCTTGGGCAGCGACCCCGACAAACCCGACGGCGTGGTGAATATTTTCGCCCCCGTCTCCGGCGTAATCACCGATCAGCAGGTCACCAGCGCGGCGGGGGTGCAGGCTTTGGGCTCAAACCCGTTTACGATCTCCGATCTTTCCCATGTGTGGGTTCTCTGCGATGTGTATGAAAACGATCTCCCCAGCGTGCGTCTCGGGGACACCGCGGAAATTCGCCTCAACGCGTATCCCGGACGCGTGTTTCAAGGTACCATCAGCAACATTGCAGCGGTTCTCGATCCCACCCTCCGCACCGCCAAAGTCCGTATTCAGGTACAGAATCCGGGACTGATGCGCGTCGGCATGTTTGTGACCGCTACGTTCCGTGGCCAGCGGCCGGAGATGCACGCGGCCGTTCCAGCAAGCGCGATCTTGCATTTGCACGACCGGGATTGGGTCTTCGTGCCTGCGGGGAATGGCAATTTTCAGCGGGTGGGCATCACGAGCGGCGTCACGCTTTCGGGAAATATGCAGGAGGTTATTTCGGGTATCAAACCCGGGACCCAGGTCATCCAGAATGCGCTGGTGTTCGAGAACGCGGTGGAACAATAGCTGGCATAACAGTTTGGAACGACAGTTTGGAGGACAGCCCGAGCAATAGCTGCAACCGTCAGCGGAACAGCAGCCCAGTCACAGGGTGAGCCACAGTAGTTGGTCAGAGCAGTGGTGAATAGCAGCGGGGCAATAGCCATCGAGCAGTAGCCGTCGAGCAGTCCCAATCGCGCAGTAGCATTGGTGCAAACATGATTCGCAAACTCGTTGATTTCGCGTTGCACAATCGCTTCCTGATCCTCATCGCCGCGCTCCTGC
This sequence comes from uncultured Acidobacteriota bacterium, assembly GCA_963803515.1. Taxonomy (GTDB): domain Bacteria; phylum Acidobacteriota; class Terriglobia; order Acidiferrales; family UBA7541; genus Palsa-189. The sequence goes on from CAWDMQ010000002.1 coordinate 248,594, forward strand.
TCTTTGGCTGGGGCGCGATTTCCTTTCACCAACTTCCTGTCGAAGCCTACCCGGACGTTGCCGATAACTATGTCGAGATCATCACGCAATGGCCCGGAATCGCCGCTGAGCAAATCGAGCAGCAGGTTACGATTCCGCTCGAAATCGTCATGAACGGCATCCCGCACGTGGTTCATTTGCGCTCTTTCTCTCTGTTCGGCCTGTCTGACCTGAAGCTGATTTTCGATGACGAGGAACAGAACTCCTGGAATCGCGAACGGGTACTCGAACGGCTTTCCCAAGTCACCTTACCGGCCGGTGTGGTGCCCGTAATGGGTACCGACTGGAGTCCGGTGGGTCAGATCTACTTTTACACGCTTCACAGCACCAATCCTCAATACGATGTGATGGAATTGAAGTCGCTGGAAGATTGGGTCGTCGAGAAGAACTTCAAAGCTGTTCCCGACGTCGTCGATGTTTCGAGCTTCGGCGGTCCCACCCGCGAATACCAGGTTCGGCTCGATCCCAACAAACTGATCGATTACGGGCTGAGCCTGGCCCAGGTCGAGCAGCAACTCACGAACAATAACAATAATGCGGGCGGCAGCTTCATCGAATCCGGCCTGCAACAAGTGAACCTGCGCGAATTTGGCCTCGTCCGGAATGTGCAGGATATTGAAAACACGGTGATCGTCACGAAGAATGGCACTCCCGTGCAAATTAAGGACATCGCCACGGTCGCGCAAGGTCCCAAAATCCGGCTCGGTCAGTTCGCCCGAGCTATTCACCGGCAAGACGGCAAAATCGTGGACGATGACGATGTCGTTTCCGGCATCGTCCTCCTGCGCAAAGGGGCGAACGCGGACCAGGCTTTAGCCGGAATTCACGAGAAGGTTCGCGAGCTGAACGATCACATTCTTCCCGCCGGTGTGAAATTGGTGCCATTCATCGACCGCAGCGACCTGGTGCACTACACCACGCACACCGTCCTTCACAACCTCACGGAAGGCATCATCCTGGTCGCCATCATTCTCTTCCTGTTCCTCGGAAATATCCGGGGAGCGATCATCGTTGCCCTCACCATCCCGTTTGCGCTCTTGTTTGCCGCTACCTGCCTCAACCTGAAAAATATCCCGGCCAACCTGCTATCCCTGGGCGCACTCGATTTTGGAATGGTTGTCGATGGCGCCGTCGTCATGGTTGAAAACATCGTCCGCCATCTCAGCCAGAGAAAAAATCACGACGAGACGAGGACGGTGATGCAGGCCATTTCCGAGGCTGCACACGAAGTCCAGCGTCCCGTGTTTTACGCCATCTCCATCATCATCACGGCCTATTTGCCGATCTTCACCCTGCAGCGCGTCGAAGGCCGGCTCTTTAAGCCGATGGCGTGGACCGTGGCTTTCGCTCTTCTCGGCGCGCTCCTGTTTTCCATGCTCATCGCGCCGGTGCTCGCAAGTTTCTTTTTCAGCAAAGGCGTGCACGAATGGCGCAACCCGGTGATGGACGCCTTGAAAAACAGGTATCGCATTGCCGCGCGCTGGACCATTGGGCATCGCTTCATCACCGTCGGGGTGGCCGTAGCCGGATTGCTGCTCGCGATTTATCTCGCCGTGGGAGGCGTGATCGGTTCCGAGTTTTTGCCCCACCTGGATGAAGGTGCCCTATGGGTGCGCGGCACGCTGGCTGCCAGCACCGGACCCACCGAGGCGATCCGTCTCGCCAATCAGGCCCGCACCATGCTTTGCTCTTTCCCCGAAGTGCCGCAATGCACCAGCCAGATCGGCCGCCCCGACGATGGCACCGACGCCACCGGTTTTTTCAACACCGAATACTTTCTCGATTTGAAGCCCAAGGAACAGTGGCGGCCCGTCTTCCACCAGGACAAGGATGAACTGATTGCCGCTATGAATCGCGAGCTCGACAAAATTCCGGGCGTGTCCTGGGGCTTCTCGCAACCTATCGAAGACAACATGGAGGAAGCTGTCAGTGGCGTAAAAGGTGAGCTGGCTACCAAAGTCTATGGCGACGATTTGAAAGTCCTCGAGCAAAAAGCCGATCAGATCGTGAACGCGATGCGCCAGGTGCCGGGTATTGAGGACCTCGGAGTTTTTCGCACCCTCGGCCAGCCCAACATTAACTTTGAGGTGGACCGCCAGGAAGCCGCGCGCTATCAGATCAACGTTTCCGATATTCAAGATGCCATCCAGACCGCCGTAGGAGGCAACGCCCTCACCCAGGTATTGCAAGGCGAGGCACGCTACGACCTGGTGCTGCGTGACCTCCCGCAATACCGCAGCACCAGGGAAGCTATCGAGAATATTCGGCTGCTCTCTCCCTCCGGCGAACGCGTCTCCCTTGCGCAATTGTGCAAGATCCAGGAACAGGATGGCGGCTCGGAAATTTACCGTGAAGGAAACCAGCGATACGTGGCCATCAAGTACAGCGTGCGCGGCCGCGATCTCGGCGGCGCGGTCGAGGAGGCCATGAGAAAGGTGAATGCCGGAGTGCAACTCCCTCGTGGCTATCACATCGATTGGGAAGGCGAATACGAAAGCGAAAAGCGTGCCCAGGCCCGCATGTTCATCATCGTGCCGCTAACCGTCGTAGTGATTTACCTGATTCTCTACACGATGTTTCGCTCGCCGAAATGGGCGGCACTGATTTTGGCCACGGTGGCCATGGCCAGCGTAGGCGGCCTACTGGCGCTGCTATTCACGGGAACGCACTTCAGTGTTTCATCGGGTGTGGGCTTCCTGGCGCTGTTCGGCGTTTCTGTCCAGACCGGTGTCATCATGCTCGAATACATCAATCAGCTTCGATCTCTCGGCAAGACCGTCGAGGAATCCGCGATCGAAGGAGCGGTTCTGAGATTGCGACCGATCATGATGACCATGCTCGTCGCGACCCTGGGATTATTGCCGGCCGCGCTGTCTCATGCCATCGGCTCCGATTCGCAGCGCCCCTTCGCTATCGTGATCGTCGGCGGCCTGATGGTGAATTTAGCTATGAGCATTTTTATCTTGCCCACGTTGTATGTCTGGTTCGCGCGGGAAGGCGACCAACTTCCGCCACCCGAGGAGTCCTTCGAAGTCTGATCCCGTCATCGCGTTCGCGGCTCGCCGTCGCCGCTGCGAACACAAACAACGCGTGACTGCGGCATTACCGCGTCGTCATTGGTCCGCGTGCCTGCCCAAGCTGCTATCGCACCACGTCACACCCGCGCCGCCGCGCTCACAATTCCAGGTGCAGCCGCAATCCCGGCACCCACACCGGCCCGCGATCGCGGTTATAACCCGGATTATTGATGTGCTGAAAATCGAACGCCCCGTAAATTCCGCGCCAAAAATGCGCGTTGTAATAAGTCTCGAGAATGTTCTCACGCCCGTAATTCAGGTTTCCGTCACCTAACAAGAAGCCGAGCCCGCCCAATCTCAAATATTCCTGGTGATCTTTCGAGATCGCGTTGCTGACGAACGCGGCCCCCGCCTTGTCATGTTTGCGCCCCCAGCGACTGCCGCGGTAATCGGCCCCGAACGCGACGGTCTGGTTCACCTCGGTATACGCGAAGGACTCATGCTCCCCTTCGTTCCACCCGAATCGCGCGAATCCCCGCAGGTCCGTGGTCACCTGCTGCTCCAGGTTCACGCCGAAGCCATATTTCACCGTGCCTTGTTGCCTCGTGTCCTCGATGACCGGAACGGGCGTCTTGCCTGCGCGAAACAGCGCCACCGCCTGCCGGTAATCGCCCATATTTCCGTGATTCACATAGGAGAGCAGGCGCACGACGCTCGCTCGTCCCGCGAACACCCGCGGGTGTAGTTCGAGTTCCACATTTTCCGCACGTGCCCGCCGCAGATCCCAATCCAGCTTTATGCCGTTGGCGACCGTGGGCATCAGCGCTTCCGCGAATCGCAACGCCCACGTTGGGTCGTCGTACTCGATCATTGCCGCATAGGTATAGCCGCGCGTATCCGCCGCGTAATCGTAACCGCCGTTATTCACTACAGTCCAGTTCAGGAATTGCAACCGGTCGTCGCTACCCACCGCGTTCACGTCGAAAAAATCGGTCATTGCAAACTTGCCGGCCCGCAGCTCCAGTCTGCGCGCGGGCACTTCCGCCAAAATAGAAAGCGGATCGCGCTCCTGCTCGATCATCGCGTGACTCAGGGGAATGATTTGCCGAATCGTGACGCGTGCCACGTAGGGCGATCCGCCGAGGTCCGGATTCCGCACCACGTCGAGGTTCGTGAATCCCGCGAGCCCCAGCGCGTCGCTCAACCCATGTCCCTGCGTGCTTTCCGGATCGAAAAGTATTTCCGTCAGGCGGGTGAGCTGTAGTCCCGTGTAGAGCGTTAGCACGCGCGAATCGTGAATCTCGCCGTGTGATTCCAGGCTGTTCGCCCCGGAATATGCCGCCGGGAACGCGGGATGTCCTTGCAGGATGTTGTTGACCTGCCCCGAAATCCACCAGCGCGAGCGATCCGAGTGCGGGAAAATGGTTTCCGGGTCCGGCGTCTGCGAAGCCGCCGCATCCCCATTTTGCGCCGCCGTATCACCTTGTCGCGCCGGAGCATCCTGACTCCGCCCCAACGTGCCGCACAGAATAACGAGACTCATTAACAGGGTGCATCGTGCGGCAATGCGCCACCATCCGCGCGTGCGCCCGCGCAAGGCAGCGCCGGGCCGCGAAAAGCACCGCGAGGCAGCACTCCCGTAAGCCATCGGCTCCCGCATGGACCTGCAGGTTGTCGCCATGAAACGCGCCGTCATGAAATTTTCCCGCAATCTGGCCCGTGCTGGCTTACCGGCGCCCAAGAACGATACTAGCCTAGCCGAGCGCTCCTTCCGCAGAGTGAATGCTGCGGCGCACCTGCAAAAATCGTATACCGTACCCCGGTACCGTAGCAAGTAAGCAACCCCGCAATCATGAGCAGCAATGACGGCTCGTGCATCGGTGGTAAGGATGGACACGGAGAGAATGCCTGCTGCTGCATCATTTGGCGGAGCCCTGCGCCTTCACTCCTTCTTGCGCTATCAAGCTTTTATCAAGCGCCCTGCTTCAACCTGAGGTATTCTTGCCCACCGTAGCGGTCCCGCGGAGCACGTTCGCGCCGCAAGCAACAAGATCGAGGGAGGCGACCATGCGCAATCGCAGAGATTTCGTGAAGACGGTGATGGGTGCGACGGCGGGAATGCTGGCCGTAAGTCACGGCTTGCGTGATGGGCTCGCTCCTGCGCACGCGCAGCCACCTCAGGCCGCCACTCCGCCTACGCGCCGCGAGGTTCGCGTCGCCGGCCGCCGCGTGAAAGTAGTGGACGTCCACGCGCATGCCACCATCCCTGCTGTCGGAGACGTGGTCAAGGGTACGCCACTGGCTCGCAACGCGGGCGGCGGCGGCCGCGCTCTTGGCCCGGACCGCATTCAGGAACTCGACAAGCGCGGAATTGACGTGCAGGCCCTGAGCATCAACACCTACTGGTGGTACGCCGCCGACCGCGATCTCGCGACGAAAATCGTTCAGACGCAGGATGAAGGACTGGCCGCCTGGTGTTCCGCTCATCCGGACCGTTTCGTGGCCTTCACTTCGCCCGCGTTGCAATTTCCCGATCTGGCCGCCGAGCAGCTCGAACATGCGGTTAAACAGTTGGGGATGCGCGGTGCGTCCATCGGTGGTCACGTGCAGGGAGAGGCGCTATCGGCGCCCAAGTACGATCCTTTCTGGGCCAAGGCGGAGGAACTTGGCGTGCTTGTGTTCATGCACCCGGGTGGCGCCGAAGATGTCATCAAGCCCAACGGGTTGTCGGGACCGGGCGACCTCGGCAACATCATCGGAAACCCGCTTGAAACGACGGTTTTCTTCTCTCACCTCATTTTTGACGGCACGCTCGATCGCTTTCCCGGCCTTAAGATCTGCGGCGCGCACGGCGGCGGTTATTTGCCGTCTTACCTGGGACGCACCGACGTAGCCTGCGAGGTCCGCCCGAACGCCAAGTGCGTAAATAAGAAAAAGCCCGCCGACTATTTCCACCAGCAGCTTATGGCGGACTCGATGGTATTTTCCCCGGAAGGTGTGCGCCACCTGGTCGCCGAGCTGGGTCCGAGCCAGGTCGTCTACGGCACCGACATACCTCTGGTCTGGCCAGACACCATCGATTCAATTCTGGGCGCCCAAATTCCCGACGCGCAAAAAGAGGCGATCCTTGGCGGCAATTTGGTGAAGATGTTGCACCTGTCAGCTACCACGTGATCGGCACGTCAGAGCGCGACCGGCGGTTGATTGGGCCCGGCGCCCACTCATCTGTCCTGCCCTGCTATTTACCGAGTGCTTTCTGACAGCGAACTCTGATCGGTTCCGGGCCGCGTGCATTTCGCCGGGCCATCCAGTATCGAGCACTCGAGCATTACATGTTGCAACCGGTCCTTCAGCTCGAGTCGCCAGCTCTTGGATTTCGCAGGCATCTTCGTAAGCAGCGTGTATCCAAACTCGCGCCGGCTCTGGCTGGCCAGCACGGGCTCCCCGCCAACCACAGCCCCGTTTACCGACGCCGGTATCGGACCCGCCAGGTTTGTGCCCCCGTCGCCCGTCACCAGTTGCGTCGGTCGCGCTCCCTCAAAGCTCATCACTTCGAACAGGTGGATGTGACCGGACAGCACCAGGTGTATGCCCTTAGGAACCGCGCTATCCCACGCCGCCTCGAGTGTCGCCGTAAGCGGCACGGGCGGCGCGCCCGTCGCACCTTCCTTGAATCCCCAGAATGGATGATGGTCCACCAGCCACGCGTTCTCCGCATGAATGGACCGCAGTTCTCCCGCATAGATCGACACCTGCTTGGCATCCTGCTTATCCTCGGTCACCTGCGATGAATCGAGCATAATCAACTCGAAGGCGCCCAGCCTGACCGCATACGCTGGCGAATACTGCTCGCATTTCCCCGTCCACGGTCGCGGATCGAGATAATAGAACCAGCCGCGCCACGCGCGCGCGCAGGTCTCGTGATTGCCTCGCGAGAAAGCCCAGGGTGCCGCTGCGAGGAGCTTCGCGGCCGGTGTAAAGAAATCTGCGTTCCACGTTTCCCAGTTGTCGCCTGCCGGCGTATCGCCGCACTTGTCTTCCGAGCCTTTCGGGCACAGCATTTCGCGATACAGGTAGTCGCCGACATGAACCACCAGCGCGGGCTTCTCGCTCGCGGCTCGCGTGGACACCTCCGCAAAGGGCCACTTGTCCATGTCGTTGCAGTTCTGCACCTCATCACCTTTTTTGATGCGGCACCCCGTGTCCCCAAACGCCACAATGCGCCGGGGATTGGCGCGGGGAAGCGTCAGGGCTCGCCCGTTTACTTTTACCGAGCGTGCTCCTCTTGGAATGGCCGATTGGCAGGCCGGCCGAAAGCCCTTGGGAACCGGTATCCGGGCCGCCATAGTCCCCGTTGCACCGTCAATGTCGATGTGCGGGCAATCGCCTGGTGAAGTGACCACGACGCGCACGATCGCGCCGCTTTCGCCCATTTCCACCCACGCCGGCGTAAGTTGCTGGGCGCTGGCGCGTCCCGCAAAACCAGCCGTGGCTATGAGAATCCACGCCGCGCTACAGACCGCACTCCAGACCGCGCCACGAACAAAATGCCGCGCCGCCCGGGTATCCCAGGCGGCGCCACAGCGACTATTCTCTCTGCATCCGATCACCCGCTTACCTGCCCTTCGGCCCGTAACCCAACGTCACCGTCATGGTGATGCTGCGGCCCGGCAGCAAACTTAGCAAGTCGCCCGGACCTGCCACGTAAGTGGGACCCGCAGCGGCTTGTTGCACGCCCACGATGTTTTGATTGTTGAACACGTTGTTCAGGCTGAGCCTGAACTTGGTCTGGTCGAAATGGGAACCGTTACCGAGCACGTAATTGAAGTATACGTTCGTGACGCTGAAGGGATCGATTGGAATCACCTGGTTGTATGGCGTGTTGTCATTCCACATCGGGCCCACCCGCTTGTCAAAGATGCCCAGGTCAAAATGTTTCTGCTGGTAGGTCAGCCCGAACGCTTCGGTATTCGAAGGCGTATTCGCTACCCACAGGCCCTTGTTCACGTACCCGCTGCTCACATATCTGGCCGAGCCTGCCGTGCCGTTTAAGTAGAAGCTTAGTCCGTGCGTGAGGTAAATGTTTGCCTCTCCCTCGAAGCCCTTGGTCACCGAGTCGCCCGAAGCCACCCAGTCGAACCCGGTCGTATTGTTCGGATCGGTGACCGCGCTATAGGCATTCTGAAAACGCGCGTAGTACACGTCGGCATTCAAGGTGACCTGTTTCAGCTTCAGCACGGAACCGCCCTGATAGGTCTTCACGCCCGTCGGCTTCGGCAGGTTCACCACGTTCGCGCCGGTCACGTCGAATACCCCGCTGGGTGGCACCACGGCGCCCGTCCCGTACTGCCCGTAAACCGACCAGCTGTTTTTCAGGTGATAGTTGACGTCCACTGATGGCAGATAGGAGTTGTACCCGGCCGTGTGATTCACGCTGGGCGAGCCTCCCACGCAAGTTCCCGTCTTCCCGCCCACCAGTGCTCCACCCAGGCACCCGACAATCTTGCCGTTGTCTTGAAACTGCGTCAGGTTCTGATCGAACCGCGAATACTTCAGGCCCGCCGTGACGGTAAGCTTTTGTGTTGCGTGGTATTCGTACTCTGCGAAGGGCTGAGCCGAATTCGTATAAAAATTTTCATGGAAGTTCGGCAGAATCGTATCCACGTGCGTGAACGGACTGGACGGGACCTGGTAGCGGTTGGTCGTCGCCCATTCGTACCACAGGCCCGCACGGAAAATTCCATATTTCGAGACCTGGCTCGCAACAAAACTCTCGCCATACTTGCGATAGCTATTGAGCTTATCCACCGCGCTCGTGGCGTTCAGGGCCGTCAGGCTGTTGTTATAAAACTGCTGGTTGTAATAGCTCAGCGTATAAGGCTTGAAATTGGTCTGCCAGCCGTGGCCCATCTGCCTGGTCCAATCCACGTATTCCAGGTCTGTCGGAACGTGGTACGTATAAAAGTTGTAATTCAGCGGATACAGGCAGTTGGCCGCGCTTTTACACGTTCCCGAACTGTTTAATTCCGCCGTATTCGTATCATCGGTCAGCAGAAATTGCGTTCCAAACTGGGCGATCTGCCCACGCGTCGGATTGTTGTTGGGGGTGTTGCTGTCGAGCCAAACCACTCCGCTGTAACCTGTCAGGACGTTATTATCCGAAAACTTGTACACGTACTTCAGCGAGCCCGCGTTACGCGTCTGATAGTTAAAGGTTTCGTAGCCATCCGACGTCATATGCTGCACGTCCGCAGTAAAGTTGGATTTCTTGCCGCCAAACCAGCCGGAGCTGAAACTCCCATCCACCAGCAGCGTGTTGAAGGAGCCATACGAAACGCTGGCCAAAGCCAATGGAGCGTTATCCATTGCCGGCGAGAGCAAGTGAATCGAGCCGCCAAAAGGTGTCGGCCCGATGGTCGAAGCCGATCCGGGACTCCGGTCGAAGTCCACGCTTCCCACCCACGGTGACGGGAAAAATGCCCACGTATGGTGCGTGGGGTGTTCGTGTCGTAGAAGGGCACTCCGTCGAAATCAATGTCGTAGTCACCATCAGGGAAGCCGCGAAAAAACGTCTTATCTTGCCCCAGGCCGATTCCGTTCGAGCTTACGCTGACGGTACCCGGCGCCATTTCCACCAACTCCCCGAAATCGGCCGTCGGGGCAGTGAAATTCTGAATGAATACGGGCGTGACTTCGGTTCGTGCCGAGCGCGCCTCCAGCAGGCCGTCCATGGGCGCGTGCTGCGCGGCCAGCGAGCCGGAGGCGTTCGCCTCAACGGTGATCGCGTCGGTCACGCTCCCGAGGCTCAGCGAGATCGACAATTCCGTGGGCTGATCGGCGCTCACCTGTACTCCCGGGCGCGAGGCTTGGGCAAACCCCGGCAGCGACACGTCCACGGTGTAGCTCCCAGCCGCCAGGCCGGTCACAGAAAACTTGCCTTGCAAATCGGTGCTCGTCTTTGCCGTAGCCGCGGTGGACTCGCTTCTCGCCACTACAATCGCGTTCTGCACCGCATTTCCGTCGGGATCAAGCACCGTCCCGTTCAGAACCCCGGAACCGCTTTGCTGCGCTTGCAGCCGCACTGGGCCCGCAACCAAAAAGATCAAAATGCACGCACACAACAACGTCAGAAAACCATAGGGCAAGCGCGAAACGTGTCTCAAGAGACCTCCGGCGAATTGTATTTAAGGCGCCGAATATATCCGCATCAACATGACGGCAATGTTTCATCCGGATGAATTGGTGTTACAAAAAAGCGATGGGATTCACAAAGCGGTGGAAAACTGAAGCGCGCGTCCGCAACTACCAAGTCACAAAGCCGTCTGCCGATTAGCTGACGGGGACGCCAATGGGCGAGTCCCGCTTAATTGAAATGAAGAGAAGCCCGGACAGTCAATGAAGGCACGCGCTGGATCACAAGGATGGACGACGAAGCTGGACGACGAAGTTAATGTGGGACGCACTGGCGATAAGGCGACTGCTTATGGACAAAAAGCAAAGAGGGACGCACCGGAGAATTATGCAGGCCCTCTGCAAACCTCAGGTGCGTCCCTCACGCTTCAGCTTTGTGGCGGATTGCAGTAGTGCATCATCTCTACAGTCCGCTTTTTAAGACGCGAAATCAGCTTTTCAGATATTTATTGAAAAAGTCGATTGTGCGCTGCCACGCCAGCTTTGCGGCAGCTTCGTCGTAGCGGGGAGTCGTATCGTTGTGAAATCCGTGATTCGCGCCCTCGTAAACGTACTCCGAGTAGACGACGTGGTTCGCCTTCAGCGCTTCTTCGTACGCCGGCCATCCGCCCGTAATGCGGGTGTCGAGCGAGCCATAGTGCAGCAAAAGAGGCGCCTTGATCTTGGCGGCATCCGCGGCGCTGGGCTGTCCCCCGTAGAAGGCCACGACGGCCGAGAGATCCGGAAGCCGCACGGCGAGATTATTAGCAGTGGTTCCGCCGAAGCAGAAACCCACCACGCCGATCTTACCGGTGCAATCGGGCCGCGCCTTCAGCCACGCTTCGGAAGCCACGAAGTCTTCAAACATTTTGTCGCGGTCGACTTTCATGAACAGCGCGGCCGCTTTCTCTTCATCGCCCGGGTAGCCGCCCACCGAGGTAAGCCCGTCGGGCGCAAACGCCATGAAGCCATTGGTTCCCAGGCGCCGCGCGACGTCCTCAATGTACGGATTGAGTCCCCTGTTCTCGTGAATCACCAGGACGGCGGGCAACTTTCCGTTCGCGTTCGCGGGACGCACGAAATAGCCTTTTATGCTGCCATTGCCCTTGGGAGAGGGCACGGTGACGTACTCCGTCTTCAGCCGGCTGTCGTCCTTGGGCACTTGCTGAGCGAATGCGTAATTTGGCCGCAGGCTTTCCCACAGCGCGGTGACCGTCACGCCGCCGACGGCATATTTTTGCGCACGGTCGAAAAACTCGCGGCGGTTGATCTCGCCGTGAACGTAATAATCAAAAATGTCCAGCAATCCCTGCGGAAAATCGCTAGCTTTCTTTCGTTCCAGCTCCATTTTGACTCCTTCGCCGTGAAGTTCGGATGATAACGGCCGCCTTTGCGAAAAACCGACAGGTGTTAAGTATCGCGAATCGTCCAGCGCGTCAACCATTCCTCGAAGTGATTCGCGACGCGCAGCGGGTCGCTACCAGCGTGCGCAGCTGGGATCGAACAATGCGAGGATACAAGAATGATGGCACATTGCCATAATGGCCGCGGTTATTGCGCGACGAGCGCGTTCAGTCCCGCCTGCGCGCATTGTTCGTCCTGCGCGCTGGTTCCGCCGCTTGCACCAATGGCGCCGATCACCTTGCCCTCCATCATGATCGGCAGTCCCCCCTGCACGGCGGTAATGTGATCGAGCGTGACCAGGTGCGGCTGATCCTTGTCGACGAGATCCTGAAACACTTTGCTCGGACGCTTGAACTGCAGCGCGGTGCGCGCTTTACCCTGGGAAACTTCGATGCTTCCGAGTTGCGTGCCGTCCATGCGTTCGAGCGCCACGAGATTTCCGCCATCGTCCAGAACGCTGATCACCATGGTCCAGTTGTTCTTGACCGCTTCAGCTTCCGCTGCCGCCGCCATTTTCTTAGCCGCCGCCAGGCTGACGGTTTTTTTCTCGATCAGTTGCGCCGATGCTGTGCCCGCGGCGCTCAAGAAAAAGACCGTGAGTGCGAATGCAAAAATCGTTCGTTTCACCATATAACCTCCTGGGGAATGTGCCGCGCAGAATATTACATGACGCCTCTGATCGTGGGAACACCGGGAAGGGGAACACCGGCCCCCGGAAGGGGCGCGAAGGTTCGCGGTCTGGTAAACGGATGCCCGCATCACCTGCTATAGAAATCGAACTTTGAAGCCGTGGAGTGAACTCGTCACCAATTATGGAAAAGCGAGTTTCGCACGAGAATTCCGCGTTCCGCCAACTCAGAAAGCAACTGCGGCACTTGTGGATTCAAGATGTCTTCTTCGATAGCCGGGCCGGGCGCCGAGCCGGATTTGCCCGTAGTTAAGGCGGGAACTACGACCGCCCACTCCAGATCCTCGCGGAACGCGCGCGTGACGATGCGCCACGCGCGCAAGGCCTCGGGTGTCTTCCGTCCGATTTGGATGATGGACCAATGACAGGCCAGCGCGAGCGACGTATCGCGATTTGGCAACGGCCCGCAAACGATAAAATGATTGCTTCCGCAAACCAGAATGCCAAGCATCTTCAGCCCTCGAGGCGCGGATCGGGAACCGCGCGGCCGACCGCGAAGTGATAGATCACCTGGCGGGGAAGCAGCATCGCCTGGGAAAGCGTGCTGGAATCTCGCGGGCGGAGCGCGGGAATCTCTGCTTCGTCTTCTTCGAGAAAGCCGAGATAGCGGTGCACATCATCATCGTAAAACGCACCGATGCCCGTCGCATTCCAGTGCAACGCTTCGGCTCCCAAATAAAGTCTTTGACCAATGGCTCCCGCCTCAAAGTAGACATACCGGTAGCCGCGATTGCCGAACAGCTGCGCTGCCCATGCCAAATCGGCAATCATGGAAATAGCAAAGCAAGCATTTCCCGCCAGTGCCTGTTCGAGGCTCAGGTACGCAGCCACGCGTTCGACGTTGCCGCGATGAAGTTGTTCGAGAGTCCGGCTGTTGCGGTGCCAAAGGTATACGCCAGGCTCACACCCGGACACCCGATGCACGTAAAGGTACACGGAAACAAAATCCGCAAGCGACGCCTGCTCCGAGTCGCCGTCAGAATTTCCACGCCAATCGGCCCGCCAATCTCGCGTGGCGAAATCGAGCAATTGCTCGAGTTCTGCGCGCGGCATGGACGCGGTAGCCGGATTGAAATCGAGTGCGGAGCGCCGCTGGCGCACGATCGTGCCGAGAGAAGCATCGGGAAATAGAAGAAGTTCCCCTGCCGTTTCGGCGGAAGAACGATGATCAGCATCAGCGGCCGGCAAATTCACGCCGCCCATTTCGGTCGAAGACGCCTCGTGAACGCCAGTATCTGAAGTATCTGGCACGCGAATTGCATCGCCACACGGAACCTCGGGCGTCCCAGGTTGAGCATCGGGCGACGGAGCATCACCGGGCGAAGCATCGCGGAACGATGGACTCGCGCCTGCAGCATCGGTCAATGCTGCTTCGCCAAAGTTTGACTCCAAGTAAATTGCAGCGTTCGCCATCTCCCGCGCCCCTTGCGCAGAATCGGGCAGAAGCGTGGCGCGATGCATTTCGAGAAGCGTGTCGTACGGAACTTCTTCCGGTGAAAGCTCGTTGGGTGTTCCGCAGAAGGCTCCCAGTGGCGATAACGGCAGAGTCGCAGGCGATTGAACCATCGATTGTATGCGCGCGCCGGGTGCTGGGAACACCAGAAACGCCATCGGCGCCTCATCGCTTTCTGCCAAGCCAAGTGTGCGCGCCATGCTGCAGTCCGCGAAGTGGGCTATAGCACACCCGCGAAGTCCCAGAGCCTGTGCAGCGAGCAACAAGCTCATCAACGCGTGCCCAAGGTCGTGGCAGCAATAACGGTAAGCCCGGTCGCGATATTTCCAGGCTTCGCGCCAGAAAATTGAGGTCAGGGCGATGATCAGCGGCGATTCCGCAGCCGCCGGAATTTGTGATGCGTGCGACAGTTCGCTCGTCCACATCCCTTGACTGCGAAGCTCGAGCGCGTGACGATCCGGGCGGTAATGATACAGGCCGTCGTCGAGGCCCACGGCGTTTTGCACTGCGAGGTAAGTTTCCGTCGGGTGAAGATTTCCAGACGAGGGATTTACGCGCAGGCTGTAACGGCCACCTGTGCGCGAAACCTTCTTCCAGGCGCTCACAGCCATGGAGTGCCAAAGCAAACGACTCAGCAGGATGCAATCGATCCGGGGCGCGCGCGAATGTTCTTTTTCAGCGCCGGCAAGAGCTGCGATCGTCGCGAATGTTCCGGTATCGGGGAATCCGGGGTCGGGTGGGAGCACGATGGTGGGAGCGCCTTCATAGGTGCGAAACGGGTTGGGCTGGTTCTTCCAGTCGAGGAAATGCGCGCTGGAGCGCACAGATTCGTAGGTGTGCTTGGTTGCCTGGTGATACGCGAAAAGGCGCGCGGTTTCAGCATTGAGGCCATCACCAGCCGCGTCCTCATTTAAAGTGCGGTTTTCACCGCGATTTATGCCGCGCATCGCAGCGGCCATTGTGGCAGAAAGCGTGTCATCGCGTTCGAGTGATGCTGTTTATATGCCGATTGGACCTCAGTCCGGCCCGAGAATGCCTTTATCTGCATTATATTGAGCATTTTCTCGCGAATGCCTGGTACACCGCGGCTGAGTTGCGCTCGGGCGTTGGTCGCAGCTTGGTGGTGTGCTACGATGTGCGGGCCAACGCAAATGCCTACACAATACATACCGATCATCATTTTTGCTTTGCTGGCGGCGGCTTTTCCGGGAGTGACGCTCGTGCTCATGAGGCTTATACGGCCGGATTCGCGGCCCGTGGGCGATAAGCTGAAGCCGTATGAGTGCGGTGTGCCGGCGGAGAGTGATGCGCGAGGCCGCTACTCGGTACGTTTTTATATCATCGCTATTCTGTTTGTTATTTTTGACGTGGAGACGATCTTTCTATTCCCGTGGGCGGTGTTGTTCTCGACGCATGAACCGGGATTCCGGCTATCTCCGCTATATGGCTTGGTAAGCATGTTTGTTTTTCTGGGCATACTGATCGTGGGATATGTATGGCTGTATCGGAAGGGAGCCCTGGAATGGGTGTAGGTGCCCCGCATGTCATCCCATCCCGGAGGCGCGGGGCGGCCGGGATTTTTTTTGCAGGGTGAGTTTTGGTACGTGCGGTTATCGCGACGATTGTGACGATCGCAGGTCTCCGCGCAGCGATTTTGTGGGGAAATCGTTGACGCCGTTTTCCGCCGTGTGTTAGAAACTACAACTTGAGCTTCGGAGCCGGCGCATATCGTGTGCCCCGGCGATTCCACCCTGATGACCAACGATCCAGAGGAAAAGCAGCCACCGATTCCGCCGCAGGCAGAGCAGCCTGAAGCGCCCGCTGCCCCCGTTAAAAATACCCAGCCGCCGAGCGAAACGCCAGCAAAGCCCGTCGAACCGGCTGCACGTTCCGCCGTCGGCGCGAAGCCGCCCGTCCCGGCAACGCCAAGTCCCTCTGCACCGGCTCCGGCTACAGCAGTTCCGGCCACACCGGCGGGCCCTGCGAGTCCCGTAACCACGCCACCGCCGACACCTGCGGCCACACCCGTGGCGAAACCCGCGCCGGCTGCTCCAAAAGCCGAAGGCGCTCCCAAGCCGTCAACGCCTGCTGCGCCTGCCAAACCCGCGGCTGCAGGTGCTCCCAAACCTGCCGCGCCCGCCAAGCCTGCCGCACCCCCGCCCCCGAAAGAGGGCCCGGTGGCCCTGGACAACGATCTCGTAAAGCGATTTAAGGCGCGGTTTGGTGGGTCCATACGCGAGGCGTGGATCGACCGCAAGCAAGCGATCCTGGTGGTGGCTCGCGAGCAACTTCTCGACATCGCCATGTACAGCCGCGATGAGGAACAGTTCGATTTGCTGGTGGATTTGACGGCGGTTGATTGGCCGAAGCGTGAAAAGCGCTTCGATCTGGTGCTGTTTCTTTATTCATTTCCGAAGAATGAACGGCTGCGATTGAAAGTTCATGTCGGAGAGCATGAGCCCGCGACCAGCGTCGAGAGTGTCTGGCCGACGGCCAATTGGCTGGAGCGCGAAGTCTACGACATGTTTGGAATGATATTTGAGGGACATCCCAACCTGAAGCGCCTGCTGCTGCCGGAAGAATGGGAAGGATTTCCGCTGCGCAAGGATTACGACATCCTGAAGCAGGACGACGCCTGGGTGCACGAAAATCTGGGGATTGAGAGCGGTCAATAACGATGGCGGGTCAATAGATGGCCGAGCGATACGTGCCGGGCGCAAGCAACGTCGAGACGACGGTTCTGGGCGCCGACGAAATTATTTTGAATATGGGGCCGCAACACCCGTCGACGCACGGCGTGCTGCGCGTGAAGCTGCATCTGGATGGCGAAAAAGTGGTCGGGTCGGAGTGCGTGATCGGCTATTTGCACCGGGGCGTCGAGAAAATCGCCGAGCACCGCACCTACCAGCAATTTGCTCCGTACGTCGACCGCATGGACTATGTCGCGGCGGTTTCGAACGGTCTGGGATACTGCGAGGCGGTAGAAAAGCTGATGGGCGTCGAGGCGCCGCCGCGCGCCCGCGTGATCCGCACCATTCTCACGGAGATGCAGCGAATCGCCAGCCACTTGTTCTGGCTGGGAACGCACGCACTCGATATTGGCGCGCTGACGCCGCTGTTTTACTGCCTCCGCGAACGCGAAGAGATACTGAAAATTTTCGAAAAATATTGCGGCGCGCGCCTGACCACGCACGCGTTCCGCATCGGCGGCCTGCAATATGAGGCCTACGATGAGCTGGAGAAGGACGTCGAGCGGTTCTGCAAGGATTTCGACCGCCGCGTCGACGAATATGAAGTGCTGCTGACCGAAAACCGCATCTGGGTAGGGCGCACCAAGGGAATTGGCATCCTGAACACCGCCGACGCGATTGCCATGGGCGTCACGGGTCCCGTGCTGCGCGCGAGCGGAGTGGAGTGGGACATTCGCAAGGCCATGCCTTACGCGGCTTACGATCAATATAAATTCGACGATTCCCACAGGCAAAAACGGCGATACGTACGACCGGTACCTCGTCCGCATGGAAGAGATGCGCCAATCGCGGCTGATTTGCCTGCAGGCCATTGAGAATATTCCCGGCGGGTCCCATCCTGGGCAAGGTGGGCAAGGTGCTGAAGCCGCCTCCGGGAGAGGTGTACCACTCCATCGAAGCGCCGAAGGGCGAGCTCGGCTATTACATCGTCAGCGACGGCACAACGCAGCCGTATCGCGTGCGCATCCGGCCGCCGTCATTAATTAATTTGGAAGCGCTGGACCGGATGGTTCGGGGCCACCTGGTGGCCGACGTGGTCGCGATCATCGGAACTCTCGACATCGTTTTGGGAGAAGTTGACCGGTAGTTCGACGGGGTAGCGTCACGATGCAGGTCAGCGCGGGTTGGACGTTCCGTCTCGGAACGACCCTGGTGTCGTCCGCCGCAAAGAAGGAATTTACGTTGCATCTGGAACGCGATGGCCGAATCGCTGTCTGCCTTACGTGCTGCCAGTGGTGTTCGCTCTGGTGATCGTGGCGGTGTTGCCGCTGATCGCGGGCTACATCGTGCTGGTCGAGCGCAAGGTGATGGCCGACATGCAGGTGCGGCTGGGACCCATGCGCGTCGGACCGCACGGCTTGCTGCAGCCCATCGCCGACGCGGTGAAGCTGCTGTTGAAGGAAGACATCATTCCGGAGAGCGCCGACAAGATGATTTTCTGGGGCGCGCCGCTGATCTCGGTGACCGCGGCGATGCTGGCGCTGGCAGCGCTGCCCATTGGGCCTTTCTTTCAGATTGCCGACCTGAATATCGGGCTTGCTGTTCGTGTTGGGCATCAGCTCGCTGGGGATTTTCGGGATCGTTCTCGGCGGATGGGCGTCGAACAGCCACTATTCGCTGCTGGGCGCGTTGCGCAGTGCGGCACAACTGGTGAGTTACGAAACTTCGGCGGGAATGGCCGTGGTGGGCACGCTGTTGCTGGCGGGCACGCTCTCCACGCGCGCCATCGTGGAACGGCAGAACGACTATGGCATGTGGTTTGTATTCGCCGCGCCTATAGGATTTTTTATTTATCTGGTCGCGTCCATTGCGGAAACCAACCGCGCTCCCTTTGACATGCCGGAGGCCGAGTCGGAACTCGTGGCCGGCTACATGACCGAATACAGCGGGTTCCGCTGGGCGCTGTATTTCCTGGCCGAGTACACCAACATGATCGTGGTGGCCTCGATTGCGACCACGCTTTTTCTGGGAGGATGGCTGCGGCCGTTTGCGGGCACATCGTTCTTCAATTTTCTGGATTTCTTTCCGCCCCTGCTGATGTTGCTGATCGCCGGATACTGTTTCTATCGCGCGCCGAAACAGCCGGTAGCGGTGCAGAAGATGTTCATGGTGGCAGTGGGGCTGCTGTGCGGACTCGTCGCGCTGATCCTTGCGGCGCCTGTTGTGGCGCCATCGGGAAGTTTGCTGGCGTCTGCGAAACCGGGGCTGCATGGCGCGTTCTGGTTCTTGTTCAAGGTTGGCGGCGTATATCTATGTGTTTATGTGGCTGCGGTTCACCTTTCCGCGATACCGGTTCGATCAATTGATGCGGCTGGGCTGGCAATTCCTGGTGCCGCTTTCGATTATGAACGTGATGGGTATTGGCATCGGCCTCGCATTGCACCGGCAGCTGGGCTGGGGCGCGGTGCCCTCGCTGCTGCTGACCATCGTGGCGACATTGTGCGTTGCGGGATATCTGATCTGGGTGGGAGAGAAGCACGAACCGGCCATCGTAGGGGAAGAAGGCGAAGGGGTGGGCGATGCTTGACCTCATCCTGTTTTACTTCTTCGCGATTCTGGCCGTGGGCTCGGCAATTCTGGTGGTGACGCGACGAAACGCCGTGCAGAGCGCTATTTTTCTGGTGACCTCGCTGCTTGCCACCGCGGGAATTTTCCTGACGCTGCATGCCGAGTTTCTGTTCATCGTGCAGATTATTTTGTATGCCGGCGGCATCATGGTGCTGTTTGTTTTCGTCATCATGCTGGTCAATCTGGATGTGACGTTGCACCAGATCCAATTCACACGGCAATGGCTGGTGGCGCTGGTGCTGGCGGTGGTACTGGGCGCGGAGGTGGCGGCGGCCATCGTGATGAGCCGGGCGAGCCTGTACGCTCTGACGCCCGCGCCCGCGGAAGCGCTCGAGCCCAACACCGAGCAGGTGGCCTGGTCGCTGTTCCATACCTACATGCTGCCCTTTGAGGTCGCCTCGATCTTGTTGCTGGTATCCATGATCGGAGCGGTGATCATGGCGAAGAAAAGGACCTGACGGATGGTTTCGATTGGACATTACCTGTTTCTGAGCCTGGCGCTATTTGCCATTGGCATCGTGGGCGTCGTCACGCGGCGCAACGTGATCATCATTCTGATGTCGGTCGAGCTGATCTTGAACGCGGTGAATATCAATTTGGTGGCATTTTCGCGGCTGGTGGGCTCGGTGGAAGGGCAGATTTTCGCGATTTTCATCATTACCGATGCGGCCGCGGAAGCAGCCGTGGGGCTGGGCATTATCATCGCGTTTTTCCGCAATCGTGAGACGGTGCTCGGGGACGAAATGGACATTCTGAAATGGTAGGCCACGGCTCTCCTATTGGGCGGATGCGCACACCGCGCGAGGCCAGCCAATAAACATGCCCTCCGAATATTTTCTCGCCCACATCTGGTTGATCCCGCTGTTCCCGCTGGCCGGGGCGGCGTTGATGTTTTTCTTCGGGCGGCGCCTGCCGAACGCCGCAGTCAATGCTATTTGCGTGGGCAGCGTATTCCTCTCCGTGGTGTATGCCTTTGGCGCGATCATTCAGTTGATCGGCCGGCCCGTGGGCCAGCGCGTGGTCGAAATCATCCTCTTCGACTGGGTGCCCGCGGGCGCGATGCATACTTTCTCCGGGCAAATGGCCAATTTCAACGCGCAGTGGGGCATGCTGCTTGACCCGCTCTCGTGCGTGATGCTCTTCGTGGTGACCGGTGTTGGGTTCCTGATTCACGTCTATTCGACCGGCTACATGGCCCACGAAGGCGGCTACTACCGATTTTTTGGCTATCTGAATTTGTTCATGTTCTCGATGCTGGTGCTGGTGCTCGCGAATAATTTGCTGCTGCTGTTCGTGGGATGGGAAGGCGTAGGCCTGTGCAGCTATCTGCTGTAGGATTTTACTTCCTGCGGAAGTCTGCATCCGACGCGGGAAAGAAGGCTTTTATCGCCAACCGCGTGGGCGACGCCGGGTTTTTACTGGGGCTATTTGTTCTGGTGGGTACGCTAGGGACGCTGCGTTTTACGGAGATTGCGCCCGCTATTGAGGCGGGGCACTTCGCGATCGGCAGCGGCGCGATGACGGCAATCGCACTGCTGCTCTTCGTCGGCGCCACCGGCAAATCGGCGCAAATCCCGCTGTACGTCTGGTTGCCGGACGCGATGGAAGGCCCCACGCCGGTGAGCGCGTTGATTCATGCCGCGACGATGGTCACCGCGGGCGTGTACATGATCACGCGTATGAACGTGGTGTTCCAGCTGGCTCCCGTGGCGCTGGGCGTCATCGCCACCATCGGCGCGGTGACTGCACTCTACGCGGCCACGATGGCGCTGGTGCAAACCGATATCAAGCGCGTGCTGGCGTACTCCACCATCAGCCAGCTGGGATACATGTTTCTGGCGCTGGGCGTGGGCGCGTTTACATCGGGCATCTTCCACTTGATGACCCACGCGTTTTTCAAGGCCTTGCTGTTCCTCGGATCCGGAAGCGTGATTCACGCCATGTCCGGCGAGCAGGACATGCGCAGGATGGGCGGGCTGTGGGGCAAGATTCCGAAGACGGCCATAGACATTTCTGATTGCGACCATCGCGATTTCGGGAATCCCGCCGTTCGCCGGTTTCGTCAGCAAAGATGCGATTCTCGCGGCCTCGTTCAACGCGCGCCCGCTGCTTTGGGTAGTCGGCTTCATCACCGCGGGCCTGACGGCTTTTTACATGTTTCGCCTGGTGAACATGACCTTTTTCGGCGCCTCGCACGTATCCGAGAAGCGGAACATCACATGCATGAATCGCCACCGTCGATGACGGTGCCGCTCATGATCCTGGCGGGGCTTTCGATCGTAGGCGGATGGATTGGCTGGCCGGAGGCGCTGGGGGGCAGCGACCGGTTCGCGCATTTCCTGGACCCGGTGATTGCGCGGCACGCCGAGGCCGTGGCGGCTGTGCCGGAGAGCAGCATCGCACTGCAGCGGAGTTCGGATTGATGGCGGCCTCGGTGCTCCTGGCTCTGGCGGGGATCTGGGCAGCATACGTGCTGTACTTGAAACGCACGGAATTGCCGGAGCGCATTGCAGAGCGGTTCAGCGGGCTGCATCGCGTGCTGGTGAACAAGTATTACGTGGATCAGATTTACGACGCGATGTTCGTCAATGCGCGCCAAGGACCTGGGAACCACGCTGGGAGCTTTCGACCGCGGCATCATCAACGGCCTGGGGATCGACGGCGCGGGTTGGTTGACGCGCGCGATTTCGGTAGTGTCCATGTGGTGGGACAAGTGGATCGTGGATGGCCTGGTGAATCTGGCGGCGCGCATTCGTATGGATTCTGAGCTACCCGGTGCGGATGATGCAGAGCGGGCGCGTCTCGAATTACGCGCTGCTCATTGTATTGGGCGTGCTGTTGATGCTGGGCTATTCACTGCACGTGGCGGGCGTCACGCTGCACAGCATTGTGACGCGATAGAAGGCGAGGACGTGGATGCAATTTTACGATAATCATATTCTGAGCGTGATCTTGTTCACGCCTCTGGTGGGGGCGCTGCTGCTTCTGCTGGTGCCGCGAGCCAGCGAAGACGCGCACCGCGTGCTCGGCAATATATTCGGCATGCTGGGCCTCGTGGTGTCGCTGCCGCTCCTGTGGAGGTTTTCGGTTTCCACGTCCGGGTACCAGTTTCGCGAAACGGCCGACTGGATCCCCTCGATCGGCGCGCATTACACGCTGGGCATTGACGGCATCAGCTTCCTGCTGGTGATGCTGACCACGCTGCTCGGCGCAATTTCCATTCTTTCTTCCTGGAGCGCCATCAAGATGCGGAAGAAGGAATACTACATTCTGTTTCTGCTGCTGCAGGTCGGCATGCTGGGCGTCTTCATGTCGCTCGATTTCTTCCTGTTCTACCTGTTCTGGGAAGTGATGCTGGTGCCGATGTACTTCCTGATCGGCGTCTGGGGCAGCGACCGGCGCTATATGCGGCGATCAAGTTTTTCCTGTACACGCTGGCGGGCTCGGTGCTGATGCTGCTGGCGATCCTGTTGCTGTACTATCACGCGCAGCAAGTCACCGGCGCGCCCTACACGTTCGATGTGCCCACGCTGCTGGCCGTGGTGCCGCAATTCTCGACGCACTTGCAGCAGTATCTGTTCTGGGGCTTTTTCTTCGCCTTTGCGATCAAGGTGCCGATGTTCCCGTTCCATACCTGGCTGCCGGACGCGCACACCGAAGCTCCCACGGCCGGCTCGGTGATTCTGGCGGGCGTGCTGCTGAAGATGGGCACGTACGGCTTCATCCGTTTCTCGCTGCCGTTGTTCCCACCGATGCCGCGGCGCGGCACACGATCGTCACCATTCTGATCGTGCTGTCGTTGATCGGCATCATTTACGGCGCGCTGGTTTGCATGATGCAGAAGGACATGAAGAAGCTGGTGGCGTACAGTTCGGTGAGCCACTTGGGCTTCTGCACGCTGGGAATTTTCGCGCTGACTCCGCATGGACTATCCGGCAGCGTGATCCAGCAGATCAATCACGGCATTTCCACCGGGGCGCTGTTCCTGCTGATCGGCGTGCTGTACGAGCGGCGGCACACGCGCCTGATTTCGGAATTTGGCGGACTTTCGACGCCGATGCCGAATTTCGCGGCCATCTACATGATTGCACGCTCAGCTCGCTGGGCCTGCCGCTGCTCAACGGCTTCATCGGCGAATTCACGATCCTGCAGCGGTGTGTACCAGGTGAGCCTGCGATTTGCGGCGTGGGCGGTGCTTGGCATCATTCTGGGCGCCGCGTATCTGCTGTGGCTGTACCAGCGGGTGATGTTCGGTCCGGTAACGAATGCCGGCGAACGAGCATCTGGCTGATTTGAACGCGCGCGAATACGCCACTTTGGTGCCGCTGGTGCTTCTGGCGTTCTGGATCGGCATTTATCCCAAGCCGCTATTCACGGTACTCGAGGGTCCGGTGCGTCAAATCGTCGAGCAGGTAAACCCCGGGTATTACAACCCCGCGCGTACGGCGCAGGCAATTCCGACAGCTTCACAAACGCCTGCACCAGCGCTGGGCGCGGCAACCGAACGGGCCAAGGCGCCAGTGGCGGCGAAGGCAGTGGCAGGTGCCGCGAAGCTGATGGTGCAGCATTCCCAGGCCACCGCGAGCGTCCCTGCGCCCAACACGGATCATCGCTCCGCCGGCGATGGCACGAACCGTCCGGGCAACAACTCGGGCAACAACTCGGCCAATAAGGGTGAGATTGTGGCCAAATCAAACCTGAATATTCCAGCAGATTTCACGCCCGCCGCCGGGCAGAAGCGCTAAGCCGATCTCATGAATCTTGACGCCTTTCGCCACGATTTCTTCCTCATACTGCCCGAGGTCGAGCTTGCCTTATTTGGACTGGCGATTCTGCTTTTTGACTTCATGCTCGGCATCAGAGACAAAGTCGGCAACGCTGTTTTTGCCATGCTGGGTGTCATTTTCAGCGGCATTTCCTTGTACCGCCTGCGTGCGGTGGGCCCGGGCGCCGTCGGCGGTTTCAGCGGGTCGCTGATCGTGGACCCGTTTTTCATTTTTTTCGGGATGTTGTTTCTGCTCGCGACCGCACTGGTGATTTTGCTTTCGGTGCGCTACCTGCACATTGAAAACGAGCATCACGGCGAATACTACGCGCTATTGTTGTTTGCCACGGTCGGAATGATGTTCATGGCCTCGGGCTACGACCTCGTTGTGCTGTTCATCGGGCTCGAGACCATGGCGATCAGCTTTTATATCCTTTCAGGGTTTCTCCGGCATCAGCGCCGCTCGAATGAGGCGGCGGTAAAATATCTCCTCCTGGGCGCGTTCAGTTCAGGACTGCTCGCGTATGGTTTTTCGCTGCTTTACGGCATCAGCGCCATGGCCGACCTGGCTGGCCCTAACGGAACGCCTCTGCAGGTGCCGCGCACCAATTTGGACGTGGTTCGGGCAGCGCTGGGGTTGCGCGGGCCCGCCGATATCCTGGTGCTGCTGGCCATCGTGACGGTCTCCGCTGGGCTTTTCTTCAAAGTGGCCGCGGTGCCATTTCATCAGTGGGCGCCGGACGTTTACGAAGGCGCGCCTACGCCGATAACCGCGTATGTGAGCGTGGCTTCGAAGACCGCCAGCTTCGCTTTGCTGTTGCGGCTGTTCCTGTACGCGTTTTGGCCCGTGCGCGTGAACTGGATCGAAATTATCGGGATCATCGCGGTGGCTTCGCTGACGCTGGGGAACTTCGCGGCCATCACGCAAACCAACGTCAAACGCCTGCTGGCGTACTCCTCCATTTCCCACGTTGGGTACATCCTCCTGGGTCTGGTGGCGGTGCTTACCGGACCCGAGGGGAATGAAACCGGGCTGAAGGGCATTGCGTTTTATCTGTTCGTGTATGCGTTCATGACCATCGGTGCCTTCGGAATCGTAATCGTGCTGCGGCGGCAAGGCCTGATCGGCGAAGAGATTGACGACATGAACGGTTTGATCAAGCGCAGCCCCGTTGCGGCGGTCCTGCTGCTGATTTTCATGCTGTCACTGGCGGGCATCCCGCCGCTCGCAGGATTTGTAGGTAAGTACTACATCCTGCTGGCCCTCATCCAAACCGGGCATTACTACCTCGCGCTTTTTGGGGCGTTATATATCGTGCCCGCGTTGTACTACTACTTCCGCATTGTGGCGCACGCGTGGATTCGCGAGCCGGTGAGCGATGTGCCCTCGCACGCATCCGCGGGACAATCTTTTGCATTGGCCGTGATGTGTCTGGTCACGCTTGCGGCGGGCATTTATCCCGAGCCGTTCATTCGCATGGCCACATATTCTCTGACCTTACCCTCAGCTCTCTTTGGCCGCTGACGACCG
Source organism: uncultured Acidobacteriota bacterium (assembly GCA_963803515.1). Classification (GTDB taxonomy): domain Bacteria; phylum Acidobacteriota; class Terriglobia; order Acidiferrales; family UBA7541; genus Palsa-189. Next base: position 273,979 of record CAWDMQ010000002.1, read on the forward strand.
AGATTCGAATTCTCAGCCATCGCGGGGCAATGGCTCCGGGGGCTTTCTCCGCCAACTTGGCAATGTTATGGATTTGCCATTCGTGCTGGTGGGCGCCGTGATTATTGGCGCGGGCATAGGGTACTTCGTGGACCGGAGGTTTGCGACGTCTCCGGCATTTACTCTGATTCTCGGGGCCGCCGGATTTGCCGCTGGCATCTATGAAGTAATCCGGCGCCTGACGGTAAAGCGCACGAACTAATTTTGCGAACTCATGTCGCGAACTGATCGTGCGAACTTATGGTGCAAAATCAGGTGAAGTGGTGATAGACCCTCTGTGATCGCCATGCCAGATACAGCGTCAAAATCCATGATTGATGCGCAGGCTTTCGGTGGCGCAACGCTCCGCCGCATTGAATGGTTGACGATTGTGCTGGGCGCCATGGGAGCTTGTTGGGGAACCTGGCGGTGGGGGTTGCGAGGCGGTGCAGGTCTCGGTTTAGGCGCCGCGCTTTCGTGGATCAATTTCCGGTGGTTAAAGGCCAGCGTGCAGGCATTCGGGAGTGTGGCCGTATCGCCTATCACCACGCCACCGAATGCTGGGGAAGCGGCGGCGCCGAACCTGCAGGTTCCCGCAACCGTGCGGGTACCCGTCAGCGCATACCTTAAGTTCTTTGGACGCTTCGCTTTGCTGCTGGGCGCGGTGTATGTTATTCTCACGCGTTCGTGGCTTCCCGCCGTGCCCGTCGTGACGGGGCTGTTTGCGGCTGCGGCGGCCACGGTGCTGGGGCTGATCTACGAGTTGGCCTCGAGTGGCCTGCGGTAAGGCTAGAACACGGGATCTTAGTCCTGCTTTAGAGCGCTTTAGACCCGATTTAGTTCTGCTTCAGGCGTGTCTTACGGTTCTGCAACAGGGAATCGGACCTGGTAACTTGGGGTGAGTTGACCGCTGATTCCGAACTTCTGAATCATTGTGGAATGGAAACGTGGAAGAACAAGTCCTCGGTATAACGAAAATCGTAAATCTGCTCTTCGGCAAGGCCGCGCTGGCTTTGCTGGCGGCGTTGCACATTGCGCCTGCCAATCCGCAATACCCCATCCCGAACCACGTGGCGATGGAATTCCTGGTTTTTCTTATCGCCATCGTTTTCTTTCTGTGGCTTCGCGCACGCCTGTCGGTGGAAAATCCCGGCGCCACGCAGCAGTGCATGGAAATGTTAATTCACAATCCCATGTCGCTGGGCGTAGGCGATCTTCTCGATAGCAACATCGGGCACGGTGGAGAGCGTTACCTGCCGATGATCGGCAGCATTGGACTGTTCGTGCTGCATGTGCAATCTGATCAGCCTGGTACCGGGCTTGGCATCACCTACTGCCGAAAAATCGGTTCCGCTGGGCTGCGCCGTCGTGGTGTTTATTTATTACAACTGGTGCGGCCTCACCAAGCACGGTCCCGTGCGCTACGGGAAGCATTTCATGGGTCCGAACGTGTTTCTGTCGCCGCTGATGGCCGTGGTCGAGACCTTCAGCCATCTTGCGCGCCTGCTCTCGCTTACCGTGCGTCTCTGGGTAAACATGATGGTGAGCGAAATGCTTTACGGTATTTTCCTGGGACTGACACTGGCGCTGTTCCTTTTTGCCGGCAGCCTGAATGCCGCCGGGTATATTCTGGCGCCAGTGCCGCTGCTGGCGCCCGCAATTTTTATCGTGCTGCACATCTTCGTGGCCTTCGTGCAGGCATTTGTGTTCACGATCCTGCCGGTCATATACCTGTCAGGAGCAGTTGCAGAAGGGCATTAATCAGCTTATTCGCGATTCTTTCATTCTGCAGAGCGGCCTAATTCATCAGGCAGGGCCTGCCGCCTCGCGTGAGCCCGGCTGCATGAGGATGTCGGGAACCACCTCCGAGCGGCCATTTCATAACGTAAGGAGCAACATGAAGACGAGGATAAGGCAGTATGTAACAGTGCTTTTCGCTGTGCTGGTCGTTTGTGCCGCTCGCGCCCGCGGCGTTCGCGCAGACCGCCGGTGGAGCAGCGCCCGACAGACACGAAGTGGATCGCAATCACTTCGGGTTTTGCCATGGCGATCGCGTCGGCAATTTGCGGCTTGGCTCAGGCGAAAGCTTCCGCCGCCGCATCGGAGGGCATGGCGCGCAATCCAGGCGCCGCCGGCGTCATTCAGAACATGCTGATTTTGGCGCTGGTGCTGATCGAATCGATGGCGCTGTACACGTTTGCCATCATCTTCATCAAAGTAAAGTAACCGCGGTGTGAAGCCGTACTGCCGGTAAGGAACGTTGTTTGCGGGTTGGCCCGCAGTGAGCCCACGAAGGCCCCTGCGGGCCTTCGCATTTTCTGACTGTGTAACGGCGGAAACGCGGAGCGGAATTGCGCTAGCTGAACGGTCAACGATTGGGCGGCGCGTGCGGCAAATCCCATCACGCGTCCCGGAAACAAGCCCAGGTAGAGAGTGCCCGCCGCGGCCACCAGCAGAACCAATGTTACCGGCAGGCGCATGCGTGCCGGCTCCCAATTCTGATGGGGTTCGCGCATATACATCACTACAATCACCCGCAAGTAGTAAACGACGCCACCACGCTGTTAAGGCCCAGCAAAACGGCGAGCCAGATCAGGTGCGCGGCCAGCGCCGAGTCGAAGATATAGAATTTGCCCACGAAACCCGGCCGTCACCGGCAGGCCCAGCAGCGAGAGCAGAAACAGTGAAAAGCAGGCGGCGGCGACAGGCTGCCGGCAGCCAAGCCCGCAAAAATCATCCATCTCCACGTGGCGTCTCGCCGTTGCCGCCAAGCTGCGCGATCATGATGAAGGCTCCGAGCTTCATCAGCGCATAGACGGCCAGGTAGTAAAGCACCGCCGCGACGCCCAGCGCGATTTGATCGGCAGCCGCGGCTGCGGCCAGCGCCACCAGGATGTATCCCGCGTGCGCGATCGAGCTGTAGGCCAGCATGCGTTTCACGTTGGTTTGCGCGATGCGCCGCCAGATTTCCCACGAACATCGTCAGCACGGCCGAAATCCACAGCGCCCAGAACCAGAATGATGCCGCGGCAGGCGCACTTGCCAGGATGCGCAGCAGCAACGCGAATGCCGCTGCCTTGGGCCCTGCGGACATCAGCGCGGTCACGGGCGTGGGCGCGCCTTCGTACACGTCGGGAGTCCACAGCTGAAAAGGAGCCGCCGCGACCTTGAATGCCAAGCCCACGAAAATCAGCGCCAGTCCGACCCTCAGCAAGACGCCGGCCTCGGGCAGCGCAGTCAAGGCTCATATGCGTAAGCTGCGTGGTTCCAGTCGCGCCATAAACGAGCGCTATGCCGTAAAGAAAAAAAGCGGTCGCGAAAGAGCCGAGCAGGAAATATTTCATCGCCGATTCGTTCGAGCGCAGCGCATCGCGCCGGTAGCCCGCCAGGATGTACGTGGAGATCGAGCTCATCTCGAGTCCGACGAAGGCGGTCATCAGCTCGGCGGCGCTGGACATCACGCCCATGCCAGCCGTGGCGAAAAGCACCAGCGCATAATATTCGCCGTGCTGGATGCCTTCGCGCTCCAGGTAGTCGGCCGGAGCCCAGCACCACCAGCAGCGCCACGAATCCTACAATCACGTGAACGAACACGCTGAAGCCATCCACGTGCAGCAGGCCCGAAAAAGCCGATCCCGGGTGCGTTGCCGGATAATACGTGGCCACGAGCGCGGCTGCGGCGCCCAAGGTCGCAAGCGTAACAAGTACGCCGCGCCGCGCCGCGCGTCAGAAATGGCTCGACCAGCATCAGCACCATGCCGGAGCAGCAAAGCACTAGCTCCGGCGCCAGGCGCAAAAGGTCATCGCGAGCGGGCAACATTCAGCGCGCCCCTGTTGCGGACAATTGGGGAGATGAATGGACGGGGGGCTCCGGCGTCATGCGTAGGAAGACGCGCGTCACGTCAGGTATGAAATCGCGCCTGAAATCTCGTCTCAAATCGGATGAACGATCGCTCGAAGCATCGGCCGAGACATTGCTGGGCACATTGCTAGACACATTGCTCGAGACGTCGTTGGGCACGTCCGCCGAGGCACCGCTCGGGTTCCGCAGTAAAACTGCGCCGCCACGCGCATTGTAGGCCTGCGGCCGGTGCATCAACTGGAGTACGTTGCGCGCGGAGGCTTCCGTGCGCCTGGTGAAGAGTCGGCGAGCCGATACCCATCCACAGGATGATCGCGGCCATGGTCGAAAAGGATGACGCGCTCCCGGCGGTCGGCGTCCGGCAATGCGCGGTTGCGCTCCTGCGTGACGTCGCCAAAGAACACGCGCTGATACGCCCACAACAGGTAAACCGCGGAGAAAATAATGCCCGCGGTGGCCCACGCCAGCCCACGCGGCGTGGCGTTCAAACGTGCCCAGCAGAATCAGGAATTCGCCCACAAAACCGTTCAGCATCGGCAGGCCCGCCGAGGAGAGCGACACAAACAGGAACAGGGCTGCGAGCACCGGCATGGGCGTCGCCAGCCCTCCGTATTCGCGGATTTCATACGTGTGCCGTCGATCGTAGAGAGTACCGACGAGGACGAAAAGCGCTCCGGTAGAAATGCCGTGATTGATCATTTGATACAGCGCGCCCTGCAGCGCCGTCGGAGTAAATGCAAAAATTCCCAGCACGACAAAACCGAGATGGCTCACCGAGGAGTACGCCACCAAGCGCTTGAGATCGGTTTGCACCATGGCTACAAGCGCGCCGTACAGGATGCCGATGATCGCGAGCACGGCCACGTAAGGTGCGGCGCGGTGCGCTGCCTCGGGAAACAGCGGCACGCAAAATCGCACCATTCCGTACGTGCCCATCTTCAGCATGACTCCGGCCAGCAGCACCGAACCTGCGGTGGGCGCCTCGGTGTGTGCATCGGGCAGCCAGGTATGTAGCGGGAATAAGCGGCACCTTGATCGCGAATGCCAGGAAGAACGCGCCGAACAGAAGAAGCTCCGTGCCATACGTCAACGTGACCTGGCCGGTCGTAAGCAACTCCTGGATACGGGGCAGGTCGAACGTCCCGGTCAGCTCGTACAGCCAGACCATAGCGACAAACATCAGAATCGATCCGGCCATCGTGTACAAAATAAACTTCAGCGCGGCGTAAATGCGGCGCCCGTGGCCCCAGATGCCGATCAGGAAGTACATTGGGAGCAGCATGGCCTCCCAAAAAAGGAAAAAGAGAAACAGATCCAGTGAAAGGAAGACGCCGATCATGCCGGTTTCGAGCACCAGCAGCGCGATGTAAAAGCCCTGCGTGCGATTCGCGTCCGATCTCCAGGACGCCAGCATGGCCATCGGCGTTAGAAACGTCGTCAGCAGGACAAGAAAAAGGCTGATACCGTCGAGGCCCAGGTGGTAGTGAATCGGCAGGTGCTGGAATCCAGGCGCGAAATTCTTCGAATTGATAGGTCGTAGCGGAAGCCGAGAATCCTCGAACGAGCAACAGCGAGAGCAGAAATTCGACAATCGCCGTTACCAGCGCGGCGAGTCGGATCCAAAGGCGATCGTCGCTGCCAAGTACCAGCAGGGCAGCGGCCCCGGCCGCAGGCAGAAAAATCAGAATCGTCAGCAGGTAAGAAGGCTGCATCCCTAGCGCGCCGCCCAGACGAGCATCGTTGTTACCGCTACGGCTCCCACCAGCACCCACACGGCGTAAGTGCGCGTGTTACCCGAATTCAAATGGCGCAAACGCTCGCCCAATCCGTCCAAATCGTGGGCCACGCCATTCACGGTGCCGTCGATCACGCGCTCGTCCGCGCCGTGCCAGAACACCTGGGTAGAAATCCACAGGAGTGGGCGCACGATCATAAGGCCATATAACTCGTCGACGAAATATTTACCCAGGAGCAGTTTATAAAAGCCGTTGAGCGATGCGGCGATGCGCTGAGGCAATTCCGGGCGGCGGATATACAACCACCACGCAATCAAGAATCCGACGAGCGCGGCAATGACGGGGGCGCCCAGCAGGGCGGCCAGAAATGCGGCCCCGCCACTAGCCGCCTCCGCCGCGGGCGCCAACCTGACCGCACTGAAAACAGGCGCGAGAAACTTGTCAAAATAGTTTGCGCCCCCGATCAGCAACGGTGCTGCCAGCCACCCGCCTATCACCGAAAGCGTCGCTAAGACCACCAGTGGAAACAGCATATTCGCGGGCGATTCGTGCACGTGCTGGTGATGCTCGTCATAATGTTTCGGCGCCGTGAAACGTCAAAAAGAGCAGGCGAAAAATATAGAACGCCGTCAAGCCCGCCGTGAGGACGCCAATCGCGTATAGTGGGGAACTCGCATACGGCCCCGAACGCACCGCCACCAGTATTTCGTCCTTGCTGAAAAATCCCGAGAAGCCGGGTGCGCCGGAAAGCGCCAGCGACGCCGCCAGCATCGTGCCGTAAGTCCACGGGATCGCGGTGCGAAGCCCGCCCATGCGCCGCATATCCTGCTCGCCGCCCATAGCATGAATCACGCTGCCCGCACACAGAAATAGCAGCGCCTTGAAAAAGGCGTGCGTCATCAGGTGAAAGATTCCCGCGCCGAATGCGCCTACGCCACATCCCAGGAACATGTAGCCAAGCTGGCTGATCGTGGAATACGCGAGCACTTTCTTGATGTCGGTTTGTACCAGGGCAATCGTTGCGGCAAACAAGGCCGTGACGCAGCCAATCACCGCCACCGCTTTCATGGCCACTGGCGCGTGCAGAAACAAGACATTCGACCGCGCGACCATATACACGCCTGCCGCGACCATCGTGGCCGCGTGGATAAGGGCGCTAACCGGAGTAGGGCCTTCCATCGCGTCCGGCAGCCAGATGTACAGAGGAATTTGTGCGGATTTGCCGGTGGCGCCCGCGAGCAAAAGCAGGCAGATTGCCGTCAGAACCCCATGACCTCCCGCTTCAACAGGCATGCTGTCCGCGCGCGTGAATACCGGCGCCGAAATCCAGCGATCCAAACTGACGGAACATCAAAAACATTCCCAATAGAAACCCAAAATCACCGACCCGGTTCACCCAAAACGCTTTATTGCCGGCATCGGTAGCCGTCTTCTTGAGGAACCAGAAGCCCACGAGCAGATAGCTGCACAATCCGACGCCTTCCCAGCCGACGAACAGAAGCACGTAATTCGCAGCCAATACCAGCGTCAGCATGAAAAACATGAACAGGTTCAGGTAGCAGAAGAATCGCCGGTATCCCGCGTCATCGGCCATATAGCCGGTGGAATACAGATGGATCAGCCAGCCCACGCCGGTCACGACCAGCAGCATGATCAGCGTCAATTGGTCAACTTGCAGCGCGTAGTCGGCGCGAAAGGTGCCAGCTACAATCCAGGTAAAATAAGAATGATTCCAGGGAAATTGTCCGGCGCCAAGCGCCACGAACTCGCGGAGCAATTCACACGTCGCCAAAAAGGCGAGGCCCGTAGTGCCCAGCGCGACGGCATTGATCTCGGTATGCGACCAGCCTTTGCCAAACAGGCCGTTCACCGCCGCTCCCAGCAAGGGCAAGAGGGGAATGATCCAGAGATAGTGGAGCACGGGCATTCGTCGTCGCTTGAGGTGCTTTTACTAAGAGTACGGTCGCTATCGTTAGAGCTTCAGCAGGTTGACACGCTCGACGTTCAGCGACTTCCGGTTGCGCGCTATTAAAATAACGATACCCAGACCTACAGCAGCTTCCGCCGCCGCCACGACAATTACAAAGAAGACAAAAAGTTGCCCTTGCAGCTGGCCCAGCGCGCGGCTGAAAGCCACAAATGCCAGGTTGACGGCATTGAGCATAAGCTCGATCGCCATGAAGATTGTGATGATGTTTCGCTTGAAGACGAATCCGGCCACTCCCAACCCAAATAAAATAGCGCTAAGAGTGATGTAATAGGAAATCGGAACCACCGTGGTATCTCCTGTGCCTCACACGTCTCTTTTCGCCAGCACGATTGCTCCGAGGATCGCAATAAGGATTAGAATCGACGTCGCCTCGAAGGGAAACACAAAATCCTGGAAAAGCAGCATCGCCAGGCCGTGGGTGGCGGCTGCCGGGCTGGGCTGGGCGGCCATGGGCGCGGACGCGCCCGCAACGCGATAGGCCAGCTCGATTAACAGAAATATCGCCAGGGGCACGCCCGCGTAGAATGCGGTACGACTGACGTTCGTGCGCTCCTCCGATCCGGCATTGAGCAACATAATCACAAAAACGAACAGCACCATGATCGCGCCCGCATACACGATCACCTGAATGGCGGCAATGAACTCGGCCTCGAGCAGCAGGTAAAGTCCCGCGAGAGCCGCCATGACCACGATCAGCGAGAGCGCGCTGTGAATGGGATGCCGCTGCACGATCAAACTCACCGCACCCGCCACCGCGATTGCGGCCAGCACAAAAAACACCGCGAGCTGCGCGTTCATTTGCGTATCACCACAGCCAGGCTGGTGAGAACCACGTTGGCCATCGCGACGGGCAGAAGAAATTTCCATCCGATACCCATTAGTTGGTCATACCGGAAACGCGGCAGTGTCCACCGCACCCACACGTAAACGAACAGGATCACCAGAATCTTCAGGAGGAACCATGCGGGTCCCTGTACGAAATCTATTGCGCCAGGCCATGCTGCCACCACCGCCAGCGCGCACAACAAAATACCGAGAATCGGCAAGGACACGCGGCCCCAGCGCGTCGAGTAACGCAGGCCATTGATCACCAGCCCGATCCCCATGATCGCCAGCAGCGCAGCGGGCAGATAACGCGTCCAGCCAAACGCCGGTGTTTGGGGAAAGGGGGAAAGCCACCCGCCAAAAAACAGTATGGCCGCCAGGCAAGAAACCGTGATCATGCTGGCATATTCAGCCATGAAAAACATCGCAAATTTGAAACTGGAATATTCCGTGTGGAAGCCGGCCACCAGCTCGGATTCCGCTTCCGCCAGGTCGAACGGCAGGCGGTTGGTTTCCGCGACAGCCGCCACGAAGTAGCAAAAGAATCCCAGGATTTGCGGCGCCGTGGGGCTCAGGAGGTTCCATCGCGGAAGAAAGCCCCAGGTCGTTCCGCTCTGCGCTCGAATAATCTCGCCAAGATTGAACGTACCCGCCAGGAGCAACACGCCCGCCACCGACATCGTCAGTGACAACTCATAGCTGATCATTTGAGCGGCGCTGCGCAGCCCGCCTAGCAGGGAATATTTGTTGTTGGACGACCAGCCGGCGAGCGCTACGCCGTAAACGCCAATCGAAGTGATGGCGAATATCGCGAGCAATCCAATATTGACATTGGCGACGACCAGCGACGTCGTCTGGCCAAAGATGCGGAACGTTCCCGGACCAAACGGAATCAGCGCGATGGTGGAGATTGCCAGCGACAAACTGAGAAAGGGCGCGAGGAAATAAACGAAGCGATCCGCGCTCGCGGGCGTGGTGTCTTCCTTAAATAGAAATTTCAGACCATCGGCAAGTGGCTGCATCAGGCCGTGCGGGCCCACACGGTACGGCCCCCAGCGGCCCTGGATGTGCGCGGCCACTTTGCGCTCAAACCACACCAGGTAAGCAAGAGACGTCAGCAACAAAAACAGCAAAACCGCAATCTTGACCAGCGACACAAGCAGAATGGGATGCTGCGCAAAAAGCTCGTTCACGAGGTCGCTTCCGCTTCCCGCAAAGTGCGAATCATGCGGCAGTAATCGGTCAGGCTGCCGCTGGTAAAAAGTGAATCCTGGTTTGAATAGATTGTACCCGCCGGTGCATCGGACAACGCGCCGCCAATCGCGATGTGGGATGACGCGGGCTGCGATGGCCCGGCATCCGCTCGTTGCGCAAACGTTCGCTCGGCGCGGCCGGTGAGCAGATCCGTCCAGGAGACGGCGTAACCATTCACGTGCTGGCGAATTTCCTCAAACGCCGATTCCGGGGTACGCAGCCGGATCGGCTGCCCGACACCCTGCCGTGCAAGTTGGTGTGAGAGTATCCGCAGAATGTCAAAATCCGATCGCGGACCCATGAAATCGCCACCCTTACGAACCAATTGGACTTCGCCGGACGTGTTCGTCATCGTGCCCTCTTTTTCGAAGGCCGAAAGCGCGGGCAGAACGATGTCCGCACGCCGCGCGGTTTCGGACAGGAAGAGGTCCTGAACGATGAGCACTTCGAGTTTGCCCAAGTGCTCCGAATCCTCCGGTACAAAATGGCCTGTGGTCTTTAATGGATTTGCGCCCACCACGTAAAGCGCCTTAATTTGCCCGCGCATCGCGCGTTCGAGCATCTCTCGATGCGTCAATCCTGGCTTTTCCGGCAGGGCATTGCCCCACAATTGCCCGAACATATTGCGCGCGTCCGCATCCTGGACAGAGGCGTAGCCAGGCAGCCGGTCAGGCAGTAAACCCATGTCGGCAGCGCCCCGCGAATTCGCATAGTCGCCGAGTGCCATAAACCGGGTGCGCTTGCCTGCCGCTGCGCGTTCTTTCGCCAAGGCCAGCAGAGTACCGAAAGCGGCTCCTTGCACCACTGCGCCAAATAAAACGATCAGGTCTGGTTCTGATGCGAGCCCTTCGCGCAGCGCCTGCAATGCGCGCGAGCCCGCGCCCAATATCTCCTGTGCAGGTGCGTCGCCGGTCAACCCCCGAAGTGCCGCAAGCTCCTGGCCGGCCGCAACCTGCGCGTAAATTTTTGCTTTGCGCGCCAGCTTCGGTTCGCGAGAATCCAGTACATACAGCCGCGCCCCCACATGCCGTATCGCCGAGCGGATCTGCCACGCCACCAGGGGATTTTGTTCGCTCGCATTGTTGCCGATGAGCAAAAAAGCCGGCGCGGAAGCCAGTTCGCCCATAGTTGCGAAAACATCGCCCCGGTCGCCCCGATCAGCGGCTTGAGGACCGGCACCTTCGTCCGGCTTCGCCGCGGATGACTCCTTCAATTCCGCCGCCATGACCATCAGTCCCGTGTAGTCGGCAGTGCGATGATGATCGACGTTGTTCGTGCCGATGCAGGCTCGCGCGATGCGCCCCAGCAGGTAATTCTCTTCGTTCGTCGTTCGGTTGGAGCCGTAAAATCCAATCGCATCCGCTCCGTCCGACCGCCGCACAGCCGCCAGCCGCTTGGCCATTTCTTCCAGCGCGTCTTCCCAAGTGGCCTGCTCCAGTTTGCCGTTGCGCCGTATCAGAGGCGTCGTTAAACGCTCGTGATGGCGCGTGAAATCAAAGGCGAAGCGGCCTTTCGCGCATAGAAAATCATTGTTGAAGCCGGAAAGGTCGCGATTATTCGCCCGCAGGATTTCGTGATTGCGCACGCCGAGAGTGGTCTTGCAGCCATTCGAGCAATGCGCGCACACGGTCGGAATATGCTGCATTTCCCACGGCCGGGTGTGATAGCGATACGTGCCGCTCGTCAGCGCGCCCACCGGACATATGTCGATGCACATGCCGCACTCTTCGCAATCCAGATGATCCTCCAGATTGGGAATGATCACCGATTGCGCGCCACGCTCTCCCACGCCGAGCGCCTTGACATCCATCCCTTCATCGCACACGCGCACGCACCGGAAACACAGAATGCACCGGGGAGCATCGTAGTAAACCAGGTTCGACCATTTAACTTCCGGCGTATGGAGTTTTTCTTCGACGAAACGGCTGTTCTGCGCCCCATACCGAAAGGTCATATCCTGCAGTTCGCACTCCCCGCCTTTATCGCAAACGGGGCAATCGAGCGGGTGGTTGGTCAGCAGGAACTCGAGCATTTGCTTGCGGGCCGCATGCACCTGCTCGGTATCCGTGCGCACCACCATGCCATTCATGGCTACGAGCGTGCACGCGGTTTGCAGCTTCGGCGCCTTCTCCACCTGAACCAGGCACATGCGGCACGCGGCCTGCAAGGAAAGTCCCGCGTAATAGCAAAACGAAGGCACCGGAATTCCTTCCAGGCGAGCCGCTTCGATCACCAGCGTCCCAGGCGCGACGGTTAATTCGCGGTCATCGAGCTTGAATTTTACTTGTGGAGCGTCTGCCATGTTTTCGAGGGGCTTCTAGCGTGCCGCGGCCAGCACCTCGGCCGGTTGAAAAGGACATTTGCCGGTTAAGTGTTCTTCAAACTCATTTTGCCACTTTTTGACGATACTCATGGTCGGCAGTGCTGCTGCATCGCCGAGAGGGCAAAACGTTTTCCCCAGCATGTTTTTCGCGAGTTCGCCAACCAGCGGAATATCTTCCGCGCGGCCTGCGCCACCGTGGAAACGGTCGAGTAATTGGCGCAGCCACGCTGTTCCTTCGCGGCATGGAATGCACCAGCCGCACGATTCGTGCTCGTAAAAATGCATGATGCGCCGGGCCAAATCGACCATGCACGTATCTTCGTTTATGATGACGACGCCACCCGACCCCAGCATCGAACCTGCCTTCGCCAGCGAATCGAAATCCATCGGCAGATCGATTTCATCTGCGTTGAGCAGGGGACACGAACTGCCTCCCGGGATTACCGCTTTCAATTTCCTGCCGCCGGCCAGTCCTCCCGCCACCTCTTCGATCATGCGCTTCAGATTGAACCCCATTGGCAACTCATAAATTCCTGGACGATTCACATGCCCCGAAATGCAAAACAGGCGGGTGCCTCCGTTCTTGGCGGAGCCCAGGCCCGCATACCACTCGCCTCCACGCCGCAAAATCTCCGGCACGGACGAGAGTGTCTCCACGTTATTAATCACGGTCGGCGAGCCATAAAGCCCCACCACCGCGGGGAAGGGCGGCCGGATGCGAGGGTACCCGCGTTTGCCTTCGAGCGATTCCATCAGCGCCGATTCTTCGCCACACTCGTAAGCGCCGGCGCCCGTATGCGTTGTCAAGTCAAAGTCGAAGCCGCTGCCCAGGATGTTTTTCCCCAAGTAGCCGCGCTCGTAAGCCTCTGCGATAGCAGCGTCAACAATTTCGATCACGTAGCGGTATTCACCGCGAATGTAAATGTATCCCTTGTGGGCTCCTACCGCGCGCCCGGCGATGATCACGCCTTCGATCAGCTGGTGCGGCACCAGTTCCATCAGCGGCCGGTCTTTGCATGTGCCGGGTTCGCTTTCGTCCGCGTTGCACAAAATATAAGTTGGTTTCGCCGATTGCTTGGGCACGAAGCTCCACTTCATGCCCGTGGGAAAACCCGCGCCACCCCGCCCGCGGAGGTTTGATTTCTTTACTTCTTCGATCACCTGCTCCGGCGATAGCTCCTTGAGCGCGCGTTCGAGCCCCTTGTATCCATCGTTCTGGAGGTAAACGTCCAGCGTGTGTGCATTCGGAACGCCGAAAAGCCGGCTGATCACCGGAACTTCGGCGGGATGCCGGTTGTGCACCGCTCCCGTCGTTGGCACCGAAGTGGGCGGGCTTCCGCTCCTTATCGAATTGATCGAACAGTTGATTGGTGCGGGCCTGCGTCAGATTTTCGTAGTAATCGTAATTGACCTGCATCGCGGGCGCGCCGGTGCACGCACCGATGCACTCGACTTCTTCGAGCGAAAACATGCCATCGCTCGTGACTTCGTTATTGCCGATCTCGAGCTTCTTTTTCGCGAATTCGTAAATCGCATATCCCCCGCGCAGCATGCACGAGACATTGGTGCACACCTGCACGTGATATTTCCCGGCGGGCTTGCGCCGGATCATCGAATAATACGCCAGCGTTTCCGTTACCTGCAGAACCTTCAGGTCAAGACGCCGGGCGATCTCTGCAATCAGTTCGTCGCTGACATAGCCGAGCATGTCCTGCCCGTACAAAGCCATAGGGACGAGTGCCGAGCGTTTGATGGGGTAGCGCCCCAGCAACGCCTGGTATTTCTCTTCCAGTTGTGGCGGCAGTTCCATTACCGGTCCACTTCCCCCAGCACGATATCAATGGTGCCAATACAGGCGATCAGATCGGCCACCAGACGTCCTTCAGCAAGCTTAGGCAGCACTTGGAGGTTTACGAATGACGGGCCCCGCACGTGCACCCGGTAGGGCTTGGGAGAGCCGTCGCTCGCGACGAAAAATCCAAGCTCGCCACGTGGCGACTCGATACGCTGGTAAACCTGGCCCGGCGGCGGCGAAAACCCTTCTGTAAAAATCTTGAAATGATAGATAAGCGCTTCCATTTCCGTCTTCATTTTCTCACGTTGCGGGGGCACGATGCCGGCCGCTTCCGTCCTGATGGAACCCGTCGCGGGTATCTTGGGAACGGCTTGCCGCACGATTCTAAGACTTTGGCGCATTTCGGCCAGCCGCACGATGTATCGCGCGTAACAATCCGATTCAGTGCTTGTGGGAACATCGAACTCGAACTCTTCATAACTTGAATACGGAAACCATTTGCGCACGTCATACGCCACGCCTGCGGCCCGGAGTGCCGGGCCGGAAACCCCCAGCGCAATGGCATCGCGCGGATCCAGCACTCCCACGCCACGCGTGCGCAGGCGCCAGATACGATTGTTGGTGAGCAGTTCCTCGTATTCGTCCAGTCGCGAGGGAAATGTCTCCAGAAAGCGGTTGACCCGGTCGAGCCATCCTGGCGGCGGTTCGAGCGCGAGCCCGCCGATCCGGAAGTAACTGGTCATCATCCGCTGTCCCGAGACCATCTCGAAGATTTTCAGGATCTCTTCGCGCTCCCGGAAACAATAGAGCATCACGGATGTTGCGCCGAGGTCCATCGCGTGCGTGCCCAGCCACACCAGGTGCGAGGCGATGCGCGTCATCTCCGTTAACAGCACGCGAATGTACTGCGCGCGCTTGGGTACGGCGAGCTGCAGTAGTTTTTCGACCGCCAGGCAGTAGCAAAGGTTATTTGAAAGCGGCGCGAGATAGTCGATGCGATCGGTCAGGGTGATCGCTTGCGAATACGTAAGCGCTTCGCAGCTTTTCTCGATCCCCGTGTGCAGGTAGCCGATTTCCGAGCGCGCGCGCACTACGGTTTCCCCGTCAAGCTCGAGCACCACGCGCAGCACGCCATGCGTTGAGGGGTGCTGCGGGCCCATGTTGAGGACCATCGTTTGTGTGGTGCCCGTTGGGCCGGCGGCGGTGGTGGTGGCCATTAGCGGAATCCTTCTACCGGGTAATCCTTGCGCAGCGGATAACCTTCCCAATCGTCCGGCATCAGAATCCGTCGCAAATCCGGGTGCCCTTCAAAGCGCACGCCAAATAAGTCAAATATTTCCCGCTCATGCCAGTCCGCCGTAGGCCATACCGCCGTCACCGTCTCCACGGTAGGGAGCACGGCACCGTGTACCCGTACGCGCATGCACAGGTACTGTCTGCTGGAAAGTGAGAGCAGATGATAGTTAAGCTCGAACCGCGGCTCCATCGGGAAGCGATCCACAACGGAAATGTCCGACATAAAATCGAAGGCCATCCCCGGGTCGTTGCGCAGGAATTCCGCAGCGTCGCGCAAGTGTTCCTTTTCCACGGTGACGGACAATTCCCCGCGAAATTCCGCGATTTCCGCTATCGCCGCGGCGTTCCACTCCCGCAGCCGCTGCGCCAGTGTGTTTTGGCCGGCCTCTGCGCCTTCCGTCATTTGTGGCGTTCCCTTTGCAGAGGCGCACGCGCCCAATCGAGCGCGCCCTTCTTCCAAAGATAAATGTAGCCCACCAGCAGGATCCCAATGTATGTGAGCATTTCGTAAAAACCGAACCAGCCCAGCGCGCGATATACATACGCCCACGGGTACAGAAATATTGCTTCGACGTCGAACAGAATGAACACCATGGCGACCAGATAAAATTGCACGGAAAACGGTTCCCGCGCATCGCCGGTAGGCGTAATGCCGCATTCATACGCTTGTTGTTTGATTCGGCTGGGGCGATGTCGTCCCACCAGGGACGATGCCAGCAAAATCATGCCGGCCAGCGCCATTGCCAGAAGAAAATGGATGAGTAAGGGGGCGTAGGCTTGGGCTAAGCTCCCCGTCATTGGGTGCACAGGATATAATAGCGGCGCGATGGGCAGCGGGTCAAATCGCTGTCCGGATGCGCCGAAATCGTAGCCTTACGACGCCTCTGTCGCTGCGCAGCAATGAATGTGCGGCAACGGATGTGGGCCAATCAATCAACTTGGATTTTGGGAACCGAATCGTGAATGAACCAACGGGCGCTGTCCAGGTGGTGGTCAACGGCGATCAACGCCACGTTCCCGCAGGGCTCAATGTCGCAACTCTGCTCGCTCACCTGGGGCTCGCCCCAAATCGGGTGGCAATCGAGCGAAATGCAGACATCCTCCCGCGCAATGCCTGGAACGAAACCGCCGTGTGCGCCGGTGACCGCTTTGAAATCGTGCATCTCGTGGGCGGCGGTTAAAGCCAGAGCGCGGCCTATCGCGCCATTTTGCTTTACGGCTTCGCTGCCGAACGTAAGTCGTGGCGCGGTAACTGAAATCTATGCGCGCGAATACCTCATAGCCCCGCGAGAATATGTCCGAGTTTGGCGCGCTTGGTCCTCAGATACACGAGCGAGGCTCTCGACTTAGGGGGCTGGCAGGGAACACGTTCCACCACCCGAACACCATGCCGTTCAAGTTGCCGTACTTTATCGGGATTATTCGACAGCAGCCGCACCCGCCGCACGCCCAGCAGCCGCAGCGTTTGCGCGGAAAACCGGTAGTCGCGGGAATCCGCGGCAAATCCCAACGTCTCGTTCGCTTCAACAGTATCCATGCCGCCGTCCTGCAACTCGTATGCGCGAAGCTTATTCATCAGGCCGATGCCGCGTCCCTCCTGTGGCAGATAGAGCAGCAGTCCAGCACGCGCCTGCGCGATTTTTCGCAGAGACAGCTCGAGTTGCGCGCGGCAGTCGCAGCGCCGGGACGCCAGGACGTCTCCGGTAAAACACTGCGAGTGAACCCGCACCAGCGGAACGACTCCTCCCGCGATCTTTCCATGGCAAAGTACCACCGCCGTTTCCTCGGGAGTGCGGCCTTCCACGCCCAGCACGATGAAGTTTCCGAACTTCGTTGGCAACTCCGCTTTTGCCACGATCCGAACCGGGCCGTGCGCGGCAACGCTTGCCGCACGGCCTTCCCGTCGTATTAATGTTTTTTTGTTCCGCGTCGTACTTTTCGAGTTTGCTATTGGGTTATGTTTGACCATTGGTCGTTCGGCGATTGGAGTTTTGTAGTATAGCAGCCGCGACACGCATTGCGCGGTTCAGCGCCGCGCCGTCGCACCAGGTGTGTTCCAAGCACTTTACATGGACACTTCGATTGGCTACTTTAGGCAAGCGATTCGCATTTGCACGCAGTTTTGCGCGACGCATTGCGCACATTATTAGATCCAGCCGCGATCCTCGATGATAACGACAGTGATAACGACTGTGGACACGATTTCCGGAAAAGATCTGCTCCTCACCTTGCTGTTGAAGGTGGGCGTGGCGGCATCTCTCGCCGCCTTACTGGCCCGCTCGGCCATTTTTCGTAAAGTGCTCTTCACCGAAATCAGGGATTCCGACCTCAAAATCCGCCTGATGCTTTTTCTAACACCGACTTTGGCACTGGGTGTGATGCTCCGCCTGGTGGGCACGCAGTACCGCTTCGCCGATTTGATGCTCGAAGGATCGTTCCTCCTCGGTTTGCTGGGAGGCCGCGTCGTCGGCCCGTTAGGCGGCTCGATCGTAAGCCTGCCGGCGTTTCTAAACCATGAATGGTTATCTACACCGCTCGCCGCGTTTGCCGGCTTGGTCGGCGGCCTTATTCGCCAGGGAATGCCGAAAAAAGAAGACATCTGGAACTTCGGGCCGTTCACGTTTCTCAGCATCCCGCGCTGGCTGGCACGTTTGGCCAGGCACATGAGCGGTTCGTGGGAGATGCTGCCGCTTGCGGGTTGCATCGGCCTGGAAATTGTCCGGCTGGTGCTGGGGCGCGCCACCAGACCTCACTGGATATTCTTCATTAACGGCCAGAACTGGTGGTCCACCGCCCTGCTGCTGCTCGCCACAGTTATGGCCGTGGCCGTGCCGATCAAGATTTGGAATAACACACGCATTCAGATGAATCTCGAGCAGCATCAGCAACTGCTGCTCAAAGCACGCATGGACGCGCTCTCCGCGCAGATCAATCCGCACTTTTTGTTCAATACTCTGAATACGGTCTCATCCCTGATTCGTTACGATCCCGATCTGGCACGCGGCGTTGTTCTTAAACTCAGCAACATCCTGCGCCGCCTGCTGCGAAAGCACGAAACCTTCGTGCCGCTTCGCGAGGAACTCGATTTCCTTGATGATTATCTCGATATCGAAGTCGCCCGATTTGGGCGCGACAACTTGAGGATTACCAAGCAGGTTGATCAGAGCACCCTGGATGCCTTCGTGCCCAGCATGCTCCTGCAACCCATTGTAGAAAATGCGATCAAGCACGGTCTAGCCGAGAAACTTGAAGGAGGACAAATCTCCATACGCACGTTCTCCCTCGATGCCCGCCTCTTGATCGAAGTCGAAGATAACGGAGCTGGCATTCCGGAAGACCGCATGTCACAGGTTTACGTCGATGGTATTGGAATGAGCAACGTCCACGAACGCCTGCGCGTTCTTTATGGCGACGATTTCCGCATGAATATATCGAGCCATGAAGGTGCCGGCACGCTGGTGCGCATCGAGGTGCCCGAAGTGGTGTCGGAGGTTCCTGGCGCCACACGCGGTTGGCTATAAGGCGCGCTGATTGTAGTGGCCCGCTGAAGATTACTGCGAATTCACCCCGCCTTTGGCCGCTTCCTCGCCGTCCTTGTAAACATATTTGATTACTTGTTTGTAAATCAGAAGGTTGGGGCTGCCCGTCCGAGTCAACTTGATGCAATCGCGGTCGTACCATTCCACCGTGCCGTGCAACACTTCACCGTCGCTCAACACCACGGCCACCGGGGTGTGCGCCTGCATTTGCTTGACCCAATAGAAATTTTCCGCATGTGTCTGCTCCGGCGGCGCCGGCTTTTTGTGGGGCTGGGGCCCGGGATGAGGACGCGGTGGAGCTTGTTCCTTTACTTCCGTTAAAGTAGGGCGAAATAATTTGCGATGTACCATCAGCGCTCCTTCGATATGGGCATGATGTTGAGAACGGAAGCGTTGCGACTCGTTCGGTAAGATGCGCATTTTCCAGTTTCAGTTACGAGATACTGCATCCGCAGCGAATTTGCCGGACTATTTGCTTCCGGAAAGTGACAGCGCCACAGCATCGAGCCCGAGTTGCCTGTTAACGTTTCGCAGCGACCGGCTCGCAAGTTCATCCAAACCCTTGACGGCTGCAAATACCCACGTGGGATCTACTCGGCGGCTCAGTTCCATAAGTTCGCGTTCGAGCGGCGGATTCCGCAGAACCGCGCCCGCGCAACCGGCGGAGAGTTCAAGCAGGTCGGTGAGGAGACTATAAAACACTTCCAGCACCGTTTCAAACGGCACCCTTTGTCCTTTGGCGAGGAGGTTGGTTTGTGCGAACAGCGTCGCCGAAGAACGCGCCTCTTTCGCCGCGGCAAGTACGCCCAGCGCGATTCGCCGCAGTTCCACCGTTTCCTTTAGATTGAGCGCCAGCGCCGCCCCCGCGCTTCCTTCCGCCAATTGTGCCGCCAGCTTTAGGTCCGCGGGAGCGAGCGCCCCTTCTGGCGTGGACCCGGAACCGGACGAAACCGCCGAATGCTGCACAAGAATTTTCTCGACCAGCTCCGTCGCCAGCGGAGCAAAGAAAAATTGCAGGCACCGCGAACGGATCGTTGGCAGCAGCAGGTACGGTCGAGTCGCCAGCAGAATCAGCGTGGCGCTCTCCGGTGGTTCCTCGAGAATCTTTAAAAAAATGTTCGCATGATCGAAGCGCATGGTTTCCGCGCCATCGAGCAGGAACACGCGTCGGCGCGCCACCGGCTTGAAGTATGCTGCGCGTTGTACGGCGCGCAATTGGCCCACGTGCAGTACCGGCCGCACCACGGGAGTTTTCAGCCGCACTGGATCTGGCACCACGGCCCAGACATCGGGGTGCGTCTCGATCAGTAGCGGCACACGCTCCCCCGTCGCTGCATCGGCGCTCTCGCCCCGTTCGGTCAACCCCTGCTCGATCAATCGCGGAAGGTCGGCGAGCCTGCCGATACGCTGGCAATTGTCGCATTCCCCGCAAAAATCGTCGCGGAGCCGCTCGCAATTTGCCGCCTGCGCGAACATACGCGCCAGCGTAAACTTCCCCAATCCGCGAGGTCCTCCGAATATCATGGCGTGTGGCACGCGTTCCGCAGCCAGCATGCCGCGCAATGTGTCCACGATTCGCGAGTGACCCAAAAAATCGGAAAAAGGCATGTCCCTTTACACTTTCCAGCACGCCGAAATCAGCACGAGAGCATCACGATGCCGAGGGGAGAAACAGGCGTGATTCGATGGCGGCCTGCACTGCCTGGTGGATTTCGTCCGGCGCTTTCAGGCGCACCGTTTCCGATTCGAGGCACTCGATGGTCACCCAGTTGGGTTGCGTTGCCAACGAATCGTAAACCTGTGCGGCTTGCTCCAGGTGCGCACGATCGGTTTCCTGGAGATCGCGAGTGCGGCTTGTATACAGACGCGGCGCCTTGGTCCCCACCAGGCGATAGGCCTCTTCCGGGCTCACCCGGAGATAGATCACCAGGTCTTCCTGCGGCAATCCGTAGATCCCGTATTCTAGCTGTCGCAGCCACTCGATGAAGGCCGGGCGGTCTCCGGCGGGTACGCGCGCCGTCTGGTGAGCCAGATTTGAGCCGACGTAACGGTCAGCCAGAATCGTTTGGCCCGCGTCAAGCGCGGCTTCCAGAGCGCCTTTGGCTTCGAAGCGATCGCCTGCATAGAGAAGCGCCGAAAAATGCGGATCGACCGCACTCAGGTTGCCGAATTCACCGTTGAGGAAGCGCCCGACAAGTTTGCCAAACGAAGACTCGTACCGCGGAAAGCTGAACCGTGCGCAACGTATGCCGCGAGCTTGGAACGCTCTGGCGAGCAGTTCGGACTGCGTCCCTTTGCCTGAGCCGTCAATTCCTTCGAGGGCAATCAACTTTCCGCGCGCCGTCATCCCTGCGGCGAGTGTACCGTGAGTGCTGGCATGCCGCAACCAACATGGCTGCCCCAGTTCTGTTAAAATCCGCAGCATGGAAGAGCCAGCCAGTTCGGTTGCAGAGAATCTGGTAAGAATACGCGAGCGTATCGAGCAGGCCGCGCACCGCGCCGGCCGCCGCGCAGATGAAGTTACCCTGGTCGGCGTTTCGAAAGCTTTTCGCGCCGAACGCATCCGCGAAGCCTTCGATGCGGGACTCAGGCACTTCGGCGAAAATCGCGTTCAGGATTTCGAGGCCAAATTGCCCCTGGTCCAGGATCTCCCGGTGGTGTGGCACTTCGTTGGGCATCCGCAACGCAACAAGGCGGCGCGCACGCTCGCGCTGTTTCATACCGTCGATTCGGTCGACAATCTGCCGCTTGCGGAAAAACTCGATCATGCGGCCGGTGATGGGCGGCGTTTGCCGGTGCTCATCGAAGTCCGCCTGGACACCGCTCCCAAAAAGTGCGGCTGCGAGCCCGCCGATCTCCCACGCCTCGCAGAAGGTGTCCTCTTGATGCCGCACCTCGAACTGCGGGGATTAATGACCGTGCCGCCTGTTTCCTCCGATCCCGAACATGCGCGTCCGATGTTTCGACGCCTTCGCGAACTGCGCGACGAAATGGCTACCCTGCTCGATTGGCCTCTGAGCGAACTTTCCATGGGCATGTCGCACGATTTTGAAATCGCTATCGAAGAAGGTGCCACGCAAATTCGCGTCGGTACCGCGCTATTCGGTACCCGTTCCGACACTCATTGATCGGCCGCTACCCAGAATGTTGCTTACAATATTACGTGGAAGGCGCTTGCTTGCCGTACTCGACGTTACAGGGTGCAAGACCCGGACCGAAATCACGGCACCGTGGCAGGGCTCCTCGCGAGTTCTCTTCGCGGCATCCCGTCCCTAGCTTGAATCTCTCCGTAACCCTAGTTAGAATCGGCCCCGGAAGAGCGTCGCCGTACACACCAGGACAAAATCCAGGCGCCAGGGCTTCCCCGATACATCTTTTTTGTCACTGAACAGCAGGAAAAACCAATGATCGCGCACGAACCGGCCGCACCGCGGCTGCTCTCATTCAAACCAACATTCTGATGCCGCAAATAGAAGCCATACAGACCGAGTTGCGTGCGCAGCGCCTGGATGGGTGGCTGTTTTACGATTTTCACCACCGCGATCCCATTGCCGCCCATGTTCTCGGCCTGGAACCGGGACAGTTGGGAACGCGTCGTTGGTTTTACCTCATTCCCGCGCGCGGTAATCCGCAGAAGCTTGTCCACCGCATCGAATCGCGTGCACTCGATGCTCTTCCAGGCACCAAACTGGAATACGCCGGCCTCGACGAATTGCGCCGCAATCTCGCGCGTTTGTTGCGGCGGTCCGGAAAAGTCGCGATGCAATATTCTCCGCGCAATGCGATTCCGTATGTCTCCATGGTGGATGCCGGCACCGTCGAGATGGTGCGCGCGAACGGTTGCAAAGTGCTTAGTTCCGCTGATCTGGTGCAGAAATTTGAAGCCTGCTGGAGCCCCGAACAATACCGCTCGCATCTCGCTGCTGGCCGCGTGATCGATCGGGTTGCGCAGGAGGCATTCCAGCGCGCCGCGCAGCAGGTCCGCGAAAAATCACGTTTCACCGAATACGATTTGCAGCAATGGATCCTGGCGGAATTCGGCGCTGCCGGCGTGGCCACGGAGGAGCCGCCAATCGTCGCCGTCGGTGCGCACACCGCGGATCCTCACTACGAACCTCGCCCGGCAAAGTCCTCTTCGATTCGTGCTGGCGACTTGCTCCTGCTGGATATTTGGGGCAAGCTTGACCGCCCCGGCAGCGTGTATTACGACATCACCTGGGTGGGCTATCTTGGGAAGAAAATCCCTCCGCAGTATGCGGAGATTTTTGCCATCGTCAGCGAAGCGCGCGATCGCGTGATCGCCTTCGTGCAGAAATCAGTCGCTGCGGGACGGCCGATCCAGGGTTGGCAGGTGGACCGCATCGCGCGCGACGTGATTGAGGACGCGGGATACGCGCGGAATTTTGTGCACCGGACCGGCCACAACATCGGCCAGGTGGTCCACGGCAACGGCGCGAATCTGGATAGCCTCGAAACTCATGATTCGCGCAGCATTGTTTCCAATACGTGCTTTTCGGTAGAGCCAGGAATTTACCTGCAAAAGTTTGGAATGCGTAGTGAAGTGAATATGTATGTGGATGGTGCGGAGGCCCGCGTTACGGGACCCGTGCAGACCGGCATTCTTCCGCTGCTTGCTTGAGCGGCGGGTTGCATCCGCTGTACTGTTAGAAAGAACGTGCGGCAAGAAAGAAATCTATGGCTACCGGCGTACAGAGCAGGGAAACACCAGGTCACGGAAGTCCGCTACTTGCGATGGGCGCCGCTGTCGCCGGATGGATTGTGCCCGGGTTTGGTCACCTTCTGCTGCGCAAGTGGGATAAGGCCATTGTATATTTCGTGACCGTGGGTGCGCTGGCCGTTGCCGGACTGCTCATGCGTGGCAACGTGTTTAGTCCGGCGGGCGGCGATGCGTTCGACATGCTCGGCTTTTTCGCCGACATCGGGAGCGGCATCTTTTACTTTTTATCGCATACCATCAATGCCGCCGGGCCGGATGTATCGCGTGCGGCGGGTGACAATGGCACGCGCCTTATTGCGACCGCCGGTGTCCTCAACATGCTTTGTATTCTCGAGGCCATTCAAATTGGGCTGGGACACAAGAACGCGGTGCGCCATTCCGACGGGGCAAGCCATTCTGACGTGGTAAGCCATTCTGACGGCGTCAGTCATTCTGAATAATGCTTAATCACTTCCAAACCATGGTTCTTTTCGCGCTCGCCGTTTCGCTGGCCTTCGCTTTCCTCTCGAAGAACACCACCTCGGAGCGCGTGCGCTACGCCGTTTGGGCGTTCCTGGCATTTCTCGTAGTGGCCATCGGCATTGGATGGCTCATGTATCCGTTTTCGCGCTGATCCCAGCGTACCGCCCCACCGTACCGCCGCTCCGCACCCCGCGCACCGCACCCCCGCAGATTTGGATCGCAGCGCACTTCTGACTTTCTTTTGACACGCTGTATGCGCTTACGTGCGCCGGCCATTCGAGAGCCCCGCAGTCGACGTTGCATGTCTCTGCACCAATCGGGCGGCTCTCGATAATCCTCCTGCGATCGCGATCCTCAGTGAAACACAATCGCACTCTACTTCGGCCGCCCCATGTATCCCTGAGCGATCATGTTGATTCTGTACACGGACTTGGCGTTGTTCCTCACTCCATCAGGGGTTCGGAACTCTTTTCCGTCCTCCCCAAGCGCTCCCGCGCCTTTAGCGTATAGCGTCTTCTTATCGGGTCCGGAAAACGCCACGCTGGATGCTGGCCTCGGCAGCGGAATAATGCCGAGATATTTTCCGTCTGCACTGATGACCTGTATGCCGGGCCCGGTAGAGATGTAAAGACGGCCCTCGGAATCGACGGCCATGCCATCGCCTGATCCGCCGCCTTCCAGTTTCGCGAAGTTGTGCTCGTTCGTTACCGTACCGTCCGGCATCACGTCAAACGCCACGAGAACCGTTTCATTCGTCGCGTAGAAAGTTTTCTCATCGCGGCTCAGCATGATGCCGTTTGTGCGTAGGTCCTCGCCAAAACACTGCACTTTCCCGCCGGCATTCACGTAATAGACCGCGTCCCCGTTAAAATAAACGCCGCCTTTAGTATCGGCGATCAAGTCATTAAGGCGCCCCAGGCTCTTGCCGTTGCAATTATCCGCCAGGATTTTGCGCTGAGGGGCCAGAACCACTACCGCGGTCGGTTCCTTGCATTGATCCGGGTGTCCACCGGGATCGGTACACGTCCTCTCTACGCCGAGCACCCGTCCCTTCGTGTCGATCGCGAGTGCGCCGGTGCCGTGCGTGTCCTCAAGATAAATGGACGCCTTATCGTTCTTGTCGATCTTGATGACGCGGCTCGGCTGTTCCTGTGCGAACAGGATGCCCCCATCCGCCGTCCCCACCAGGCCGTCCGCGTTGTCCGTGCCGCCCCAGACCAGCGTCCATTTCGATCCGCCCGCAATCACCCCAGGTATTTCCGTGACCGTAACTTCCTTGGCGGCCGGTGGCTGGGGAAAAGCCTGCGGTTGTCCGGCCGCGCGTTGGCGCGCAATCACCGCCTGGCTTGATGCCAGCGCCAACCCGCACACACACATGGCAAGCGCCAAAATAATCTTCGACTTCATAGATTCCTCCATTGTTGCGGCCCCGGGCACCTTCACTGCCTGGCCACGCCGAAGGAAAAGACGATCATCTCGCCTGGCGGCGGGTTATCGCCAATCGGTATCCCGAATCGATATCGCAACGGGACCTCGGAGTCGCTCGGATTCGCCTGGGGTTCTTCGAGCCGCTAATCTATACCGTGCCGACATAGCCGTGCAACTCGACAAACGTTCTCCATCCGTTTAGGACGAAGCACTGTGCACCTGCGCCGTGACGCAGGCACGCTGGCGATTCCGACATCATGGATTTAGTCTGCACAAAATCTGTGAGTGCTCCTTTCGTGATTACTCCTCGCGGAAACAAAGAAAAAGGAAGCAGCTTGGCTAGCGCAGCTGCTTCCCACGGGGTGCTGCCTATGGGTGGTTGGCGGCATCCTAGATGCATTACACAGCTGCGTCCAGCAGAAAATATCCCGAGGTGCTCGCGCTGCACGCCCTTTATAGAAGCCGGCGGTTCATCGCAAATCGCGGAGAATTTGAACAAGACTTTTTTGCCCATGGGCACGCAGTCTCACGGTCGCGCGCGCGGCAGCTAAACCTCAAGATTGCACCAGATAATCCGAAGTTTGAAAAACTGTTATGGCAGGCATTCCTCGGAATTGAATCGTACATGGGATTCCGAAAACCGTTCCAACCACTCCAGCATTACTTGGTAGACTCGAACGGCGCGGCAGCTTTGGCATCGCCCCCCGCCACTACTTCTGCCTTGGAACACACCACCGCAAGTGGTGGGCCAGAATTTGGAACGCCGCTGCCCAGAATGCTCCCCAGAATGCGGCCAATCACGGCATTGAAGTTGACTACACGTTTAATTCGCTTCTGGAAAGCACGCGGGCGTCGGCAGGATATCGAACGAGGGGGAAGGTTTCTGGATTTAGAATATGACCGGCGAGATAAGCATCTCAACAACTGATTCGCAGATGCGCTGGAAATGGAAGCGCGGCTAAATTTTTCGGAGCACTCCGTTCGAGTTTGACAGTTCTGCGGCATCGCTGACACAGCATGTTCTCGCGAGGACTACGATTTCAGAACCTGCTGGCAATTGGGCACGAAATACGGGGCCAGTTTTTGCGCCTCGGGAGCCTCGCGAATTGGCTCCTTGCGCGGAGAACACTCGGGTCGCAGAATAGCGCGCACTTCCTTCGCCGCGGCTTCTACAAATCCGGCTTAAGGTAGGCCGTGACGCACTGGTGGCCTGGCTTCCGCTTAGTAACCAGAAGCCTCAAGGGGTGTAACGTCAATCGGGAAACGTGATATCATACTTGTCGGTCGAGGATGCGTTTCGGAGGATGTTGCCAGTTGGGAACTGGACGCGCCCTTGACAAGCGTTGGGGCGGTTGTGTTCAGCAGCCGCTTGGGGTTCGAATCCCACGTCCTCCGCCAGTTGTACGACTG
This sequence comes from uncultured Acidobacteriota bacterium, assembly GCA_963803515.1. Taxonomy (GTDB): domain Bacteria; phylum Acidobacteriota; class Terriglobia; order Acidiferrales; family UBA7541; genus Palsa-189. Next base: position 300,655 of record CAWDMQ010000002.1, read on the forward strand.
CCCCAACCATAATTTGTGCTTGACGCAAGTGCCGTTACATGCTATTGTGCAGTTGTCAAGGGCGCTTTCCAGTTTCGAAGATTAATGTGGGCTGGGGCCGAAAGGTTCCGGCCCTTTTAGTTTTTTGCTGGCAGAGGCGGGTACTAGGCGGCAGATTGAACCTTGACATTGTAGTCCAATAATTTTATGTTCCTTATGGGAACGGGCTTGCTGGTGGGTCACTGATTAGCGACTCACTGAAACCAACCCAGCAAGCCCGTTCCCATAAATCCATCGTTTTCTACTCCCCCCATTCAGGCACTGTGCCCACGTTAGCCCCGTTCTCTTGGCACGCCTTTTCTGAAACCTCCCACGGCCCGCTCTAACCACAAGGCATCTACCCGCCCCCTTGCTACTTCTGAACTATCGCCGCTGCCGCCTGCGCGGGAGATGGCAACATACTTCAGTACGACACTGGTGGTACCTCCTGCCTATTTGAAATCGCCTGTTATTTTCCAAACTGCTGCCCCACAGGGAGGGAAACGCACGTTCGCACGCGAGGCTGACCGCTGTAGTGTGCCCCACTCGGAAATCATGCGAATTGCGGGATGGAAAACTCATGCTATGCTGTTGCGATACTTGGGCGCGAATGAGGGCCGCATGCGTAGTGCGTTTGCACAGATAGACGCGAGCTTTGGCAAGCGCCGGGGCCGATTGTGGTAAGCCCGGTTACGGTTAAGCATAGGATAAGCAAAAATCGTGGCATCCTGCACAATCCAATCCGCGCTAAGTTGCTTCAGAATCAACAAAAGCCGAGGTAGCTCAGTTGGTAGAGCAGCCGATTCGTAATCGGCAGGTCGGCGGTTCAAGTCCGCCCCTCGGCTCCAAACCTTTTTTAATTTCTTGACTACCCGCGTGCCGAGCCAAACCAACCTAAAAATGTATAGCGTACAGCATAGGAGGACAAATGAAGCTTAGATGCACAGCGCTTCTAGCGCTAGGATTCCTCGCCATAACGGCTAGTGCGCAGGATGCGACCGCGCCAGCCGGCCCCAAGACTCCGAAAGACAAGATGAGCTACGCGATCGGCGTTCAAGTCGCGATGAGTCTGAAAAGTCAGGGAATCGATATCGATCCCAACGTTGTGGCCAGCGGTTTCAAAGACGCGCTCTCCGGCGGAAAACTCCTGATGACCGAAGCGGAACTCAACACTACTTTGACCGCCCTCCAGGACCAGCTCCGGCAAAAGCAAGCCGAGATGCTCAGTAAAATGGCGGAGGACAATAAGAAAGCAGGCGACGCATTTTTTGCCGAAAATGCCAAAAAAGAAGGCGTCGTCACCCTGCCCAGCGGGTTGCAATATAAAATCTTAAAGGCTGGCCAGGGCAGTAAGCCCGCGGTAACGGACACCGTATCGTGCAATTATCGCGGCACGCTGATTGACGGTACGGAATTCGACAGTTCTCTGCCCTCCGGCAAGCCCGCCACATTTCAAATTAATGGCGTTATCCCGGGCTTCAAAGAAGCCCTGCAACTGATGCCCGTTGGCTCTAAATGGCAGGTCTTCATCCCATCCGGGCTCGCCTATGGCACCGCAGGTGCCGGCAATGCGATCGGACCTAATGCGGCGCTTATCTTTGAAATCGAGCTGGTGTCCATTCAAGGTAAGCCGGCTGTCATGCCCTGAACTTAGTCCGTGAAGTTGTTGGTGAACTATGTCGATGAACTGTGTCGGCAGAGCGGGTCGACACAGTGTGTGGTGAAGGTTGTCGGCGAAGTGTTTTGGCAAAATGTGCCGGCCATTTTGCTTCGCTGTGCCGGTTGAAACACTGATCTGCCCGATCCAGTGATCTTTCTGCGTTCAAGATTTTATACCTTGAAGGAGGCTATGGCACCGCCCCGCCTCATCGCTCACTCGGCGAAAGCGCTACACCGCTTTCGCCAGCTTGTGGCAGGGGAGCTATTTGCCAGTTCCGCACCACGACTGCTCCCTCCGGGATCATCGCTGTGAGAACGGTACTTCTGCTGTTTGCCCTCCTCATTCTGCTCGGTACCGCGGCCACTCCGGCAGCATGGGCTGGACCTCCGTTTCAGACCGATGACCCCGAGCCTATCGATTTTCGGAATTATGAATTCTATACATTCGCTTCCTCCGATGGGACAGCCGTTGAAACCGATACCTTCGGTCCCGCCTTGGAATTCAACTGGGGGGCGGTACCCGACGTACACCTGCACATTATTGTCCCCGCCGCGGCAATCTTCCCGTCGAATAACCCCAAGATTTTCCCCTCCGGAACCGGGCCAAGTGCGTTCGGCCTCGGAGACATCGAGCTCGGCATTAAGTATCGTTTCGTTCAGGAAACGAAGCACCGTCCCATGATCGGAACTTTTACCATGTTTGAGATGCCGACGGGCAGCGCTGCCAGGGGCTTAGGCGTCGGCAACACCTGGTACAAGGTTCCGCTGTGGGTGCAGAAGAGTTTTGGTTCCTGGACCACATACGGGGGCGGCGGGGCCACCATCTTTACGCACGCACCTGGCTATCGCAGTTTTCCTTATGCGGGTTGGCTGCTGCAACGCGATCTGGGCAAGAAGCTGACGCTCGGCACCGAACTTTTCTGCCACGGCCCGGAAGGGGCCGGAACTCCGCAGAGTCGATCGGCTGCGCTTCTGGATCTTGGCGGTTATTACAAATTCCGTGATCCGGGCTTTCAACTGCTCTTCTGCTATGGCCACACCGTTACCGGTCAGGCCGAAAATTACGCCTATCTGGGACTCTATTGGACGTGGGGTCGCAAATCGGAAGGAAAGAACAACGGCAACGGCGCCGATAAAGATCGGCCCGATAAATCCAGCAGGTCCGCGCCTCCAGCCTCTTGGAATAGAACGGGTGCGACGTCCTTGTAAGAGGCCATGGCGGTTACATTTCTTCTGGTTTACATCTGCCATCACCGCCACGTACCTATAGGGTAGAGCGACATTCCGCGTCGCTCTCCTTTCCGAGCACGGCGGCGAATCTCTGCGCGTGTTTACCTGAGATGTAGCAACCAAAATTTGGTAAAACCTACCTTGCGCAGTGCGGATACGTCTCTCTCGTCAATTTTCGTGCAGGTGAACGTGGTGAAGCAGATCGATGAATTCGTTCCGTTTGTTTATTCCCACGCCTGTCGCCGCATAAGCCACGTGAATCAGTTCGGTGCTTTTCGCATCAGGCGGGGTCGGGGATGAATCCGCCACAAAAGGAAACGGGCTGGGAGCGCCAATCGCCCAGAAGAAATCCACGCGCTCGCCCTGCGTGGTATCCGGCAGGTTGAACTGCGCCGTTGTGTCAGAATTTACGCGGTCCGCCTGTTGCGCCTCGAAGACGAAAAATGTCATGCCATCAAAGTCCTCCTCGTCCATCGGCGTGATGTAGAGATTGCCGAATTCGCCGAACGCTTGCGGCTTTCCCGAGGTGCCTTGACGGAACGTAATTCCGCTGCTGACTTGCGACGCATAGAAATCAGGAAGCGTTGCCGCGACCGGACACGTATAAGAAACCTGTAACGCCGAAGGAGACGCTTCACTCGTCGGGGGTACGCGGCTGGCATTCACAGTCTTATGCAACATCTCGTTCATGCACGTCATCGATGGCGGAAAGAAAAAATAAAAAAGGAAATCCGGCAGGCTCATTCCCGAGCCGCTCGGCGAGTGCATTTGCGTGTCCAGCCAGTAAGGATCATGTCCAAGCAGCGGATTATCGGACGTCGCGAATTGCAGGATCGAGCCTTCATCGCTATTTACCAGTGCCAGGATTCCTGACAAATGGAACGGCGGCGCGTAAGAGGCGAGTACCGCTGGCGGCGGAGGCGTAGCGGCGTCCGTTTTCTTCCACTCCTTTGGAAGCTCGACGGAAACGCCATTCGACAGCGGAAATTCCTCCATCTGTTTTTGCTGCACGTCCTGCGGTAGCGACTTCTGTTGTAGCAAATCCTGCTGTTGCAAATCCTGCTGCTGCGGTTCTTGTTGCTGCGGGTCCTGCTCTTGCGGGGCCTGGCTTTGCGAACCCTGTTGGGAATCCTGTTGGGAATCCTGTTGTTGCGGTTGCGGCTGTTGCAACTGTTGTTCCGCCAGTTCTTGCTGCTGCGAATCTTGTCGCGCGCTGCACGCACCCACCGACACAAAAAAGCACCCAGTCACAAGCCACACCATAAAATTCCGCCTGAGATTCATGCCGCCATAGCTCCCACCTTCACATCCTAGAAGAATGCGGCGCGAGATACGGAAGCTCTTCTAATCAGTGTGTTGTGTCGCATATCCCGCTTTCAAAATCCCTGCTGGATGCGTGCCGCGTCCTCGCCTTTCTGTTCACGGTTCAAACTTCGCGCCTTCCTATACCCTTGCCTGTACCGCATATCTTAGATGCGCATAAATCCCTCATGGCGACGAATGCGTGTGGCCAGATCTTCGGTACCGCGTAACTCGGATAAATCAACTAAATAGAAGACCTAGTATGGGTTCCCCCGGTCATTTACGTAATGGACCGTATGTTCCCCACCGGGAATCTCGCCCAGTGTAAGTAAGGAACAAAGATAGTCGGCCCGAACGAAAAATCTGTGCAAGAGGCTTAACATGAAATCTAGAACAATAAGGTTACCTGCTTTGTTGCTGGGCCTCGCGTTAATGGCGTCACCGGTAGCCAGTTTTGCGCAATCGAAATCCGTTCCGCGCCCGGGCAGCGCCGCTTATGAGAATTGGCTTCCCGAGGAAGTTCGGCATCAGCTGGTCTTGCTGCCGTTCCTGACCGTGTTCGATAATCTTCAATTTTCCGTGAACGGCAGCGAAGTCACACTGCAAGGCTGGGTGACGAATGGCGCAGTCAAAGACGACGCTGAGCGAGCTGTGAAAAGCATCGAGGGCGTGACCAAGGTAAACAACAAGATACAACTCCTGCCAGTCAGTCCCTTTGACAATCAGATCCGCCGTGCGGAATTTCACGCCATCTACGGCGACCCCACTCTCGAAAAATATGCTTCCGGGACTTTACTGCCCATCCACATAATTGTTAACAACGGGCACGTCACGCTCGAGGGCACGGTACTCAGCCAGTCGGACAAAGATCTGATCACCGTTCGCGCCAATAGCGTTCCGAACGTATTCTCGGTGATGAATAACTTGCAGGTGCAGCCAGGCAGGTGATTTCATCGTCGCCACAATCGTATCTTCCCGCAAGCAGCGGCCTCACGGGGGGCGGGGCCGCTGCTTTTTTCTGTGTAACGTGCAATCAGCACGGTAGAATCGCGGCGTGCTGATGGCTTGTCGAAAAACCCTATTAACTGGCGTGCTCCTGGCGTTGCCGCTGGCCGTTTCCGCACAATCGCACGCGGTCAATTTCTATTTTCCCTCGACTACTCTTTCATCAATCGCTCAGCCGAACAACGAATTCAAAGTTTTTCCGCACGTGACTTTGCTCCAGTTGTCGCCGGTAACGCTGCCGAAGTCCGCGCCCGCGTCCGCATCTCTCCCCAGATCCCTCCCCGCATCCCTCCCGGCATCTCAAAGATCAGCTCCAGCTGCCGGTTCGCCGAGCCGGAATTCCGTCGGCCAGAACTCGGGCCTCTCAACGCCCTACATGCCGATCACCGGCAAGGAGCGGCTGCACTGGTTCGTGAAATCTTCCGCCGGCCCGCAAAGCCTGGTAGCGGGTGTCTTCAGCGCCGCTATTGGAACCGGCCTGAACCGTCCTCATGAATACGGGCCGCACTGGGCGGGATTTGGCGACCGGTACGGAATACGTCTGACGGGCGTCGTAACGGGAAATGCCATGGAAGCAAGCCTCGGCGCCCTTTGGGGGGAGGATCCGCGATACGCGCCTGCTGTCGGCCAGCCATTCCGCGCGCGCATCAAGCACGTCGTAGTGATGACCTTCGCGGCTCGCAGGCGCGATGGCGATCTGCACCCGGCTTACGCGCGATACATTGCTACAGCCGGAAACAATTTCCTCTCGAATACCTGGCGCGAGCCGAGTGAATCCACGACGGGCGCCGCGTTCGAGCGCACCGCACTGGGTTTTGCAGGACGGGCGGGAAGTAATGCCTTCCAGGAATTCTGGCCTAGCATCTGGCCTATCGTCACGCGCCACGTATTACACCGGTCGCAATGAGAGCAATTCGCGGTGCACTGCAAAAGCGCTCCTGCTCCCATCGACCGCTTGGCATCATTCCCGCTATTCCTGAATTCGGCTTCTTCAGTCGGGCTTCCTGAAATCGCGCCTCTGTCGCACAGCGACTGCGCCGCGGCTCTAAGTCTTGGGGGTCGAATAGAAATCGCCCGCGCGGATCGGCTTGCTCGACAACCCCAGCTGCAGGATTTCGACGCGGTCATCACTGTCGAATACTTTGCCGGGAAAGATCAGCTTGGTCAGCAAGCGAAAGCCACCAAAACCAATGCCTGCGGCAATCGCCAGTATCATGATCGAGCCCGTACCCATGAACGCGCCCACCACCATGGTCCCAATGCTGGGATCGGTGAGTTCGTGCGAAGGTTCGTTCCACGTGACTGCGGAAGCGTAGTGAATCTGATCGAGGAAACTGCTGGCGACCGGTTGCGATTGTGTGCCGGAGAGCACCGCGATCAGAGCACTCGACCGCGTCCCGAACACCTGCGGCCGTCCACTGGCCTGCCCGTTGGCCTGTCCGTTGGCTTGAGCGGAACCGCTGGAATCGGAATTGAGCGCGAACCATTTCGCGAGCTGATTGTAACGGTCGGCGGCAATCTGCTGCGTGGGATACAACGCAAGCACCAGCGTGCTCTCCTGATCTTTCGGCTGCCCCTTCAGGTGATATCGCGCGACGATCGCTTCCGCACTCTTATCGAACCCGATCCAGTCCGCCGGCGTCGTTCCAGTGACCGGAAACACTTGCGCGAGTGCCAGTGGACCGAGCACGTAATGTTCCGACCCGCGCTCGAGCCCTTCCTTGGGCAGGTAATCGGCGATGTAGGGATAAGGCCGCCGGTCCGCGCGCGGCAGTAAATTATCAGCCAGCGCTTTCAGATCGCTGTCGGATGGCCTGTCAACCGCAGCGGAGGTGGAAGAGGCTTTCGACGCAGAAGGATTCTGCGGAGCCCCAGCCGGGGCGGCCCTCGAAGCCCCCGTCGCAACACCGTTCGCAACACCGTTTGTTACTGCGGTTGAAGCCCCGGTTGAAGCAACGACAACCAGGTTGCCGACCACGAACACCGCGCGATCCGGTGCCCCGGCCGTGTATGCCGCGGAATCACCCAACGGCATCGGCGCCATTTGCGCGTCCCGCAAAAAGGTAAAAGCTCCAAAGGCCGCGCTCGGGTCGGTCATCCGATAGAGTGTCACGCTCGCGGACTGCGTGCCCTGCACATAGTCGCGGCGCTCGGCCGAAACAAGCCCGTACTCGCGGAGAATGGCCGTTTTGTCTCCCGCAATATTCCCTGCCTGGGCCCCGGCGGCCTGTACACCGGGTTGGGACGACGCCCAGCCGCCAAACGACGCAGGAAGCAGGGGCTGGACCTGTTTGGCCGCTGCGGCCGCGCTCATCGGCAGGAGCGCCAGAAGAACGAAGGGGAGAAATGCCCAAAGAAATGGTGATGCGAGAGCTGATGCGAGAGCTGTCTTTCCTCTCATTTCACTGCGACCTCGACTGGATTGGATGCCCGTATAGTACCTGAGGTCGCTTTGCGCTGCGCCAGCCTCAAGCCAGGATATTCCAGGATATTTACGGCGCGGTTCCCGAAGCGGCTAGCGGCCTGCGCGACGCGACGATCCTTCCGGGCGTGTCGCTGGCCGTCGCCGAAGTGTCCTCTGCATCCTCAGTTGCCGAAGCGTCGGAGACGGAGTGATGCGGCGTCGTGCGTGCCGTAGCGGTGCTCGCATGGTCAGCAGGCTCAGCAGCGGGGCGTAGAGCCGCGGCGCGCACCGCACTCGGATGATTTGCGCTCTGCGGCTGCGCGGCCGAGGATTTGGCCGCAGCCCGCGACTGGGCCGGCGCGGTCTGAGTCGCAGCCGGGGCAGCGATATCCGGCGGTAACTCCAGGTTCGATTCCAGGCTATTTGTGCTCTGCAGGTAAGCTTCGATTCCGTGGTACAGCCCTTCGGCGACGCGCTCGCGATTTTCGGATTTTTTCAGCCACTGCTCGTCGGCGGGATTGCTCAGAAAGGAGATTTCGGCCAGTACCGAAGGCATGTTCGCGCCAATCAGGACGACGAACGGCGCCTGGCGAACGCCGCGGTTCAGTGGAGAATGGGTGGTGTTCTCCATGCGTTTCGCGAGGTATTCCTGAATGTCCGCGGCGAATTCGTGCGACTCCTCGGTCTTTTCGTTGCGCGCAATTTTGCTGACCAGCGTCTGCAGATCGTGCACGGAATTTTGCGTGGCCGCATTCTCGCGCGTGGCCACATCCATGGCCTCCGGCGAGGTGGTGAAGTTCAGATAATACGTTTCGATACCGCGCGTGGCGGAGTCCTCGCTCGAATTGGCGTGTATGGAAAGAAATAGGTCGGCTTTGGCTTCGTTGGCGATCCCCGTGCGTTTTTCGAGCGAAACAAACTTATCCGCATCACGCGTGTAGACAATCTCGGCTGCAGGCAGCCGCTCGGTGACCAGTTTACCGACGCGCATCGCTATGTCGAGGCACACGTCTTTTTCCATCAGGCCGGTGGGCCCGATCGTTCCCGTATCGTGCCCGCCATGTCCGGCATCGATCACGATTCGCCCGGTTTTGAGTCCCAGTGCACGGGTGAGTGAATGCGTGCCGTCGTGCATCGGCTCCGGCACCGGCGGAGGAGCGAGCTTGGCTGCAGTTTCTCTTCTCGAGCCCATGGCATTCGTTGTATTGGCCGCAATCGTTGAAGCACCTGCTCTGGCGAATTTTAAGCTGCCCGTCGCGCTGCCCTCCGCCGCAGTCGCCGCACTTGTTCGTGCTCCGGCACCGCGGGGCAGAGCGGTGTGGCCGGTCGCAACATTGCCGGTGACAGACTCGCTTGGCCCGGATTCGTCATCACCAGATTTGCTATCAGCAGATTTCTCATCAGCAGACGCAGCCGAAGCCTTTTGACCGGCACGTGTTTCGCGCAAACCAGCCGATGTGGTTGTAGCCGATGTTGCTCCGGAAAGGGAATTGGGAACGGAGTTCCGCTTTTCCGCGTCCGCATCCTTTCCCGCTGCCCGCGCGGTGGTCTTCCCGGCGATTTGTGCGTTGGGCCCGTAAATGTCCACAACCAGCCGGTCGGGATTGCTCAACTGGAAGACGGAATAATCTTTTACTTTGGTAAGTTCCAACACCACGCGAACAACGTCGGCGCGATTCTGCGCCACGCGCACGGTCTTGAGGTAACCGTTGCGAGGCACCTCGACCGGCTGATGCAACAGTTCGCTGCTGAGCCTGGCATTCTCGATGTCGAAGTAGATGCGGTCCGGGTCGGAGACGCGCACGACCTGATATTTAGGCGCAGATCCGTCCTGATCGTTGACCTCATCTTTTTCCTGAACTTTGCCTTGATATGGGGCCTGATCCTTGGCTGCTGATCTCGTGGAGTCGCCAAGATCGATTACGATCCGCGTATATGCGTCCGCGTTCCACACGCGGATGTGCCCGAGTTCGGATATTTTGTGCCCCGCGGCTCCTGGCGCTTCAGCTTGCGCGGTAACTGGCTTCGACACCGGCTTGGACAGTGACTTGGACGTGTTTTTACTTCGCGCCTCCAGTTGGTCGGGGGCCCGATCGGTGGCTCGATCACTCCGTCCATCGGTGCCGCGGCCGCTGGCGCGCTCGGTCGCGCGGATTTCTCCCAGCGCCTTGCGCGCTTCTGCCGCCTCCGCGGATTCCGCATACTGCTTCAGAAAGTCTTCATAACTTTTCTCCGCCAGATTGCTTTTCCCCAGGCCAGTGAGTTGGACGCGGGCAATGGCCAACAGCGCCTTCTCACGGTAACGCGAAGCGGGATACTCACGCACAAGATACTGGTAGGCCTCGATGGCGGAATCGAAATAGCTGTGCCCGAACAGGGCGCCCATCTTTTCGTAGAGTGCGCCAACGGTGTCAATGGCTGCAGGAACTTCCGGGGCGCGTGCGGTGAGGAGATACACACGGCGAAACGCCGCGACTGCATCCTTGTAATCCTGGAGGGAACGAGCACGCTCGGGCTTTGATTCGAGCTCGGTGCGCAACTGCTCGGCGCGGACGAACTGCGCGTGGGCCGCGGCCCGCCGTCCGGCATCATCTTCGGCGCGCGCGGGCCGGGCGAGCGCGGGGAGTGCGGCGGTGACTATGAGACAGGCCGTACCGAAGCCGATGGCCGTGCACGCCAAGAGCGCACGCATCCGCGATAACCAACGGAAACGAACGGTGCAAACGACCGGTGGCCGGAGATTCTGTCTCATTCGTTCGAGAACACAACCCGTCCGTTCGAGTCGAGCGCACGATAGATGGGCCGGGGCATGGCTAGCGCGCGCGGTCGCCGCTCGGAAGCGGGTCCGAAATAGGTTGAAGTTACTTTCTCAACATAATTGCGCGTCTCACGATAATCCGGTACGCCACCAAAACGGTCGACAGCCCCCGGTCCGGCGTTATACGCGGCCAAGGCCTTGCTTACGTCACCATCATACCGCTGGAGCAGCATTCCTAGATACCGCGTTCCAGCAGCCACATTCTGCGCGGGATCAAAGGCGTTGCCCACGCCCAGGCGTTCCGCCGTTCCCGGAATCAACTGCATCAGCCCTAAAGCGCCTTTGGAAGAAACTGCCGAAGAATTCCAATTCGATTCGGTCGAGATCACCGCGCGAACCAGCGCCGGGTCCACATGGTTTTTCTCCGCCGATTCGTGGACGACCTGATCAAGAGCGGCAGGTTCCATGGCGACCGGAATGAGGTTAGCCCGGCCTGGCGGGGGTTCTGTGGTCCCCAGAGTAGGAGATGCCGGCGAGGCCCCCTGGGAGGCTTGGGATACGGCTTGTGACGAGGCTTGAGAGGAGCGCGAGGCACCTGTCACCCGGTCAGCAGAGCCGGCCCCGCTAGCGGTGCCGGATTGCGCCGCCGGTGCCGGTTTCGCCGTTTTGGGGGATCCGCGGCGATTGGCGGGCGGGTCGGCATTAATGAACACGAGGTTGCCCCTGGCGTCCACGTACGACGCGAGTTGTGCACGGGCGGGAAGCACGCACAAGCATAGCGTTATCAGCAGAATACCTGCAAGTTGGGGGGCGGCTTGCTTCATGGCTTGCTTCATTTTGTCCCCGGACCGGGCGGAGCATTTCCACTGCGTAAAAGTACGGGTATATACAGCAGCACTTCCGGCGAGAACCACGCCGGCAGACACATCCAGAAGTCCCGGAATCATAGCATTTGGTCCACGAGGGGAACTACGTGGTCGAGGGCAGTTTTCAACCTGGATGTGTCTTTTCCGCCAGCCTCCGCCAGGTCAGGCCGGCCGCCCCCTTGGCCTCCCACTTCCTTGGCAATGGCCTGGACGATTTTCCCGGCATGCAGACGGCTGGTCAAATCCTTCGTCACGCTGGCCAGCAACGCGACTTTGCCGTCTTTTCCCTGGCCTTCGATGGCTCCCAAAACGACGACTCCCGAGCCCATCTTCTGGCGGAGCGGATCGACAAGTTGGCGCAACCCTTCGCGATCGAGACCCTCGATTTCCGCGGACAGAACGCGAACATCTTTAACGGTGTGCACGCGCTCGAGCAGCACGTCCAGCTGCGAAATCGCCGCCTTTCTTCTGGCGGCCTCGAACTGCTTTTCGAGCTGCTTTTGCCCTTGCGCGAGCCTTTCTAGAGCCGCAACCACGTCCTCTTCCCCTACGTGGAGGCACGCGGCTACCTCGGACAAGGTTTGGCGGGCCCGCTGGTAATCCGTCAAGCCACCTTCACCGGTCAACGCCTCGATGCGGCGTATTCCCGAGGCGACCGACTGCTCGACGGCAATTTTGAAGACGCCGATATCGCCGGTGCGCCGCACGTGCGTCCCGCCGCAGAGCTCCTTGGTAAAAAAGCCGCGCGGCGAGGAGGCATCGGGCACCGTGACGACGCGCACGTTTTGCTCGGGGTAGCGGTCGCCAAAAAATGCCAGCGCACCCGATGCCAGCGCATCGTCGAGCGTCGTGACATCGGTGACGATTTCGGCGTTTTGCCGGATCTGCTCGTTGACCTGCTGCTCGATATCGGTTAACTCCGCCGGATCGACCGGAGCGTAGTGCGAGAAATCAAACCGCAACCTGTCGGGGGCGACGAGCGAGCCGGCCTGTTTGACGTGGGCACCCAGGATATTGCGCAGCGCCGCGTGCATCAGGTGGGTGGCCGTGTGGTTGCGCTTGTTGTGTTCGCGGCGAGCGGCATCGGCTACGCCGGTGATGCGGTCGCCGACATGCAAGGCTTCTTTTGCGATGACGCGATGGGATACCAGGCCAGTGACCGGATAATACGCGCCGCGAACATCCGCCAGTTCGAGCGTGCGCTCGTTATTCCAGAATTTCCCTGTATCGGCGGTCTGCCCGCCCGACTCCGCATAAAAGGGCGTGCGGTCGAGAACGATTTCACCCTCGGCTCCGGCGGGCAGTTCGCTTACTAAGCCGGCAGAGGTGAGTATGGCCTCGATCCGGCAGTCGGGCGCAACGGTTTGGAAGTAGAAATCCGGTTCGGTGCGAAAAGTCTGCGCGAGTTTGGAGAAGGCAGGGCTCGCGATTTCTTTATGCGCGCCTTTCCAGGAGGCGCGCGCGCGGGTGCGCTGTTCTTGCATGGCGCGATCGAAGTCCGCGGGATCGAAGGTGATGCCTTGGTCGCGGAGAACGTCGCTGATGAAGTCGACGGGCAGTCCGAACGTGTCGTAGAGGCGGAAGGCCTTCTCGCCGGGAAAAGTCACGGTGCCGTGCGCTTTCTTTTGTGCGAGGAGAGGTGCCAGGTCCTCCTCAAGCTTGCCGAGGCCGATGTCAATCGTGTGCGCGAAGCGCTGTTCTTCGTGCTGGATGACGCCGGCGATGCGCGCGATATTTTCCAGCAGTTCGGGATAGGCGTCACGCATGCCGTTCGCCACCTGCTGCGCCATTTCAAAGAGGAAAGGACGGCTGAGGCCGAGCATGCGGCCGTGGCGCACGGCGCGGCGTATGATTTTGCGCAGCACGTAGCCGCGGCCCTCGTTCGAGGGCATTACGCCATCGCCAATCAAGAATGCCGAGGCGCGGCTGTGATCGGCGAGAATGCGGAGCGAGGCGTCGGATTCCGGGGCGGCCCCATATGATTTGCCGCACAGATGGCTGGCGAAAGCGATGAGCGGCTGAAATAAATCCGTATCGTAGTTGCTGATTTTGCCTTGCAGCACGGCGGACAGACGCTCGAGGCCGGCGCCGGTGTCGATGGAAGGCTTGGGCAGGGGAGCCATCGCACCCGTGGCATCGCGGTTGAACTGCATGAAGACGAGATTCCAGATTTCGACGTAGCGGCCGCATTCGCAGCCGAACGCGCAGTCGGTGTGACCCAGGCCGGACGCGGCCGGCCCCATGTCGTAGAAGATTTCGCTGCAGGGGCCGCACGGCCCGGTGTCGCCCATCGCCCAGAAATTTTCCTTGAGGCCCGGAACGGAAATGACGCGGTCGCGTGGGGCGCCCACGCCGTACCAGTAGCCGGCCGCCTCGGTATCGCTGGCCAATGTGACGCCGGGCGCGGAGGCGGCGCCGCCAAAGACCGTGAAGTAAAGCTGCTCGAGTGGAAGCGCAAACCACTGGGGAGAAGTGACGAGTTCCCAGGCAAAGGCCACGGCGTCTTTCTTGAAATAATCTCCAAAGGAGAAGTTGCCGAGCATCTCGAAAAAAGTCTGGTGGCGGTTGGTGAAGCCGACATTTTCGAGGTCATTATGTTTGCCGCCGGCGCGAACGCATTTTTGCGCGGAGGTGGCGCGGGTGTATTCGCGCTGTTCGAGGCCGAGGAAAACGTCCTTGAACTGGTTCATGCCCGCGTTGGTGAAGAGCAGCGTGGGATCGCCGACGGGGACGAGCGAGGAACTGCGCACGACGCGATGACCGCGCGCGCGGAAGTATTCGAGAAAAGTGCTGCGAATCTGGTGACCTGTGAGCGCTGGCATGGTTGCGTTCCCGAGGCGGTTGGTTTACCGACGCCTGGGTGGGATAGCGACGCCGCATTATCGCAGAGCGAGGTGGCGGGGGCAAACGAGTGCCGTCATGCGCGCGGTCAGGGGCGCGGTGATTGGCGTCGTGTTCGCGGTCGGGAGACACCCCTCCCCGGTTTTGATGTAAGTGCTCATTAGACGAGACTTTAAGTCTAGTGAATTTGTAAGTGCTGTTTTCAGGAGGCTTAGGGACGTATTTTTCGGAAGTGTTGATTGTGCAGCGTTTAAAGCTGGCGCGACCTGCTGTGGATAGAGTGATACTGCGCGGCTGGCTGGCGGAGAACATCCAGCATTATAGCATGTATACCTAGTTCACAACGTTACTCCTGAGTATTCGAAAGGCAGGTGCTTGCGCCACGTGCTGCACGGTGTAGCACCCCGTGTGGCACGTTACTGATCGGTATTCGAAACGTGGGCCGCTTGCACGCGGACTGGGCGGGCAGGGCCGGATCAGGCTTCCTCATCGGGGAAGCCGCCGACGCGGGCCTCGTCTGAAGGCGAGTCTTCTGGGGGCAATTCGCCGGGAGGTAATTCGGGGGAAGTTATGGCTGCGCCGCGCAGGGCGTTCGCTACCTCGCGGCGAATGACGGCGGGGTCGAATCCGGCGCGCAACAGGGTGCGATAGAGGGACGCCAGCTTTTTGTCCGCTAATTTTTTGGCCGCGGCCCTCGCCTCAAAAGCGCCGGCGTGCCCGGTGGAGTTGCTGGAGAGGGGGCGGGCGCGGGTTTCATCGGCGGCACGCGCGGCGCGCAGGCGCCGCTCGATCACCTTGCGCACGAGCGCGGTCTCGTCGTGTTCCGCAAAAATTGCGGCTATGGCATCTGCAATGTGGCGATCCGGCACGCCGCGCTGGCGCAGTTCGCGCGCGATCCGATATTGTCCCTGGCGCCGCACGTTGACTCGCGAGCGGGCGAACTCGAGTGCGTAGCGCGCATCGTCCAGCATTTTTTCCTCGCGGAGACGCGAGAGCACGCGGGGTACCGAGGCGGGGTCATCGGCGCGACGCTCGAGATATAGGCGCATCTGGTGAACGGAAAGGCCGCGGCGCACCAGGGCGCGGAGAGCAGCGGTGTAGAGTGCGTCATCGGTCGAGAATTTGCGCGGCTCAGGAGGCATTCCAGGGCAAGCATAGAAGGTTTGGGGCCAGCGGGCAAACAACTCTGGAGGGGATAGTGCTGCCAGAGCCACGGTGCCGAAGACTGAGTGCTGGAGGCTGAGTGCCGGAGGCTGAGTGCCGGAGGCTGAGTGCCGAGGCTGCGTGGCGAGGCTGCGTGTCGGAGGCTGAGTGCCGGTGCTGAATCTTGGGGGAGAGGCGGCTGCGTTTCGTTCAGACTGCGGAGGTGATTTCAGGACTGCCTTCCGGGGCGGCTTTGGCCACGACCACAGCGGCGGCGCGGTGCACGCGCAAGCTGCCGAACACCACGATCAGGTTGGTGAGCAAAATCGTGGTAAAGGCGAGAGCCGGAAGAAAGGCGACTTCGGCGCCGCGCACCTCGACCACCTGTAATGCCAGGACGACGGTGATCAGGCCGCGAGGCAAGATCCACAACACGATTTCTCGTTCGATGGTGCCCGTGCCGCGCCAGGCCCAGCGGCTCAATTGTATGGCCGCCCAACGGGCGAGATAGATTGCGCCGAGGGTGCCGAGCACCAGGGGCCAGATGTCCGCGAGTCCTCGAAGATTGACCACCACGCCAATAAGCACGAAAAAGAAGGTGCGGACCAGGAACCCGAGTTCAGCGTGAAAATCGTGAATCTGTTGCGGCTGATCGTTTTCGACCCAGCTAAGTCCCCACAGGGTCTCGCGGGACTGGCGTTTCTCGCCGGGAAGATTGGCGAGGGCCAGCCCAAAGCCGAGCACGGCAAGCAGGCCGCTGGCGTGCAGAGCCTCGGTTCCGGCGTAAAGCAGCAGCACCATGGAAAAGGTGAGCACCTGCCAAAAACGCTGCTCGGAAAGCTTCGGCAGAAGGCGAGACCACGCGACGCCAATGGCAAATGCGGCGACCAGCGCGACAGCCAGCTGCAACACGAAGCTCACGAACAGACCACTGAGGGAGCGGTGCCGCGAGGTATTGAATTCCAGCAGAAAGCTGACGGTCAAAACACCGAGCACGTCACCGAGGGCGGACTCGACGAGCAAGACGACCCTGGCCACCTGTGGGACCTGCCATTGCTCGAGTATCGGCAGGACGATGGTGCTGCTGGTGCAGCCGAGCACCGCGCCGATCAGCATGGAAGTAATCAGAGGCAAATGGATGCTGTGCGCGACGACTTCACCGATCAAAACGGTGGTCCCGGCGAATGCCAGAATTCCCAGCAGCAGGCCGCCAGGGAAGTGCCGGAGCGCTTCGCGCACGTCCAGCTCGAGACCGCCGCCGAACAGGATCAGGATCAAGGCGAGGGTGCCGAAGGCGTGGGTTACGTCGCGGAATTGCTCGGCGCGCACCCAGTGCAGCACCGGACCGATCAGCAGGCCGGTGGTCATCAAGACCATCACATCGGGTACATGAGTCCAATGAAAAAGGCGGTTGGCGAGAAAGGCCAATACCAGAAGGCCGCCCAGCAACCCGAAGAGTGCCGGCATATTCATAGGGGCGATTCTACCTGTTCTTTTCGAAGGATGGGCGCAAAGCAGCCGCGCGATGCTCTTTAGTGATAACGGACGAAAAAAGGTGACGGGCCTCAAACACGCATCGTGCGCATGCAGGTACCTACCGACTGAAATGGTAAATAGTGCGTATGTGCAGGGTAGCCCGCTTGCTGCTAAATGTATCGTGCCGAGCGGACAGGCTGGCGGCAGGGCCCTTTTAGGCACCTGGCCGCATGTCACCTGCACATGTGCCTGACGCACGGGAGAACTTGTGTGACAGACAAGTTTTGACAAAAAAGTTACGACACTAAAGTTATGACGCTGGCGATGGTAAGCGACACGGAACCACAAGGAGGAAATTAGATGCTGGCCACAATCGCGGGGATATTGATCGTACTGTGGTTGCTGGGATTCTTTGCGTTTCACGTGACGAGCGCGATGATTCACCTGGTTCTGGTCATCGGGTTGATCATGCTTGTGCTGCACTTCGTGACTGGCCGGTCAGTAGCTTAGCGAGGCTTTAGCGGCGTGGGGCAATCGGACAGTGTGCCCGATTGCGCATGTGCCGCGAGGATTGTAGACGCAGCCGGGGAAAAAAATTGCCTAATACGAGGTGACGCCACAGGAGTCATTTCGTGAAAGCGGTCCCGGCTGCTGTCCTCATCTTGATCTCTGCGGTGGCGATGAGCTCGTGCGTTAGTGCCTCCGTGAATTTGAGTTTTTCCTCTGCACCCTTCCGATTCATTCCTGACCCGTTGATTTCTGACCCCTTGATTTCTGACCCCGCTACTCGGCAAGAAACAGCACCGCAAACGCTTTTTGAACTTACCAATAAGGCACGTCTGGCTGCCGGATTGCGGCCGCTGAAATGGGGCGCCACTTTGGCAGCCGTGGCCGTACAGCATGCTGAGCGAATGGCGGAAGCCGGCGCCATTTCACACCAGTTTCCAGGCGAGCCGGATCCACCAGCAAGGGCGCGCGTGGCGGGCGCACGTTTCCGCAGGTTCGCGGAGAATGTGGGCGAAGGACCGGGCGCGGAGGAAATTTACGAAGGATGGATGCGGTCGCCGCCGCACCGCGCGACGATTGTCGATCCGCAACTTACCATGGTGGGGATTGGCGTCACCGCACGAAATAACCAGTTTTACGCCGTGCAGGATTTTTCCGCGGCGCTCGAAGATTTATCGCTTGAGGAGCAGCAGAAGCAGGTCAATGCGCTGCTAAAAAGTCGTGGGTTGCAACTGCTGGAGGCAACGGCTGAGGCGCAGAAGGCCTGTGAAGACGAAGATTACGAGATTGGCCCAGCGCGCACTGGCCGAGGGCAAAGCGGGGCCGCATTCCTGGTGCGATATACGAGCACGGACCTGAGCAAATTTCCAGAGGCGTTTGATAAGCAGATCCGCAACGGGAAGTATCATGCGGCGGCGTCGGCGGCGTGCTCACCGGCGGGGCGCACGGGGTTTGCGCTATACCAGGTGGCGATCATTTTATATGAATGAGTTTGTATGAATGAGTTGCCTGTCTACGAGTTAGCTGGATGTATGAAGGAGTACGGATTTTAGTAATGAATTACGAGTTTGCGTGAATGAGTTACGCGTGCGCTCGAATGTACCCGTGTCATATCCCTGTTACGGGCGAGCCGTATGCGAATGTTGGATGACAGCCGGAACATCGCAGCGTAAACTGCGTCGCGGCCCTAGCAGACCTTTACTGGCATGCGTGCAATTTCCTGCCGGATAGCGCGGGTTCCTCAATTCAGTGGACGGGAGTAATCACATACAGTGAGGCGTGAAGCGAGCAGCTGCGTAAAGGTGCGTCCTGCGCACCGGGCTATGGTGTGGGCGGTATTGGCGTGCGGGGTGTTCACGTGTGCGGCGTCAGTGTGCGTAGCCGCGGCCGCGGCGCAGCAAACGAGCACCCTGAGCGGCACGGTGCTCGACGCGGCCGGCGCGGCAATCAGCGGGGCTGAAGTGGAGTTTCACTCGATCGATCCGGTGACCACACTGGTGGCCACGACCAATGCCCAAGGAACTTTTACGATATTGAACGCCTCCGGTGGGGGCGTGCTCGAGGTGCGCTATCCGGGATTCGCCATGGCGAGCATGCAAATCGCGGCTGATGCGCCCGGCGATAGCCTGGAAGTGCGGCTCGCACCGGCGGCTACGGTGGAGCGAATCGTGGTATCCAGCCAGGGAGAGGATCGCATTCCGGCCGAATCGAGCAATCAGTTTCTGGTGCCTCAAGACGAGATCGAAGTATCGGGCGCCCTCTCGGTGGACGAAGTTTTGCGGCAGGCTCCCGGATTTACGCTATTCCGGCGGTCGGGAAGCCTGTTTGCAAATCCCACGACGCAGGGCGTGTCGTTGCGAGGGGTGGGCGCAAATGGCTCGAGCCGCGCCGTGGTTCTGCTGGATGGCCTTCCATTGAATGATCCGTTTGGCGGCTGGGTGTACTGGAACCAGGTGCCGCGCGTAAGTATCGGGAGCGTGGAGATTTTCAATGGTGGCGCTTCTGATGTGTATGGCGGCGGAGCACTGGGCGGAGTGGTCAACATGCAGAGCCTGCCGGTGAATGAGGATTTTCTGCATCTGGAAATGTCCTACGGTACCGAGAATACTCCTGATGTTTCCTTCGACGGGGGAGTGGTGGTGGGGAAGTGGGGAATTTCCGCGGACGGGCAAGCGCTGCGAACCAGCGGGTACGTGCAGGTGCCGCGCAATCAACGCGGAGCTGTGGACAGGCGCGCGGGAACCGCCGATCTGATGGGCGGGCTGCAGGTTTCGAGGAAACTTGGCGAGGACGGGCGCTTCTTTGTGCGCTGGAGTTCGTTCGGGGAAAGTCGGCAGAACGGAACACCTGTGCAGGTGAACGACACGAGCATGCCCTCCCTTGCTGTGGGCGCGGACTGGACGCAGTCGCGAGCGGGATCGTTCTCGGTGCGCGTGTACGGTTCCGAAGAAATGTTTCATCAGAATTTTTCGTCGATCGCGGCGAATCGTAATTCTGAAATTTTGACGGATCGCCAGGCCAGCCCGTCGCAGCAAGTGGGTTTCGTCGGCCAGTGGCAGCGGACACTGGGAAGCAGGAACACCGTCACGGCGGGGATTGAAGGCCGCGATGTGCAGGGTCACAGCGCCGAAACCACGTTTAACGCCGCCGGACCAACGGCTGACGTGGATTCCGGGGGAAGGCAGCGCATCCTGGGCTTCTTCGGCCAGGACACGTTGCACTTTGCGCGAAACTGGTCGGTGACGTTCGGCGGGCGCGTGGATTCGTGGCTGAACAGCCGGGGATATATGAACCGGCGCCCGCTGCCGGCGGGCAATCCGACAGCGGTTGCCTTCGCTCCACGGACCGAGAACGCGTTCAGCCCGCGGATTTCCGTGCTGCGCAATTTCAAACACAATATTTCGGCGAGCGCCTCGGTTTACCAGGCATTCCGGCCGCCGACGCTAAACGAGCTCTATCGAAATTTTCGCGTGGGGAACGTTGCCACCGACGCGAATTCTACGTTACGCGCCGAGACACTGACGGGTGGCGAGGCCGGGATCAGCTTGCGCGAATGGCGCGAGCGGCTGACATTACGCGGAGATTTCTTTTGGAGCGAGATCGGGAACCCGGTTGCGAATGTGCCGATCTCCTACAGTCCGGCGTCGTGCGCGACGAATCCGGCAGTGTGTACGCTCATCACCCAGCAGCGGCAGAACCTGGGAGTGACGCGCGCGCGCGGCGCCGAAATTGACGCCGAGTTGCGCCTGCCAAAACGCCTGCAAATTTCTGCCGGGTACATTTTCACCGACAGCACGGTCCTAAGCTTTCCCGCGCAACCCGCGTTGCAGGGGCTGGAAGTTCCGCAGATTCCCAAGAACGGGGTTACGGCACAATTCAGCTATGTGGCCGAGTCCTGGACGGCGGGCGTGCAGGCGCGATTTACCGGCAATCAATTCGACGATGCTCCTAACCTGCTGCCACTGGGGCGGGCATTTACCGTGGACGCGGAGCTTTCGCACCGCCTGTCGGTCGCCCACGCCAGCGTCTTTGCCGCCGCGCAGAACCTTTTTGACGACCGGTATACGATCGCGCGCACGCCCATCACCAGCATCGGTCCGCCGGTGCTGGCGCGGGCGGGGCTGCGCTTTGACTTCCGTTAGCTCGCGGTTCGTCGATACGCCACTGCGTCTGCACATGCTGGCGGCACACCAAGTGCTACACGGGGTGCTACAGCGGGCGCTACACCAAGGCGCTAGACCAGGCGCTACGCCGGGCGCTACACGGGGCGGTACGTGGTACTATCGCGCGCGATAGCGCGGGGCCCGCAGTCCTATGCGAAACGCGATGCCATAAAGGGGCGTCTAAGTTGGCAGAATTATCTACGGCCATTGGTCGTAAGCGCATCGGGTTTGATCCATGCAGGTGAACATGAATGCAGGTAGCAATTCGCGCGTAAGCATGCGCTACGGGTCGCGCGTATTCGGACCGGCCGTACTCCTGTTGGCGGGGAGTTTCGCGGCCGGCTGCGCCAAGCAACAGGCGGCCGCTCCTCCGCGGCCGGCGGTGCCCGTGGTGGTCGCCAAGGTCACGCAGAAAGCGATGCCGGTGCAGGTAACCGCGATCGGCAACGTGCAGCCGTACTCCACGATTTCGCTCAGGACACAAGTTGCCGGGGAGCTGCTCGAAGCCCATTTCCAAGAGGGCGATTCGGTCCGCAAAGGGCAGGTACTGCTCACGATCGATCCGCGTCCGTATGAAGCCGCACTGGCGCAGGCGCAGGCGCAACTGGCGCGGGATAAAGCGCTGGCGGTCAACAGCCGAGTGCAGGCGGAGCGCTACCAGCAGCTTCTGGACGCGGGCATTGCCCCTCGCGAGCAAGTGGATTCGTTCAAGAGCGCCGCGGATGCGGCGGAGTCCGTGGTAACCGCCGACGAAGCCGCCATCAAAACGGCTGAGCTGAATGTGGAATATTGCACGATTAAGTCTCCCATTGACGGCCGCACGGGCGCTTTGATGGTGAAGGCCGGCAATCTGGTGAAAGTGGCGGACGTCCCGATCGTGGTGATCAATCAGGTGAACCCGATCTATGTGGACTTCACGGTGCCGCAACAATATCTGCCGGACGTGAAGCGTTACATGGCGCAGGGTACGCTGCACGTGCAGGCCACGGTACCGCAGAATGCGAGCGCTCCCGAGGAAGGGACGCTTACCTTTGTGGACAATGCCGTGGACCCCACGACGGGCACGATCCATCTGAAGGCGACGTTTACGAACACGCGCAACACGCTGTGGCCGGGCCTGTACGTCAATACGACGCTGACGCTCTCACAACAGGCGGCTGCGACGGTCGTGCCGATGCAGGCGATTGTGGCCAGCCAGAAAGGGCCGTCTGTGTACGTTGTAAAGGCGGATGGCACGGTGGAAGCGCGTGCGGTGGTAACGCCGCGAACCGCTCTGGGTGAGGCGGTGATCGATCAGGGGCTTAAGCCGGGAGAGACCATCGTGACCGACGGACAGGCACGGCTGGTTCCTGGCGCCAAAGTGGAAGTCACAAATGCAGTCGAGCAGGGCGATCCCGCAACAGCCCCGGCCGGACGTATGAGTGGGGCAACGGTACCAGGCAAGTCTGAGGCCAAGTCTGCAGCGAGCTCTGCGGCCAAGCCTGAAGCGAAGCCATGAACATCCCCGAGACGTTTATTCAGCGGCCGGTTGCGACGGTACTGGTCATGCTCGGTATCTTGCTTTTTGGCGTGGCGGGCTATCGCGCGTTGCCGGTAAGCGATCTGCCGAACGTGGATTTTCCCACGATCAACGTGGGCGCGAATTTGCCGGGCGCGAATCCGGATACGATGGCCGCGGCGGTGGCGCTACCGCTCGAAAAGCAATTCTCGACGATAGCCGGTTTAGACTCGATGATCTCGTCGAACCGGGTTGGCGCCACGTCCATCGTGCTGCAGTTCAGCCTGGATCGTAATCTGGATGGCGCCGCGCAGGACGTACAAGCGGCGATTTCACAGGCGTTGCGGCAGTTGCCGGCAAACATGCCGGCTCCGCCGTCGTATAGCAGATTCAATCCCGCCGACCAGCCGGTGATGAACATCGCGCTGACCTCGAACACGCTGCAACTTTCAGCCGTCGATGAATATGCGGAGACGCTGATTTCACCGAGCGTTTCGACCGTAAATGGCGTGGCGGTGGTGCAGATTTTCGGACAGTTCAAGTATGCGCCGCACATTCAACTGGACCCGCACCAACTCGCGACGCGGCAAATAGGCATTGACGATGTGGAGAGCGCGCTAAGCAGCGGCAACGTGAACCTGCCAACGGGGACGCTGTGGGGGTCGCAGCGAGCTCCCACGGTACAGACGAATGGGCAACTGTTCACGCCCGCCGACTATGGCAAGCTGATCGTCGCCTACCGCAACGGCGCGCCGGTGCGGATTTCCGACGTGGGCCGCGTAACCGATGGCGTCCAGAACGATAAGAATTTGAATTTTTATTACGACGCGAACTCGCCGAAGGGCACGGTCGCGATCCAGATGGTGGTGTTCAAGCAGCCAGGCACGAACGCGGTGCAGGTGGTGGACGGCATCAAGGCCATGCTGCCGCGGCTGCAATCGGCGCTTCCACCGTCGGTGAACATGTACGTGCTGTTCGACCGCTCGATCACGATTCGCAATTCCGTGAATGATGTGAAGTTCACGCTGGAGCTGGCGCTATTCCTCGTGATCATGGTGATTTTTCTGTTTCTGCGGAACTTTTCCGCGACGACCATTCCCAGCCTGGCGCTGCCATTTTCGCTGATAGGCACGTTCGCCGTAATGTACCTGGGCGGCTATTCGCTCGACAATCTTTCGCTGATGGCGCTGACGCTTTCGGTGGGTTTCGTGGTGGATGACGCCATCGTGATGCTCGAAAACATCGTGCGGCACATGGAGCATGGCGAGACCGCGATGGAGGCGGCAATCGCGGGTTCCGCGGAAATCGGGTTCACGATCCTTTCGATGACGCTTTCGCTGGCCGCGGTATTCATCCCGGTGCTGTTTATGGGCGGGGTGCTGGGGCGGCTCCTGCACGAGTTCGCGGTCACGATTATGTCGGCGATTCTCGTATCGGGGTTCGTATCGCTGACGCTCACGCCCATGTTGTGCAGCCGGTTTCTGAAGCCGCATCACAATGAAAAACACGGCCGGTTATACAATTTTGTGGAGTCTTTGCAGGTGGGGCTCGAAACCGGCTACGACCGCTGCCTGCGCGTGGCCCTGCGCTATCGGGCGGCCACGATCCTGTTTTCGGTGTTTCTGGTCGTGGGCACGTACTATCTGGCCGTAATTATTCCCAAAGGATTCCTGCCCAGCGAGGATATCGATCAACTGAACGGCACCACCGAAGCGATTGAAGGAATTTCGTTTGACGCGATGGTGGAACACCAGAAGCAAGTCGCCGAAATCGTGGTGAAGGATCCCGCCGTGGCCTATCTGATGTCGGGCGTGGGGACCGGCGGCCGGACGATGAATCAGGGGAGCCTGAACATACGGCTGAAACCGCGAGCCCAGCGCGCGCAAGTGGATGAGGTGATCAACGAGTTGCGCCCGAAGCTGGCGGCGGCTCCGGGAATCACCACGTTTTTGCGGAATGATCCGCCCATTCGTATCGGCGGCCTGCAAAGCAAAGCTCTGTACCAGTTCACGATCCAGGAGCCGAACACAGCAGCGCTGTACGGGGCGGCGCAAGGATTCACCGATAAGATGCGCACGCTGCCGGGGCTCACGGACGTCAGCAGCGACCTGCAGATCAGCAATCCGCAGATCAACGTGGATATTGACCGCGACGCCGCGTCGTCCTATGGCGTGACCGTAAATCAAATTGAAGATGCTTTGTACTCGGCCTACGGGCAGCGACAGATCTCGACAATTTTCGCACCGAATAATCAGTACTGGGTGATTCTCGAACTCGAGCCGGAATATCAGCGCGACGCGAATGCGATCTCCATGGTTTACGTGCACTCGAACAAGGGGCAACTCGTGCCGCTGAATGCGGTGGCGAAACTGACGCCGACCCTGGGGCCGCTTTCGGTAAATCACCTGGGGCAATTACCGGCAGTCACGGTTTCGTTCAACCTGAAGCCCGGCACATCGATTGGCGATGCCGTGGCCCAAATCAACGATCTGGCGCGGCACGCGCTTCCGTCGGAGGCGACCACCACTTTTCAGGGAAATGCGCAGGCGTTTCAATCGTCGCTCTCGGGCCTGGGAATGCTGCTGCTGATGGCCATTCTGGTGATCTACATCATATTGGGAATTCTGTACGAGAGTTTTATCCATCCGATCACAATCCTTTCAGGATTGCCGTCGGCGGGTTTCGGCGCGCTGCTTTCGCTGTATCTTTTCCACCTGGCGGCAATAAAGGGCTGGGTTTCTCCCTTGCTGGATATGAGCCTGGACATCTATGGGTTTGTCGGCATCATGATGCTCATCGGGATCGTGAAGAAGAACGCGATCATGATGATCGATTTTGCGCTCGAGGCGCAGCGCAAGGAGGGGCTGGCGCCGGAGGAGGCCATCTACAAGGGCTGCCTGGTGCGGTTCCGTCCGATCATGATGACCACGATGGCGGCGCTGATGGGCACTCTGCCCATTGCGCTGGGATTGGGAGCGGGCGGAGAATCCAGGCGGCCGCTGGGCGTATCGGTGGTGGGCGGGCTGGCTTTTTCGCAGGTCGTGACCCTTTTCCTGACGCCCGTTTTCTATATTTATATGGAGCAGGCCAAAGATTGGAGCGCGCGTTTCTCCGGCAAAGGTCGAGCCGTGACCGCCGGTGACGCGCCTTCTTCTCACGGACCGATTTCAGGCGGCGCAGTGGGCGCGCCGATGGCGCGCATTTCCGTGTCGCAGTTGGGGAACGTCAAATCCGAGGGCCGGCCGCTCGCGGGCCCAGGCGGGCGAGACCGGACGCGAGAGTAGAATTGCCGCCGTACGCGATCTTTTGTATCCTCGTTTTGCTCGTTTTTATTAGCTACGGCAGGAATCGCCGCTGAGAAGCTCACCCGTGCTGTTGCCTAGTACGCAATGCGTACCATTGACGCGTTTCTGATTCCTCTCCTACGCTCTTAAACACCGGGGCTGTGTCGCGCGATGTTGCGTGCTGGGCGCGACAAAACCAAACCCCAAGGAAAAGGCCATCGATATGCGTTTGCAGTCTCCCACGTGGAAAATGCCGCGCATCGACGAAAAACGGCGTGGCATACGATTAAATTCACGGGCGCCGGTAACGATCGAGTGGCAGGACTCCGCCGGAAAGGTTTTGCAGGCGGAGGCATTTACGCGCATTGTGGGGCCCTACGGATGCATGATCGTGCTGCCTGTCGAACTTCTCGTCACGCAAGCTGTGCGGGTGGTTAACAAAGCTACGGGCGCATCGAATGAAGGCGTCGTGGTTTGGAAGGGCAGCGAGCGGGGAGACGGTTGGGAATTGGGGATCGAGCTGACGAACCCACCGATGGACTTCTGGGGACTGGATCTTTAGAACCGCAGCGGATGACGCGCTTCGCACGGATGGTCCAGCCAGATGGAGTCAGACAGGATCGGCCGGCAAGCAGGTGGGCAAGCAGGAGTGGGCGGGAATGGGGGCAAGCGAGAATTAGACCGCATGATTA
Organism: uncultured Acidobacteriota bacterium; assembly: GCA_963803515.1. Lineage (GTDB taxonomy): Bacteria > Acidobacteriota > Terriglobia > Acidiferrales > UBA7541 > Palsa-189. The sequence goes on from CAWDMQ010000002.1 coordinate 327,000, forward strand.
CCTATGGACAAACCGCAATCGCACGGGGCAGGCGAGCAGCGCAGTGTCTCAGTGGAGGATCGGCGGCGCAGCCAGCGGGTAATGATTCGCTGCGCGGTGACGCTGCGGCTTGCGAATGACATTACGATTGAGGCGCACACGGTTTCCGTGAACGATCACGGGGCCATGCTGCTGTGCCCGCGCGAAATTCCGGCCGAGACGACGCTGGAACTCCAGAACAGCCGGACGCTCGAAAAACAGATGTGCCGCGTGGCGCGCGCCCCTGTGGCGAGCACCGATGGCTACCTCGTGCCCGTCGAGTTCACAGCCGCAGCGGCTAGTTTCTGGGGCATTTCGTTTCCGCCAGCCCACTGTAAGCCTTCAGAGGATTGAGCAAGCGTATCGCCTGGTGGGATGCAACGAGCAGATTGACTGCGATTTCCCGGGTGTCGCGATCGGCGGTTTTCTTAACCGCGCAAATTTAATGCGGCATGAATGCGGCTTGAATACCTGCATGATTATCTGCATGGGAAGTCCGCCCGCTCCCCTTATCGTGAAAAAGGCCAACCCCTCCGGAAAGCCCAGGAGCAGAAGACTGCATCCAAGCTTCGACGTGGTTGTTGCGATATCGTTCTGAACTTGTTTCGATGTGATGGTTCATGCCGGGGGTGCCACGCAATCGAACTGGTATGGAGAGGGATAAATTCGCATATGCATAAGTGTCTTTATTCCATGAGTAAGACGTTATTCAGGTGGGTGTTCGTGGCGCTGGCGTTCACCCCCGCAGTCATCTCTCGCGCTCAGGCGCTTGTGCCCGCATCGCCGCGTGACCGCATCGTGCAGCCGGTGGACAGCAGCCGGATATCCGCAGTGAAAGGGAACGTCCATCCGCTCGCGCGCACGGCGTTTGACCGCGGCCCGGCGGATGCCTCGCTGCAGCTCCCGGAAATCACCATGGTGTTCAAGCCCACAGCGGCTCAGCAAGCCGCGGTCGACGAGTTGCTGGCGTCGCAACAGGACCGCTCCTCGCCTAATTATCACCGGTGGATTACGCCGGAACAATTTGCCAGCCTCGCGGGCGTCAGCGAGAACGATTTAAACAAAATCGTGACGTGGCTTGAGGGGCAGGGCTTTCAAATCGGCACCCTCTCGAGGAGCCGCACCTGGATCTCGTTCAGCGGTTCGGCGCAGCAGGTGGAAGCGGCGTTACATGCGCCCATACACCGTTACGTTGTGAATGGAGAGACGCACCGCGCGAATGCCGCTGAACCTGCGGTGCCGGCCGCATTTGCGGATGTGGTCCTCGGATTTCGCGGCCTGAACGATTTTCACCCCCATGCGAGAGTGCGTGCGCGGGGCGTGGCCAAGCCGAATTTCACCTCCAGCATATCGGGTTTGCATTTCATTACTCCGGGTGATTTCGCGACGATTTACGATCTCAATGCGCTGTATAGCGCCGGGATCAATGGCACGGGACAGAAAATTGCCGTGATGGGACAGACCGATATCAGCATGGCCGATATCACCACATTCCGCTCGCTCGCCGGTCTTGCGGCCATCAATCTGCAAACCGTGCTGGCGGGCAGCGATCCCGGCACGCAACAATCCGATCTTGCAGAGGCAGACCTGGATCTGGAATGGTCCGGCGCGGTGGCGCCCAATGCCACGATCTATTATGTGAATTCGAGCGATGTGTTTACGTCGATGATTTACGCCATCGATCATAATGTGGCGCCCGTCGTGAGCATCAGCTACGGCAATTGCGAGCAGAATTTTTCGTCTTCCGACATGGCCTCAATCGCGCAGACCGCCAGGTTTGCGAACAGCCAGGGCATCACCATTGTGGCTCCCGCCGGGGACAGCGGCGCGGCCGATTGCGATGACGGGTATCCCGCCACGCAAGGACCGGCCGTAGATTTCCCGGCGAGCCTACCTTACGTTACCGGTATTGGGGGAACGGAGTTCAGCGAAGGCTCGGGAACGTATTGGAGCACCACCAATACACCCAATCCCAACGGTGGCTCGGCACTCTCATATATCCCGGAGATTGTTTGGAACGACACTCCGGCGCCGGCGAGCTGCACCGCAAACAACTCGAACTGTGCCCTATCCGCCGGCGGAGGAGGCGTGAGTACGCTGAACACGGTGCTGCCGGGCCAGTTCCCGAAGCCAGGTTGGCAGGCGGGTCCCGGCGTGCCTGCGGACGGCGCGCGCGATGTTCCCGACGTTTCCATCGATGCATCACCGGATGTCGATGGTTACCTGATTTGTTCCGGCGGCAGCTGCGTCTCAGGCTGGCGCATGGCCAATAGCAATTTGAACGTAATCGGCGGCACGTCGATGGGAGTGCCTACATTTGCGGGAATCGTCGCGCTGATCAATCAGCAGGCCGGCACGCCGCAAGGGCAGGGAAACGTCAACTACATTCTGTACCCGCTGGCCGTCAGCTATCCCGCCGCTTTTCACGATATAACCACCGGGAACAATATCGTGCCGTGCCAGGCGGGAAGCACCGGGTGCCCCAGCAGCGCTACGATCGGCTATGCAGCGACAGCCGGATACGATCTGGCGTCGGGATTGGGATCGATTGATGCTTTCAACCTGGTGACGGCGTGGACCTCGGTTTCGGCGCCTCCTACAGTGTCGCAGAACGGGTCATCGGCGGATTTTCAACTCGTCGCTTCGCCGCCAAAGTTGACGCTCGCCGTCAACAGTTCCGGCAGCGCGCAGATTACGCTGCTGCCGATGAACGGTTTCACCGGGACTCCGAGCTTTACGTGCAGCGTGGGTACGAGCCTCAGTGGCGTCACTTGCGCGGTGACGGCGGCGACGGCGCCGAATACGTGGACGGTGATGATCCAGGCAGCGGCGAATGCCGTGCTTCGTGCGCCCGCTGGCACTACGGGACGCGAAGGCGGCGACGCGCTTACGGATTACACCGCTGCCGGACTCGCGCCAATGTTGCTGCTGGTTGCGAGTGCTTTGCTGGGCTTGCTCTTCGCTTATCGGTATCGGCAAAAGGGCGAGACACAACAAAACGGGGATTTATTCGCACCGGCATCTGCACCGGCGTCTTCCGGCGTGCCGCAGAATCGCTGGAAGTTAATTCCCGGATTAACGCTGGCGTGCGTTGTCGCGCTCGGCATCGGGTGCGGCGGTGCGGCTAAGAGCGGTGCCAGCGGGAGTGGCTCGACGACCGTAGCTTCGGCGGCTGTCGTGGTTCAAGGTACGGCTAATGGGGTTAGTCACACGGTGCAAATTTTCGTGACGGTGAAATAGCGGCGTATTAGCAAGGGTGAGCGAGCAACAGCGAATTAGCAGCGGCGAACTGGCAACCGCGAACTGGCAACGGGTGGGGGGGCTACTGAGGGTTTTACTCGGCAGGTGTTCGGTGGTCGAAATTCGCGGATTCAAGAAGCCGCGCGGCCAAAGGGTAGGGCCTCGAGGTCCAGGTTCCCTCCCGACAAGATGATGCCGATTTTCTTCTGGCTGGCCGCTCCCCGCGCGTTTTCTTCGATGCCTATTTTGTGGAGCAGCGCGGGGGCCGCGGCTACCGCGCCCGACGGCTCGACGATCAGCTTCAGGCGGTCCCAGAGCAGGCGCATGGCGTCCACGATCTCTTCCTCGCTCACCAGCGCAATCCGATCGACCAGGCGGCGCAAAATTGCAAAGGTTCGCGGCGCGAGCGTCGCCCGCAAGCCATCCGCAATCGTTCTGGATTTAGCGGCGGCTTCGATATGACCGGAGGCGAGAGACCTGGCGGCATCGTCCGCGTTTCGCGGCTCGCAACCGACCACCCAGGCGGTAGGCCGCAACTGTTTCGTGGTAATCGCTGTGCCGCTCAGCAACCCTCCTCCGGAAACGGGCGCGAGTACAAAATCCAAATCCGGCACGTCCTCGAGTAACTCGAGCGCGGCGGTAGCCTGTCCCGCGATGATGCGGTCGTCGTCGTAGGGGTGCAGCAGGACAGCGCCCGTGCGCCGGATCAGTTCCTGCGCCGCCGCTTCGCGACCGGCCATGGTGGGCTCGCAGAGCAGGATGTCGCCGCCAAACGCGGCGACCGCATTGCGCTTGATCTGCGGCGCGTCCGACGGCATCACGATCCAGGCCTTGATGCCGCGGTCGCGAGCGGCGAGAGCCAGCGCCGCAGCATGGTTACCCGATGAGTGCGTCAGCACGCCTCGGGCGGCTTCGTCTTCGCTCAGCGAAAACACCGCGTTGGTGGCGCCGCGCATCTTGAACGATCCGGAGCGCTGCAAATTTTCGCATTTGAAAAACAGGCGCGCTCCCGCGATTGCGTCAAGCGACGAGGAGCGCATGACCGGCGTGCGGTGAATGTGCGGAGCGATGCGGCGGTGGGCGGCGCGAATGGCGTCGATGCCCGGTCCGGTGCTCATGGTGCCGCTTGTATCGGCAGCCGGATGTGCCGAGGCGGCGGGCACGGAGTCGTGTGCCGCATGAGCAGCGCGGCCGGCGGGGAACTGAGGACCCTCTGTCACAGTCAGGGCTTGCCAGCCGCAACGGTGAACGTTACTTTCGCGGCGGCTTCGTTTTCGAACTGATCGTACACGCGCACTGAGATGGTGTGTTCGCCAGGCGCCACGTTGCGCAGCGTCAACGCATATGCTTCATCGAGTGAATCGCTCAAATCGCCGGACGGGCGCACGAGCACCCAGTCGCCCGCGTCGAGGCTGTATTGCGCGCGGACGACAGCGCTGGTTGCGTCGGTCGCGTGGAACCGCACGGTAACCGTGGGGTCGCTGCCGTTTCGAGTGGTCTCGGTGGTGATGCCCGCCACCATCGGCGGAGTGTTATCGACCACGAACCGCTCACTTTCCCGCTCTCCGGTAAGGGCCTGGTCCGGGGCATTGGACCGCTCGTCAGACGCCACGATTTTCAGATAGTAGGGGCCGTCCGGCATCGAGGTGGTATCCCAGGAGTAGTATTTTTGATCAATCTTGTCTTTCAGCAATTTCCAGTCGCGTTCACCTTCGCCGCGATAGTAAATGGCGTAGAGGAGATCGTCTTCGTTATCATCCTCGGCGCTCCACAACACGCCCTGATAGCCCTTTTGGGCGTACCCCTGCGGAGGCACATCGAAGTGCGTGGGCTCGGTTTGCAGGCGTTGCGCGGAGTTCGAGGCGGGCTGCGCACCGACCGCAGGCGGTTGCCGCAGCTGCACCGAAGCCGCCTGCGCGGGAACGCCCTGCTGGCCGCCGAAGCCTACGACGCGCACTCCAGGGTTCTGCAAGGTGATGCCGCCGACACGGGGAGCGACATTCTTGGGCAGGTAGGCCACATTTACCCAGGAAAGCTCCGGATTCGGTCCGGCGCCGCCATGCAGCACCGCTTTCCACTGCACGAACCGCGCGGCGGGACTTTCCGCCATCGCGCCATTGCGATAGGGCCCAAACCAGGGGCTCCAGCTGTTTTCAGGGTTGGTGGTGTTGCCTGCGCGAACGTAAAATTCCACGGCATCCGGCTTCGCCCCATTTGGAGGCGGCTTGCGATTGCCGTTGGCTTCGCCGGCAGATTGGGTATTCTCGCCCCACCAGGTCACGCGGCCCCAGCGGGAAAATATGCGCGCGTCGAACGTCTGCGACGTGAAGGTGCCTTCGGATTCGAGCTCCGGCCCGAGAGCAAACACCCTGCCGGGATTGGCGGTAGCGACATAGATTTTGCCGTTAGCGGCACGCGCGAATCCCGTGACCTGCTCGGATTCGGTTTTGGCCAAACGCGAAAATACCTCGTCCCCATCAAGCTTGATCACGGCTCCCTGGTTACCGATCCCCAGCAGGGGCTTGCCATCCGGGCCGAGTGCCAGCGAATAGACCAGCTCGTCGCGGGAAGTCCAGATTTCCTGGGGTGAACCGTCTGCCGCAATGCGGTAAACGGAGGAAGAACTGATGCCGCCCGGAAAGGGGTTGAACGGCGTAGGTGCGGTCTGGGTGCCAGTCGTTCCATTTACCGTTATGGTGATGTTTTGCGTTTCCGGGTTGTTCGCCTGGGGGGCGGGGGGTTGCGGGGCCGCCAGCGTGGTCCCGGGTCGCGGCTTTTCGCCGATTGCCGAGACATACAGATTGCCTTGCGCGTCAGGCACCAGCGCGGTGATTTCTTTCTTGGTCGTCTCGTACAGGACGTAAGCCTGCCGGCCGTTCACTGCGTCACCGGCCTCCTGCGTTTGCGAAGTGCGCCTGGCCGCAGTGGTTGCGGCGGGTGCCGCCAGCGGAATTCGCAGCACCAAACCGTTGGGTTCGGTGCCAGCGAGCAGGTTGCCTTTGCCATCGAGTGCCAGCGCGAGGATGTGCGTCTCACCGCTTGCGAAAAAAGTTTCGCTCTTCCCGTCCGGCGCGACCGAGAAAATCTTCCCGGTATCGCCGGTGGCCACGTAGAGCTTGCCATCCGGCCCAAAGGTTACGTTCCAGATGTATTTGGTCTTGGGATCGAAAAAAACGGATTTTTGCCCGGCGGGCGTGACTTTGTAAACCTTGCCATCGGGCGACGTGGCTACGTAAAGATTGTCGGCCTTGTCGATGGCGATGCTCTGGGCGGTCATCTCGGTGGATTCGAAAAACGTCGTGGCTTTTCCGGCCGCATCGAGGCGCATGACCTTGGCATTGGAGCCGCCAGCCGCGTAGAGATTGCCGTGAGAGTCGCTTTGGAGTGACCAGAGATAGGCCAGGTTCGTGTCGGCGAATGGCGCAAATTTAGGGGCCAGCACGATGTCACCATCGCTGCGCAGCGCCACGCCTTTGGCGGTGCCTTTTTGAAATTCATCATAATCGGCCTGCCGCCAGAAACGGGTGTGCTCCGCCGCAACGGGACCGGCGCAGAGCACTGCGATCGTGAGCGCGGCAGCAAGTGTGAAAGCGGCACGGCCAGCGCACGGACGTGTCACCCTGACGTGTAGGCGGAACATACGCATAACACCTCTTGGCCGAGCGGCGTGTGCCGCTGCCGGAAAATACTTCGCAATCGAGTAAGCCGTTGGAGCCCGAGGACGGTTTACTTCACCCTGATATACACCGATGCGGAGCCCGCAATCACTTCGTCCATCGGCAACGACCACTCGCCGGCCGCGGACTCCCGCAGCAGCGCCGTATTGCCGGGGAGCCGCCGCTGATCGAGAACGTTAATTTCCGAAAGCGGCGCATCCGGCAATTCCTTGTCTTGTACGAGCAGAGTTGGCGTGGGCTTGAACAAGGTCACATAAAGCTGATTATTGTGCCGCTCCCGATTGAGCAGGCCGATGAGCTGCTCGAGGCCCCCTAGACGGCCTTGCGCCGCGAACATGTTCGGCAAACGGTTGAGCGATTCCGAGTCACTGACCTGCACGCGTACGATGCTGCCGCGCATGGCCTGTGCGGGGATCGTGATCGGCACGTCCCGAATCACGGGATTACCCCGGTAGGGCCGCAACATCACTTTGACGGTCAGGTTCTGCCCCGGATCGGCCTCGCTTACCTCAGACCAGGCATTTTCAATGGCTGCCACGCGGCGCTCGGGCAGGCTCTCGACGCGCAGGGAAACGCCTTCTATTTTGGGTGTCTCGTAAGGATTGGAAAAAATGCGCGAGAACAACTGCTGCACCGTCGCAGCGACCGCGGTCCCATCCGGGATGAAGACGTCGGTTGGAGCATACATGTTCTCGATGGCCACGCTGGAATGTCCGGCGATGTTGATGTTGCCGCTCAGCCGCAGCGTGGTGCCTTCACCGTACGTTGTATTTTGGGTGAGGCCGTTGAACGCCACGATGCCGACGAGTATCGGCGTCAGCTTGGGGTCGGAAATCATTTGAATGCGATATTGTTTCTCGCCGCCCGGCGTTACCACGGAAAGATTCACTGGAATCATCGCGGGGGTTGAACCCAAGCGGCCCATAACGGCGGTCAGGCGGTCCTGAGTGAGGGTTCCGATCTCGCCGCCCATGTTCACGATTTTTGTCGATTCGTAATCCGAGGCCATGGTGGTGAGCACGCGCCCGCGCGCCAAAGGCATCTGGCTGGCTCCCAGGCCGAACAAGGGGTGCCCGCAGGCATACACGCGGTCGTCCACGATGGCGGTTACGGTGCATGCCGCGTTCATGGACAGGTCGCCCCCCACGAGCACCATGCCTACCATATCGCCGGGTACGATTTTGGCGTCGTCGGGCTCAGGCGCGGCGGTGCCTCCAGCAGCCGCGACCATGCCGTACGATGCCCACTCGGAGGAATATTGGCGAATAGTAGCGGGGGCAAAGCCGGAGAAAACCAGTGGGGAGGCAATGGGCTCGAGATAAGCGCCGCCGGGAAGATTCGCGGCCTGCTGCCACTGCACGGGTACCGGGTAATGGGGCGCCTGACCGGTCATTGTCTGCGTAAGTGCGGGTTGCGCAAACGAGCTAGCCGCGATCTGCGTCGCGGGCGCGCCGTCACTCGCGTCACGGTTTGCTGCGCTTGCCGGCGCTTTGCTCCCAGCCGGTTCGTCACCGGAGGGAAGCTTCAGCATATCTTCGATGGGTGTAACTCCCGCGAGCGGCTCTTTGTTGAATATGCCGAACTTCAAAGAGAGTGCACCGGCCAATTTCCCGTTGATGTACACGGGACTGCCGCTCATGCCCGCGACGACGCCGGTGTGTTCGACTTTTTCGCCGCGCAATTGCACGAGAATCACCGATTGCTTGGGGCCCAGCAGGTTGGGCAAAATTCCGATGACGTCCAGATCAAATTTCTCGATCTGGTCGCCTGCAAAAATTGTGTAGGCTTCACCCGTCATTCCGGGTTTGATCTCATCGAGCGGAATAATCGCGGGAGGGTCGGCGGCCCCCAGGAAACCGGCAGGTAGGTTGCTTGCTGCTAAGGTAATGAAAGCCACCGCCACGAAAAGCAGCAGCCGCAGGAGCGAGGCGTTTACACGCGAGGAATTTCGATGCGTTAACCCCACCGGAATTTTTTGCATTGTGTCTGCCGTTTCCGCGAAGAAGTACAGATAAGTGAATTTGTGCGATCGGCTACTTATACGTTTAGACCTACAAGCGGCGAACAGGCCATTGTACTCGCCGCGCTGCTGCTAATCAAATGGTGAACGCGCGACTAAAGCCGGGCGTAGTCCGCTGTGAATCCACCTGCTCAAACTAGCAAGATGCGGGCAAATGGGCGGGTGTTGCTACTGGCCCCAAACCTTGGCACGCGAGGTCTCGAACGGGTATACGTGCACCATCCATCCGAAGATCTGCGGGTAGAATTTCCCACCCGCTTCCGCGCAGGCCTCGGCGGTCGCAATCGAGCCCGTCAGGCCAAAGCGGGTCCAGTCGGCATGCGCGGCGTGGTCGCGCGGCGGCATGCAGAAATTGACGTGCACGTGCCAGCTCGCTATTCCCAGGGGCACACGTTCGTTCAATTGCTCGAGGGTCGCGCTGCGCGGAGCTGTGTACATGGCGCCGACCAGTTCGTAACCATCTCTCGTTTTTTTGTACAGCAACGAAGTGGGACGCGCGGGATCGAAAGTAAAACCTTCGAGATAGCCGTTCCAATAGTTTGTAAAGTGGTACTGCGCCTGCGGAAGATTCGGCATAAAAATTTTATAGCCGTCGGCGAGAGCTACGCGGTAGTCCTTGTATTGCTCGATGGCTTCGCGCAAGGTTGCGGCGATCTGATCCGCGCGCGCGAGATCTTCCGGAGTCGCCGGGCGCATCGGAGTCATGCGCATGTGCGGGCCGCTCATATGGTGCCCCGGCTGCATCGAGTGCATGGCACCCGTTTGCGCGTGATCGTCGGACCGCTCTTCGGTGTTGCCCATATCCATCCCAGGCATGCCCGGCATCGACTGGCCGCCAGCCGGATTCGATTTGGCGCCGTCTTTTTGCGATGGATGGCTCGGCGTTTCCGTGGCGGCTGATTGCGGAGCGCGACCCGGCTGGGTGGCGCGTGCGTCGCTGTGCGGGACGCCGATCAGCAGCAGGCCTGCAAGCGCTGATAGCGTAAGAACCGTTCTGCGTGGCTTCTGTGACATAACTACGCTCTTTCCATTATGCGTTTGCTCTGTTATGCGTTTTATTATACGTCGTTAATAGCTCGCGCACGGAGGAACGATTTCGCCTTCTTTGCCCTTCTTTGCGGCCGCTTTAAACACACACTGACTTAGACACCACGCAACGTCACCTAGCATAGATGCTTCACCATCTTGCGGACGTTGCGCGATTACCTGCTGTCTGCGCCCTGCTGGTCATGTCTCCACGTTCTGATGTTTCCTCCCAGCGCTGGGCTGTCTGAGGTTTTGTGGAACCTTCGGGTTCGCGAGCGCTTTTTAGCGGCGTGCTAGAATCCCGTGGTGTCAAACCAAACCATCACCCCGGGGCAAATGATGACCGGCAGCGTCGCGGTCCCGGGCGACAAGTCAATCTCGCATCGGTATGCGATTCTCGCCGCGCTCGCGGAGGGACGCAGCGACATTCAGCATTATTCCGCGGCCGCGGACTGCCGCAGCACACTCGAGGCGCTCGCGGGCCTGGGTGCGAAGGTCGAAGAATTGTCCGGCTCGGGCGTGGCAATTACGGGCGAAGGCCTGAATGGCCTGCGCGAGCCGAGCGGCGCGCTCGATGCGGGAAATTCCGGGACGACCATGCGTATGCTGCCGGGCGTTCTCGCGGGCCAGCGGTTCGATTCGATCCTGACGGGGGACGGTTCTCTAACGCGGCGCCCGATGCGGCGCGTGATTGAGCCGCTGGCGCGGATGGGCGCGCGCATCGCGGCGCGGGATGATAAATTCGCGCCACTTGAAATTCGCGGATCGACGCTGCACGCCATCGCGTACACGCTGCCGGTCGCAAGCGCACAGGTGAAATCCGCAATCCTGCTGGCCGGGACTGTTTGCGGAAGGCGAGACAAAAATCGAGGAGCCGGTTCGCACGCGCGATCACACCGAACTGGCGCTTGCCGAGTTCGGCGCGGACGTGGGCCGTGTGGGCCGGGTGGTGCGGCTGCTGGGGCGTCCCAAGCTTACAGCTCGCCGGCTGACGGTTCCGGGCGATCTGTCGTCCGCCACTTTTTTTCTGGCAGCGGCGCTGGTGCTGCCGCAGTCGGTGGTGCTGGTGCAAAACGTGGGCTTGAATCCGACGCGCGCCGCGGTGCTCGACATTTTGTCCGGATGGCAAGCGCCGGTGAGCATCGTGGCGGTACGCAGCGAAGCCGGAGAATTGGTGGGTGACGTTACCGTGCGCCATGCGGCGCTTACAGGCGGGGTGATCTCGGGCGAGGTGGTCGCGCAAGTGATTGACGAGCTTCCCATGCTGGCGGCGCTGGGCCCTTATACGGCGGAGGGCGTGGAAATTCGCGATGCCGGCGGAATTGCGGGTGAAGGAAAGCGATCGCATCGCCGTGCTGGCGGAGAACCTGCGGCGCATGGGCGCCACGGTGGAAGAGCGGCCGGACGGGTTGCGCGTGGAAGGACGTGAGGCGGGGCGCCTTCACGGTGCGGAACTTGATCCGCACCACGATCATCGTATGGCCATGGCATTCGCGGTGGCGGCGCTTGGGGCTGCCGGGACCACGACGATTCGGGATGCGGAGTGCGTCGCGATTTCTTATCCAGATTTTTTCGAGGATCTCGAGCGGCTGGTGGAGCGGTGACGTTACACGTGTCGTGGCAGTACCGCGGGTTCCTTGACACCTATTGATCCGGGCGGTTACGCTCGCCGACGAATGCGGCGTCCGTGGCGAAAGGTTTTGTTCGTGGTTGTGGCGCTCGCCGTCTTGGCGGCGCTGGTCTACTATTCGCGCGGCGCAATCCACAAACAATTTAGCTGGACGCGGCTGGTGCAGGCCGTCGTGCGCGCGAGCCCGCGTTATTTGCTGCTCTCAGCGCCGCGATGTTTGCGGCTTACGCCATTCGTGCGCTGCGGTGGAAGCGGTTTTGCCGTACGCTGGGACCGTGCGCGTTCGGGAGCGTGTACAGCCGGGACGCTGATGGGCTATGCGGGAATTCTCCTGCTGGGCCGCGCGGGCGAGCCCGTCAGACCGCTGTTGCTGGCGCGCAAGTGCCGCTTTCCGGTGTCGAGCATGTTTGGCATCTGGCTGCTGGAACGCCTGTTTGACCTGGGCGCGACAGCGGTGCTGGTGGGCTTCGCGCTGCTTCTGCCCTTCGCGCCTGCTGGCCACAACGAATGGCGCGGCATGGGAAGCGAAATTTCGCGCCGTCGGCGGGCTGCTGCTCGCCGCGCTGGTGGCGCTGATTACGCTGGTGGTTTATTTCCGGCTGCACGGCGCTGGAGCGCTCGACCGCCGCCTGGTCGGCTGGCGCGCCGGAGGCGGATGGCGACGGCGTTTCGCGGTGCAGTTCAGCGGATTCAGCGAAGGGCTGCAGGCGATTCGCACGTTTGGCGATTTGGGGGTCGCGTCGTTTTATTCGGCGGCGCATTGGGCATGATCGTCGTCGTATATTTCTGGATTGCGCGCGGGTTTGGAGGGCGCCTGGCGGAAATCGATTTACGAGGCGCGATGCTGGTGCTGATTTTCACGCTGGTGGGATCGACGGTGCAGTTGCCCGGCGTAGGCGGAGGCACGCAGGTTCTGAGCTTTATCGCGTTCACGCAGATATTTGGAGTAGAAGCGGAGCCCGCTGCCGCGGCGGCAATTGTGCTGTGGCTGATTTCGTTTGGAGTCGTTTGCGCGGCCGGCATTCCCCTGCTGATTCGAGAAGGCTGGTCGATGAGCGATCTGCGGCGCCTGGCGCGTGCGGAGGCCGAAGCCGAAAAGGCCGGCGGACATATCCCCGCGGCAGCGGACGCTCCCGCAGGCCGAAGTGGCCGCGCCCGGACGCCGAGGGCGGGGGAGAAGCCGCGCAGTGAAGTGCCCATTCTGCGCTTTTTCCGACGACAAGGTGATCGATTCGCGCGAAGGCCGGGCCGGGGATTTGATCCGGCGGCGGCGCGAATGCCTGAAGTGCGGCGCGCCGCTTCACCACTTACGAGCGAATCGACGAAATTCCTTACATGGTGATCAAGAAAGACGGGCGGCGGGAACGGTTCGACCGCCAGAAGATTTTGCAAGGGCTGCTGAAATCGTGCGAGAAGCGGCCGGTGGCGACGCAAAAACTCGAAGCGCTGGTGGATGATGTCGAGCGGTTTGTGCACGAGTCTCCCGAGCGCGAGCAAACGACCACGGAAATTGGCGGGCTGCTGATGACGCGACTGAAAAAGCTGGATAAAGTGGCGTACGTGCGTTTTGCTTCGGTGTATCTCGATTTCAAGGACGTGAAGGAATTCATGGTGGAGTTGAAGGGCCTGCTGAGCGACCGCGCGCGGAAGTAAGGTTTGCCTCGGCGTTTTTTTTGGATACTCGCGTTGTGTGGCTTTTTGCGGCAGCGGTTCGATGAACTGCATGTGCGGTGCCCCGGCAATTGGTAACACTGAGTATTCCAAGTGCCACATTCCGAAACTGAGGTTTATTTTGGGGAAGATGAAGGCTACTTGCTCGGCTTGCCGTATTGTTCGTCGGTGACTTTTTCCAGCCAGTCGGCGGTTTTGCCCTCAAGTTGTTCCTGAATCGCGATGTGCGTCATGGCAGTCGTGGGTGCGGCTCCGTGCCAATGCTTCTCGCCGGGCGCGAACGAGATCACGTCACCGGGTCGAATTTCCTCGATCGGTCCTCCCCAGCGCTGGGCGCGTCCGCAGCCGGCGGTGACGATCAGGTTTTGCCCCAAGGGATGGGTGTGCCATGCGGTGCGCGCGCCGGGCTCAAACGTGACACAAGCGCCGGCAGCGCGCGATGGAGCATTTGGCTGGAACAGCGGGTCAACGCGGACGGTACCGGTGAAATATTCTGCTGATCCCTTGCCGGAAGGCTGCGTGCCGCTTCTTTTGAGGTCCATTTGGAAGTCCTTTCGGGATTTCTGTTTATTGTGTGAATGTCAGCGGTGTTCTGCGAACGGTCCGTATCGCTGCTTGCCGTCCTGTAGATGTCGGACGTTCCCGTCTTCCCGGGTGGGTCACCGCAAATACCAGCCTGTTCGCGAACGGGTCGGCGGGGACTGTCATGGTTTAGACCTTACGGATTTGTGGGCGATGGGGCTCCGCGATCGTGCTCGGATGCCCAGCAGTTTGTCGGGGCACCGCGGGGAAGTGGGGTTCTGACATTTCGGGACAGAAGAAACAAAAGAGGCGCCCGGTAAGGACTCACAGGCGCCTCTCCTACTGCATCAACGTAAACCGTACCTCACTGGATCACCTCCTTCTCGGCAAATGCGCCGATGTCGACAGAGCCCGTGGCGTATACAGGGCCTGCCGCATAAACTGATTATAACGCTGCGACGGCGACACGCAAATAGGGAAATGCAAAATGGGTAAGCGTGTGAATGCTCAGACAGAAGCGCCCGTGGAGCCGGTTGAACGGTCTCCCACGGGCGACACAACTCCAACACTACTGCAACACGTGAACACTACTGCAACACGTGGGTTGATACCCCGCGTGTTGGCGCTATTTTACCGGCCGGGAGGAATCGTTGCACGCGCTCGCCGTAAAATACTTCACCGGTATAGAGCTTGCCCTTCGAGTCCACCGCTTCCATGTGTACTCCGAAGAATTCGCCGGCGTTCTGGCCCATGCTGCCCAACTGGCCGACAACCGCGCCACTCTTACGATTGAGGAACCAGACGTGGTTGTTGGTGAGATCGGAAATGTATAGGAACTGCTGGGCTTTGTCGGGGGAGAACATGACGCCGCCGGTCGAGCCGCCCACGCCCGTACCTTCGGCGAGCTTAATTTCCTGCTTGAAATTGCCCTGCTTATCGGTGACGTCGATGCGGTTGCCGCCACGGTCGGCGGCATAGACCAACCCATCGTTTGAGAAGTTAAAGGTCAGGTGGCCGACGAACTCCTTGGCCATGGGGCCGTTGGGTTTGTAGGCGTGGTCGGCAGGATTGGTGCTGATTTCCGACAGTTTGTGCCCGTAGGCTCCCCAGCCGCGCTTGAACTGGAAGGTATCGAGCGAGAACACCATGACACGGCCGCCGAAGGCATTGTCGGCTACGTAGATCTCGTTCGCGGCGTCATCGGTGCGGATCTCTTCGATTCCGCCAATGATCATGGGCGTGGTGGGCGGATACTTCGCGATGAAGGCACTCTGCTGCAAGGCGGCCGCCGTATTGGCAGCTTCGCCGCGAGCGCGCTCGGGTGCTCCGGGTATGGTGATAAATCCGGCGATGGGTCCGGCGCTGCCTTCGCCCGGCTTGCGGTGAGGGAGGGTGGGTTCGGTAAACGGCTGACCGTTGGGCGTCTCGGGTACATGAGGAACGGCCATGAGCATCTTGCCGGTCTTCGGATCGTACTTGCGAACGGTATTCTGCCCCAGGTAGACGAATCCTTGTTTGTCCACGGCCATGCCATGACCTTGCGGCGCGTCAAAGTAGCCGATCACCTCGCCATCCTTGTGGCCGTCGCCGTCATGCCCGGCGATGTGGATCATCGAGGGCGGGTGCACGCAGCAATCGGCAATGGGAGGATTCAGCTCCGCTTCGACTTCAATGCTGGTGAGATCGTTGGGACGGTCGTAGACCCAGATGTTATCGTCCTTATCCACGGCCAGGCCGGTGACGCCCCCCATCTTCCACTTATTCGGCAGGGTTTTCGGCCAGGTCGCATCGACATTGAATTTAGGCGCCGTTTGCGCCTGCGCGCCTACGGCACTGGAAAAACGGCCCGTCCGAAAAAGACCGGCGCAAACAACTACAAGGCCCAAAGCCGCCAGGCAGAGCACGGCTACTCGGAGCCAATTTTTCGTTTGTAACGGTTGACGCTTCACGAAACCTCCTTAGAATGCCACGTTGGTAACAGAATTTTTTGACCGCGACTTTATTTTTATCTCGCGGATTCGACCACCGGGTTTTGACCTCGCGGGGTTTGACGGCCACAAGGGTGGGCACATGTATACACCTACGCCGTTTTTGTGGGAACAAAATCTTCGCTTCTGCACATTAGTTTTGGGTTGTCGGGCGAGCCAAGCGAAGGGAAGTTGCTAATGGGTCACGTCCCGTCGATCTCTATATCATAAGTGAGCAGGGCCGTGGCAATGCGGGCCGCTGGATTTTTGTGGAGGCCACTCGTTTGTATTTAGGCCTTTTCCCCGGGTGTTGGATTCGGGCGGCGTGGGAGGTTTAGCGGAAGGCGGCGGCCGTCCAGACGCCGGCGGTGAAGGATTTAATTTGGGTAAATCCGATCTGCTGGTAAAGCCGCACGGCTTGCGCGTTCGCGGAGGTGACGGTCAGCGAAAGAGCCGTAAAGTTTCGGGCACGCAGAGCGGCGATGGTAGCGCCGATGAGGCGCCGCCCGAGGCCGCGTCCCTGGTAACCGGGCATTACGCAGATTTGCGTCGTATGACCGACGTGGGGAGCGACCGCGGAGGTGAGCACGACGCCCAGCAATTCATTGGTGTATGGTGCGCGAAGCACGAAGGAGGCTTGCTCCTGAAACTGGCCACAGCCGGGCAGCACGATGATGTTTTTCAGGAACTTTAAGGCGCCCGCTTCGCTGCGGTACTGATCGTTGATCTGCCCGTCCATGTGACTGGCGTAGGCAAGATGGATCAGGCGCGCACACGCGGCGAAGTAGCGGTTGTCCCAGCGCTCGAGGGTCAAGCCGAGCGACATACCTGAAGATGTATCCGGCTCGTCCGGGGGTAGTTCGCTCGAGGAATGACTTGTGGCGCTTTGCAGATCAAGCAGCATGAACTGCCGCGGAAACAGGCGGAATCCCTGCTCGGCCAGAGCTTCGTCGAATTCGCATCCGAAGGGCACAAGCTGGGCCTCGATGCGATCAACGTAGGGCACGGCGCGCAACATCTCGAGCGTGCTTGCGAGCAGATCGCGCGCGAGGGGGAGCTGGGGGAAGCCCGGCGAAACATAAAGCCCGCCGAGCAAGCCCTTGCGATCTTCGAGAACGTAAAACGCGTACCCGGCGGCGCGGCCGTTTTCCATGACGGCGCACCCGGCGAGCGACTTGGCATCCACGAACTTCTTGATGAGATCGAGGGAGGCGCGATAGTCCCAAAATAGCTCCTCCCGCCAGTGGCGGGCCTCCTCCGCGAGGAGCGGTTCGATTTGACGGGAGCTTAACTGGCGCAGGTCTACGATGGTCATGGTCTACGGGGGCGATGTGGTACGACAGCCGCTGACGCGATACGCATGATCGAAGTCATGCTCAGCCGCGGCCGGGGGCAGCAGGTGCTGCTGGCGGGTGTTTTGTGATCGTGCACACGCCAGGCACCTGTCGCGAACACCTGTTGCAAGCATCATGACGAGGCCATAATACCTAATATTGCTCTGGATTCGTCTTTCGTCATAAACCTGTCACAAATCCGGCCATAAACCCGGTGCGATCGCGCGGCGAGACCCGACGGGAAACCCGCTGGGAAACACCGCCGGGCTACGCCGCCGTGCTACGCGCAGTACCGCCCTGCGAAACACGTGCCCATCGGCTGCACCTGTACGCATGGCCGCTGTGCTAACATGCGCGCCCGGAGCGCTTCAGGTTCGTATGTCGCGAGAGCATGCATCTGCTTTCTGAATTCCTTTCTGAATTCCGCTATCCCACGCGGTGGTATTCCAAACTGGTGGCCGCACTGCTGGCGATTTCCTTCTTTGTCCTTCTGGCGGCGGGCATTATCGCGGGCTACGTGGTGTACAGCATCATCGTTTTGCCCGGAGAAAAGAACGACGCAATTGATTTGGCGAACTTCCCCGGCCAGCCGGAAGAAGTTCCGTATGACGTGCCAGGCATCGGGGCGCGGGACGGCTGGTTTTTCCCGGGGCTAAAATCGGCGCCCACGATTTTGCTGTGTCCCGGCTATCGCGGCGGCCGGGAGGAACTGCTGCCGCTGGCGACGGCACTGCAGGATCACGAGTACAACGTATTTGTGTTCGATTTCGACCGGCACGGAGAAAGCCTGGGTTACGTGACGTTCGGGTATCGCGAGCTCCGCGAATTGCGCGCCGCAGTTGCGGTGGTGGCCGCGCGCCAGGATGTGGATGGCTCGCGGTTTGGTTTGTGGGGCACGAACATGGGCGGGTATGCGGCGATGGCTTTTGCGGAGTCGGATGCGCGGGTGCGTGCTTTGGCGGTGGAATCGGTTTACGACCGGCCACGTGACATGCTGCGCCTGATTGTTTCGGAAAATGGATTAGCGTCGTTACCGCTGCTGCGGGATTTTGCGAAAGCGAGCTTCCTGTTAATCAATTCCCGAGCGCGAGAAGCGCCGCCGCTTTCGGCGCAACTGGCAGGCCTGCAAGGCGTGCCAAAACTGTTTCTCGAAGCTGCGGACGAGCCGGGGCTGGCGCCCTCCACGCACGAGCTGTTTATCGAATCGCCGGAGCCCAAGCAAGAACTGCTGCTTGCGCGCGGCAACTATGGAGGAATGCTTGATGAGGAAAAACGCACGTACGAAGAGCGGATTGTAAGTTTTTTCCTGGCCAGCCTGGCTCCGGAGGCCAGAGCACGGTAGCCCGCGGCTGGCCGCGGAGGCGAGAACCGGCGCGCATTTCGGGCGGGTTCGGCTTGGGTTCGGCGAGCGTTTGGCGCGTTCACCGCTCAAGATGCACGAGCCAGGCCTGGGAAGTTACACGTTCGACGACAGAATATTTGATCCCCAGGCGATCCAGGGCGGCGGCTCCGGCCGCACTCGTCCAAACCCAGGACGGCTCCGGCCCCTGCGCAGCCTGCGGGGTCCAGCCGGGCAGGTCACGATCCAGGTAAAAATTAAATCCATAGTGCCAGTCGCGATTCAGCTCGAAGACGGAGAGATCGGGCGCGCGGCGAGCTTCGGCGGGCATTTCGCGCGCGGCCACGCGAGCGGACAAATACGGATCAAGGGCAGGCAATACACGCGCGTTCACACCGAGCAGAAGTAAGGTCATCAGCAGCGCCTCGGAAAGCAGTGCCAGCCGGGAGCGCCCTGCCAGAGCAAGCACTGCACATACAGCGCCGCCCGCTAGGGTAAAGATCAGAAGTCCTGGCAGGGCCAGCGGACGGGCGAGCCCGGCTTCGGCGGGCAAATGACGCAACCAGTAACCTGCCGCGAGGGGCAAAATCAGAAAGGGCGACGCGGTCAGGAGCATCCAGGTTGTGGCGATCGGGCCATGCGCGATCGGGCCGTTGGCTAATGTGCGGCTGGCGAATGGGGCCGAGGACGGGTCCGGTGCGGCGGCGGGATTGGGCGTGGAATGCCGCCGGACATCTCTCGCCATTGAGACCGCCAGCAAAAGTATGAGTGGCGGCATGGCGGGCAGGATGTAGCCGGGCAGCTTCGATTGCGAAAAGCTAAAAAAAATTACCGGGAACACGGCCCAGCAGCCAAAAAAAAGAGCGGGAGAATCCCGCCAGGATTGCGCAAGGTAAGCACGGGGGCCCGCAATGGCGAGCGGAATCAGCAGGGGCGTCCAGGGGATGGCGGCCGCGAGAATCACGACGCCAAAAAACCAGAACGGCTGGGGGTGCTGAAAAACGGGCGTCAGGTAGCGCGCGAAATTATGCTCGAGAATGAAAACGCGGAGAAAATCGGAATTGCGCGCCGCACAGAGCACGTACCAGGGCAGCGCGACGACCAGAAATGAAGCGAGCGATACGGGCTGGATCAATTGCAGGACAGCGCGCCAGCGGCGCGACGCGAGCGCCCACAGGAAAATGGCGCCTCCGGCGAGGATGACGGCGGCGGGCCCCTTGGCAAGCGTGGCCGCTCCGAGAAAGGCTCCGAAGGCAATTTGCAACGTGAGGCTGGCGCGAGATTTCTCGAGGATAGCCGCGGCCACCGCGGCAGAGGCGGCCAACAGCGCACTGAATAGCATGTCCGGAGTGGCGGCACGTGCGAAAGCGATCATCGCAATGCTGGTGGGGAGGAGCAGCATGACCAGCAGCGCGGTGTCGCGGCCGTAGGCGCGTAATCCCACCCAGGCCATGGCCAGCGTGGCGAGAAGTGCCGCGAGCGCGGAGGGCAAGCGCGCCGCAAACTCCGAAATGCCGAATAGGCGAAACGCTACAGCCGCACACCAGTAATACAACACCGGCTTCTCAAACCACGGCTGGCCGTATAAGCGCGGCGTTACCCAGTCGCCCGTTTGCAGCATGGTGCGGGCGATAAAGGCATAGCGCGGATCGTCAGGGCCGACCAGGCCGAGCCGGCCAAGTCCGCTGAACAGGCAGGAAAACATGATGGCGATTGCCAGGAAGAGAGTCCACGAAGGAAAAAGAACTTTACCGGGTGCGGCGGATCGAGGGCGAATGGACGGTGAGCTTTTCACCGAGGTGAGTCTAACATTGCGCGTGCGCCATGCCACGTGCCGCGTCGTCGACTGATGCGCAACATTCGAGTGCCGGTCATCGCCACCGGTTGTGCCGGAGACTGGGCCAGCGGCTGGGTGCGGAAATTGAGCAACGGGTGCGCGGAACGAGCGATGTGTCGTGTGTAGTCCCAACGCGCAGTTTGCAGGCCGCGTTCGTCGGCGCGACGCGTCGACGAGGTCTGGAGCCATCTCGAAATGTCGCGGCAGGATTTGCGCAGATGCAAATCTGTGCAGGGCTACCGTGGGCACAACTTGGGTGACTACATGTGAGTACGTGCATGCGATGGGCAGCACCGCGCATCGTACCGACGCTGGTGCGTGCATGTGGGACGGCCGCAGTGATGCTCACGATACGGGAGAGTCACTGGCGCGGTTTGTCGAAGCTCCCGCATAATGTGCGCGATGATGCGCGAGTATTTGGAATATGCGGCGGCCCGCGCGCTGCTGAAAATTCTAGGCGCGCTGCCGCGACGCGTGTCTCGCGCGAGTGCGGCGCGGGTGGCGCTGTTTCTGTTTCAACTGCGGCCGGCGTGGCGCCGGGCGGCATTATGCAACCTGCGCCTGGCATTTCCGGATTGGCCGGAAGAGCAGCGCGAGCGCACGGTTCGGAAGATGGTGCGCAATCTCGGGTGGATGGCCGCGGAATTCGCGCGGCTGCCGAAGTACAGCAGGAAGACCATCGCGCAGGCGGTCCAGCTCGAGGGGTTCGAGAATTTTCTGGCGGCGGAGCGGCGCGGCAAAGGCGTGCTTTTTCTCACCGGACACATGGGTGCGTGGGAGCTGATGCCCTTCGCGCACGCGCTGTACCATAAGCCACTGCACTTTTTGGTGAGGCCGATTGACAACGCGCGCGTGAATGCGCTGGTGGAACATTACCGGGGTCTTTCGGGGAACCGGCCGATCCAAAAAAATCAGTCGGCGCGCCCGGTGCTCCGCCTGCTGAGGGAAGGCGGCACGATTGGCATACTCGCGGATCAAAATACGGCCATCGAGGAAGCGGTCTTCGCGGACTTTTTTGGGGTGCCGGCGGCAACCAGTTCCGGAATCGCGCGCCTGGCGCGGCGGACGGGAGCACCGGTGGTCCCGGCGTATGGCTACTGGGACGCGGCTACGGGAAAATATCGGCTGCGATACGAGCCGGAGATACAGCTTGCAGCCAGTGGTGACGAGCAGGCGGATATTCAGGCGTATACGGAGCGGTTCAATCAGGCGATCGAGAATTACATTCGGCGCTTTCCGGACCAGTGGCTCTGGGTGCATCGGCGGTGGAGGAACCGGCCGCCCGGGGAGAGGCCTGTCTATCCTGATGAACGGGCCTGATGAACGAGGGGCTGATAAACCAGGGCCGGATGAAATGCAATCCTAATGAAATGAAATTTTCTCGAGGTGAGAAACGGTTGAATCAGAAAATGAAGTGCGATGCGGATCACAATTAGATCAGGCCAAGAATCAGATCGATCGAATATGCGACCAGATTAAATTAGCGTTTCAATGTGCGATGTGCGCGGACGTGGTTGACGGAACGCCGCGCGGAGAAGAACGCGCCAAGAAAGCGGGCTGAGAAATGGACGCTGAGGAAAGGACGAATCTCGATGCTTCAGAATGAAGCAGCGGCAAAGGGAGCGGGCCGAACCGCCGGTGAGTTAGCAAAATACCTGGGATGCGGGGTGGACGGCGATTCCGGCGCGACCATACGAGGGGTGGCGAGCCCGGAGCGCGCGGGTACGGAAGACCTGATCTATCTCGATGCGGCGCGCCATCGCGGACGAGCGGTCGAGTCGCAGGCACGCTGTGCAATTACCTCGGCCACGTTGCCGATTCCCGGCAAAACGCTGCTGGTAGTGGCGCATCCGAAAGTTGCATTTGCCAAGGCGGCTGCGTGGTTGTCGCCACCCGCACCGATTGCGAAGGGCATCCATGCCACGGCGATCATCGCGCCGAGCGCCACGCTCGGGGCAGGTGTGGCGGTGGGCCCGTTCGCCGTGATCGAAGACGAAGTGCACGTTGGCGAGGAGACACAGGTGGGGCCGTTTTGTTTTCTGGGACGCGGATCGAGGACCGGAGCGGGGTGCCGCTTGTATTCGCGCGTCACTTTATATGCCGGGGTGCAACTGGGGGATCGCGTGGTGGTGCATTCGGGAGCGGTGCTGGGAGCGGACGGTTTTGGATACGTCAGCGATGAGGGCATGCACTGGAAATTTCCGCAGACGGGGCGCCTGGAGATTGGCGACGACGCGGAAATCGGTGCGAACGCGACGATTGACCGGGGTTCGCTCGAAGTCACGCGCCTGGGCGCGCAAGTCAAGATCGATAACCTGGTGCATATCGCGCACAACGTACAGATTGGCGACCGCACGCTGATTGCGGCGCAGACGGGAGTTGCCGGATCGTCCACGATCGGAAGCGACGTGCTGATCGGGGGACAGGTGGGAATTGCGGATCATTGCAGGTTAGAGGATCGCAGCGTCGCGGGTGCGCAGGCCGGTATTCCGACGGGTAAAACGATACGCAGCGGGCAGGTGGTGTGGGGATGTCCCGCGCGGCCAATCGCGCGATTCAAGGAGCAATATGTCTGGTATGCGCGGTTACCGGAACTGGCAGAACGTATTCGCAAATTAGAAGTTACCGAGCACAACGAGCGTTAAACCGCACCGCTACAGGTGAACTGTTTGAAAGGTGCCGCGAGACACGGACACGGCATCTTTCCGTATTGACCCTCGATTCGATACGACCCATAATAAACTCCTGTCAGGCTCGGCTCCTGGGGGCACGGATGGAGCGCACTATCCGCGCGGGAGCCACCCTAAGACCGGGAAAGTGTTTCCTTTGCGCCAGCTAAGGTGTGTCTGCCGCGAGCTTTCGAATATTGCATCCGACCGTTGTTTCAGTGGCATCTGAGGAATTGATGGCATCCGGAACCAGAATCGAATTCGAGCCTCCCGCAGGGCGTTCGCTGAGCGCAACTCCGCTCGGCGCGAATCCGTTGAGCACAAGTCCGGCGCTCGGAGAACGACTCGCCGAAGCCATCGACCTGGGCGTGAATCACCTGCTTTCTTTGCAGGCGGAAGAAGGATACTGGCTGGGCGAGCTGGAGGCCGACACCACGCTCGAGTCGGACTATATCCTGTACCTGCACATCCTAGGCAGGACCGGCGATGAACGGGTGGGCAAGCTCGCGAATTACGTGCGGCGCCGCCAGTTAAATGATGGCGGCTGGAATATTTACTTTGGTGGTCCAGCCGAACTAAACGCCACGGTGAAGGCGTATTTCGCCCTGAAACTCGCGGGCGACCGGCCCGACGCCACGCACATGCAGACGGCGCGGGAGCGAATTCACGCGCTGGGTGGCCTGGAAGCGACGAACTCCTACACTCGTTTTTATCTGGCAATGGTGGGAGGCGTCTCGTGGGACATGGTTCCCGCCGTTCCTCCCGAGTTGATGCTGCTGCCGAACTGGTTCGCACTCAATATTTACGAGATGTCTTCGTGGACGCGCGGCATCGTGATTCCGCTGGCGATTCTTTACGCGCAAAAGCCGTACTGGCCCCTACCCGAGCACGCTCACGTCGACGAACTTTTTCGCGATCCGGCGCGCAAGGCGGCGGCATTTGCGTGGGACCAGCAGCCTTTCACGTGGCGGAATTTATTTCTGGCATTCGATCGCGCTTTCAAACTCTACGAGCGGCTGCCGTGGAAGCCACTGCGCCAGCGTGCGCTGCGGCAGGCGCAGGAGTGGCTGCTCGAGCATCTCGAGCGGAGTGACGGGTTGGCCGCGATTTACCCGGCGATGATGAATGCTATTTTCGCGCTGCTGGCGATGGGCCACTCGCCGGATGATCCGCTGACGGCGCGCGAGATCGAAGAACTCGCGCGGTTCGAGATCGAAGACCGAGACACGATTCGCGTGCAGCCGTGCGTTTCGCCGGTGTGGGACACGGCGATTGCGATGGTTGCGCTCGAGGAGGCCGGCGTGCCGCCGGATCATCCGGCGCTGGTTCAGGCCGCTGAGTGGCTTTTGGCGCACCAGGTGGTTGGGCCAGGCGATTGGCAGGTGAAAAATCCTGGTGTCGAGCCGGGCGGCTGGGTATTCGAGTTTCGGAACGATTTCTATCCGGACGTGGACGATACCGCATTCGTGCTGATGGCTCTGCAGCGCGTGAAATACCCCGCCACGGCTCGCCTGGAAGCGGCGGCACGGCGTGGGCTTACGTGGCTGCTCTCGATGCAGAATCGCGATGGCGGCTGGGGCGCGTTCGATCACAACAACGACCGCCGATTCCTGACGCAAATTCCGTTCGCGGATCACAATGCGATGATCGACCCCTCGTCCGCAGACGTAACGGCGCGGGTGCTCGAATGTCTCGGGCGGTGCGGCTGGCCGGCGACGCATCCGGTGATCCAGCGCGCGGTGCAATATCTGAGACGCGACCAGACGCCGGAAGGGTCGTGGTACGGGCGATGGGGCGTCAACTACGTTTACGGAACCAGCGGAGTTCTGCGCGCGTTCGAGACGGTTGCGCTCACGGCGCAGGATTATTGCCAGCGTGCGGTGGCGTGGCTGCGCTCGGTGCAAAATGAAGACGGCGGCTTTGGCGAATCCATCGCCTCCTATTACGATGCCGCGCTGCATGGGCCAGGGGGTAAGCACGCCATCGCAAACTGCGTGGGGTCTGATCGGGCTGCTGGCGGGCACCAGCCACGAAGCGCCTCAGGCAGTGCGTGATGATGCCAGGGAACAAGACCGCCGCCGTGTCTCTCGTGGCGAGGGAGAGGGAGACGGCTGCGACGATCCCGCGATTTCGCGGGCGGTCGCCCACCTGGTGGACCAGCAGAATTCGGATGGTTCGTGGAATGAAGATGAATTTACCGGCACGGGTTTTCCGTGCGTTTTCTACCTGAAATACCATCTGTACAGGAATTATTTCCCGCTTTACGCTTTATCTCGCTACCGCAACCAAAGCCTGCGTGAGCAGGGCTTGGTTGCGCGCGAGTTCCACGCTTTTGAGATCGGCCCCGAGAGGCTAAAGATGGGGGAGCGAGCGCCTGAAACCGCCCAGGGGCGTAATCGCGAGCAGCCCGTCGAGATGCAGCAGGCGGGCCGATGACGACACTCGTCACCGGTGCGACCGGTTTTCTGGGCAGCCACGTGGCGCGGCTGCTCGTACAACGCGGCGATGCGGTGCGCTTACTCGTGCGGCCATCGAGCCCGGCGAAGCTGGTGGAGGGGCTGCGTGCGGAACGAGTGGAGGGCGACCTGCGCGACGCGGCCTCGGTGAGGCGCGCTCTAGAGGGAGTGGACACCGTTTATCATGTTGCTGCGGATTACCGGTTGTGGGCGCGTGACCCTCGCGAGATTTACGAATCTAACGTTTCGGGAACGAGAAACCTGATCGAGGCGTCGCGCCGTGCGGGCGTCGCTCGTTTTATTTATACGAGCACGGTAGCGACGGTGGCGGTGCCGAAAAACGGTCTGCTGCCGGACGAGAATACGGTCACCACGCTGGCGGAAATGATTGGGGAATACAAACGCTCGAAGTGGCTGGCGGAGCAGGAAGCCCTAGGCGCGGCGGCCGCAGGTTTTCCCATTGTGATTGTCAACCCCACGACGCCGGTGGGGCCGGGAGACGCTAAGCCGACCCCGACCGGAAAAGTTCTGCTCGATTTCTTGCAGGGCCGCATGCCCGCGTATGTGGATACCGGCCTGAATTTTGTTCCGGTGGAAGATGCGGCGGCGGGCCACTTGCTGGCTGCCGAGCATGGACGATCCGGTGAACGCTACATTTTGGGTGGCGAGAATCTGACGCTGAAGGCGCTGCTGGACATGCTCGCGCGCGCCTCGGGCCGCACGGCGCCCCGCGTGCGTTTACCCCACGCCGTAGCCATGGCGGCGGGCTACGTTGATGCGGCGTTTTCGTTTCTGACGCGCAGGGAGCCGCGCATACCGCTTGACGGGGTACGCATGGCCCGGCACAGCATGTTTGTGAACACGGAAAAGGCGCGGCAAGAGCTGTGCTTCTCGCCGGGACCGGTGGCGGCGGCACTCGGTCGTGCGGTACTCTGGTATGAAGAAAACGGTTACGTGCCCGTGCGCACACCGGGAGTAGCTGAGGCGCGCGCGGCCTGAGCGGCATACGCGGCGCGGCAGCATGGTTTTCGGAACTGTCTAAGTCCCGATAGCGTGTTACGGACGGGCTTATGAAGATACTGATCACTTTCGCAGTAGCGGCTGAATTCGCGGCGTGGCGCGGCCATCACGATTTTCGGCGGGTGAGTCGCGATCCGTTTCCGATGTATGCCGCCGAAATCGGCGGCTCGGCAACGCGCGTGGTGCTCACGGGCGTAGGCACGCGCGCGGCGGAACAGGCGATGCGCTGGGCGCTGGAATCACCAGCGGACCTGTGCATCTCGAGCGGTTTTGCGGGTGCTCTGCACACTGACCTCCGGGTCGGAAACGTGCTCGCGGCGCGGGTGGTGCGGCGCGCGGAAAAGGAAATGGCGGTGGCCAGCGATCGCGAACTTCTGAAGGCGGCGTGCAATGTGGGTGCGCGGCACGTGGATCGGTTTCTGACCTCGGAGCGGCTGGTGGTGAGCGCGGCGGAAAAGGCGGCACTGGCGAATGAAGCCGAAGCGGTAGAGATGGAGAGCTTTGTGATCCTGGCGGAGGCGGCGCGGCGTGGCGTTCGCGCTGTCGCGGTGCGCGCCGCGAGCGATAATGTGGCGGCCTCGCTGCCCTGTGATTTCGACCGTACGCTCGACGACCGGGGGCGGATCCGCATGGCCGCGGTGGTCGCAGCGATGATGCGCCGCCCGCAACGCATCCCGGGATTGATACGGCTGGCGCGCGACTGCCGTGTGGCCGCGCGGCAACTGGCGGATTTTATGGATGATTATTTGAGTTTGTTGAATGTGCGCATGGATCTCTCGCAGTCGGAGATGGTGGCTGCTACATGAGTGTGCTGCAGACCGTCGTGGAAGCGGGGCCGGATGCGCGGCGGCCGGCGGAGATGCGCGCGGGCGTATATCGGGGGGCGGGCTGCGTCGCGGCTGAGACCGTTCCGGTGCCGGAAATTGGCGCCGGCGAAGTACTGATTCGCGTGGCTGCGTGCGGAATTTGCGGCACGGATATCAAGAAGATCGAGCACGGATTCGTCGCTCCGCCGCAAATTTTTGGGCATGAAGTGGCCGGAACCATCGTGGAGGTTGGCGCGGGCGTGAAACGCTGGAAAGCGGGCGACCGTGTGGTGAGCTTTCACCATATTCCGTGCCAGGATTGCTTTTACTGCGGGCAGCGGCTGTTTTCACAATGCGCGGCGTATAAAAAAGTGGGCCTGACCGCGGGATTCGATCCGAATGGCGGTGGCTTTGCGGAATACGTGCGCGCCATGCCCTGGATCGTCGAGCATGGCATGGTGAAAATTCCACCGGACGTGCTTTTCGAAGAAGCCACGTTTGTTGAGCCGGTGAACACGTGCTTAAAGGCGATTCAGAAAGCGCGCATTACCGCGGGCGAGACGGTGCTGGTGATGGGGCAGGGGCCGATCGGGCTCTTGCTGATGATGGTGGCGCGGCTGGCGGGAGCGACGGTGTTCGCGAGCGATCCCATGCCCGCCCGGCGGCAGATGAGCGAACGGCTGGGCGCGGCGGCGGCGTTTGATCCCGTGGGCGAACAAGTGAGAGAGCGAAATTCGCGCGCGGACGAACGGGCAAGGCGCCGATTGTGTGGTAGTGGCGGCACCCCTGCCCGCGCTGCTCACCGAAGCGCTTTCCGCGGCGCGGCCCGGAGGGCGGGTGCTGCTGTTCGCGCAAAACGATCCGCACATGAAAATGGAATTTCCCGCAATGGCCGTGGGTGTCGAAGAAAAGGAGATTCTCGGCAGCTATAGCGCGGCGGTGGACCTGCAGGAAAAGGCCGCTAAGCTGGTTTTTTCACGCGTGCTGCCGGTGGCGGAGTTGATCACGCATCGGTTTTCACTCGAACAATTCGCAGAGGCTTTATCGCTGGCAGCACGCCCGAAGAGTAATTCTTTAAAAGTGGTGATTACGCCTTGATGAAAGCTAATCTCGTCGATACGCCGCCTCAGCCCTCGCTCCAGTTCAAGACGAACGGCCATATGACGGCCGCAGTGCTTCATGGCAGCGAGGACTTAAAGATCGAGAGCGTCGATATCCCGCAACTGGCGCCGGACGAAGCACTGGTCCGCGTGAAGGTTGCGCTCACCTGCGGCACCGACTTGAAGGTTTGGAAGCGCGGTTATCACGCGCGCATGATTATGCCGCCGGCCGTTTTCGGGCACGAATTGTCGGGCGTGGTCGAAAGTCTGGGAGCCGATGTGGTGGGTCCGCTGCGGGTGGGCGATCGCGTGGTTCCCGCGAACTCCGCGCCATGCGGCGTGTGCCTGTTTTGCCGGAAGGAACGCAGCAATCTGTGCGAGGACCTGCTGTTCAATAACGGCGCGTATGCCGAATATATCCGCATACCAGGGCGCATCGTACGGCAAAACATGCTGAAGATTCCGGCGCACGTGTCGTTTGTCGATGCGGCGATGGTCGAACCGCTGGCGTGCGTGCTGCGGGGAATTGATGAGACGGGAATTCAGCCGGGAGACACGACCGTGCTGATCGGGTGCGGCCCGATCGGGTTGAAGTTCATCCGCATGCTGGCGTGCCGAGGCGTGAACGTGATCGCGCTGGGGAAGCGGCCCAATCAGATCAAGTCCGCCGAGCGCATGGGCGCCCGCGCAGCTTTCGATGTGACGACGCTTTCCGATCCCGTGCGGACCGTGCGGCGCCTGACGGAGGGTGGGCGCGGCGCGGATTCCGTGATCGAGGCGGTGGGACTGCCGGTAACCTGGGAATGGGCCGTGCAGATGGTGCGTTGCGGCGGCACGGTGAATCTGTTCGGAGGTTGCCCGCGCGGCGCGGAGGTACACTTCGATCCGACGGCCTTGCATTACTCCGAAATCACGATCAAGTCCACGTTTCACCACACGCCGCGTTTCATTCGCGAGGCGCTGGCATCGATTGCGCGGGGCGAGATCAGCGCCCATGATTTCGTAAATGCGGAAATTCCGCTGCGCGAGTTGCCTTCGATGTTCGAACACATGAAGAGCCGTAACGGCGAAATGAAAGTTGCCGTCATTCCATAAAGTGGCCGTAAACTGACCGCAAACTGGCCATAAGCAGCCGGCAAAGCCTCTACCCAGGATCGCGCCTCGGGGCCCAGCAGTTCACGACGAAATGACCTTCGCGCCCGGAGCCATGCAGCCGCCTTCCGAACTCGAAATCAGCGCACACGCTGCCGCCGATCGGCTGTTCCCTGGCGCAGGCGCGAGCGGTACACACGCTGGCTGGCGACGCACCATTACGAAAATTTCCACGTAGCGTCATGGCTGCTTCCGCGCCGACTGCACCAGCATTTCTACAACGTTTACGCGTATTGCCGCTGGGCCGACGACCTGGGAGACGAGGTTTCCGGCGCTCATCGCGCTCTTGAACTGCTCGACTGGTGGGAACGCGAACTCGATCTGTGCTACCAGGGGCGGCCCACGCACCCTGTTTTTATCGCACTGGCACGTACCGTTGCCGCGTTTGAAATTCCGCCGGAGCCGTTCCGTCACCTGTTGATCGCGTTCCGGCAGGATCAGACCGTGCACCGCTATCAGTCGTGGGAAGACCTGCTGGGGTACTGCGAATATTCGGCGAATCCGGTGGGCCGGCTGGTTCTCTACTTATGCGGATACCGGGACAGCGCGCGGCAGCGACTTTCCGATGCCACCTGTACGGCCTTGCAACTCGCGAATTTCTGGCAGGACGTTTCGCGCGATCTTGAAAAGGGCCGCCTCTATATTCCAATTGAAGTGCTGGAGAAGCACGGGCTTGCCCCGGCGGAGATCGAGAACCGGCGATTTGACGAGCGGTACGTGGCGCTGATGAAGGACTTGATTGCGCGCACTCGCGAACTTTTCGAGGAAGGATCGCCGCTCACGTCGGAGGTGGACGCGTTCCTGCGTGCGGATCTGCAACTATTCAGCCAGGGTGGGTTGGCGATCCTCGACGCGATTGAAGTGCGGGTTACAACACGCTCGAACACCGGCCGACCCTCGGCTGGGCACAACGTGCCCGGCTGCTGGCGCGAGCGATTGCAGGGCGGGTTCGTGCGAGCCTCGAGCGACGGCCGGGGATCGTTCCTCCCCGTGTTGCAGGTGCCGCACAGGCTGAGCAGTTGCCCTGGCCGTCCGCTAACGCGCCACTTGTCCCGAACACCGACTCGGCCCTTAATGAGGCGATGGATGCGCCGGGGGGTACGGCAGTGGGTGCGGATGCGGGCGTTACAGTTCCTCGAGCGACGGTCAGTAAACGAGCGGCAGAATCGCGAGATCCGGCGGATGCCCGGCGGCGTTTGCTAAAGCGCGGATGGTTGCGCCGTCCTATCCGGAATGCCGCCGGATCGCCCGGGCGTCGGCGAGCAATTTTTATTACGCTTTTTACATGTTGCCGCGGGGCCAAGCGCGACGCTCTATGTGCACTCTACGCCTTCATGCGCCTGGTGGACGATGTGTCGGACAATCCCGAGAGCTCCGGGGCAGCGAGCCAGCCAGATAGCCTGTCAAAAAACAAGACGGCGCAATTCGGGCGCGAAGCCGCAGGCTCGCCAAGCGTTGCGCCCACGCCAGCAAGCATCGCGCAAAAACGCGCCGGGCTCGCGCGGTGGCGCATCCTGCTGGACGGGGCGGTCGCAGGAAATACCGGTGCCATCCGATTTTGCCCGCGTTTGCCGATACCATGCGCCGGTACCGCATTCCGCCGCGCTATTTTCACGATCTGATTTCCGGCGCGGAGATGGACCTGACGGAAATCCGCTACGCGACTTTCGAGCGCCTGCATGAATATTGCTACCGAGTCGCGGGAACGGTGGGGCTTACGTGCCTGCACGTTTTGGGTTCAACGATCCGCATGCGCCGGAGCTGGCGGAACAGCTGGGCGTCGCGTTTCAGCTGACGAACATTTTGCGCGACGTCGGACGCCGATCTGGCGCTGGGGCGCATCTATCTGCCTTCGGAAGACCTGACGCGGTTTGGCTGCTCGCTTGGCGATCTGGAGCGTGGCACGGTAACGCCCGCGGTGCGAGAACTGCTGCGGGCGGAAAGCGAGCGTGCCTGGAGTTTTTATGCCGAGGGCGCGGCGCTGATCGGGCATGGTCGAGCGCGATAGCCGCGCGGCATTGTGGGCGCTGGCGCGAATTTACAGTACGCTGCTGGCGCGCATCGAAGAGCGCGACTTCGATGTGTTTTCATCGCGCGTACGGCTCAGCGTAACGGAAAAGACACGCATTCTGGTGCGCGCGCGGCTGGGATGGTGGTCGGAGAGCGATGTCCTCGAAGAGCGTGATCGTGATCGGCGGCGGGCTGGCGGGGCTTTCCTCGGCCGTCGCGCTGGCTGAAGCCGGATTACGCGTAAGGCTGCTCGAACAGCGACCTTTTCTTGGTGGCCGCGCCTCCTCGTATACGCTGCCTGGCGGTGAACACGTGGACAATTGCCAGCACGTTACGCTGGGCTGCTGCACGAACCTCGATGATTTTTACCGGCGCGCCGGTGCGGCGAACCTGATTCGATATTACGATCGCCTGATTTTCGTAGATCGGGAAGGCCGGCGCACGACGATGCAAGCGTCGGCATTGCCCGCGCCGATGCACCTGGCGCCTTCTCTGGCGCTGTACGCATCGCTGAGCTTAACGGACCGGCGCTGCATCGGCGAGGCCATGCTGGCGATTACGCGGCGCGGCGGTCGCAATAAGCATGGCGACGTGGCTGGCGTCAGCATGCTGGAATGGCTGCGGCGTCATGGGCAGAGCGAACAGGCGATCGAGCGCTTCTGGAGCGTCGTGCTGGTCAGCGCGCTGGATGAGGAGCTTGGCCGCACCGAAGCGCGATACGCTTTGGATGTTTTCTGGAAGGCGTTTCTCTCTAATCGCGAGGGGTATCGAGTGGGCATCCCGGGAGTGCCGCTGGGTCAGCTTTACGCGGGATGCCGCACGGGCATAGAAGGCCGCGGAGGAGAAGTAGCGCTACGCGCGCCCGTGCGCGGCTTACGCGTGGCGGAGGGGCGCGTGGCGGCCGTGGAAATGAGCGCAGGCCATACAGAGACTGCGGATTTCTACGTGGCCGCCGTGCCGCATGATGCATTTCTCGATCTGTTGCCGCCGGAGGTGGCCAGTCGCGAGGCACCGTTCAGCAACTTGCAGCGCCTGCATGTTTCGCCGATTACCGGGGTGCACTTCTGGTTTGACCGCGAGGTTATGAACGAGCCGTTTTTGACGCTGGTGGACCGGACGACGCAGTGGATTTTCAATAAATCGCAACTCTGTAACGGCGAATCGTCCAGGGCGGAAGGTGGGCAGTATCTGCAACTGGTGATCAGCGCGTCCTACGGCTTATTGGCGCGATCGCGCCAAAGCATCATTGACCTGTGCCTCGGGGAACTGCACGAGGTGATACCTGAATCGCGCCAGGCGAAACTCTTGAAAGCCACCGTGATTAAAGAGACGGCGGCCACATTTTCACCTGAACCAGGCTGCGACCGCTGGCGTCCGCCGCAACGCACGCCCTTGCCCAACCTGTTTCTCGCTGGAGATTGGACCGCGACCGGCTGGCCCGCCACCATGGAAGGTGCGGTGCGGAGCGGGTACATGGCTGCTGAAGCGGTCCTCGCAGCGATGGGCGCGCCGAGGCGGTTTTTGCAGCCCGATCTGCCGGTCGAGCGGCTGTCGCGATTCTTAGCGATAAACT
Source organism: uncultured Acidobacteriota bacterium (assembly GCA_963803515.1). GTDB lineage: Bacteria > Acidobacteriota > Terriglobia > Acidiferrales > UBA7541 > Palsa-189. The sequence goes on from CAWDMQ010000002.1 coordinate 360,067, forward strand.
CCAGGCGCAATGAGTCTAAACTTCGCAGGAAACAATCAGAGTAATGGGTGAGTGGGAAACGGCGGCTCTGCTGGTCAAATGCCCGTGAAATGCCCGTCAAAGTCGGGGTCAACGGATCACGTGGCCAGGCGCATTGGCGGGTCGGGCTCCTGAATTCGCGGAACATATGTACATGTACGCGAGATGTACGCGAAAAGATCTACGTGATCTACGTAGAAACATCTACGTGAAAACAAGCGTTCATCTCATGAAACCCGGCGATTCGGGCGGGCGTCTAATTAGTTACATAGCCTAAGTAATTGGGGCTCTTTTCCTGTCGCTTCTTGCGATTACAGGTATCATAAGGAATTCCCCCTACGGAGGTCTCTTGGAGCGGAAGTATAGCCATCGGGGCTATATGGATACGGACGCCCCGAAAAAGAAAGAGAAGCGTCCACCGGAAAATCGTGCTCGTCAGGAGCAGATCGGCCCGCGAACGCCGCGCATGGTAGGCACGATCACGCTCGCGCGCTGCTCGAATTGCGGCGTGGTTTTGCGGACCGGTTTCGACCCAAAAGGCCGATGCCCGCAATGCGGTTTCGAACTGCACTGCTGCAAACAATGCATGTATTTCGACACGAGCGCGCGATTCGAGTGCACGCAACCCATTCCGGACAGAATCGCCAAGAAGGATGCGCGCAACGAGTGCACGTTTTATTCCTTCCGCACCACGGTCGAAAAGGACACGGCGCCGACGGCGCTTGCGCCTGTGGCAGCCGCAGCGGGCAACGGTCATTCGCACCGTCCCCATGATGCGCGCAAGGCTTTCGACGATTTATTCAAGAAATAGACCCAGCGAGCAGGAAGGTCGGCACCGGGCTTTCGCCGTTGCCGGGAACAACTCCTCCGAATTCCGCATTTGCACGTTCCTCAGGTGTCTAAAGTTTGCCCGATCGGTCAATGACACACACTGTATTCGCAAAGCTGCGCACCGGAGCATTGTTACCGGGGCGGCGTGGGGAACAACATAGGCTCGTCGGCTGGCGCGTCAGCAATGGATTCGAGTTGCGGGTAATGGTGCCGGAGCGGCTCGGGTACGTGAACTTTCTCTCCGGTGAGCATGTGAATTAACTGCAGCGCATTTACCACGGATTTTCCCTGAAAGTGATTATTGGCGATTACAAAAGTGGTTTGCGTTTTGCGCGCGAGCTTGCGAATGCGCGCGGCCCAGGGCGTGAGTTCATCTTCCGTGTAAAGATAGTTGTAGCGCTCGTGACGGGGCAGCATCGGGTCATCGCTGAACCAGGTATCGTAGCGCCGGCCATGCAGCCGAATGTAGCCGATCGGGGCGGTAATGCGCGTAGAAGGGGTGATCGAGCGTCCGATCAGGGGCTGATCGATGTTGCAGAATCCGACGCCGCGCTGCGCGATCGCCGCGTAGAATTCGGCATCATTCCACGAGCTGTGACGAACCTCCACGACGAGCGGATAATCGGCAAAACGCTCGATCAGACCATCTAAACGAGTGATGTTTTCCGGCGTGCGATGAAACGAGTGCGGGAATTGCAACAGCACGGCGGCAAGGCGGTTGGCCTCGACGAGAGGAGCGAAGCCTTCACGGACGGCGCGCTCGTCTTCATTTGTAACATCGTTCGTAATGCCGTCCGTAACGCCGACTTCGTGGGTGAATTTCTTCCATAGCTTCACCGAGAAGGCGAACCGGGGGTTTGCTGAAACGCGCTCCAGCCATTGCGCGGCGAGCGCCGGGCGCAGGGGTTGATAGAACGAGGTGTTGATTTCGATGGTGTCGAAGAATTGCGCGAGGTAGGTGGCTTCGTGAAACCCGCGTGGCCGCGGGGCCGGATAAACGATGCCGGCCCAGTCGGAGTAGGACCAACCCGCCGGTCCAATGAGGATTTTACCCGGCGGAGTGGATTCAGGAGGCCCGGACATGGCGGCGGCCCTCCCCTGATGCCGGTACGAGGCCGGGCCGGTTGCAGAACTTCGCATGGCCGCAGTGTGCAGGTGGCGTCATCATATCCGCGCGGCCGTTTACACATCACGACCGGCTTGTTATGCTGAATTTAACATGCGTTCCGGGCCCACACACCTGGCATATGACGGGCTACTCCCTGGGAAAAAGGTGCTTCGATGAAAATAAGCATAAGCTACCGCCATGTTGAATTTCCGGAGACCATTGAGCCGGCCGTGAACCGGCATCTGCAGAAAATCGGCACGCTCCTGAAGAGGTATGAGCCGGACCTGGTGCAGATACACGGAGCCTTTGAAAAAAATCCGCACAACACAGAGTTCAGCTTTTCTCTCAATCTTTCATTGCCGACGGGAACATTGCATGCCACCGGGGAAGCGCCGGACGCGCGCTCGAGCGCCCGCAAAGCGTTCGCTGAGCTGGAAGCACAGATAAAAAAGCACCAGGCGCGGCTGCGCAAAGATCACGAATGGAAACGGAAAGGCAGCGGCCCAGAGCGGTTACTGGCCTAGGAGGGTTCGCCCAGTGTTTTTTGCGGATCGGCAATAGCCGCGGCCAGGTCATTGAGAAACGCAGCGGCACGGGCTCCATCCGCAACGCGGTGATCGGTGGAAAGCGTGAGCGTGAGCATGGGCCGAATGGCCGGATGCCCGTCGACGGCACCACGCGGTCAGCGATGCGCGCCACGGCGAGGATGGCGGCTTGCGGCGCAACGATGATGGCAGTAAACGCGTCCACGCCGTACATGCCCAGATTGCTGATGGTGAACGTGGCGCCCGCGAGATCGGCTGGTTGCAGCTTGCCGGTCCTGGCGCGCTCGGTCTTCTGGCGGCGCTGGTCGCTGATTTGCGTGACGGAAGCCGCGTCCGCGTTGTGAATGACGGGCGCGACGACGCCATCTTCAACGGCAATGGCCACAGCGACATTCACGTCGCGTTGCAGCCGAATGCCTTCGGGGGTCCAGCTGGCATTCATGCGTGGGTGCACGGCCAGCACTCGCGCCACCAGGGCAATCAGCAAATCGGTATGTGTGGGTTTACTGCTATTTTTTCCTGCGGTCGCATTTTCCGGCGCAAATTTCTCGCGGGCCGCGATGAGTGCTCCGGCGTCGATTTCCCTGGTGACAAAAAAATGTGGAGCGGTGGTCCAGCTCTGCGTGGTGCGCTCCGCCATGAGGCGGCCAACCACACCCGGTGTTTCAAGGCTGGTGCCAGCGCTTGATGCGGCTGCGGAGGCGCCCGAATCGGTCGCCGTGGCCTGGGATGGACCCGCAGTGGCGGCATTGGCGGCGGCCAGAATATCCTCAGCGAGGATTTCGCCGCCCGAGCCGGAGCCGCTCACCTGCGTTAGATCCACGCCATGTTCACGAGCCAGGCGTCGAGCCTTGGGTGAAATTCGCGCTCCCGTGCTGGATGGTGCGGGCGCAGAGGCTCGAGCGCTGCCCAGGGCGCGTGTGCTCGCTCTCTTGCCTGCGGCCGGTTACAGCGGGCGCGGTGGTGACGGGCGGAGCTTCGCCGGGCTTCACAAGCCAGGCGATAGTTTGCCCAACGGGAATGACGGCGCCTTCTTGGGCGTTCACGCCGGCAAGAATGCCGTCGCCGGGAGCTTCGATTTCCACAACGGCCTTATCGGTTTCGATTTCGAGCAGCGGCTCGCCTTTCGACTACCTGTTCGCCTTCTTTCTTGCGCCAGGACAGGAGCTTTCCCGGTTTCCTGGGCCATTTCGAGCGCGGGCATGATGACGCTGATGGCCATAAGTGGCGTTCTCCGGTTGAGGTGTTTTCCAGCGCGTGCAGCTGCGCGTTGATGCAGACGTTTTTTAGCGAGTGGTCCCGAGCTGCTAGCGAGTGACCGCCGACTCTGTTCGGTCTTTGCGCTGGCTTCGATCATCTCGCACCACGTGCTGGCTGGGCGGCGCTTCCGTTTCGCGCGCGGTGGGCAAGCGGGCCCTTCACGGTGAAGTAATGCGCGCCCGCGACCAGCAGTTCCTCCGCGGGAAAGCGCGTGATCACTTCGTGGCCGGTCGGGCGTGACGACGATCTCTTCTTCGATGCGCGCGGCGCTCCAGCCATCGGTCGAAGGCCAGAACGTTTCGAGCGCGAACACCATGCCCGGCTTGATCTCGTGCGGATGTTCGAGCGAAACCAGGCGGCTGATCACCGGCTTTTCCCAGATGGCCAGCCCGATGCCGTGGCCGTATTGCAGCGCGAAGGCAGCTTCTTCATTGGGGAAGCCGAACTCTTGCGCCTTGGGCCACACCGAGGCGATTTCCGCGGTGGTGCGGCCGGGCCGGACCAGCTCGATGGCGGCATCGAGATATTCGCGGCAGCGCTTGTAGGCATCGACCATGGCGTGCGATGCATAGCCGATCGGTGAAGGTGCGGTAGTAGCAGGTGCGATAGCCCATGTAGGAATGCAGAATGTCGTAATACACCGGATCGCCGGGCCGCAGCACGCGATCGGAGAAAACGTGCGGATGCGGATTGCAGCGCTCGCCGGAAATGGCGTTCACGGCTTCCACATATTCGGAGCCCAGGTCGTAGAGAACTTTGCTCACCAGCCCGACGGCTTCGTTTTCGCGCATGCCCGGCTTCATGGCCAGGTACAGATCGTGGTAGGCGGCGTCCACCATCATGGCGGAGGTGTTGAGCAGCGCGATTTCGTCCTGCGTTTTGATCACGCGCGCGTCGGACATCAGCTGCTGCCCGTCGACCACCTTGATGCCTTCGCGTTGCAGCGCGAACAGAATGGGCGGCTCGACGATGTCGACGCCGAGCGGCTCGTTGTGCAGGCCGCGCATTTCGAGCTCGACGCGAATTTTCTTCGCCACGTCTTCGGCGCGGCCCATTTCCGGAGACATCGCGCCGCGCAGCAGCGGAATGCCGGCGCGCGAGCGCTCGCCGAGCCACGGGCAATTGCAGCTGGTGATGGCGCGCGGCGGAGCCGAAATCCCACAGGATGGGCTCGTCGTTCTGCGGCAGCAGCGTGAAGCGGCTGATCTTGTCCTGCGCCCAGGTGCCGATGTGCGTGGCGGTGATGTAGCGCACATTGTTCATGTCGAAGCAGAGCAGCGCGCCCATCTCGGATTGCGCTTCAGGCGCTCTTGACGCGGGCCAGGCGCTCGCGGCGCAGGCGGTCGAAATCGATGCGCTGCTCCCAATCCACCGCCATCGTTCCGTGAGTTTTCAGTGCCACGATGTGCCTCCTGTTCGCGCGATTTTCAGGAGCGGCCGCAGAGCGCGCGCGCCGCTTCAAAGACCGTCTGTTCGGTGGGGACCGTTGCGTCTTCCAGCGGCGGCGAGAAGGGAATCGGAACGTGCATCGCGCCCATGCGCTTCACCGGCCCGTCCAGATCGTAGAACGCGCCTTCGGCAATCACTGCGGCAATCTCGGCGGTGACGCCGTAGCGGCCATAGCCTTCATCCACGACAATGGCGCGCGAAGTCTTGTTCGCCGACTCGACGATCGTTTTTTCGTCGAGCGGCCAGTGGTGCGCGGATCGACCACTTCGGCGCTGATGCCGATCTCTTCGAGCAGGCTCGCCGCGCCGAGCGCCACCTGCACCATGCTGCTGGTGGCGACGATGGTAATGTCCTGTCCCTGCGCGCTTGATGTCGGCCACGCCGAACGGAATGGTGTACTCCTCCGCGGGCACCGGGCCCTTCAGCTTGTACATCATTTTGTCTTCGAAAAAGACCACCGGATTGTCGTCGCGGATGGCCGTCTTCATCAGTCCCTTGGCATCGTAGGGAGTGGAGGGCAGAACCACCTTCAGTCCCGGCACGTGGCTGAACCAGGCGTGCAGCGATTGCGAATGCTGCGCGGCCGAGCGCCGCGTGGCGCCCATGGTGGTGCGCAGCACCATCGGCACTTTCCATTTGCCGCCGGACATGTAGTGGACCTTGGCGGCCTGGTTCACCATCTGATCCATGATCAGCGTCAGGAAGTCGCCGAACATGATGTCGACCACGGGGCGCAGGCCGGTCATCGCCGCGCCGACGCCAACGCCGGTGAAGCCGGGTTCGGAGATCGGCGTGTCGATCGACGCGGTCTTTGCCGAATTCCTCGACCAGGCCGGAGAGCACTTTGAACGGCGTGCCGGCTTCGGCGACATCTTCGCCAATAATGCAGACGCGGGATCGCGGCGCATCTCCTCGGCCAAGGCTTCGCGGATGGCTTCGGCAAAAGTGAGTTCACGGACTGTCGACTGCGCGTTGATTCTGAGCTTTGTGTCTCAGGCATAGACGTCCTGCTCCACTTCATCGACTCCGGGATAGGGCGCGGCGATCGCAAATTCCACGGCTGCTTCCATATTGCGCCTTGACCTTCGCCGTGGACTTTTCTCAAGCCGCCGGGCGTCGGCCAGCTTTCTGCGCGATCAGCCACAGGCCCAGAAGCTTGATCGGATCGCGATCCGACCTCCACTCCTGCTCTTCCTGTCTTGGCGCGATAATATTCGCGGTTGATGTCGCCAACGTGATGCCCGCGATAGCGATAGGTGTTGCACAGCAGGAAACCCGGGCCCTCTGCCCGCGCGCGCGCGTGCTCAACGATCCGCTTGGCCGCTGCGTATACACGGCGCGCACGTCCTGTCCATCCACGCTTTCGCCGGGAATGCCGAAAGCGGCGGGACGCGCCGAGCATGTCGCCGGCGGTAGTCTCCGAGTAGTGCGTGTACTCGTTGTACATGTTGTTTTCGCAGACGTAGATCACCGGCAGCTTCCACAGCGCGGCGATATTCATCACTTCATAGAGCACGCCCTGCCCGAGCGCGCCTTCCCCGAAGAAGCACACGCACACGCGGCCATTGCCCAGGCGCTTTGCGGCAAAGCGCCGCGCCGGTGGCGATTCCCGCGCTGCCGCCGACGATGGCGTTCGCGCCCAGGTTGCCGGTCGCCGGGTCGGCGATGTGCATCGAGCCGCCTTTGCCGCGGCAATAGCCCGCTTCCTTGCCGAGCAGTTCGGCGAACATGCGGTCGGGCTCCGCGCCTTTCGCCAGGCAATGCCCGTGGCCGCGATGCGTGCTGGTGATGTAATCGTCGGCTGCGCAGCGCCTCGCAAATGCCCACCGCGACAGCTTCCTCGCCCTTCGTACAGATGGGTCAGGCCGGGCATCAGGGCGCGCATGTACAGATCGTTGGCCTGCTGTTCGAATTCGCGGATGGCCACCATCTGCCGGTACATGCGGAAGCAGTCGATCGTTCCGATTTGGCAGGCGCCGTGGCCTGAGACGTGGTCTGGGTCCTGTACGAGCCCTGACTGACTCGAAGACTGCGTAGTCGTGCTCATCGTTTCACTCCCGACATTGCGGCCAGAACATCGAACAGCACCGCGAAATCTTGCTCCGCAAGGCCCATGCCGCGCGCGGCGGTCAGAAACTCGTTGGTCACGCGGTTGTGGGCAGTGGGACATCAAGCTGACGGCCCAGCTCCAGCGCCAGCAGCATGTCTTTCTGCATCATGTTGACGTTGAACCACGCCTCGTCCGGCATGTTGCAGCACAAACGGTCCGCGATATTGCACCATGGGCGACGCGATCACGCTATGCGTGAGCACATCGACTGCGGTTTCGCGCGGGATGCCGCTTTTTTCCGCGAGCAGAACGCCCTCTGAAAACGCGAGCATCTGCACGGCCAGGCTCAAATTCGTGGCGATTTTCATGGCGACGGCAAGGCCGTTGTCGCCGACGTACGTGACCTTGGGTCCGATATCCTGCAGCACCGGTTTCACGCGGTCGAAAGTTTCGCGGCGGCCGCCCACCATGACCGAAAGTTTCCCTCCTGCAGCGTGATCACGCTGCCGGACACCGGCGCATCGACCATGTCCGCGCCTTTTTCGCGAATCTTGGCGGCCAGTTGCGCGGCTCACGCCGGGACTTGACGGTGCTCATATCGACGAAAACTTTACCGGCGCCCAGGCCGGCGAGCAGGCCGTCCGGGCCCGTTCGACAATGGTATCCAGAGCGCGGCGGAGTTGGTGACCATCGCGAAGACGAATATCAGCGGCGGCGGCCACGGCGCGCGGGGAATCCGCCACACTTCATGCCTTTGTCGATGAGCCGCTGCGCCTTGGAGCGCGTGCGGTTGTACGCCGGTGACGTGATGGCCCTTTGCAAAGCAGGCGGTTGACCATGTTGCCGCCCATCACGCCCAGACCGACGAATCCGAGATTAGCCATTCGCTGAGTATCTTTCCTGTGAGCAATTAGTGTGATGGCGAAGTTTGCGTCAACAATGCGCTCATCGACAAGATGCGCATCGGGACCAAGCGCGAGCGACCGCGCTCGCTGACTGCGCCGGCCATCATTAAGCAGGCCGGTGTGCCGGATCGCGGCCAAGCATGATGCAATTCTACTGGATCCATACGGTCTTTATGTCGGTAAATTCGCGAATGCCGTGCACGCCAAGTTCCCGGCCATAGCCTGACCATTTCACCCCGCCAAATGGAAGCCGCGGATCGGAAGCCACCATGCGATTGATGAAAACCATTCCCCACTGGATATCGTTGATAAAACGGTCGCGTTCGGAGTCGTCGTTCGTCCAGGCGCTGGCACCCAGCCCGAAACGGCTGTCGTTGGCAATCTCGATGGCGTCGTTCAGATCGTCGTGCGCGCGAAACAGACCGGCCACGGGTCCAAAGATTTCCTCGCATGCGGCTGGCGATTCCTTGGGAACGTCCGCCAGTACGGTGGGCGAGTAGAAAAATCCCGGGCCATCGACCGGCGTTCCTCCCGTCAATGCGCTGCGCACCCGCACTTACGGTACTGCGCACGTCGCGATCGATATCCGTCGCGGCCGTCCTCGGTGGACAGCGGACCAAGGTCGGTTTTTTCATCAAACGGATCGCCTACCCGCAGCGATTCCATGGCCTGCACGAACCGGCTTTCGAATTCGTCGGCGATTTTTTCGTGAATGATAAAACGCTTGGCCGCAATGCAGGATTGCCCATTGTTGGAGATGCGCGCCTTTACCGCTGTAGGCGACGGCTTCCTCGAGATTTGCGCTGGGCATCACGATGAAAGGATCGCTGCCGCCGAGTTCCAGCACGGTTTTCTTTATGCGCTTCGCGGCACCCATGCCGACCTGGATACCCGCACCTTCGCTGCCGGTGAGCGTGGCCGCGACGATACGCGGGATCGTTCAGGATCTGGTCCACTTTCTGCGAACCGATGAGCAGCGTCTGAAATACTCCTTCGGCGAATCCCGCTCGTCGGTATAGATCCTCAATCATCAGCGCGCATTGCGGCACGTTTGACGAGTGCTTCAGGAGCATGACGTTCCCGGCCATTATCGCCGGCGCAGCCGCACGGATCACCTGCCAGAAAGGATAGTTCCAGGGCATAACCGCTAAAACGGCGCCGAGAGGCTGGTAACGCACGTAACTGCGGGTGGCGGGGGTTTCCACCACTTCATCGGCCAGAAAACGTTCCGCATTTTCGGCGTAGTAGCGGCACACCCAGGCACATTTCAGGGCTTCATCGACTGCGGAACGAAAGGTCTTGCCCATTTCGGTGGTCATCATGCGGGCAAAAGTCTCTTTGTCGCTCTCGAGGATGTCGCCGGCTTTAGCCATGCGTTGCGCACGATCGGCGAAGGACATTTTGCGGTGTTTAGGAAAAGCATCCGCGGCACGCTGAATTTTTTGCTCGAGCTGCGCGTCGGAAAGGGGCTCGAATGTTTTCAGGACTTGTCCGGTGGCAGGATTGATCGTGGCAATCGCCATTGTCGCCCATCCCTTCCCATTTTTTCTGATCTGCCTGCCGGCAGGAACATCCCATCCCCGGCAAAAGGGTTCTGCAAAAAAATCGTAGGGAGCTGGAGCCGTAACCCCGTCTTCCGTTCAAGTTGTATCATATTTTGCGGCCGATCCGAAACGGTGCGCTTGGTGGAAGCTTGATGGACGAATGTCGCGAAGAAAATTGTAAAATCGGTTCCCAATTTTCAGATTGCCAGTTTAGATTAGAGCTGAGGGGCCAGCTGAAGCATGGGATGTGAATATCCATCCCGCCGCCTGGCGAGCCCTGTAGACCGCTCAACAGGATTGCCGGCAGATTCCGCGCTGGGCGAGAGGATGGTCATGACGCATTCGTTTGTTATACGCACCGGCATCGCGTCTTTTGCATTCAGCTTGTTCGCAGCCATAGCACCGTCATCGACCGGGGCGCAGACTTTGGCAAGGGTCGATTCGTCTTCCACATCGCTCGCCGAGTCAAATTTCGCCATGCCAGCGGCTACAGGAGAGTCATGGTCACGCGGCGCGACGACAGCAGTTCGCGATAACGGATCTGACTACGAAGCAATCGAGGCTCCGGGTTTGGCGGACGCCAGCCTCAGCGAGCCAGTAAACGCGGGAGGCCAAGCGGATCGCTGCGATTTCATTTCCTCCTTTGGCACGTGCGTGCGGGATATCCTGCACGATCAACGGGGAATTTGGACAAGTCCCGCCCACATTCACCGGAGAGATCTTTTGTGGCTGGCGCCCCTCGCCGTCGCCACCGCAGTTTCGATTCATTACGACGCCGCCACGCTAAATACCGTGGATAAATCCGATAGCAGCGTGCGGTTCAGCAACGACTACACTCATATTGGATCGCCGTACGTTTTGGTCGGTGGCTCGGCGGCGATTTATGCGCTCGGAAAGTTTACGCACAACGAGAGGGTTCGTGAAACTGGTGTGCTGGAGGTGGAAGCGCTCGCAGATGCGCTTTTTGCAGACGAAGTGTTGAAAGTCGCGGTCAATCGCGAGCGCCCTAACAGCGGGACGGGACAGGGCCGTTTCTGGCCCGATGGCTCCGGCGACAAGGAAATATTCACCTTGAACGGGTCCTTTCCTTCGGGCCACGCCATTGCCACCTGGGCGTTCGCGCACGTTCTCATTGACGAAACTCCGCGCCATCGCTGGCTGCACGCACGCATCTATATTCTCGCGGCGGGTGTCAGCGTAGGCCGCGTCACGGGCCGGTATCACTTCCCGTCGGACGTTGTCGTCGGTTCGGCTCTGGGCTATCTGATCGGCGGATACGTTTACCGCCAACATTCCGAATTTTACGACACGCCCGCGACTTCCGTGCTCATTACTCCTATTTCAGACAGCGCGACGCGATCTTATGGATTAAATGTGTCGTTCACGCCTTCGCTGCGAGGCTTACCGTTGCTTCACAGATTAGCCGATTGAGCATGGCCGGGCGTTCTTCGAGGATTCGCTGAGTGGGCGAGCTGGCGCCCAGCCATGTCGATTCAGCTTGGCGAGTGCGCCCCCGGTATTTGACTTCGGTGTGGCTCCGGATCAGAATCCCCGCGAAGTATTGCATCTGGAGAGCTTGAGGTGTACGTTCTCGGTCGGCAGTGACCCTCGAAATGGAAAGATTCGTGATAGAGCAACGGCTCTTCGCAAGAACTGACTTTGCTCCTGGAGGATGAAAATGGCAAATTCGCGTTCCGCGTCCAAGTCCGGTCGGGGAGTATCGCGCAGGAACTTGCTGCAAGGAGCCTCGGCAGGGATCGCCGCTTCGCTGGTAGCGCCCACGTTGACGGGTTGGAGCCAGGCTGGCCAGAATAATCGGAATTCCGGCAGCGGAAAGACGGCAGGGCTGACGCCCGCCATGCTGCCCAAGGCCTGGTCTGTCGCGGAAATCCAAAGACGCTGGCAGAGCGTTCGGCAGGAGATGAAGAAAGCCAATATCGATTGCCTGATTGTGACCCAGCACCATCCCGGCGAGATGATTACCGAGCGGCAGGATGGTGACGCGGACGTGGAGTATTTAACCGGTATCAGCCTTCCGCTCAAGTGGGTCATTTTTCCGGTAGACGGTAAGGTGACGGCGCTCTCGACGGGCCAGGTGCGGGGTACTCCTGAAGAAAAGCTGTGCCTGGAGCGCGGGATTGAGGTTCGCATCAACGATGGCGTCTGGTCGAAGGACATTATCGATAGCCTGCGCGCGAAAAATATGGCGCAATCGCGCATTGGCGTGACGGACCTTATGGATGCGTCCCGGCAACCCGAGGGAGAGGTCAGCTATACGACCTACGATCGCGTCCTCAAAGCTTTTCCGCAGGCCAAATTTGTGTCCACGAGTGAACTGCTGACTCCTGTGCAGATCGTTCATAGTCCAGAAGAGATTGCTGTGTTCGAGAAGTCAGTGCAAGTGGGCGAGCTTGGTTTGCAGGCCATGTTCGAAACGGCGCACACCGGCGTGATTCACCGTGTGGTGTGGCTGGCCATGTATAACGCGATGGTCAATGCCTCGGGAGAACGCCCGTGGCGTTTATCGATCCGCGCAGGCGGCGGTGGCAACAGCGCTTTGAACCGGCCTCTCGAGGAAGTGATGCCGGCCGGGAAAATTCTGAGCCAGGAGTGCACCGGGTCCGTCCTTGGATATGGCACCCAGGTTAACCATTCCATTGTGATTGGTTCGCCCGCACCACCGGATTGGGCGGACGCTGCAAAAGACAGCATTGACACGTTTCACGAAATGGTGGCATTGGTCGCGCCCGGAAAGATGGTCAAGGAGATCTGCGCACCCCTAGATAAGCGGCTGGTGGCGCGCGGCGAAAAACCGGGGGCCCTGGTGATCCATTCAGGGGGTCTGGGAACGATGCCGAGGGGCGGATCGGCCGGAGATGTGGGGGAAATCGTAATCCGCGAAGGCATGGTCTTCGACGTTAAACCAACTTATCGTGTGAAGGATGCAGGCACCGCCCAGTTCGGCGATTCGATTGTCGTTACCGCGAACGGAGCGCGCCGGTTGGGCACGCGCGAGATCAAGGTGGTCTCGGTCAGTTAAGGGCGTGGTGGGGTCCGACGGTTGCCCATGTACGTTTGCCCATCCGGCGTTTGCGCGTCCCAACTGCATTCGCAACCGGACTGGGGGATGAGGCGTATCGAAACATTTACGACGGCGAGAAATTTGAGCGAGTGCATGTCACGCTGGCAAGGCGCGGGGCGGAGTCCCATTGTGAAATATGAACGCGCCTGCTGGTAGCGCTTGCGCACGACCAGCGGTCCGCTATCGTTCGTCCATTTTTCCGATGCATGATAGTTGCTGACCGGAGTTGCGTAACACGGAATACGTATGCGCCGATCGCGGGTAAGTAGGCGGGGTCAGCGAGTGCCGTCCTAAACTCAGCCGTTCGACTTCTGTAGCTGTGGGTGTGGGCGACTTAAAAGTCAGCTAAACAGGTCGCGTGGTCAAACTACCCGTGCGCTGTGGGTGAGAATCCGCGCACGGCGCTCATCCCGAACAAATGCTGGACGTCCACCGAAGGCATACGGAAATGCCGAAGCTTCCCCTGCTATGAAGGTGGCATTCGCGTGGCGCTGATACTCGCGTGGCGAGTTCGGAAAAAGTATGACACGCAGGTGGAGGCCAGCGATGTGCATTAACTTATTTCCGTGTAAGATGAACGGATTCAATTTAGGGCAACAATATACTTCACTAACCACACCTGCTACAATCTCTGCGCAATGAAACCGAGTATCCTAGGAGTTCGAGCAAAGATCGAGCGCGCGAAGCACCACTTCTCTGAACTCAATGCAGCTTTCCACACCTGGGGCGCACCGAGCGAAGAGGGAGAGATGTCCGCTGTCAATTACCAACCTGGGGATAAGCGGCTTGATCTTATCCTTGGGCAGGTTACACCTAACGATTTGAATTGGGGGTTGATCGTCGGCGACATCGCTCACAATCTGCGGTCGGCCCTTGATCACCTGATCTACCAATTGGCCCTTCTGAATGGCCAGCCCACTTCGTGTTCTAAGAAAACCGCTTTCCCGATCTGTATTGACGAACAATCTTTCGCTAGGGGGCGATGGAAAGCCGAACTGTATATTCACCCCGCTGCGTTTGCGTTCGTCGAAGAGTTGCAGCCGTACAAGGCTGCGAATCTCGCGGGGAAAAGGGCCGAGTCCAGTTATCTCTGGACCGTTTCGGAACTCGACATTATCGACAAGCACCGTATGCTCATAACCGCCGAAGAATCCTTTCGCCTCACCGGCGTCAGTTATGGAGTCAACGACGTGCTGCGAACCAATGTCCCCATTGATATCGATTGGCGCGCGCATATAGTCGGCACACCAGTCACTAACATCGACTATTCCAGTTTCAAGCTTAAAGATGAAGACAAAATGCACGCAAATGCACAGATGGAAGTGCAGGTATTTTTCCATGACACTGGCACCGGATGTGATGGACTGCAATTGCAGGCAGCCCTGCGGCCTTGTATCAGATATGTCTCCGATATCGTTGAATTGTTCAACGCACAATTTTTTAACAGCATCCCTTAACTCGTCGGGTGATAAGACTTTGTTTTGTGGACACACTAAGGTATCATCCCTTCTGAGAGGGATTTCACCTGTGGCGAGTCACCCCAAACCTTCCGCCAAGAATGATTCGGGTGAATACGCTAATTTTGAAAATGCCTTGAAAAAAGTCTTATCTGTTACGCACTCCGAAATCAAATCCAAGATCGAAAAGCGGAAACGAGTTAAGAATGCTTCCGCTTCCCACGCTTAAGACGCCTTCCGTTTTTGCGCAACTCATCAGTTAGGACTACCCGCTTTACCAGTGACCTCTGCAAACGTGAGCCGCTTTCCTGAAATCTGCGATAACGCCAATTCAAACCTGTCCCCATCGTTCATGGGATTATCGTAGGTAGCACGATTGTTGTACCGGAACGATTGCTCATCAAGGTACCGGAACAGATGGAACGGCTCGACGCTAACGTAGGTGCCAGAAATGCCACGCTTGAGCAAGCTCCAGAAATTCTCAAGGCCGTTAGTGTGAATCTTTCCGTCAACGTATGCGGTCGCGTGGTCAATCACTTCATGCGCGTAATGAGCATCGAGGCCGCTATAGGACAGCAACGCATCAGTGTACAGCGCCGCTCCCGCTTCGACGTGTTTCCTCACTTCGCCTTGGAGCGCGTGTTTGCGGCGATTCGGAACTACCATTGTGCGGACCTTGCCACCACGCTCAAGAAATCCCATGACAGCGGTTTTGTCTTTGGTGCCAGTTCCGGTAATGCGACGGCGGCGCTGCGCCATGTGCATGTTGCGAGCCTTGCCGCCGATGAAAGTTTCGTCTACCTCGACTGCGCCGTCGAGTTTAGTCATTGAGCCGCTCTGCAATGCCAAGCGTAGCCGCTGAAGCATAAACCATGCGGACTTCTGAGTAACGCCGAGATCGCGTCCGACTTCATACGAGCTAATTCCGTTTTTGCAATTCACTAGCATCCAGAGCGCAGCGAGCCACTTGTCGAGCGGGATAGGTGAATCCTCAAAGATCGTCCCGACCTTGACAGAGAATTGCTTGGAGCACTTCTTGCACTTCCATCGTTTCTGAGTGCCGAGATAGTAGTGCTCGCCGTGGCCGCATTTTGGACATACAGGGCCATTCGACCAGCGCAAGTCAGCGACCGTCTCAATACAGACTTGCTCATCGCTGAAATACCGGATAGCTTCTTGGAGTGTCTTTGGCTTTGTCATGTCCATCACCTAAGCCAAAGGTACCAGAATGCGTGTGGTTAGTCAAGTATATTATTACCCAATTTAGGGGCGTAGCTCAGTGGCAGAGCAGCGGCCTTTTAATCCAACTTAGGCACTGAGCAGCATAACGCATCGGCACTCACGCAAACGAAATCCCCAGGATTTACGCGATTTGGTGCAGCCAGTGTCGAGCAGCACTGCGCATCAAACGAATCAAAATGCAAAGCGAATAGCACCACAGTAGCACCACAGTAGCACCAGATGTCTCATCCATAAGTGGAGGGCTAGC
Organism: uncultured Acidobacteriota bacterium; assembly: GCA_963803515.1. Classification (GTDB taxonomy): domain Bacteria; phylum Acidobacteriota; class Terriglobia; order Acidiferrales; family UBA7541; genus Palsa-189. The sequence continues at coordinate 375,805 of CAWDMQ010000002.1, forward strand.
CCCATAGCGCCTAAGTGCATATCGGGAGTCGGGAACGCGAAAGAGCTGTGCGCCCGAACTCGAATCGGTTCCTCGCTCACGCGCACCGGCGGCACTTCGACGCCGTAATGGCGTGGAAAGTCGGCCGTTTCGCCCGGTCCGTGTGGCATGCGCTGAGTACCTGAGCCGTTTTCCGGCCGTGGAATCGAATTCGTTAGCCGCACCCGAGGCGTTAATACCAGCACTCCGGCGTTAAGATGTTTTTACCGTGCTCGGCGCTGTCGTGGAGTTCGAAGGCTCGCTGATGGTCGAGCGGGTCAAGGCTGGTTTCAGCTGGCCTGTACCCTCGTAGGTGCAGTCGGCAGATCGATGTGCTAAGAACTCTCTGGGACTTTCGGTATCGGGGCCGCCTGCGTGTCGCGGAACGGAAAAGTTTTTACCTCTCTATACCTGAACACTTTCAGCGGCCCAGTGTGGAGAACGCGTGCCCGGCATCGGTTGGCAGCAACTGATTTTGACAAACGACCGCAGCCGATGACGTGTTACTTCACCGGTTTGGCCGGTTGCGCGGAAGGCGGCAACATGCCGTTCAGCCGCAGATAGCTGGCGACCTGCGAGTAATGGTCAACCAGATCGGAAACCAACTCGAGGGCTGCTCGTGCCCTAGGAGCTTTGCGCCCACCGAAAAAAGTGATCGGATCGCCTAGCTGTGAATCCTGTAATTTTGCCAACGCCTTCGAGCAGAAATCGAACGACGCCTTGATGGCGGGCACCAATTTTTCCTTGGGATCGGTTTCGCTCACCTTCAAATCCTTCGGCACCGGCGTATCCGAAATCATCGCGCACACCGCGAAATCCGATTGAGCTACGTGAGCGATGATTTTTCCGAATGTCCACTGTTCCGGCGTGGGATGGTAGCTATACTTGTCGCCGGGCATCTGATCGGCAGCTTTGGCAATCCGATCCGCTTGGCGGTCGTAAATCTCCTTCACGCTTGCCGTGACCGGGTTGGCGGTCGACGTCTGTGCATGAGCCACTACGGGCACGACTAGATATATCGCAGCCATCCACATCAGTTTCCCCGTTCTTTTGAATGTTTTCAACGTTTCTCCTTTTCCCACATACGCGCTCCGATCAAATTGTATTCCAATAGTTGGTCCCACTTTCTACCGAAAATACAATCGCCCGGTCACATCAGGTCGGCTCCGAAAACGTGTTTTCGGACCGAGGCTCTGCAAAGTCAGATAGGTGCCGTTGAATGCATTGCTGGTCCGCATTTATGGCGGTTGACGCGCTTTGTGGAGACAAACGGACGTAAATATTGCACAGAAGATCCCTAACGCTTTTTGTGCAGCAGAGAATTCGTGACGATTGCCACGATAAGCACGGTAAGGCAGACGTTTGGTATTAAAAGCTTCGGCCCTCTCGCGAGCCTTTTCTGCTTCAAGGGAAGCGTATACAAGCGCGCCCGTAGCTCAGTTGGATAGAGCGTCTACCTTCTAAATCGTGCCGTACGAAGAATGAACAACTTAGCGCAAGGCCACTGGATGAACAACAGCGGCGTAATCGGCGGCAACAACACCGCCGACGCCCCCGGAGTTCATGCCGCGCGCTAATTGTTTCTACAAGCCTCTTAGGGCCGCAGGTTCATGCGGCGCAGAAGGTCCTGGAGACGGGGTCCGAGCGCGGGGGATCAAAGCCTGGGCATGATAATGCCGAATCCCCGCTAGTAGAGGGCGATGCTGGCAGGCTTTTTCCAGCCACTCGAATGGTTTGCCGTTCTCCCCCAGGCCCGCATAGATCAAGGCCCTGGCGGCGTCTCAACTGGCATCAGCGCGACGACGCGCCTGCCGTCCGGCGCGAGATCATAGCACCCCGTTTCAATGCAGGCACGCCTTTCGCTCGTATTTGGATTGGGCTCTCTCGCCATTCTAGGAGCTAGGAGCGCAGGCCCTTCCAATTCCGCTTGTCGGGTGTAGAATGCGTGGCCGAGGGGAAACCCGAGCGGGAGGTGCGAAGAATTATGAAGCGATACGTGATAGTTTTGTTCGTGTTGTGCATGGTGTCGACCGGATTATTGATTGCGCAAACCAAACCGTCGGCAGGTGAAGATGCGGTCGTGAAAGCAGACAAGGCACTGGGGATGGCCTACGCCAAGGGCGACAATTCCGCAGTGGAAAAAATGCTGGACTCCGATTTCAGTTTGATTGATACGGAGGGAATCATGACGGAGCGGCCGGACGTGCTTCGAGAAGGACTGAAGCCGCTCGTTCCTATGACGCCCGATACGAAGGTCTCGGCGCATATGTACGGTGACGGCAAAGTTGCGTGGGTAACAGATAATCTCGGCAAAAAGTATGCCGCGCATATTTGGGTGAAGCGTCCAGCAGGTTGGCGTCTCCTGAACGCAAACGAGATCGAAATCGGCACGGCAGCTCCGGGCGGAACCTATCGCGCTCCGTACGATATTCCCTGCGATAATCCGTGCAAGGGGTTTCCGTACAGGGCCGTCACTCCCAGCGAAAAGGCGGCAATAGCCGCATGGCTGGACCAGGAAGGCGCCAACGGACCCGGGCGTCATGATATGCACATGGGCGACAACACCATCGTGATCAGTCAGAGCACGACAACGCCTCGCAATTCCCCAACGGCTACTGGGCCCACGCCGGTGCAACCGCGCAAGCCCGGAACATTTACCACTGGCGTAGCGCCTGCGCTCTGGGCGCGCACCTGGGATTTTGGCGACGCGGTAGTGGCCGTCATGCTGCAACCGACTTACGGCGGGAAGGCATACTGGTCCAGCCGCATCTTCGGCAATCACAATGGCTTCTGGAAGATGGAAGAGAGCTATCACAACACGATCGAGACCTCACCCGTGATGACGGTGGTGCCTCCGAAAGAAATGTGGCCAAAGCAGCCAGCGGGCCGGGGCGGGGAGGCCGCGGAAGGCTCGAACTAAAGTAAAATATCGCGGAAATTCCGGGCGGCGGAGGGAAGTAACGCTTTCTTCCGCCGCTTCGCTTCGTAGTAGCTCATCGCGTTCCGTGTAAATCCGATCACTCGCTGCATCCTGAACCAATATCCTGAATTCGTTGAATTCTCAACTGTAAAGAAGATACGTGCCTATGCCGCCGCGAAGCCGAAAGGAATTTTCATGATGACTTCGACCTTCTCGAAAGCGGCCGTTTAAATACGCGGCGGGATTGGATGTAAAATCATTTTGCTATTTGGGTGTACCCCATTTGAGTGTGCGAAACACCGATGGTGGATGGTTTCCCCGGGCCATTTATCAGGACCTGCGGAACGGGGTTCCAGTCGGAACGCAAACTGGCCTCGGCGGCCTCGGATGATGAGCACTCCCAAAACAATTGGTTCACTTGGCAAAGTTCCCGGTGTAGAGTCGATTTTTGCAAGATCAAGTCTCGCGAGCCATCCTGTCTGGAGCTAGTATGAAAACCAAATTGCTTCTGGCCGTCGCGATTATGGCCGCGTCGAGCCTGAGTCTGCATGCCGAATTCTTGAAGCAGACCCAAACATTCAAGACCTCTGCGGGCGACGTCAATATTACGCCGATCTATCACGCCAGCACTCTGATCGAAGCCGGCGGCAAAGTGATCTATGTTGATCCGGCCAAACCGTCCGACTTCACGGGCCTTCCGCAAGCCGATCTGATCCTCATCAGCGACATTCATGGCGATCACATGGATCCAGACGCCGTAAAAAGGCTCAGCAAGGCAAATACACAAATCATCGCGCCACCGTCGGTGGTCATGACCATCACCAATGCCAAGCCCTTGGCCAATGGTGAAAAAACAAAATGGGAGAAGTGGACCATCGAAGCCATCCCTATGTACAACATGGTCCGCAAGAATCCCCAGGGCGAACCATTTCACACCAAAGGACGCGGCGATGGCTTCATCCTGACCTACGGCGGCAAGCGCTTCTACTTCTCCGGTGATACGGAGGCCATCCCCGAAATGCTGGCCCTCAAGAACATCGACGTGGCCTTCATTTGTATGTATACGCGCCCAACGATGTCTCCAGAAGAAGCGGCCGACGCCGTTTTGAAGTTCCATCCCAAAGTGGTAATTCCCTATCACTACGGCCCGCCACCGAACGGTTCCGATCCGAAGATCTTTGCCCAGAAGCTCCAGGGCAGCGGAATCGATGTCCGGCTCCTCAACTGGTACGCCAACAAGGCTTCTTAGGAGCGATAAATTATCCGGCTTGAGGCAAGATTCTGGCGAAATCCGAATATTTTGCAGGCAGATGAGATGATCGCCATCGATATCCCCGCCAGCCCAACGGAGCTTGCCAGTAGTATCGACCGACAATGTGCGCGGTGATCCTGCGGTCGATATGGTCGAGTCCATTTCGTGAGTTGCCGACGCTACGACCCTGTCTGGAAGACCGAACATGGGGAAGCACTTGCACAAGTCAACCCGCGCCCGGGAGCATTTCCACTGGAGAGCTACTTAGAATTTGCATGCAAGTCTCTCCTCAACCTCGTGGACGAATCGGCGGCGCCTCCCTATAATTTGCGGCATGGGTATTTTTCTCCTTCGGAGGGTGGCATATCTTGCCGTGGTGGTTCTGATCGCCACTTCGGCGAACTACTTCCTCGCGGCGGTCGCTCTGAATCCCCGCTCGAATTTCGAAGGCCGCAACCCGCCTCCACCGCCCGCCGTGGTCGACACGGAACTCACCTCACTCAACCTGAATGACAAGACGCCTGTGCTGGAGCGATTCGGGCGGTGGGCAGACGGCGTCTTGCATGGAAATCTCGGACTCACGATCGACCACGAACCCGTCAAGAGCGAACTACATCGCCGCGTGGGCGTCAGCCTGCGTCTGCTTCTGATCGGTTCGCTGCTTGGCTCTTTCTGCGGAATTGCTGCGGGCGCCTGGAGTGCTGTAAAGCAATACGAATTCTCCGACCACGCGATAACGGTTCTGTCGTTTGTGATCCTATCTATCCCGACCGTAGTGCTCGCCGTTTTTCTGGCAAACGCCGGCTCATCGTTTAACGACGCAATTGGGCACCGTCTGGTCTACAACACGGGCGAGTATACGCCAGGCCTCGAAGCGTGGACTTCCGCCGACATCGTCAATCGGCTCCAGCACCTTATCCTGCCTTCGCTTGTTCTCATCCTGCAGGGAGTCGCCTTTTACAGCCGCTATCAGCGCAATTCCATGCTGGATGCGCTGGGCAGCGATTATCTCCGCACTGCCCAGGCCAAGGGATTGCGGCGGCCCCAGGCGTTAATACGCCACGCGCTGCGGACAGCCCTGATACCCATGGGTACGTTCTTCGCCTATGAATTCACCCTGATCTTCATCGGATCGATTTTCGTCGAGAAGATCTTCAGCTGGCACGGGATGGGAGAATGGTTCGTGCAGTCGATTCAGAAAAACGATGTGAACGCCACGGCCGCCATCGGCATGTTCGTTGCGGTTCTTGTGCTCTTTGCAGGCTTTTTATCGGACGTGGTGACCGTCATACTGGACCCCCGCATTCGCCGGGCCTGACGACATGGGCTCCAGTCCTTCTCCGGTAATCGAAAAGGCCGTCGAGACCACCGGCCATGATTCGCGCGTTCGGCTCATCCTGCGCCGCTTCCTGCGCCGTCGCCTGGCCGTCGCCGGCTTATTCTTCGTTCTGTTGCTTTTCGCGTTCGCCTATATCGGGCCGCATTTCTATAAGTGGCGGTACGACCAGATCGACTTCGAAGCTTTCCTGCAGCATCCCTCATGGACACATTGGTTCGGCACTACGCAAAACGGTTTCGACATGCTGGCGCTTACCATGCGGGGAATGCAGAAGTCACTGATCATCGGGCTCATCGGCGCCGTGCTTTCCACCGGAATCGCAGCCATCGCGGGGGCGACGGCAGGCTATTTCTCTGGCTGGACGGACCGGGTCATCGTCGCCATGATCGATCTTATTCTGGTCCTGCCTGGCTTTCTGATCATCGCGATCCTTTCGCCCGTTTTTCACGGCAAAACATGGCTGATTTTCGTCGTTCTGCTGGCCGCTTTCCAGTGGATGATCACGGCTCGCGTGATCCGCAGCATGACGCTTTCGATGAAAGAGCGCGAATTCGTCTATGCAGCGCGGTTTATGGGGGTCCGCGACTGGAAGATCATTTTCCGGCACATCCTCCCAAACATGTCCTCATTTCTAATAATTGACGCCACCATTAATGTAAGCAGCCTGATCCTGGCGGAGGTTGGTTTGTCTTTTTTTGGTTTCGGTGTGCAGCCTCCGGATATTTCACTGGGCACGCTGATCGGCGATCACTGGGAATCCGCGCAGACGCCGAATGGATATCAGTTCTACTTCCCGGCCATTCTGCTTGTCATCCTTGTTTTGTCCGTGAACCTTGTTGGCGATGGGTTGCGTGACGCCCTTGATCCCAATCTAGGATCTGCTACCGAAAAAGGTGCAGCCTCCAAATGACTCCGAGCCAACCGTTGCTCGAAGTCTACGGCCTCCGCGTGACGTTCCCGAGCGAAGCAGGCCCGGTCGAGGCCGTGCGCGGCGTGAGCTACCACGTGATGCCCGGCGAGGTGCTCGGAATCGCCGGAGAATCGGGCTGCGGTAAATCGGTGTCCGCACTTGCAGTGATGGGGCTGCTGTCACGCCGCGCCCGGATCACCGGATCGGTCTGTTTCGAGGGCGAAGAGCTTCTGGGCCGCGGCGATAAAGACCTGTCCACGATCCGCGGCCGCAGGATCGCGATGATCTTCCAGGACCCGCTCTCTTCTCTCACACCGGTTTTTACCGTTGGGGATCAAATCGCGGAGGCGGTCCGGATACATCAGAACGTCTCGAAGCAAACCGCCATGGACCGCGCGGTAGACTTGCTGAATCTGGCGGGCATTCCGAACCCACAGCAGAGGGCGCACGCGTTTCCGCATGAATTCTCTGGCGGAATGCGTCAGCGCGCCATGATTGCGATGGCGATTGCCAACGATCCGAAGCTGATCATCGCCGACGAACCGACCACCGCGCTCGATGTCACCATTCAGGCGCAAATTCTCGATCTCTTGCAGAAAGCGAAAGAAGCGACCAGCGCCGCCATCGTCATGATCACGCACGATCTTGGCGTCTTGGCGGGATTTGCTGACCGCCTGACCATCATGTATGCAGGCAGACCCGTGGAAACGGGCTCCGTCGATGACGTGTTCTACCGTCCCCGAATGCCTTACACAATGGGGTTGCTCGGCTCGATCCCGCGCATCGATGCGGAGCCCGGAACCGCGCTGACACCCATTGAAGGCAGTCCGCCTTCTCTGACAAACCTACCGCCCGGCTGTCCGTTCACGCCGCGCTGCCCAATGCGCGTGGATATCTGCCGCCAAAAAGAGCCGGATTTGCTTCCGCTGAACAGCTCCGGAGAAGAGCATTTTGCGGCCTGCCATCGCAGCGGTGAAATCGAGCAGAACAACCTCAAAACCGTGGATATCTTCCCCGCCTCCCCGGCAGTTCGTTCCCAGAACGAGGGTCTCCCGCCCGAAAGCCGCAGGACGGTGCTCCGGGTAACGGATCTGAAGAAGCACTATCCGATGATCAGAGGGGCTATTCTGCAGCGGCGCGTCGGAACGATCTATGCTGTCGATGGAATCGACCTGAATATTCAGGAAGGCGAAACGCTTGGCCTCGTCGGCGAATCGGGCTGTGGCAAAACAACAACCATCATGGAGATCCTCAGTCTGGCCCGGCCAGCTTCCGGAGAAATTGTGGTGCTCGGACAGAACACGGCCGGGCTGACCGCTCGGGACCGCTTTCGAATACGCAGCGAGATCAGCGTGGTATTTCAGGATCCGATGGCCTCGATCGATCCACGGATGCCCCTCTCCGACATTCTGGCTGAACCAATGGTGACGCACGGCGTACCGGCAGGGGAGCGCACCAAGCGCATCGCGCAACTTCTAAAGATGGTCGGCCTTCGCCCCGAGCACAGCAGCCGCTACCCTCAAGAATTTTCAGGCGGCCAGCGCCAGCGCATCTGTATCGCTCGAGCCCTGGCTTTGAAGCCGAAGCTGCTGGTGCTGGATGAACCGGTTTCCGCGCTCGATGTATCCATCCGCGCTGGTGTCCTGAATCTTGCTGGAAGAGCTGAAGTCCGAACTCAGTCTCTCGTATCTGTTCGTCGCGCACGATTTGTCCGTCGTCCGCCACATTTCCAATCGCGTCGCGGTTATGTATCTGGGAAGAATCGTCGAGACTGGCGGCGTCAACCGCGTTTTCAACTATCCGGCCCATCCTTATACGCAGGCGCTGCTTTCGGCGGCGCCACTGCCGGATCCTTGTAAGGAACGCGCGCGGCGCCGCATCATTCTTAAGGGCGACCTGCCCAGTCCCGCGAACCCTCCCTCAGGTTGCCGGTTCCGCACCAGATGTCAGAAATTCGCAGACGAGTTGAACGACCAGCAGCGTCAAAAGTGTATCGACGTCGATCCTGCTTTGTGCGATCACGGCAATCTGGGCTCGGATCATCGCGCAGCGTGCCATTACGCGGAAGGAGAAAACTGAATTGAAGCGAAAGATATTCCTCGATAACAGTTCCGGTCGCAGCCCTGGCTGTCCTGGTGACACTCGTCGGGTGCGGCTCCAACCCAGAGAAGGCCGGCACCAATGCCGGACAGAAATCGAATCCGCTCGCGGAACAGAATCAGATGAATCCGCAACCGCGCGACAAAGTGCATCAAGGCGGAAAAATGACATGGGCGCTTGACGCTGTAATCGTGAACTTTAACACCAACGAACTAGACGGGGCCGCCGCTGTCGGCTCCTGGGTAATTTCAGCCATGATGCCTCAGATGTTTGTCTTCGATGCACACGCCACCCCCAGGTACGATCCCGATTACCTCGCTGGCGAGCCTGAACTAATGACGGGTCCTCCGCAGGTCGTGAAGTACAAGCTGAACCCCAAGGCGGTTTGGTTCGATGGCACTCCGATCACCGCGGCCGATTTTGTCGCCCAGTGGAAAACCCTGAGCGGTAAGGATCCGGCGTTTCACATTGCATCGAGCAATGGATACGATCACATCAAGAGCGTTACTCAGGGCGCGAATCGATTCGAAGTGATCGTGACTTTCGCCACGCCTTACGCTGATTGGAAAAGCCTATACGCAGTGCTCTATCCCGCTTCCACGAACACTCACCCGGAGATATTCAATACGGGCTGGAAAAACACTATGCTCACGAGCGGCGGCCCTTTCCGCCTGGCGAGCTACGATGCCACGGCCAAGACCTACACGCTGGTGCCAAATGAAAAATGGTGGGGGAATAAGCCCAAACTGGATCAGATTATTTTTCGCGTCATCGATGACAACGCGCAACCAAGTGCCATGGCCAACGGGGAAATCGACCTGATGGATGTCGGTCCGAGCGCGGATGAGTACAACAGGGTGAAGTCGATTCCCGGCGTGGACATTCGCGTCGCGGGCGGCCCGAATTTCCGGCACATTACGTTTAACGGCGACAGCCCGATGCTGAAGGATGTACACGTCCGGCAGGCGATCGCGATGGCCATTGACCGCACGGCTATTGCAAGGGCGGAACTGAACCAGTTGCCGGTAAAACCAGACGCACTCGGCAACCACATCTTCATGGAGAACCAGACTGGGTATCAGGACAATTCCGGTGTTGTCGCCTACAATCCGGAAAAAGCTAAACGGATGCTCGACGCCGCGGGTTGGACGGTCCAGGACAACAAGCGCGTAAAGAATGGCCAGACACTGGCATTCAATCTTGTGATCCCGGGCGGCGTATCGGTCAGCCGCTCGGAAGCCGAACTGATCCAGAATATGCTGGCGCAGGTGAATGTCCTTGTTTCCATCAACACGGTTCCCTCCGACAATTTCTTCGACAAATACATAACGCCGGGGCAGTACGATCTGACCGTATTTTCTTGGCTCGGCACGCCGTTTCCTGTCAGCGCCTCACAATCAGTTTACCAAAAGCCGATGGGCGACAAGATCCTCCAGAACTACGCTCGGATTGGCAGCGACGAGTTGGATCATGTGCTTGACGACGCAGTGCAGGAACTCGATCCACAAAAGGCGATCACGTTGGCGAACCAGGCGGACACATTGATTTGGCAGGAGGTCCACTCGGTGACGACTTATCAGCGGCCGGATATCTGGGGCGCGAAGCAGGGGCTCGCCAACATCGGTGCCTACGGCTTCGCCAGCATCGCCTATGAAAATATCGGCTGGTCTGAGTTACTAACACCCAAACAGTAGATCCTCCGCCTTCGAAACATCAAACTTCTCGAGACGAGCTCGACCAGGTTGCACTACGTTTGAATCAATGGCCGCGAAAGATGACCAGCGAGTAGACTCCGAGCAAGTGGAAACCGTCGCAGCGAGTTGGCTATCGTCCTCTTTAACGGCCGGGGAGGTGAGCGTATGAGCCGACGCAATCGTCTGACCCCAGTGCTGGCTGCAGCAATTTGTCTGGCGGCTACAGGCAGCTTGGTTGCGCACGCTTATCGTGGAACAGATTTCCCCTCTCCGGATCATCCTGGGCTATGGGGGTTACGCGTCGGAGTTTTCTTTCAGGCAGGCTTTCGTTCGGTTCCTTAAGAAGGGGCTTTCGCGCAATGGGTTTGGCGCGGGAAGTCTGCCTCACCTAGTGATCTGCGGGAAGTACAGTCTCGTCAAGACCAATGGCCATCCGTACTGTGCACCGCTGCATAATGACAAATGGTTGATCGTCGCGTCTTCCCACGAAAATCCGCTGATTTTGCTTTTTGAATTAATCTGGACGCGCCTCTCCCACCGAATGGAAATGCCGGATTCATACCTCAGTGATCTAAGGGTGGAACGAGTGTCGCCTTCGCTGTGGTGCAGGGCAGTAGAGCAGGGTCCAAGACAAGGCTGGCAGTTCTGGTTCGACGTGGTAGAAAGGAGCGCTCTCGAACGAGATCCTCCAGTTAGCGACTGGAAACCGTTTATAGTGTCCCCGGGACAGTTTGCAGTCATGAACGCGCTGTGTGTGGAGGGCTCGCTGTGTTTGGAAGACACTCGAATCCGTGAACTAAGTATGCACGAGAATACGGCTTTGGATGAACTCTGCGAAATGCGCCTCGTCGGGAAAGAAGGCAATAGAATCGTCTTGCTCACGCGCTTGTGCCGATGCGCCATAATGCCTTCCGGCGATCTGACCGTTGGGGAAGACAGCAGCGGCCGAATGACGGCCTGGGTGGAACGCGAGATGGCGAAAGCGCGAAAGTCTCCGCCAGCTTGAATTCAGCGGGTAGCGTGGTGATCGCGTCTGGGGGGGCCATTGGTGAAGTGGCAATCTAATTGGCGCGCGCCAGAAGGCGCTAAGGTCATGGCGCCCGGGCCGAAACATTCCGGCCATTTTGCTACCGCTCCGAGAGGCAGGCTTGGGACGGCGAGCCATCTGCGGGAAGAGCAATTGCACCGCAGTAGGTGCAGCCCGCGACGGATGAAGGATGTTTTGCAAAATCGTTTGGACCAGAGGAACGGAGTCCCGGGCTCGCTTCATCTGCTGCGGCTCGCTACGCGCCACTTCGTACTACCTCCGCGACAGCTTTCTCTACGACGCTGAAATTCGTTGTAAATGCCGCGCGAGAAAAACCTGCGGCGAGCACAGCGCCCAGAACATGCAACTCGCCCGCCTCCGTACTTTTTCTATTCAGATTTGTCCTGAGCAATGTATGTGATGTATTTTCCTGCGCGTGCGGGCGCAATCGAGTCTCGAAGTGCTTTGTCATCGAAATGTTTTTATTAATCTATTGATTGATTCCAGATGGGGTCTCTGCTGCAATTGCCGCGCTGCGTTTGCTTAAACTATTGGCTTCGTCGGTCCGCCCAAGTTTGATGAGAATATCAGTTAACGTTCGCAGCTCACTTAACGCCATTTTGCTGTCATCTCCATACTCCCGTTCTCGCATAGCGAGGATCCGGCGGGCGTATGGCTCAGCCTTATCGTAATTTTCCCACGTCAGATACAAATTTTGTACTTGTACGACATAGCTTTCGGCAATGAAATTTGCGGCACCCTGAGACAGGGTGTCGCTGATAGTGAGAGCCCGCAGGAGCAGGGGTTCGGCTTTATCATAAGCCTTCCGTTGCTCGTACATCGTCCCCAAGCGCGTCAAATCCATCGCAACCATCGTATTTCCTGGGCCCATGAACTTCTCATGTAGATCTAGTGCGCGCATGTAGTAAGTCTCCGCCGAGGAATAGTCTTTCTGCACCACGGCCAGATCACCCAATATGTCCAGAGACGGTGCGATCTGCAGCGATTCCCCGCTTATTTCCACTCCCAGTGTGACGGCACGTTCCAAAAGAGTCCTGCCTTCGCTAATCTTATTTTCCCGAAGCAAATCCAGCCCCAATGAATACTCCGAATCCATCAGTCGCTGATCATGTGGAACCAACTTTTCGGCCAGGCTGAGCGCGTATTGAAGTTGCTCCTCGCCTTGCCTTAGCTTTCCCTCGGACATTTCTTGGTTACCGTCTGCAAGAGCCTGTTTCCAGACTGATTCCAGTTGCCCGGCTGGAATCTGGCGTCTTGGTGATCGAAGGGCTGTGGGAGCGTTCTTCACCGGTATTTGCGCTGCGGATTGGTCTTTGAGCCGCTTCTGTGCATCGGCAAAAGCTCTCTGTGATTCCGCGTCTCCCGCCATTTCAGCAATCATTCCATACAGTTCCAAGGCGCCCTGGGCATCGCCTTTTTTTTCAATGAGCGGCGCCAACCGCGACATGATCAAATTATTGTGCGGATCGAACTTGAGCGCCTCCCGATATTCAGAGATGGCGTCGTCGCTGTTATTCCTCGATTGAAGAGATCTCCCCAAGAGGTCATGACCTTCGGAATTAGACGGAGCCAAATGAGTGGCAATCTTCAATTCGCCGATGGCTTTCACGTATAGTTGCTGTTTGAAATACGTTCTCCCGAGCAAACGGTGAGCGGCGGCGTTGTCCTGGTCGAGCGACTGCGCTTTCAGGTACGTTTGGGTCGCATCGTCGTAGCGGCCTTGTTCTTCCAGGGCCTGACCCAAAATCACGAATGCATCCGGATCGGAAGGGTCCAGTTGGATAGCTTTACGAGACTCAGCTTCCGCTCCCTGATAATCGGCTCGAAAAAGCATTGCATCCGCGACGCCGGCATGCGCTAGCGCGAAATCAGGAGCCATCGCGATCAGCTCGTTGAACTCTTTGATACCGGCAAGGGAATCGCGTCGGCTAAGGGTAACCGCCAAATTCTCGCGCACATCGATTCGGCTGGGGTCCAGGCGCTTGGCCTCGCGGTATTCGCGAATCGCAGAATCGATCTGATCCTCCTTATCGTAGGTATCTCCCAAGTTATAATGAACATTTGCAGTATCGGGAGGATTTAGCGCCAGGGCTTTCTTGAATTCTGAGACGGACTCGTCCAGTTTTCCCCAATCGTCGTAAAGGATTCCCAAATCTTCATGAGGTATCGAATAGTTAGGTTTGATGCGAAGAGCTTCGCGATATTCCTTTTCCGCGAATTCATATTTTTGCAAGCTTTCGAGAACTAAGCCTTTGTTTTTATGAGCTTCCGCGTTGTCCGGAAGCTGCGCCAGAGCTGATTGTGCTTCACTCAACGCCATATCAGTTTCCCCTAATTTATAAAGCACGAAACTCAGTTTCACGTGGGCATCAGCAAAATTAGGATCTAATTGAAGTACCTGAGCATATACCTCCGCCGCCCCTGGCCAGAGATTCTGCTCGACGAGCAATCTTCCCATAACGAATCCGGCCTCAACCGGTGCGCCTGATTGAAGTGCGGCATCCAGTTCCTGTGCCGCTGGCACGTAGTTCTTGGCGTCAATGAATTGACTGCTATTTGCGAGATGCTGGATCGATTTGCCTGTATCCTGGCCTGCGGGTTCGGTGTCGTCCGCCTTTGCATCCCGTAGAGCGGCGATGACCGTCGCGCCACCACCTTCGCCTTTGATCAACGCGAGGTATTGACTATCAGAGTGAAACGCCAATCCACGCTGTCTAATTTCATGTGTAATATCTTCGTCGGTAACCCCACCGGCAATCATCGCCACAATCCTGCTGCGAGATAACCGCGGGCTGAGAGATTGTGCGTCCAGCGACGAAGTAAAGATAAGGACAATTAAAACTGCAATCAGATTTCGACTCAATTTTGATGACATGAGGGTCTCCCGCAGATCTGTTTACGATCATAGAGGAGCGTTTGTACTTCTCTTTATGTCCCTAACCGACGATCGTGCACAAACAATATCCTGATCGAAAGGACAGTAAGGCACCCGTCGCGGCGAATTTTATAGACGCTTTCACTCTTCTTGGCAAAATTGGCCGCATGAATTCAAACGAATTCTTCCGTATGTGGCCGCGTGCACTGTTCCACATGCCCTATGGCATAAAGTTCCTGAAAGAAAATCTGTCCGTTTCGGGTGTATACGTTCTTTATCGTGGTGATGAACCGTATTACATCTGGCATGACCAGCGTGTCGCTGTTCAAGCGGCTGAAAAGCCATGCACTGAAACCGAACACGCGCTATTACAATCTGCGCCACGGGCGGGGTGTGCCAGTTCATCTGCGCTTTTGCGAGGTTTCGCATTCAAGATTCATGGTCCCGGAACGAGATGGTCGGAGTGTGGCCGGGAGATCCGTCCGCCCAGACTTGACGAGCTGCCATCCGCGATGTTCACTCGGAGGAGGATGGTATATAAGTAGGGCTAACCGCGGTTACGCGGTTTGCCGGACCCACCGTTTCAAATCGGAGGATTCGCATGATTGTCGTTCGCAACTGCTTCATCGCCAAGCCGGGTCACGCCAGCAAACTTGCTGCACAGCTAAAGGAAGCGGCCGCTCTGGCCAAAATGGGTAAGCATCGCATCCTAACCGATCTCACCGGGGATTTTAATCGCGTTATCCTCGAATACGAGGCGGACAACATCATGCATCCTGGTATTGCAAATAGGACTTGACATAACCTAACGTTAGGTTAATATAAGAATATGAGTAACGCAAGCAAAGCGGCACGTGAATTAGCACGACGGAGCGTGGTGAGCCGGAAGCTCAAGTGGGGAGAGGATGGCTTCCGCGAAAGGATGCGTGCCTGGGGTAAACTCGGCGGCCGCCCGCGAAATGAGGGCAAGCGCAATGGAAACTGAACTGGGAGGTCTGGCAGGATCAGAGAATCGGCCCATGTCCCGCACACGGCAAGCTCGCAAGACTCCGCGCGGCATTTTCTTGAAGCGGGGGAGCTATTGGATTGCTTACGTCGACGCACATGGCCGATACCGGCGCGAAAAGGCAGGAACGCTGGCAATCGCAAAGAACCTCCGCAGCAAGCGCAGTCTCGAAGCCTTGCAGATGAAGAAGTTCCCCGAAAGCCTCCGCCGTCCCGTAGTATCGTTTGCCGAAATTGCGGATGATGCCATCGAATATTCGCGCGCGCACAAGCGGAGCTTCCGCAGCGATGAAATCATTAAGCGCAATGTGGCGGACTGGTTCGGCGGCCAGGCCGCTGATTCCTTGCTTGGCACGGATATAGAATTGAGGCTCGAAGCGGAAGGTCAGGCCCGCGAATGGGCTGCATCAACATTTAATCATTACCGCGCTTTTATGATGCTGGCGTACCGCGAAGGGCGGAGAAATCACAAGGTCCACACGAACCCGGCGCGCGACGTGCGGCACCGCAGAGAAAATAATAGCCGAGTCCGCTTTCTCAGCAGGGGGGATCAAGGCGAGTATGGCAGACTGAACAAGGTGATCCGCGAGCAATATCCCGAGCACCTGCCCGAATTTCTTTTTGCCTTAGGCACCGGGCTCAGGCTCGGTAGCCAATATTCGGCCACATACGAGATGATCGATTGGGACCGGCGGGTACTCGATATCCCGCGAACGAAAAACGATAACCCCATCCATGTGCCGCTCAATGATCAAGTAATTGCGGCCGTCAGAACGTTGCCTTCCTGGGCGAAGCGCGAAGGGGCGATCTTTCGCAATCAGCAATGTCCCGGCAAGCCGGTGCTGAGCAACGATCACTGGTTTAAACCTGCCCTGAAGAAAGGGGGCGTGCAGAATTTCAAATGGCACGATCTACGGCATACGGTGGCAAGCTGGCTGGTTCAGGATGGAGTGCCGCTGGAACGTGTTTCGAGATTGCTTGGGCACAAGTCCCTTGCTATGACCATGCGGTATGCACATCTCGCTCCCAACCAACTGCATGCGGACGTAGCGCTCTTGATGCAAAATAGCACCACAATAGCACCTGACCAAAAATCCGCATCAGCCGCAGCGGTTCTCCATTTGCAGTAAGTCGCGTTTATACAATATGATGTAGCAACATTTTAGGGGCGTAGCTCAGTGGCAGAGCAGCGGCCTTTTAAGCCGTTGGTCGTGGGTTCGACCCCCACCGCCCCTACCAATTGCCTCGTAGAATGTGCGAGTTGCAGCGAACTCGGCTCCAATATACGCACTCGGCTCCAATTGAAACCTATTGACCGCCAGCCTCCACTCGTTCCGCGTGGGACTCGACGGCACGCCGTTGCGCGTCCCCCACAACGTGACCGTAAATTCCAAGCGTAATGCGGGCGTCCGAATGTCGCATCTGTTTTTGCACAACACTGGGGCTCGCACCGCCGTCAAACATTGAGCTTGTGGCCCCATGGCGTCCAGCGTGAAAGCCGCCATGAGGAATACCCAGTGTCTTTAGCAGCGGATGGAGATGATGCTCCCGCAGCTTATTCGCCGAGTAGGGTCTTCCTATTTTGTTTACGAACAGGAGACCAGCCCCGTTTTCCTGGAACTGTTTCACCAAGTAGTTGCGGAGCCGTGTTTCCAGCTGAGATGGCATGGGCAGGTCGGCACTGCTGGCTGGCGACTTGCACGCCTTAATCTTCCGTGTGGCACTGTCTACCGATTGCCGAACGCGGATGATCTTGCGCTCAAAGTCCAAGTCGGATACCCGCAGTGCGAGACCTTCACCGATGCGAAGCCCGAGCATGAACACAACGGCCCACAGCGTTGAGAACGGTTCCTTAGCGGCGGCGATAATGCGCCCTGCTTCGGACACCGTAAAGGATCGTTGCTCTTTCTTGACGCCAGTTCGGGGAAGAGTGAGGTCGGCCAGCGAGAACGTCCCGCAAGCGTAACCCCACGACCTTGCCGTGCGGAGCAGGGAAGACAGAGTGAGGAGAATGTTCTCTACGGTCTTCCGCGATAAGCCGCGCGTGGCCGATGAAGTGACGAAAGCCTGTACAACCTTCGCGTTCACCTCAGTCAGCCGTAGCACTCCTAACTGCGGTACGATATGCGCTCGCAAGTGGGATTCTGCTGCCCGAACCGTGCTCGCTTCCAGATTGCCCGCGACGTTGGAACGCCACTCGCGCACGAAAGCTTCAAGTGTAATTCCAGACTTCGGTGGCAGTTGCACAGAGGAATTGACTCGGTCTAGATAGGGCTGAAACTTTGCCCATGCTGCCCGTTCTGACAACTTCGATATCGGCCCGAGTCTCACCGTCCGGCGTACCCTACGAAGTGTGCCATCTTTCGATAGAACGTCTTCACGGTACAGACCGCAACGCTGAGGATTCTTGGTTCCGCGAACGACCAACATGCCTTTCTGAAATCTCCTTCTTGGCACTGCGCCTCCCGCTCGCATGGGAGACGGCGTAGCGGGAGCGACCATACAACCGTCGCTCCCGTTTTGCAATGTTCCAACTGGAGGTTCCACTGGATACCTATCGTCCGTTCAGTTCTCAGGAGTATCGGAGGGCCTTGGCGAAGGCGGCTCTTGGTCAGGCCGAGGGCGGAGCAGGGCAAAAACGAGCAACAACCCGAGCGCGATGAGCAATGCTCCGACGACAGTGATCGTCATTGCTCGTTCTCCCAGGGAACGATTGCAGCGCAGGTCTTCTGAGGGCAGCGAAATCCCTGGAGACTGCCGTCAAACATGCTTGTCTTGATTAGATTGGGGTCAATCCAGAAACGGGAGCCGCACTTGGGGCATTGCAGGTAGTAACGCTGCTCCATCTCCTGTAGCCTCGCCCAGAGTCCCTGCGCACCGGGGCGGTCAGTCAGCCGGTTGAAAGCGTCGATTCCGACGGGGCCTCGGACGAAGAGCTGAACTCCGCACGGGTCGCACGTGATATAGGGCTTGTTCTTCTTGGTGATACGAACCTCACGGGTACCGGCACATACAGGGCATGGGAACATGTGTTTGTTGCTCACGGCAGCGATCCTCCTGAAGTCTCCAGCTACCAGGATTACAGGGATAAAGAGCACAACAAGTCCCTTTATTTGTGCTCTATAATGAGCAGAAGTCGAACAGAGGATTTGCTCATGGAAAAGAGGACGGCAGAACAGATCACGGACGAATTCGAAAAATTGATGAAGCGATGTGGCGTTGAGCCTGTGGAATACGCGCAAGCGTTGGTGGGAGCTTTGCAAGTGACGCCTGAGGAAAAGGCTATGACCCGCGAAGGAATGCGGAGTGTCTTTATTTCCAGATTGCAAGAACAACCCGAGCCTAACAGGGAAGATCTCTCCCGAATGATCGTTGCCTTCAGGACGGGCGCTTTCAATCTTCGAAAGGTTTTTCTCGAAAGAGCGAAGGCGCTACCGGTGGAGCGAGGCGGGCGACCAAAACTGCTGAAGAAGAACCAAGAGGCAGATTTGAACGCAAGAATCTCAGAACAATTGGCTCAAGGAGTCGAAAAGACTGATGCGATCCGGAACGTCGCTGCCAAATACCAGGTCAGTGTGTGGACAGCGAAGCGGGCGTGGCAGCGGTTCCAGGCATCGAGGAGCGCCTCTCAGAGAACCTCGCGGAAGGCCCGCGCTGCCCGACCAAAAAAGCAATCCTGAACGCACTTCGACGGTTCAATGTGTTTGCCCTTATGGTGCCACGTAACTTAACAAACGTACGTAACGTTGGAATTTATGGCTGACGGCCCCGGGCCGCCCGGCATACAAGTTCCTTCCAGCGGCCCATATGTCGATCCTCGTGGTCCGCGCGGAAAGCTTCACCCGTCTCCCTTTCTCCCTTCGGTCATAAACACCACCTTTGGGAGAAAAGATTTATCAGATGGTGTTGCATCGACCGATTGAGCTCGCAGCGTCTCTCGGGAGTTGAGTCGGTGGATCCCATATGCCGTCCAATGATGGTCAGATATTTCGTAATCTATAGAGTCACCCGATGACCGCAGCACTGCGCAGGATTTGCGCTGAGCCTGGAGGGGGTGGAAGAGTACTCCCACGCAGGTACTCCTTTTCGGTGTAGGAGAGGAAGTTTGCTTCGCTGGCCTCGCAAGGAAGGGGTATGGAAATCTGATGCTTACTCTGTAGCTGCACTCGAACTGTCTAGAGTCGTGGGTCAAAAGGCCAATTTGAAGATACCCGACGCTTCGCCGCGCAACGCAAGGCGATTTGCCAAGCGGCTTACTTGTCGTACGTACCAGTCTTCACCGAACACGATTCGCCCCTTGCCCGCCATCCCTGCGTAACCCGCTCTCGCTGATTCTGAGGTGGTCCTTACTTCCCTTTGACGGTGTAGACATCGAATTTCCCATGCCATTGTTCAGAGTTGAGCTTGTCCCATCTGAGGAAAGCCGGGTCATAATCGGAAAATTCCCGATGTGCAATATCAATATGTTCTTCGGTGAAATCGGTCAAAATTTCCTTCGGCGAATGCGCATCCCGGTAAAACACTCGACTGGCCTTCCTATCAAAGAAAACGAAATAGCCTGATGGGCAATCTCGCGCTATCTTTTTTGCCTTGTCTACTTTTTCTCGACCGCGCTTAAGCACCCCATCGCGCGTCATATGTCGCTTCATGTTGTATCCCCTTGCGCATTGTTTACAGGCGTGAGACACGCCTCGCTAGCCATATTGCTTGATTCTTTCAGCAGCTCCATTGATGGAGAATGAGCCCTCACCCAATCAACCCCGCCGGTGTGATAGTCTGACCACAATCTTTTGCATGCGGGCTTAGTTTTGTGTGGCGGCATTCCCGTCTCCTAGAAATCCGCTTTATGCTTACACCCGGCACTCGAGGCGTCGGCTGCGCGACCGTTGGTACCCCCGGACTCTTCTGACTCGATGACATCGCTGGCTTGACAAGGAGCTTCCTTACCACAGACCTTGCAGCGGACAATCAAAGCATGGCGGTGTAATATTCTTCTTGGGCCTGCTGATGCACGACCACGAACGCGTGCGCCACAGAACAGACACACAACTCCCCTCACGTCCGCAGGTCTATCATTCATTTGCCCTCACTTGTGTATCGGGCGGCCTTACTCACGCCTTGTCGTCACCGTCCGGCATGTTTATCTTTGCGATGCTTCTCGTCGAGCGGTGTCGCTCTTCTGGTCAACCGAGGCCTCTCCTGTTGAGGAAATGTCCTCTCCGCCTGTGCGTTCCAAGATTTCCTTAGCGCGTTTGATTTCTTCGGAAGTGTCGCAATGGACAGAAAGCAGGATTCCTCCCTTTTGTAATCGGCCCTCATAGCGCTTCGCTTCGTATTCTGGAATCCCCATCCCAACCAGCGCGCCGGTGACTCCTCCTACGGCCCCGCCGATGCCCATACCGGCAAGTGCCGCCATAATGGGCCCGGCGGCGATGAGGGGTCCTACGCCAGGGATTGCCAGTGCACCTATTCCGGCCAGAAGGCCTAGCGTTCCGCCGAGCACCGCTCCCGAACCCGCTCCCGTCGCCGCGCCTTCTGGCGCTTTTGTTGCCTTTTCCGTTCCAATTGCCTTGGGGCCGAGATTCTCGGGCAGAAGTACCGAAATATCTGAGGTCGCAAATCCAGCTTTCACCAAGGTTTCCGCGGTCCGTTCAGCAGCTTCCCTGGACGCATAGATGCCGAACACTGCCGTTTTCTTGTCAGCCATCTGTAGTTTCTCCTTTTCATTTTCCTGATTGCACT
Source organism: uncultured Acidobacteriota bacterium (assembly GCA_963803515.1). Taxonomy (GTDB): domain Bacteria; phylum Acidobacteriota; class Terriglobia; order Acidiferrales; family UBA7541; genus Palsa-189. The sequence goes on from CAWDMQ010000002.1 coordinate 396,708, forward strand.
ATCAAGGTCGCATCACTGCTTTGGCGGCTTTGGCGGCGCTACCGTGAGTTCGTTCGTTACATTGTTATCGCCCGCGACGGCAGCAGCCTTGGCCGCCACGTTGCCTTTCTCCTCTTCCGACCGTACTGGCCCCTTCAAAGTGACTTTGCCGTTTTGCGCGATGATCTTGACGTTGTGGGCGTAGGTGGACAGGGACTTGTCCTTCATGATGGAACTGCGAATCTGTTTGGCGATATCAGTGTCCGATGAATTTGCCTTCTGCTGGTCGGCCGTCGGCGATCCCTGATTCCTGTCACGCTGATTAGTTTTAGTGTTATCAGGAGCAGGGGTCTGGTTCTGTCGTCTTGAGCTTGCGGCCACGGGAATGCTGAGAGCCACAATTGTCCATACGAAAAGCAGTTTGGTGCTCTTTCTCATCTCTACCCCTCCCTCATAAGTAGCATTTTTGTTTTGCGCGTCCAGGGATTAGAACAGTAAGACGGCTCCCCAAAACAAGCTATAAGGCTAAGGATGTAGCCGGGACTCGATTGAACTGTAGAAAGCGTTTCTTTGTGCGTGGATCTTAAGGGGCATCACAAAACTTTGCTGCATGCGAATCGGCGTGTTGCGGCCCAGCATTGTAACGGGAGCGCCGCAAAGATTAGCACCGCGCGCTGATAACCGCGAAACTGGAGACTAAAGGTCATTTCTACTTGGGGCAAATAGATTGCTGTATACCGATTTAAAAAACTAAAACATATCGTACAGAAATGGCTTATGGCGTGTTGTTAGTAGACGACAACCCACAAATGCGAACGGCTCTTCGTAGGCTGTTCGAGGACGAACCTGATTTTGCAGTCTGTGGGGAAGTCGGAGACGGGAGGGAAGCGATAAATGAAGCTGTGCGACTTCGGCCCCACCTGATCGTTCTAGACTTTGCGATGCCCGTAATGAATGCCCTTGAGGCAGCCCCATTGTTGCTAAGAAAACTTCCGGCGGTAGTCCTGATCTTATTTACGCAGTTTAGCAATAAAATTATTGAGCGGGCAGCCCGTGATGCGGGATTCCATGCCTTCGTTCCAAAACATCGCGCAGGCACGCACTTGATCGCTACCGCTCAGGCCTTGCTTGCCAAAGCGGCTCCGCCTGCTGGCAGTAACTCCGCCAGCGCTAAGAACGTGCAAGAGGTCGCCTCATTTGGCCATTTTACCGTAGCACGTTGCTGATCTTTTCGATTTAACACGGTTGCAGATTCCGACTTTACGGCATAGTCGTTAGCGATAGATGCGCGCTGGTGCCAGAGTGCTTTTGGCAAACATGCCGTAACTTAGAATTTTCACAGAAGTGTTATTCAGCACAGTTGTTCAGAGGCACGAATTCGTCGATCCCCGGCAGAATTGCACCGTGACTCGCCGCTCTCGAATGTATTTTCTATTCCTTCAGGGCAATAATGTAGTTGACGAATCAATGCAATAGCATGCAGTATAAGCATAACGTAATATCGTTAGCATATTTATTGCCACTGAAGGGAAGGTTTACTGGTATGGCCTTTGCAAAAGAATGGAGAGGCATAGCTCTTGAGTGTTCAGTCTCGCCATGGGAAACTGCACCAATGGGGTGGTGTCCCTGCTAGCCATGCTTGAATTTCAAACACGTGGATACATCGAATTAGCCTATTCGATAGGCGTGCTCGCAGGGCTATCAGCACAAGTTGGAGATGTGCGTCTCGGGGCTGATCTTGGCAGTAATATTTCAAAGTTGCTGTCCGAAGCGTTGCGCCTAGGTTTGCCTATTACCAGAGATTACTTAAACGAAATGCTAAAGGAGTCTATCTCCTCCGGTGCGTTTACGATTGTTGGTGCGCTTCCAAATGCAACCATCCATGTTGACTATCAGGTAGAAAACAAGGAGTCGCTTGCGCGCCTCTCTCATAAACTTGAGTCTCTTTACACTGTAGTTCGATCTGAACTCGATTCGATACTGTTCAGGGCCATCCCCAAAGAGCGGTCCGAATTCACGAATCCGGAATGGCTCAGACATTTCGGAATTGACAATTCGTTTCCTACGTCGTTCCTGGAATTAAATCGTTCGGGCATGTGCTATGCTCTCGGGCAATCAACTGCCAGTGTGTTCCATAGCATGCGTGCTCTTGAGCCAGGTCTTGCAGCACTGGCTGCACATTTCGGCATTTCCGCCGCGTACGACAATTGGCAAAACATTATTGAATCGATTGAGAAGTCAGTCCGAGCCATAGGCCAGCAAGCGAAATCTTCGCAAAAAACCGACGAGGAAACATTCTTTGGCAATGCTACATCCCATCTATATTTCGTCAAGAATGCCTGGAGAAACCATGTCATGCATGCGCGTGGTAGTTATGAGGACTTCGAGGCCAAAGAAATATTGTCACGTACAGCTGGATTCGTAAACTCCTTAATTCCTCGTTTGAGGGAACCGTGAAAACAAAAACGGAATATGACAAGTTCCACGATTTAATGAGCGATTTGATTAAGGTCCCGCACAGCAAGATAAAAGCCAAGCTGGACGCGGAGAAACGGGCAAAAAGCCGAAAGAAACCCAAGCCGAGACACAAGTAAATGTGCCGTTGTTGTCTACGGAGATTCAGACTTTATTAAGCGAAGTGGTGGGAAACTTTTCGTGGTTGAATTTGTCAGATGAATTGCTACACCACGAACAGGACGCGATATTTATACCTCTTCCGTTTTGTTCTATTTCATCAACAATCATAATAGCGCCACCTGATTTGTGCTGAACGGTATCGCCGGGTTTTATGTCTTCACTCACGTTAAATTTACCCCGCTGTATATCCAAATGCTGAAGGAGATTAACATGCTAGACCAGGGAAAGCTACATTTAGGGGACACGGTTCAGCATAAGACCGGAGGCCCCCGGTTGACGGTGGTCAGTTTGGGAACCAACAAAGTCGCCGTGCAATGGGAGGCGACTAATGGCATACAACTGGACGTGTTCCCTTACACGAGCGTCAACGCTTACGCTTTCCGCGAGGGAGTCTAGTTGAGTAAGAAATCTGCCGCACCGACCTTGCCAATCACTTCAGCGTAGGTGAGACGCTTACCGAGAACATGAGACAAAACCATTTCAAAATGGTCGCCATCGCCAACGAAGTGATCTTTTGTTGCGCAATTATTGTAGCGAAACATCTGTTCGTCAAGGTAGCGAAACAGGTGGAATGGCTCGGTGCTGATATAGGTTCCCTTGAGTCCACGCTTGAGCAGCGACCCAAAGTTTTCGAGTCCGTTGGCGTGAACCTTGCCATGAACGTAGCGCTCCGCATGGTCTACAAATTGATGGTCGAAATGGTCTGGCAGGCCGACGTAGGACATGAAGTCGTCAGTATAAATCGCGCTGCCGGGAGCCACGTACTTTTCAATCTCGCCGTGGAGAACAGCACGCTTGCGATTAGGAATGACAGTGGCCCGTACTTCGCCGCTGCGGTCGAGCAAGCCAAGAACTTCAGTCTTGCCACGGATTCCGCGAGGGTCGAGTTTACGACGCCGTGCGCTCCCGATATGCATATTGCGAGCCTTGCCGCCGATGAAGGTTTCGTCCACTTCGACTTCGCTTCCGCTACCACCAAGTTTCATCAACGAGCGGCGCTGCATGGCAAGCCGGATGCGATGCATCATGAACCATGCGGACTTTTGAGTGACACCAATTGCACGTCCGATCTCGTAAGAACTGACGCCGTTCTTGCAGTTCGCAATCATCCACACCGCAGTAAGCCACTTATCGAGGGAGATCGGAGAATCCTCAAAGATAGTCCCGATCTTGGCAGTAAACTGCCGTTTGGCGTGGACGCTTTTGCATTGCCACTTCCGCTGATTGGCAAGGAAACGCGCATCAGTGCGCCCGCAAGTGGGACATGTAACGCCGTTCGGCCAGCGCAAATCAACCATCCAGTTGAGGCAGTTATCGGGATTGGCAAAATAGAGGATGGCTTCTTGGAGTGTCTTTGGCTTTTGTATTTGCACGTCTCTCACCGGAGCCAAAGTTACTCTAACCGATGTGATTCGTCAACTATATTATTGCCTTGGGAGGAGCCCTGTGGATTCATTGGCACGCCAATAAGCGTCACTCACTGCAAGGGTAGAAAAATTGCGCGTTACCTGTGCTCTTAAGAGAAAACCCCTCAACCTACTGGTTACCCTGTTCACTTCCTCGGACTATGCGGAATCTTTCATGCTGGTGCAAGAGCCATATTCTAAAAACGCGGGTGGTCTCAATGGGTCGTTGCAACACTAAAGTGATGAAGTCTTAAGCGCAGCAGTTTCAAAGACTAAAATGCTTCGCCGGGCGTTGATCCAAAGAAAACAGGGTCCTGTTTAGGTCTAATTGAAGTACGGCCCAAAGGATCGGTCCTGCTGAAAAGTATCGTCGGCTCAACTGCTGAGGAGGGGATTGCATCGACCGGTTGAGTCGACACGTTTTGTCAAGAGTTGGCGGCATGCTTCTGCGTGCATGGGAGCGGATTTTAAAATTGACCATTTAATTGGTCTCGAATTGAGGAAAACCAGCTGCGCTTGACTTCACATTTTTAGTGGGTTAGTTTTTTAGTGGGGGCATATGGATAAAATCGGGCCGGGAGTTTACGAACGTGCCAGGCTCAGCGCGGCCACGTTGACGTGGATCGTGTCTGGAGATGGACGAACACAAGAGCTTTACGGTGAGTTTAGAAGCTGATTGTTCAACGCCTGACAAATCTCAGTTGGTCTTCCGTAACTTTTTCCTTGGTTCTTACTCTAACCAGCATGGAATGCCCGATTGCGGAGAGTTTTTTCGCAGACTATTTGAAACTTGCGACGGAATATTTCGAGGCTGTCGATACACTTTCTACTCTTGTGGGATCGCACCAGCAGTTTTCCGAGGCAAAGCGGCGCACAGATCAATTAAAAGCAAGATGTCAGGTAGCCCGCTTAGCTCTTGAGAAACACCGCGCGGAGCACAACTGCCGAGTTGTAGCCAACTCCGGAACAAGCAAATAACCAATGCTATACCGCACCGGGCCGCACCCGGGTGCTGCTTATAACAGCCACCCGGTAGCGCAGCAAACTATAGGGCACGGCGCTGAAGTAACTTCAATTCACGAAGGGCACGTACATTTGACTCCATAATTCTCGCATCGTCTTCAAGTCGGCAGTGAATGGGATCATTGTGGTATACGCCAGTTTGCCGGGGCACAACTTGACGGAGACGGAGCTGCCATGCGCCAAAAACAAAATGGCTTCTCAATGCTAGAAACCTCGTGGGGCCAACCTTAATGGTAACTCCACCAGGGAAATGTAATCATTAACCACGCATTCGCATAAATATAGACAGTCTCTACAGTAAGCTTTGCCGCATCTCACGCAAACAACCAGGTCCCGCGCAGGAAGCTCTTTTTTGCAAGCAAGGCATGGTTTGGTTTTAGACATTGCAGTCGCCGCGTGCTATTTCAATTTCAATTCCCATTTGTGTTCCACCCGATGAGGCCGTTTAGCAATAAATCAATTCTCCCTATCGCAATTGAACCTTACCGATGGCAAAAGATGCTCAACTTCCCCCGGACACATAACCTTCAAACTGATTGAGGAGGACTTTTGAGCACGTATCTACTGTTTGAAAAACTTGTTTTGGACGGCTGCGGCTCCTCGTCTTGGGCATCCTCCATGAGCACCGGGAGTATGCGTAACATTCCACTTGTTGATCAGTGCGAAGGAGCGATGAATCGGCACTGAGCGGTGATTGAGTCTGCCACGGCGGGGGACGCGCCGGACAGAATAGAAGTAAATCGATGGAAGGCAGAGTTAGAGCACTAAACCGTATTAATCGTGCCATTAACCCCGAACGGGAAAAATCCACCGCTTTGCGTTCCCGGAGCGCTATTGCCGTAAACAATTGCAAGCACCTGACCCGTTGTACGTACAATCGCGAGAGCCTGCTGATTCACTTCGAAATACTGCGTTCCAGAAGGAGGAGGGAGAATATCCAGACTATCGACTGGTGTAGTTTGAACGTTATTTTCCGCGACAAGCAATCGGAAGTTCCCAGAATGCAAAGCTTCCGTCAATGCAATCCGCGCCGCCGTCGCCAAGATTTGCTTGCTGGTAAGCAGCGGAGCCGCCCCGCCATATGCCGAGACACCGACATCTTCAAAGGCCCGCGCCAATTGCAGAAATTGCCGAAAATTGCGAAAACCTATGCCGAGTGCATCCAAGTCAATCGCTGGTTTGGCAATCGCCGCACTGCCCAAGGCCCCTCTCAACAGCATCACGTGCTGCTGTTCGTCATAGGTAACTTCTTCAGCTACCTTCCGCAACATGCCTGTTTTCTCGTCGTCGGCATCTCTGTCGCCGTCGTTTCGCTCTAGGTGAACCCTCTGCCCTCCTGTAGTTGGCCCCGGCCTGCCTACACCATCGACTCCGATTCCAGATTCTTTGATGGTCCTGCCGGTCGTGGCTACGGTATAGAACTCTGCTTCCAAGTATTCGAGATTCAAGGCAAAATTCAAAATGTCGGTGTCCGAAATGGCCGAAGGGGCCGACTGTGCGTAAGCAGAAGTCTCCATTAAACCCACTCGGCCGGCCAGAAGTGTTGCCCCCGCCAAGCCTAGCCCTGCAAAGCCAGCCCCTTTTACGAATGATCGCCGATCCACCCCCACCTGATTGTCTGTGACCGCCGCGTCTTCTTTTTGCATGTCCTTCATTGATACTCCTCCTCGGGTGAGCTATTTTCCTTCGAGGCGATCCGTATTTACTTGAGGGGTTCGCGTCCTCGAAGGTTCGTATACTAGTACGCAATTGGGGCCGAGCATGGACGTGGGTGTAATCCTGTAGGACGAGGTAAATATTGCAGTATCTACGGGGCTCCAAATTATCCTTTGCGCAATCGTGTCATCCATTTTACGCTTGGAGACATATTACTGAGAGGAAGCTATACCTTTCGGAAGAACCAAGAAGAACTTATAGAAGGGAAAACTGTGCAAGCTGCACGGTGACCGACATGGATAGCGAAGACGAGTTAATAGGGCGGTTGGCGAAAGGGGATCAAGCCGCGCTCCAGTCTATCTATGAGCGCTACAACTCTCTTTTATATTCGGTCGCGCACCGCATCACGGGTGAATCGGGCGGCGCCGAAGAAGTACTTCAAGACACTTTCTTTCAGCTATGGACGAGTGCCGATCGGTTTGACCCTACTCGCGGGTCATTAATTGGATGGTTGTTGACGATCGTGCGCCACCGAGCGATTTCTCGAGGTCGGAAGAAAGGCGGTCGATTCTACAGCGAGCCGTTATGCGACACGGTCAACGGCTCTGGTGGCGTTGGGCCTAACATCTTAGAGCAACAAATTGCCCGCGAATTACTTTCGATTGCATTCGCAGAACTATCGAAAGCGCAACATGAAGCGATCATGTTGGCGTATTTTGATGGAATGACATGTGAAGAAATTGCCGTTTGCACCCAAGTACCGTTGGGAACGATAAAAAGTAGATTAAGATCGGCTCTGAAAACAATGAGGCTCGCCTTGAACAGCCCGAGGCGCCCTGTATTAGCTGAGGTGGAGAAGATAGCGGCCACGTTGGAAGACATTCTAATCACGGAACAGCTGCTTTCCCGTCCGTGTAGGGAACGCTCTTCACGGCATCAAACGGATTGCCTTGGCGTTCTGGCGGGCGTTCTAACTGCTTCCCCGGCAAAACTGATAGACTCATTCCTCGGAATGGCGGTCGATCTTTGCGCCGCCGGCACAGCCGGACTCAGTCTTCTTGAAACGAATGCCAAGGGGCAACAGGTGTTCCGATGGACTAACCTTACTGGAAACCTACGAAAATATGTCGGCGGAACGACGCCTAGACATTTCAGCCCGTGCGGGGTCACGCTCGATCACAATTCCCCACAGCTTTTCTCCTATCCCGGCCGCTATTTTCAGTATTTCAGTCAGGTCGAGGTGCCCATTGTCGAAGGTCTGGTTATTCCCTTTCGCATGGGCAAGAAGACGGAAGGCACAGTTTGGATTATTTCCCATGATGAGACATCCAAATTTGACGCCGAAGACGTCAGGGTTATGACTAGCCTTACTGAGTTTACGGGCGGTGCGCTCCACCTTTCCCGAACGCTTTGTTTGCAGTCCAACAGCCTCCCCTCCGACGGCTGCGTGGCAGGAAAGACCGAGTCAGAATCCGCCTAACCTGGAATGCATCATTATAGCGTTGGTAAAGCAGTTGCCCGGCCTTCCTGAGTCTCTGGCGCTCACATATTTTGGCCCGGTTTTTGCGACCCGTCCACATCGTGTGATTCCCAAAACTTGGCTTCATCCTTCACAGCGAATCCAAAGTGGATCACGCGTCCGATGGGGAGTCCGGCGGAAACGGACTCGCATTTGTCTTCTAGCGGATTTCAATGTGTCCCTGATTTCGTGAGAGAGACGGGGGATTGACCTCAGGCCGAGAAGGTGCTCAGCGTGACTCGATTGCGTTGCAGCGTCACCGCGGGTCCGGGGCTGTAATTCGGACTGCAGTTCGGATAAAGCCATTTTTGGTAGGGCAGAATCGTGAGAAGCCCAAATGTAATGACATCCGTTTTGACTGCGCGCCCTCATGAACATTTAGCGTTGGATAACAATACGCCAGAATCAGAACCCATTTCGCTTTTCACGTATACTGTAACGGGGAAGCCGTTACATCGCGCATATTTCTGTCGCATTGGTTAGCAAACACTTTGTTCCCTTCCGAAACTAGATCGGTCACAACAGGATGGAAGGTGGCCTCTCTAACTTTTGGAACCGTTGATGCGCAAATAGGAAAGAATTATCGTGCCGGGAACGAGTCGGCTCCAAAAGGCTCCAATTGAATGAGGGCGGTGGCGCTACGCCGTTTCTTTCGCGAGACTTAGAAGATGGGGATGTGATTTCGACCCCCACCGCCCCTACCAATTTGATTGATTTCAAAAGCCTTGCTGGAGCATTTGACACCAACAAGGCATTTGACACCAATTGAGCCTAGTTCACGGCGTACTGTTCGATGCGGGCAGACCGGTTCTCCACCGCATCGCGTTGCTGATTGCCGATCACGTGCGCGTAGACCCCCAGCGTTATTCGTGCATCACTATGCCGCAACTGCTTCTGCACCACAGCCGGTGTTGCACCGTCCGCAATGAGAGCACTGGCCGCGCCGTGCCGCAACGAATGAAAACCGCCCTTGGGTATTCCGAGCTTCACAAGCAGTGGGTGCAGTAAATGTTCCCGCAGTTTGTTAGCTGAGAAGGGGCGGCCACGCCGGTTTACGAATAGCAGGTCAGATTTCCCTCCGTGCGTCTGAAGAAAACTGCGCAGACGCGCCTCTAATTGAGAAGGCATGGGAACATCTGCGCTGCTGGCGTTGGACTTCACCGCTTGGACTTTCCGCGTCGCAGCATCAACACTCTGTCGCACGCGGATAATCTTTCGCGCAAAGTCTACGTCACTGAGACGAAGAGCGAGGACTTCTCCTATCCGCAGCCCAAGAACCGCAGTTACGGCCAATATGGTGCCGAACGGTTCCGGCGCTGCCGCTAAGAGTTTCCCCACCTCTGCATCAGTGAACGAACGTTGTTCTTTTCTGACTCCCGCACGTGGCATGGTTATATCGCCGAGTACGAAATTGCCACAGGAATAGCCCCATGCTCTGGCAACACGAAGTATGGAAGAGAGAGTCAGCAATACATTCTCGACCGTTTTCCTGGATCGGCCACCGGTTGACAGATATGCGACGAATGTTTGAACCGTTCTCGTATCGATTTCCGCCAACGGTAGACTGCCCAGTTTAGGAATGATGTGCGCCCGCAAATGCGATTCTGCGGCACGCGTGGTGCTGCCCTTGAGATTTACCGCCACGCTGGAACGCCACTCTTGCGCGAACGCGTCGAGTGTCCTTCCAGCTTTCAGCGGCATCTTCGTGGCCACATTCACCCGGTCAAGATACGGCTGGAACAACTTCAACGCTGCACGTTCAGATAGCTTGCTGACCGGGCCAAGCAACACACAACGCCGTACTCGTTTGAATGTTCCATCGGCTTGCAGAACATCATCGCGGTACATGCCATATCGTTGCGGTGTTTTGCCCCGGATAATGATCGTTCCTTTCTGAAACCTTCTCCGCATTACGGTCGCTCCTACCCGCATTGGAGAAGGCGTAGCGGCAGGAACGATAGCACCGCTGCCGGGCGTTGTCACCGAGGGTTGGCCTGAACTCTTCAAAACGCTATTCCTGTGGCTTATTTCCTTACGGTTGATCGGAATCGCCGCTGCGCTTCCGGTTTGGGGCACGAACGATGAAAAGGGCCACCATAGCTGCCAAGATGAGGGCTGCGATGCCCAACACAGTTATGTTCACTGCTTTTTCTCCCATGCGACGATTGCACCGCAATTCTTATCTGGGCAACGGAATCCCTGGAGAGTTCCGTCAAACATGCTGGTCTTGGCGAGGTGCGGCTCGATCCAAAAGGGAACCCCGCATTTCGGGCACTTCCGGTGATAGCGCCGGTCCATTTCCTTGAGTCTGGTCCAAAGGTCGGAAGAATCGCTTGCGGCGAGCCGGTTGAATGCTGCAATGCCGTCGGGTCCCCGAACGAAGAGTTGAATGCCGCAGGGATCGCACACGATGTATGGCTTGTCTTTCTTCGTCACACGGACCTCGCGTGCGCCTGTACATACCGGGCATGGAAACATTCGCTTTTCGTTTAGAATTGCCATTTGTGATCCTCGATTCGGTGCGAGAACTTATGCTTCTGCCTCCCGCATATGCTTATCGTAGGCCCTGAATTCAGGGTGACTTACCTTGTTGGTGCCGCATCACATGGGCCTAGATTTGAACTTTCCGCGAATATTCCGTACCTTTGCCCGGAATTTCCCGTAAAATTCAGCACTGGAATCGCGGAATTTTTCGCAGAAATGCCGATACGCAAAAAACAGCGCACAAAGGGCAAGAAAGCGCTTGACTTGATTTTCGAGAAACCGAAGAGAGGACGACCGGCGGCCATCTGCCCTTCAGAGGTTCGGAATCGGGGCGATAACTATCGCCTCATTTTCGGTCAGATTTGGAACGTTGTTGGCCAGCCACTCTTAAAAGCGCAGACAGAACAAGAGGTACTTCAAGCATTGGAGAAGGATAGTCGCTATGCACCCGAGTTCCGAGCAGACGCGACCCTGATTCTTGAAGTTCTACGCGAACGGAAATTTCCGAAGAGACGGAACGCTCAGATAGGCTTTCTCGCGGACTCTCTCGCAGCCAGAGGAGTTACGAGCGCGCGCCGGTCTCGCGATATTTGCGAGCGAGAACGCAACGAGAAGGTGCATTACATCAAGCGGCAAGATTTCTATATTGAGTGCACGTGCGGATATAAAGGACCGGCGTTATACGGGAAATGTCTAAAGTGCGGTACTGAAAAAATCCATCCTGCGCTGGATTTGCTCGACTAAGGCTTCAGTGTGTTTTGATCGCCTTCCATGCGGCACGTGACGTAACCTACGTAACGTATGTAACGTTTCAACAGGCAGTGATTCCGCTACGAGCTGCCGTTGACAAGTTTTACAGCTTATTACGTCGAATCGTCGTATATGCCAGTTCGCCGGGCACACAACCTGACGGACTCTTTGCAGGTTAACTGCTCATTGGAGTCACCTGGAGAGCACGGAAGAGGCAGAGTGACTGTCTCCGCTCCTTTACCATGTCCCAAGTGTCCGTGTCTAAAGGCATGTCGAACACCGTAAAATCGTAAAGTTCATTTGGCTGAAGAGAAGCCTAGCACCGTGGGTGGCTGTCGAGCCTCGTTTTCAAATACTTGGCGCATTACAAGCGGCAGCAGTTTTTCTGGTCAGATTCCGCCGGTGTTTTTTCGTAAAGCGATTCGCCATGTGAGAGATGGCGGTTGATTGCTCACGTGTGTTTGCGCTCCGCGCTATCGAGGAATGCGTCCGGTTTATCTGACCTGTTTGATACGCCAGAACTGTAACACAGATGGGATAACGTGAGTGATACGCGAATGTGGCCTTCTACGGTAAAACTGCGAACAGATTACATCCGTGTCCTGGAGACCAGGCAAGAGTGTACGTGCACAATCCCAACCGTCAGTTTTTATCTAAATCACCGGACACAGCAGGACGCGGAAATAGCTGCTGGTCATAGTGATAACCAACAGCCGTTCTGGCGTTCCATTGGGATTACATCATCATTCACCAACAACAACTCATAGCTGCCGTCCGGGAGTTTTCTCGATATCTTTTCAATTGAGAAGTCAAAGTTAGTGACGGTGCTGGTTCCAGGAACATTGATCTTCATCGCACGTACTCTGCATCCTGTGACGTAACCATTGCCGCGTATTATCCCGCGAATTATGACGGGTTCAGTTTTGGACGCCAAATCACACCTCATAATGTCCTTTGGAAATTAGAACATCTGGGCTGGAACGTTGCCACGAACCCCGATTACTCGGAGCCGCTGTCCCCAAGAGCCAACGATCCTGACCTGCCCCCCTTTTGTGGTCCAGTCATAAGTTAGCTTCCAGGATTGTGGATTCAACGGCAACAGTGGAAATCGGTCCGTCGCCGTGGCTGTGGGAAAGTGGGAAACGCGTAGCGTTTTCCAAGGTGGCGAAGCCACTGTCTTTCCCATAGCCGTTGGCCTCCGCAAATTCTTCCGGCGTCCGATACCCCAACGAGCTGTGTGGGCGTACCGTGTTGTAATCTACCCGCCAGGCTTCGATCACCTCCCGTGCGTGGCGGAGATCCACGAACCAGTTCTGGTTCAAGCACTCATCCCGGAACTTCCCGTTAAAGCTTTCGATGAATGCGTTTTGCGTGGGTTTGCCACGCTCGATGAAGTGCAGCGCCACCTGATTCTGATAGGCCCACTGATCCACGACGCAGCTGGTGAACTCAGTTCCATTGTCGACTTGGATTGCTGCTGGTGCCCCACGTCGTTCTCGCAGTCCTTCCAGTACCCGCACCACGCGCAGACCGGGCAGCGACGTGTCGGGTTCGATCCGCAGAGCTTCCCGCGTGTAGCCGTCCATCAGGTTCAGCGTTCGGAATTTCCGACCGCCGGCGAGTTGGTCATGGGTGTAGTCCATCGTCCACACTTCATTCGCACGCGTCGCAAGCATCAACGGCACACGCGCTGCAGCCCGAAATCGCTTGTGCCTCCTACACTGCATCGTCAGGCCTTCCTCCCGGTACAGCCGATACACGCGCTTGTGGTTGACCGGCCACCGCAACTCTCCATCGTCGGTCTTCTCCCGTCGCAGGAAAATATACAGACGCCGGTAGCCGAATCGCGGACGCTCGCCTGCCAACTCCCGCAGCCGAGCCCGCAACCCTGCTTCGTTGCGTTCCTTCCGCCGGTACCGCCAGCTCCCGCGGTGCATGCCCATCAGCCCACAGGCGCGTCGCTCGCTAAGCCCCGCTTCTTCCCGCACGACACGCACCGCTTCTCGCTTCGCCCGCGGGCTTACCACTTTTTTGCCAGCACCACCTTCAGCGCGTCCAGGTCCAAGGCCTGCTGTGCCACAATCTTCTTCAACCGTCCGTTCTCTTCTTCCAGTTGACGCAGCCGCCGGGTCTCACTCACTTCTAAGCCTCCATACTTTGCCTTCCAGTGGTAGAACGTAGCGTCGCTGATCCCCACGCGCCGACACAGGTCCTTGATCGGCACTCCAGCCTCGGCTTCCTTCAACACCCCTACGATCTGCTCTTCGCTAAAACGACTTCCTTTCATGGGCGCTTCTCCTCTCGCGGTCGTTATACCCGGAGAAGCTAAGTTCTGGCTGGATTAAATTTCGGGGAGCAGGTCAATCCAACCCGATTCAATATTCGCAAGAATTTGGTGGTTTCAGAATGGAGCAACGGAACTGTTTTCGTCAGTACAGGGGGCATAGTACGAACCAATGGCGGCCCAATCAAAACGAAAACTGCCTAAACACCCTGATATTTGGGGGGAATCCTTGTCAACTAATTGATACCTGTGACTTGAAATTTAGTATGTAAGCTTAGTAAAAGTCACTCATTAGGAAGTATTCTCACGAACGAAAATCTCCTTCGCGGGTATGTACATTGCGAAGAATTCATTGGGGGACCGCTTTTGCTAGAGCCTGTACTCTTAACCGCGCCTCTTCCAATCCTTTCGAAAAGGTCATATTTCCTGTTTATGACACCCAGCCAATCACCGCACGTAACAACTTACGTGCCATCCGATAAGGCACGTCAGTCTTAGAAATACGGTCTGCCAAAGCTTAGTTTCCTCGCGAGCAATCCAAAATTGTGCTAAAGGCGGAATGATTAGACTGATCGAGCATCTTTCCACACTAGCGACGGCAATTCTAAATCGGCAACGCGTTTCAGATAAATTCGGGCGTACTCGATTGCTCTTTCTTTTCCGTCTTCAATATCATCGACAGGTTCTGACGGGACAATCCACTTCTTGGCAGCAACGTCATAAATCGACACTCGTGCCTCCAGAGCGTTTCTCTCTGAGAACAGCCGCAGGTGCTGACCATTTGCGCGAATTTCTGCCCAGACGCCTTCATCCAGCATTGCTGAACCCCGCTGCGGAGATATAGCATTCACGCGGATGAGTAGAAAAGGCCGATAACATGGGCGGTTGCCGGATAGGAACTGGTGGGGAGCTTCAGTGGAAGAGGTTCTTCGCAGCCAATGGAACCAGCCGTAATGCTAGACTGCCCAAGAATAAGCCGATGGTAATTTCCCACAAGAGCAGAGGAGCCTGCAAAAAAAATAAACACACACTCCAACCAAGCACGCAGTAGTTATTCCTGTGATTGACGCGTTGATACAACGCCACGGGAGAGATTTTCGACCCAGCCCTGCGGTTGAATCCGTTTGCATCCGTCAAGGATCGGGGTTATCACGTAATGTGGCAATGGTACTTTGGAAAGCCAGCACCCACCTAGTTAACTCTGGTTTCCGTGGTGGCCGCCCGCCGGTAAAAATCATCTTTTTGTGCGGTTGCTTAATCGTGACTACCCGGCGCAGGACAGGACCTCATGAAATGTAGAACATCGTTAATCGCTCAAATCCTTCGTCCAATTCGGGCCGCTATGATCGGTACTCGCTTTGATGGTTTGTGTGGGCAGCAACGTCATTCACAGCGAAACCACCCGTACATCCTTGCAAGCATCAAGTCGAACTCCTGCGTTACTAATGGTTTGACTCTTCCGTCTGCATACATGCTTCTGCCGTGCGGATTGCAGATTGCGAAGTAGGTTCTTCCTCGCTGTGATCAATCCTACAACCATTCATCACGTGCCTCATTATTTGAGGGCACCGCAAGCGACCACACTCCTTTGGTAAAGTGAAAGCTTTCCGGCCGGTTGACAATTGAGGGAATTTCCTTTACAACCTTTTTCACCTTTAAGACCGGTGCTTCCGGCTACTGGTTAAGCTGAGTCCCCGAACTGGTCTTCACGCTTTCCTTTTCGAGTTACTCATTCGATACACTACTGATGCCGTAAAACTTGAACAATTCACACTCAAGCCTGGAATATTGAAAAATGCCAAATGGAACGCGGATTGGACGGACGCTGCTGCTCATTGACAGCCATTCTTCTCATGCCGATGTTTTTTGCGAATCGTTGCGCAAGGCAAGCGACGGGCCATTCCAAGGTGTTTGGCTTACGTCACTGGCGGAAGGTATAGAGCGACTGCGGCAAAACGACATTTGGGCGATTTTTCTTAACTTGAAATTGCCTGATTCCCACGGCCTTGAGACGTTCAATAGGCTAGCGCTTGCAGCGCCGGGGATTCCCACCCTGGTCCTGGCCGGCATTGAAGACCAAGACGTCGCCCTGAATGCCTTGCAGCACGGAGCGAAGGACTTTCTTCTGGAGGATCATTTCGACACGTATTCGTTCGTACGTGCAATACGCCATATGGCAGAACGGGAGGCTGCCGCAGAGGCTTTGTTCACGGAAAAAGAACGCGCTCGGGTCACGCTTGACTCTATCGGGGATGCTGTACTTTGTACTGACCTCGAAGGTAAAGTTACGTATCTTAATGCTGTAGCGGAGGCGATGACCGGCTGGATGCGGAAGGAAGCCTCAGGTAAGCTGCTCGCAACAGTATTCAAAATCATCGACCGCAACACACGAAAACCTGCTCTCGATCCTCTGCAGCGGGCGGTTCAGGAAAACAGAACTGTGGGGCTGAGCGCTGACTGCGTCCTCGCTCGACGCGACGGCCACGAATTTGCTATTGAAGATTCCGCTGCGCCCATTCATGACCGGTCAGGAGCAGTGACCGGTGGAGTGCTCGTTTTTCACGACGTAAGTATCTCTCAGGAAATGACCCGCGAGATGTCTTATTTGGCTCAACATGACATCCTCACCAAATTGCCTAACCGCATGCTGTTGAAAGATCGTCTAAGCCAGGCGATCGCCGCATCCCATCGTAACGGCACACAGCTCGCGGTACTCTTTCTCGATTTGGATGGGTTCAAACACATCAACGATTCGTTGGGCCATGCCATTGGGGACAAATTACTTCAGTCCGTCGCCAGGCGTCTACCAGAATGTGTGCGGCACTCGGATACGGTAAGCCGCCAAGGTGGAGATGAATTTATCGTCCTTTTGTCAGAAATCAAACAAGCCCAAGATGCCAGTATTACCGCAAGAAAGATTCTAAATGCGCTCACTGTTCCTCACGACATCGATCAATATAGCTTGCGTATCACGGCGAGTATCGGTGTAACTACCTACCCGGAGGACGGTCAAGAAGCGGAGATATTGATCAAGAATGCAGATATGGCAATGTATCAGGCCAAAGAAGAGGGTCGTAACAAGTATCAGTTCTTCGACAATCGCATGACTATTCGGGCTGTGGAACGGCAACTGATTGAAGGGGACCTGCGCTATGCCATTGAGCGCCAGGAGTTTTTGGTGCATTACCAGCCGAAAATAGATCTCATGACGGGAGAGATTACGGGTGCTGAGGCGCTAATTCGTTGGTCGCATCCAGAGCGGGGGCTTATTGATGCACCGCAATTCGTTTCAATTGCCGAAGACTGTGGATTGATGGTACCGATTGGTCGATGGCTGTTACGCGAATCCTGCAGGCAAGCCAAAGAATGGCATGACGCTGGACTGCAACCTGCCAAGGTCGCAGTTAACGTTTCGTCAGTAGAGTTCCGAAGCGAGGCGTTCCTGGAAGACGTTTGGCGTGTTTTAGAGGAAACCGGATTGAAGCCATGCGACCTGCAACTGGAGCTAACGGAAACAGTCCTTATGGCTGCTGCGTCAACTGCGCCGGTGCTCCACAACCTCAAAACCATGGGGGTGCGTCTCGCGATTGACGATTTTGGAACAGGCTATTCCAGTTTAAGTTATCTGAGGCAGTTTCCGATCGACACTTTGAAAATCGATCAATCGTTTGTCAGGGAGATCAACCCAGGCAAAGACGATGCGACGATTGTCAGCGCAGTGATTAATATGGGCAGAAGTCTTAACCATCGCGTGGTCGCAGAGGGTGTGGAAACAGCCGAGCAGTTCGCGTTTCTTAAGGCCCACGGCTGTGACGAAGGCCAAGGATTTTATTTCAGTCGGCCTTTGCCCGCTGCTCAGTTCGCGAGGCTACTTAGAACTGAGATTTCAGCGGCAGGTCAAAAGGTGTTGCAGAAATCAGCGTGCGCGAGCTCAAGTGTGGCGAGAGAAAATAGCGCCTAGAAACAGAATCTCCGCCAGGTTAATTATTGCTGTCCGTGGCCTCTCCATTTGCTCGCAAACTATCCGCTAGCGAGTGCAGCCGTTCCCCAAAATGCATAAGCGCCGGAATAGACGCTGATGAAAGGCATGACCCCGAATGAAGGCCTCCTACAAGTTCAATACCCCGGCTTGGTGGGGGCTTTATTTGAGTGGAACTAATAGGTATTCGGTATGGAGACTACGCTGGCTGCTCACGGCTCTTAAGCGGGTATCTACTGCAGATGTGTTTGACAAAATCCTTCTGGATAACTTGCGACTCTTCGCTTTTGGGCATCCTCCAGGAGCATTGGGTGCAGCCATAAAAGTCCACATCATTCTCAGTCTGCAGGATTAAAGTGCGTTCCATAAATTCTCCTCGTTACAGCCTCGCTCATTTTCCTCCGAATATCACCCTGTAATTACTTGGCGCGTGCTTTTTCAAAAACCGCTTCATCCTGGTTACTTCGGCTTTGGACAGCGGCAGGTCGTTCTCTTCTCTGGGTTCCTTCCAGTGTAGTCACCACAATTTCCCGTTTTGTTGCAGACGGGTTCGCCTTCCATCGTCTTGGCGATTTATCAACTATTTTCAAATCCGTCCGATTCACCTCCGCCCGTATCAGGGCTAAAATACCCATGAGGAATAAAATGACAAGAAAGCCAAACCGCACCAGTAAGCCCAGAATACGTGAGGGAATAGACCAGTTTCGGCTCATTGTTGAGGGTGTGTCGGATTATGGCATTTTCATGCTGGATCCGGACGGCTACATTGCTACGTGGAATATTGGTGCGGAACGTATCAAGGGGTATTCGGAATCCGAGATTGTTGGCACACACTTCTCCATTTTCTATCCTGAGGAAGATGTCTTAGCCGGGAAGCCGGAGTGGGAACTAGAAGTTGCGCAACGAGAAGGACGCTTTGAGGACGAAGGCTGGCGAGTACGGAGCGACGGATCGAAGTTTTGGGCTAACGTAATCATCACGGCGATTCGTGACGACAATGGGGATTTGGTAGGATACGGGAAGGTTACCCGTGATTTCACGGAACGGAAAGAGCACGAGGAACGCCTCCGAGAAAGCGAGGAACGATTTCGATTACTGGTTGAGGGTGTTCACGACTACGCGCTTTATTTAATGGATACGCAGGGGATCATCACTACCTGGAACACGGGTGCCGAGCGGATCAAAGGATACACGTCTTCGGAGATCATCGGGAAGCATTTCTCGACGTTTTTTACAGAAGAGGATGTTCGGGCAGGCAAACCGCAAAGGATTCTGGAAACTGCGACCAAAGAAGGGCGAGCGGAACACGAAGGTTGGCGAGTCCGCAAAGATGGTTCGCAGTTCTGGGTGACTGCCGTGCTCACTGCTCTCCGGGATGAATCGGGAAATCTTGTGGGGTTCAGCAAGATAACCCGAGATATTACGGAACGGATGCAACAGCAGAATGCACTTGAACGGGAGATGAGAGATAGGCGGAAGGCTCAGGAGGATTTGGCTAACTCCGAAGAGTCTCTGCGGCGGCTCTCGTTAGACTTGCTGCGAACGCAAGATGAGGAAAGAAGGCGCATCGGAAGGGAGATGCATGACAGCCTTGGGCAATATCTCACTGCATTGAAGATGAAACTGGGAATGCTGAGCGTAAGTCACCCAAACCTCAAAGCAGAAGCATCTCAGGAACTCAGAAAGTGTGATGAATTACTTGAGCAATGCGTCAAAGAAGTTCGGACGATTGCGTATCTACTGTATCCTCCGATGCTGGAAGAAATGGGTTTGAAGTCTGCCATCGCTTGGTATCTGGAAGGATTTACTGAACGGAGTGGAATGAAATCCGAGCTTGAGGCACCCGCCAATTTTGATCGTTTGTCACGGGATGTAGAGCTAGCCCTCTTTCGTGTGCTTCAGGAGAGTCTTAACAATGCTCACAAACATTCAGGCAGTAAACAGGTCAATATTCATTTGTCACAGACGAACGGAATCACAACTCTTGAAATAAGAGATTACGGCAAGGGATTGCCTTCCGACATGCGCGAACACTCCGGCTCACCCATTACGAGTGCGTTGGGGGTCGGGTTGCGTGGCATGAATGAGCGGATGCGGCAACTGGGTGGCGAACTGCGGATAACCGCAGCCGGTCCGGGAACCGTGGTGAAGGCTACGGTTCCAGCTCAAGAGAGATCATCCAAGATCGAGTATTAACCTGATGGCGTAGGGCTGCGGAAAGGTGCTTTATATAAATAAAATGGCAACTTACATCTTAATTGTTGACGATCATCAGATAGTGCGGCAAGGCGTTCGGAGTTTGCTCGAAACGATGCGGCCAGAATGGTCGATTGCAGAAGCTCAGGATGGCCATCAGGCACGGGAAATCATTCATACCGGCAATCCTCACCTGGTGATCATGGACATTACGATGCCGGGTTCAAGTGGATTGGAAGTTGTGTCCAATCTTCGAAAGTCGGGCTTCCGTCAACCTGTCCTGATGTTCACAATGCATAAGTCCGACCAGCTAGTGAATGAGACGAAAACCGCGGGTGCTCAGGGCTACGTGCTAAAGTCCCAGGCTGTTGAAGACTTAATACGAGCGATTGACATCCTTTTAGCAGGCGGTACCTTCTACGGAAGCTCAATTTTGCCGGATGGAGGGAACGAAAAACCAAACCCCAGCCTCATGTTTTGTATTGGATTGAGGTCGGCTTTCGCCTAATGATTCCGGTCTAGCGCTTGTCCAACAGCGGTCAAAATCAAATTTCGGCGATAATATACTTGACTGACTACAGGTTCCATATCAGATTGGCGGCTCGCCCTTTTGATGGGCCTTTCCATCGTGGGTCGTGGTGTATCACGATTACGACGGAAAGGATCAAGATGCAGCAGCGTAACAGCGTTCTAGAGCATCTCGGTCGTTCGATCCTCGGGGGCGGTATTCTCCAACTAGGTTATTTGCGATGCTGACCTGTTATTTTGATGAAGCGGGCGGCGAGGATTATAACTTTTATGTTGTGGCGGGGTACGTTTCAAGTCACGAACAATGGCAAACATTTGAGCACGATTGGCGACTTTGTTTAGCGCAATAGATGTGCCCTATTTGCATATGAAAGAAATATCTTCTTTTAAAGGGCCGTTTGATAAATGGCAAAAGCAGCTCGGTACTCGCAGAAGATTTCTTGAAACAGCAGCAGAAATAATAAATTCTAATGTGCACTACGGCGTTTCAGTTTACGTTCATTTTAAAGACTTCGAGTACGTTAACCAGCAATACGATCTCGATTCATTTATCAGTAGTCCGTACGCACTTGCAGGACGTTCATGTATTGCTGAAGCGAATACGGCAAGTCGTGAAGGTAGTCATGGTCCAATTGATATGAAATATGTTTTTGAAAGGGGCGGCCCAGACGTAGCTGGTTTAGTAAAATCTGTGATACGGCTCACTCCAGTTTTACTGAGACCTAGCTTTAAGCCATCTATGGACAAGAAGGGCGAGCGTGGCCTTGTTCAGCTTCAGGCTGCTGATTATTTAGCATATGAGATAAGAAAATATATAAAAGACCATCCAAAATATAGGAGTGGTAAAAGCTTCCCACGTGGCTCCCTTCGCGCCTTAACGGCGACCGCAGTACGGCGAAGGTTCTGGAATGTAGAGCGCCTACAAAGCGCTATGCCAGCGCGCAGGATTCAAAGAGAGATCGATATGACCGAAGCTAAGAGCTTCGCGTTTGTAGGCCACATTTAGGCCCGAAAAGGAAGTCAAATGGCAAAAAAGTAATTTATTGAATCTTTTGTTGGAATTTTCCCAAGAATGTCTAAAGCCGTTGCCTGATCCGTGTCGTCAGATACTTGAGTGTAAAGTTCAGCAAACGTTTGATGAATTGCGTGGACGATATCTGGATCATTCATCAGTTTCGCAAGGCCAATCTCACACAAGTCCCGCAGTGTTGAATTCTGGGACTTAGACATCATTGTTTTGAGGATTTGATTTTCTGTGTAGATTTTTTCGTAGCTTTTGTAAAATCCGATATTCACAGTCAGTGATTCTTTTCTACAAATACGTCTGCCTTTTTGGCGTCATCAAGTTCATACGTAATCTTGTTCGTCGTATCATCCGGCACATATTTGTGACCACTTTGCATGACTGTCCCGGCAGAGCCTTGGGTGCTTTTTACCATTGTACTGAGCCGTTGGAGTGAGGGTTGAATTCACAACTTGGGGAACATAGGCAAACAACGGGAAGACAACGGCAGCGGCCAACAGGAGGGACTTTTGCCCATATCTCACCTCCGTCAAACCAGAAGAAGAAAACTACGTATCCAGAAGCATGTGGGCTTGATTCAGCAACACCGCAGTCCCTTCTGTCTTGGAAATGACAGCGTTGATTCCAACGGCAAAGGCATCTGCATCTTTCAACTCGTTCTTATAAAGCGTGAACAGCATCATGGAAGTTGATGGCAGCATTGGCCTTATGGCCCGCGCAACTTCCAACCCATTCATCTCGGGCATTGAAAAATCCAAAAGAATCAGGGTCGGGCTTCAGTTGCCGCGCTTTTTCAACCGCATCACGTCCGTTTACTGCTTCTACCACGAATCGCAAATTCTGGGTGCAATTCAAACAGCAGGCGCAGACCTTTACGTACCCCTTCGTGGTCATCAGCAATCAGGACTTGTTTGGGCCTATTCACGTTACTGGCAAGTATCCGCTCCCGAGGTTGTATGTCCATAGGCACGTTGCGGTATAGCCGATTGGGCACCAAACCCGTGTGGTTGGTCACGGGAATCTATCGCTGGCTGCCTCTTGTACCGTTTGTACCGATTGTCCTGGTAAGGCCGTTGCGAGTCCCTCAAGTAGAGCTTATTGGAGTAGGTGAAACGTCGACCGTCACCGCCCCTACCAATTGTTGGCACAAGGAGAAAGTTTGTAGCCGCGAACTGGCCTTACGTGTGACACCATTTGACACCAATTGGAAGCAGGGCAGTGGCGCTACGCCTTTGACAATGTAGGATTTAGTTCTAAATGGATGCAGTTTCGACCCCCACCGCCCCTACCAATTTTGTTGATTTCAAAAGTCTTGCGCCAACGTTTGACACCAACGCTTTCGACACCAATTGAGCTAGCCCACCGCGTACTGTTCGATTCGTGCAGAGCGATTCTCTGCCGCATCACGCTGCTCGTTACCGATCACGTGCGCGTAGACCCCCAGCGTTATTCGGGCTCACTATGTCGCAACTGCTTCTGCACCAGAGCCGGCGGGAGGTAGGTCATGCGAATCCCAGTCTTGAGAGTGACCCTAATGTTTACCATCCTTGGCTATCTCATTGCGCTGGGACTCTGCCGCAAACTCATTGGGTTCCAAAAACGTGTTCCAAAAACTCGTCCGAAGGCCGGGAGTGTTCAGCTATTGCACGGCGGAAAATCGGCGAAGCCTCCCCCGAGCGACCTCGAAGCAATGGTAGAAGCTATACAGAACAAAACAGAGCGCGATTGGGGAATCACCCGGTTCACGATGGGCGCGGTCGCGGCGTAGTCTAAGTTCATGGCCACTCGCGCTGTGCGAGAGAATCCGCTCAATTAATGCTTCACTAGTCCGCAGTTCGCCCGCGGTACTGCCACAGGAACTCTTCACCGGTTATCGGGTAGACAGCCAAATTCAACCTTATTCGAACTCCATGGGGATTCATGTATTTAGAAAAACGAAACTCGCTTGAACTTTGGGGCGGACCGGAATGCACGGTCAATCGCGTGGGCAATCATTACTGCGACCAGATCGTTCGCACCGGCCACCACGTGCGGATTGCGGACCTGTCTCTATTCGCCGGACTTGGCATTCGGAAGCTGCGGTATCCCGTACTGTGGGAGCGCACCGCCGTGAACGGACATTTGGATTGGACGTGGTCTGACGAGCGGCTCAATCGTATTCGCGAGCTGGGAATGGAACCAATAGCAGGGCTGATTCATCACGGGAGCGGCCCGACGCACACCTCCCTCGTGGATCCGCTCTTCCCGCTGCATTTCAGCTCTTTCGCCCGAGCGTGTGCGGAACGCTATCCGTGGATCACGAACTACATCCCGGTGAATGAGCCGCTGACCACATCCCGCTTCAGCGGCCTGTACGGCCACTGGTATCCCCACGGCCGCGACGATGCGACGTTTGCCAGCGCTTTTCTCACCCAGTGCCGCGCGGCGGTGATGGGAATGGCGGAAATCCGGCGCGTGAATAAGCCGGCCCGTTTCATCCAGACTGAAGATATGGGCAAAACCTTCAGCACCCGCAAACTATCGTATCAGGCAGAGTTCGATAATGAACGTCGCTGGATCACATTCGATCTGCTGTGCGGGCGAGTGGTTCCTGGGCACCCGCTGTGGACCTATTTTATCGGTTCCGGTATACGCGAAGGGGAATTGCTCTGGTTTGCTGAACACGTATCGCCTCCCGATGTAATCGGCCTGAACTACTACGTCACGAGTGAGCGGTATCTCGATCACAACCTGAACAAATATCCGCTGCGGTATCGGGGCGGCAATGGACGCGAACCTTACGCGGACGTGGAGGCGGTGCGCGTCCGGCGGGCAGGCCTGGTGGGCATCGGCTCTCTGATTGAGGAATGCTGGAACCGTTATCATCTTCCGATCGCCGTCACTGAAGCTCACCTCGCATGCACAAGCGAGGAACAGGCGCGATGGTTCCTTGAAATATGGAATGCCGCGCAGGAAAGTGTGAGGAAAGGCATTCCGGTGCTCGGCGTTACAGCCTGGAGTCTGCTGGGATCATTCGACTGGAACTCTCTCGTGACCGGGGTTGAGGATCATTACGAATCTGGAGTGTTCGACATTCGATCCCACAAACCTCGGCCAACGGTTCTGGCCTCCAGCTTGACCGATCTCGCCAATGGCCGATCTCCCTCGCATCCTGTGCTCTCGCACCCTGGATGGTGGCGCCGCCCGCAGCGGCTGATCTACTCACCCTCGCCCATCGAGTGTGCAGTTGCGGGCAACGGCAGCGTGGTGCTCATCACGGGAGCGGGCGGTACTTTAGGCCGAGCAGTATCACGATTGTGTGACGTGCGGGGCTTGCCTGCCCACCGCGTGAACCGGGAAGAGTTGGATATAGCGGATCGAGCTGCCGTTCGAGCGATTCTGGATCAGGTGAAGCCCTGGTCCGTTGTGAATGCGGCGGGGTACGTTCGCGTCGATTCTGCTGAGCATGAGCCGCAGATGTGCTTTCGAGCGAACACTTCGGGCCCGGCGCTTTTAGCGGAAGAGTGCAGCCAAAGGGGCATCCGTCTTGTGACATTTTCGTCGGATCTCGTCTTCGACGGTGAGAAATGCCATCCTTACTTCGAGAGTGACGAGGTTAATCCATTGAACGTGTACGGAAAGAGTAAGGCGGAAGCCGAAGCCCAGGTTCTCCAATTGGCATCCGAAGCACTCGTCATTCGCACCTCCAGTTTTTTCGGTCCGTGGGACAGCAGTAATTTCCTGGTGAATGCTTTGCAAACCCTGTCGGCCGCGCAACCCTTCTATGCAGCGGATGATACCGTCGTCTCTCCGACCTATGTGCCCGATCTGGTGCAAGTAGCGCTTAACCTGCTCGTGGATGGCGCATCCGGAATTTGGCATATCGCCCACGCCGCTGAAATCTCCTGGGCCGATCTCGCCACGACCGTTGCCCGGCGGGGTGGTTTCGATCCCTGTTTAGTGCGCAAGGTGCCCGCCAGTGCCATGGAACTTCCGGCGCGGCGCCCTCGTTATAGCGCTCTTGGAAGCGAGCGAGCTACGCTCTTACCTGAGCTTGACGACGCGATTGATCGGTTTCTTCGGGAGCGAACTGCGTGATTTTCCAGGTTCGGCCAGATGGACACCCGAGCTGCTACGCCGCTATTCCCGCGAGTGCCGGAGGTTTCGTTGCCCTGGTGTGGGCGCAGCTAGGTTTCAGCGTTAAGGGCTTCCGTCCGCAGATGAGTCCGACTGCCGCCCCTAAATCTGGTTTCGGGCATGAACCACCACAAAACTAAAAACCATATCAAGCCGAATATCGAAAGCGTGAGGAACGCCGCGTGAAACCCGGAGTGCTGCACCACCCACCCTTCGGCCGCCGTGCTGAGTGAGGCGCCGATGCCGACAGCCGCTCCCATGGTGCCAAGGGCTAGGTTGTAGTGCCCGGTACCTTCCGTAAGATCGGCGATCATCAAGACTCCCACAATTCCGAAGATGCCCGCCGAAAATCCGTCTAACACCTGCAAAGCTGTCAACCACCTGGGATCCGCCGTAAAGGCGGCCAGAATGGCCCTTAACGGTAGGAAAATGAATCCAAGCAGCAAAATGGGTTTGCGTCCGTAGGCATCCGCGATCTCTCCCACCGACGCGCCAATCACTGCCATTACAATCTGTGGAACGGTCACGAACGTGCCCATCCATAAATCCGAGCTCTTGGCCGCCGATTTAGAAACAATCTCGCCCGTGCAAGCCAGCATGGCTCCGTTTCCCATGTGAAAGAAAATGGTTAGGATCGCGAACACTGCGACGCGCTCATCGGAGAGCAATGTACGCAGGCCACCCTGGTTTCGAGCGGCACCCTCTTTGAAACTCCCGCCGCGCGCCCGGTCATGCTGACGAGATCTTGGCTACGTTTATACGAGTCGCTCCTCCGAGGTGAGATAAAAAATGGTCGACCGTCGCGAGGTCATCGTGCTGTGCGACGTAAACAGAGGGCGCTCATCGATCATCAAATTCACTTGAACGTTCTACATTTCCGGTATGTGTCCACGCATGTTTTCGCCTGGAAAAGTCCGCACCAGACCTAACGTAGGGTATCTGTTTAAATTACGCCTTCTTCCTGACGCAGCTACAACAGCGCCCTGATTGCATAGTGTGCCGAGAGGCTCACACTATGAAGTAGCATTCGGGGGGTCCGTAGTGAATGATCGGAAGAGTTCTTCGCTGCACTGGCGCCATCCAGTGGTCATAGTTTCTGCAGCAGTTCTAATCTTCATCGCAGCAGCCGCCATTTTCCTGGTCCTGCATTGGCCATTTTCCGAGGTGCGGGTGATCCAATCATTGCAGAACGACATTCCGTCGACGGTTAAAGTCACGAAATTCAGGAGCAAAATCTTTCCACGCCCGGGCTGCGATGCGGAAGGCGTGACCTTTACAACCCATTCACTCTCGCCGGGCACTCCGCCTCTCGTTTCTGTGCAGAAGATGACGATTCGTGCCCGATACCTCGATCTTTTCGCCCGCCCAGGATATGTAGCGAGAATCGTGCTTGATGGTATGCGCGTGAATATTCCGCCACGAGTATCAAGCGATCATCTCGGCTCCAATAGAACAGGCAGCACCAGCAGCAAAGATATGAAACGGAAGGGGTCTAGTGTGGGCGAAATCGTGGCGAATGGGACTGTTTTGGAAATTGGCCGGAGCGACAGCAAACCGCCGCTAAGATTCGACATTCACAGATTAACGGTGAATTCCGTTGGCCGGGAATCTCGCATGACTTATCACGTCGAAATGCGCAACGCCGAACCGCCGGGCGAGATCCGTTCGACGGGCTCTTTTGGGCCGTGGAAATCAGGTGAACCGGGCCAAACCCCTCTGTCAGGATCGTACTCATTTCAAGAGGCAGATTTAAGTGTGTTCAAGGGTATTGCGGGCAAGCTTTCGTCAGAAGATAAATTCAACGGTGTACTGGGTCAGATCAATGTACTGGGTTCCGCCGACGTTCCGGATTTCAAACTGACGCAGAGCACTCATGCGGTTCATCTGCAGACCCAGTTTCACCTTCTGTTAAACGCGATCAATGGCGATGTTCAGCTAGAAAACATCAAAGCGGGGTTTTTGCAAACGACCGTTGTGGCGCATGGGAAGATCGCGGGCGCACCCAATCGCAAAGGTAAGACGACCTCGATCGACCTCACTGTGAACGACGGCCGCGTCCAGAACATACTTGAGCTATTCGGCCGCAGTCCGAAACCTCCCATGTCAGGCATCACGAGTCTGCAAGCTCGCGCCGTGATACCGCCCGAAGCAGGGCCGTTTCTAAAGAAATTGACCATGCAGGGCAGCTTCACGATTAACGATGGCTATTTTTCGAATAGCAACACGCAAGATCGCGTATCCGCGTTGAGTGCGCGGGCAAGCGGGATGAAGCAAAGCAAAGACAGCGGGAATAGCGACGCTCAAAATTCTGCCGAGGTCGTGTCAGAGGTACAGGGCCATGCCGTCGTGCGAAACGGCATTGCGGATTTCCGCAATCTCTCGTTCACAGTACCCGGAGCGCACGCCGACATGAACGGCACGTATAACCTGATCACCGAAGGCATCAATTTCCACGGGACGCTTAAGACGGACGCTTCGTTTTCCAAGACAGCCGGAGGCGTAAAATCAGTGCTTTTAAAGCCATTCGATTTGTTTTTTAAGAAAAAACCCTCGGGTGCCGAAATCCCAGTTCACATGACAGGTACCTATTCCGCTCCGCAATTCGGGATCGACATTGTTCCGGATCACAAAAGTCCGACCTCCAATCAATCGCGACAATGAACCCGCGGGCGTAGCAGCCAAATACGCGCAGAGACTGTGCTTGCGTTTGTTCGAGAAAACATCCACCGACGTCTGGAGAAAGCGCTGCAGCGGGTGCCCTAAGCCGAAGACCTGGCGCTCCTGCCCTATTTCCGTGTTTTATCGATCACTTTTAACCGATCTGTCTCCGAATCAAATTTCCACCGGCCTTTCCCAGGGCCGTCCCAATTTCACCCAACGGAGTTCCGTACCGCTTTGCGCATTCCAGCGCGATGCAAATTACTTTTCTAGTATTTTTTCAGTCCCGCATTTGCATCTTTATCACCCGCCGCTGCCTGGGTGGCCCGCTAATACCCACTTGGCAGACGGCGCGACTGCAACTGCATCGAAAAGCATTTCATTAGGTGATGCGCAAGACATCGCTAACGTTATACAAAACAGCCAAACAACCAAAGGGATAATTCAGGCGCACGGCAATGCACCTTTCGTGAACTATGGGCGCAATGCAGTCGGATATTCGAACACCGGCCAGTACACAAATGTTTATACTGTGATCGTAAATTCTGACGGCGGCCTTGTGACAGCTTTTCCGGGTTTTCCAGAGCAGCACTGAGGTAACAAACTTAATGGCCATTGACGCCATATTGCAAAATATAGCTGGGAGAAGAGAGGCTGAAGTGGTGGGTCGCAACTATTCTTTAGCCCATATCTGGCCAGTTGGCGATCAATCGTTTCCCCTTTTGCAGTATATCGGCAACACCGTGTCTAACGGGCTTCAAATGCCCGAGGTGCGGAAGGAACTTGATATTCTGGTAGGCAAGGCACAAAGCGGCGAGCAAAAAGATATCCTCCATCGCATACGCGAGCTGGCCAAAACGCAGCTCCAGCGTGGCGCGTGGACTTCCGCACTGCTCTTGGAACTAGCCCGGTTGCCGTGACTTTTGGTCACACGGGAGAGTACAAAGACCTGCCACGCACATCACTTTGGTTCACGGACAACGATACTATAGTCGCCACTTTCGTCACTCGCGAGAGTGATTTTATTGAGTTTGCAGTATCGCCGGATGGCTCTCGACTGGCTGTGCTTAGCAACGAGAGTGTCGAGATTTTCAATCTACCGCCCTGCGAACGGCACGGCCTGATACACCCACGACCGATAGTCATCGGCTTCCTATTTGCTTTGGCTCTGATAATGAGTTCGGAAGCGTGCTTGGTGCACGGCTACACCGGCACGCCGATAATTCACCTTTATTTGATTGTCGCCTGCTACCCTACGATGAATATCATGCTTCCCCTGGTGCTGGTTCGGATTTCTTGTGGCTAGGATTCCTTTTTGACCTCTGGCGGGCGTACTCCCCCAACAAACCCTGTAAACTGCCCAGGTGTGGTTTCATCAATTTCGCGTGGAACAAATCGCTTTTTAGCCTTCATAGCTGGAGATGGTTTTGAGGGATTCTTCCGTGCCTTTTTCTTGTTCTTGATCGCGCGTGACTTCTGATCGTTCTTCATAATAGTTTCCTCAGTTCAGCTTAGTGTATTCAAGCTCCTACTCATTATAGCTTTTATATCTTGCTTAGCGTCATGTACAATATATGCATGGCACGAAAGAATCCCCACGCCGCCTGCCCTGGGCAAACTTGGTGGAAAAGCTCGTGCCGCAAAAACAACTGCGGTTCAACGCAGGGCGTGGGCGAAACTTGGAGGTTTGGCGAGAGCACGCAAACATTCGCGGAAGGAATTGTCGGCATGGGCGCATCTGGGCGGCAGGCCAAAGGACAGCGGGAAACGGAAATGATAAAGAGAGCAGCACTATATTGCCGTGTCTCCACATTGTAGGCAACAGCATCCGCACCAAAAGGACGGGCAATTGTATGTCTCACAAAAAGGTGACAATGTTAAGCTCTGCCGACGCACTGCGGCTCGGCAGAGACGCGAAAATCGTTGCGATTCGATGGGACCTTGTCCCGTGGTGCATCGTATTGGATTGTGATGTGCCCGTGCACGAGGGGAGTGCGCCGATACGTCGGGCGTGGATGGTGTTTAATGGAATAGACGAATTATCGTGGTCGATAGAATCCGCGCGTCTTCCGAATGGCATATTTAGCACCAACTCCTTGGTTGCCTCAGAATCGACGGAAGGATTTTGCAAATATGAGTTGGCAGTGCTCGCACCCACATTTTCCGGCGACAAATTGAGCAACAATCCTCATAGGAAGATGCAGATTATAGCTAAGAGCCTTATAGGGGCGGCATCAATCGCAATGTCACGTTTTGGAGAGTTTGGCCCAGACCGACAGCAACGAAATTCGCTTGCTACGGAGGAGGAGTTTTTACAAGCCATTGGTAATGTACGGGAGCATCTTGGCTCACGTCACTCGTGATAACAGTTGTGAAATCGACGAGCATCAACCCAGCCCACCCCACGTCGTTGGCGCAGCCGAAGCTGGAGCGGGCGCGCCGAGCTGCCTACGGTTCTAATTTCAACCTGAGAGCGCTACGGAAATCCTCGAAGCACTGGGCGCACACCCAGTGCAAGGTGAATCCGTCCACCACCGGTGCCGGAATACAATGCATTCCCTGCTTTTTGGCTTGGATGATGAATTCGGGTTCCGGTGCTGGTTCATAAGGTTTGGCACTCACGTAGCCGTCGTGGAAAATATCCGTGCCGTCAAATTCGGCGAATGTCGCCCAACATCCGTTACAGTGGTCATGGTTCCAATCGCTCGTCGGCGCTTTGTACTTAGCGTAGCGAAAAGTCCTCCCTTGCAGGCACTTCAGGTTGTCGTATCGCCAGTCGTCGCTTGGATTCGATTTGTGCAATTGGTGCTCCTGGCAGGGCGGCTTATTTGAACCACGTTATACGAAGCTGACTTTTCAAGAGTTGAGATAGACGACATTTAACCCTAGCCGGCGCTTAACATGATTGAATGCCGGACCGCCTTCGATAGGGCTTGGGACGTTGCTGGCAGCAACCCCGAAGCGAGCGCCGACAAATGCGTCGCGGTATGTTTCCGCCACCATCATCAAGGCCGGGCCGCACGCCGCCGATATTAAACCAGAAAACGAAACGCCAAGCGATGCGCCCGCTGAGGGTGGGCGGGGCGATTAATCAATTTTGAATCGCAGACGGTTCGTCCATGAACTGCGGTCGCCACAGCCACATCAGTAATGCCGCTGCTATGAAGAATAGCCACGTGAGTTGCGTACTACCGCCTATCGCGCGGAGAGCAACGCCATACAGAGACACGGAAACAGCAAGCACCATACTCAGTACGTTCGCCTGTCGCCATTGAGCGAGAGCTGTTAAATCGCCGCGTCGCATCCGTTCAACGGCTGGTGAAAGTAATCGCCTTCGAAAGACAAGGCCGATGACTACCGTCACGATGCACAATACTGAGAACGTCTCGACGAACAAAGGCGGTGGTACCTTAGTTGGTCGGAGGATGCTCTGTGCAACGTATACATTCAACACGATTGCGACGCACAGGACGATATGAAGGATTCGCATGGACCGCATTGCGGCAGTTTTCATGGGCTTAGTCACAGGCGGTGCCTCGTCAGGAGCTTTCGTGAGTTTTAAGTAGAGATAAAGCACGCCACCCATGAACGCGAATCTGAAAGTAAGGCCCAGCGCAATTCCCCACCAAGGTACATTGCCAAAGGTTTCGCGCCAATCGACCAGTTTTAACGCTAAGTCGCCCGTATAGATGATGAGCAAAAAGAGTGCCGAGCGTTTTTGCCATTTCCGCGAAATCGTGGCTTACCTCGCAGCCAATACTTCCACATCAAGTTACCTCGTTGCCAGTCTCTTCGCCCTATTCCGCGCGGACCCGCCAATATCCAATCTGCGCACAAGCCGCTGTACCAACCGCGATGGAATCCGATTGGGGGCTCGACGGAGTGCAGATTACGCTGCAAGTGGATCCGGACCGCGCCAACTTGTCAGGCTTGACCAATGCGGATGTGGCGCATTCGGTGACGGCGGCAATCAGCGCGACTCAACTCACCACCTTGCGGCGCGGTGACGAGCAAATACTCGTGGTGCCGCGGCTGACGATGGAACCGCGGGCGCAACTCTCGGACGTGCAGAACCTGTACGTGTACTCGTCCCAAACGAAAAACAAGGTGCGCCTCGATCAAGTGTCTTCGATTGAGTACGAAATCAACACTCTGCGGATCCAGCACTTCGAACAGTTCCGGACCATTTCAGTGCAATGTTTTCCGGCCGCCGGCCATCTGGCGTCCGAGGTGTACGGCGCAGCGCTGCCGCGGCTGGATGAGTTGCGCAAGAAGCTGCCGCCGGGCTACGGGATTGCGTTGAGTGGAGAGCGGGCTAAGCAACAACAGGGATTTCAAAATCTCGCGGTAGTGATGGTCATTTCGGTGTGTTTAATTTTTCTCGCGCTGGTTTTTCAGTTCAAGAGCGCGGTCAAACCATTTCTGGTGTTCGCGGCGACCCCGTACGGCGTGGTGGGCGCGATGCTGGGATTATGGGAACGCCGTTCGGATTTATGGCATTCCTGGGAGTCGCAAGCCTGATCGGCGTGATCGTGAGCCACGTGATTGTGCTTTTCGATTTCATCGAAGAAATGCACGAGAAAGGCGAGCCGCTGGAACAGGCGCTGCTGGACGCGGGTATTGTGAGATTGCGGCCGGTGATGATCACTGTGGGCGCCACCGTCCTGGCGCTTTTCCCGCTCGCCGCCCATGGCGGACCGCTGTGGCAGCCGCTGTGCTATGCGCAGATCGGCGGCCTCTGCGTGGCGACGTTTATCACGCTGCTCTTGGTTCCCGTGCTTTATTCCATCTTCGTGCTGGATTTGAAAATCGTGAAATGGGAAGCGGTCGAAAAGGAATCTGGAAACAAGTGAAGAAGCGCCGCGCTTCGGGCGTCGCGGGATTCATGATCGGGGGCGTCCATGCTGCCGCGAAGGTCAAGGCAGGGTAGCCCGGAATAGAGGCGATGCCACAAGGTTATTCAGCGGAGAAAAACCCCGTAGTTTCGACTTTCCACCGGAATGGGTTCTCTCTCTCCGACTTTCAAGTCCAATCTGGAGATTACGCTTGAGTGAAACCGCGTCGTGGGATGCCCAGCGTCTTCAGCAACAGGTGTAGATGATTCTCCCGGAGTTCGTTCGCTGAAAGTCGACAGTTAAAATATCTGGATAGCCGAATTTGCGTCACTCAAGACACTAAATGGAGTGGTATATTCCCTGGGCTGATTTGCTACTTGTAGGCAGGAAAGGTAGAGCGATTTGCCAATTCCAGATTTCCAAACTCTCATGAGGCCGCTCCTAGAGTTGGCGTCAGATGGCAACGTGCATGCGCTTCAAAACGTGCGACAGGATCTCGCGCAAAAATGTGGTCTGACTGAAGAAGAACAAAAAGCATTATTGCCGAGTGGCAGGCAAGCATCTTTGTAAATCGAGTGGCTTGGGCAAAGGTCTATCTCGACCGTGCTGGCTTGCTGAAGTCAACTAAGACAGGATTTTTTGAAATTTCGGATCGCGGGCGAACAGCGTTACAAGATGCCCCCGAGCGCATTACGATTAAATATCTGTCCCGTTTTCCGGATTTTGCTGCATTTCGGTCCCCCAAAAAGCCGAAAGAAACTCTTACGCTGACAGCGGTTGATGATGAAAAAGAAACGCCCGAAGAAATGCTGGAGGCAGCGCATTCAAGGCTGCGAATTGACCTCGCGACGGACCTTCTGAGTAGAGTGAAGGCATGCTCCCCACAGTTCTTCGAACGACTCGTAGTCGAACTCATGTTGGCGATGGGTTACGGCGGGTCTAGAAAAGAGGCGGGCGAGGCCATAGGAAGAGCCGGGGATGAGGGGATTGACGGGCTAATTAACGAAGATTGTCTCGGTCTCGGCGTCATTTACTTGCAAGCTAAAAAATGGGACAACACCGTAGGCAGGCCTGAGATCCAAAAGTTTGTAGGAGCGCTCCAAGGCAAAAGGGCAAAGAAGGGTGTCTTCATTACTACAGGCAGTTTTTCCGCCGAAGCTACGGAATACGTTACAAACATCGATCCAAAGGTCATTCTTGTAGACGGTTCCCAGCTAGCCGATTTCATGATTGATTTCGGTGTCGGTGTGAACCTAGCAACATCATACGAAGTCAAACGAATCGATTCGGATTACTTCGATGAGGAATAGAACATGTGAACGGGCCGTCTCAAAAAACACTTGGATTCCTGGCTAGCTAAATGTAGCGCAAGGCAGCATCTCTCAGGATGGGAACGAGGCGGCTCGAAAAGGCTCCAATTGAATCGGGGCGACGACGCTGCGCCGGTACTTGTGACACTTAAAAGATGGAGATCTGATTTCGACGCCCGCCACTACGAAACCGAACTGAATGCAAGGCGGTGCCGCCTGTGAATCAGCAATTGACCTGCGAACCTAGCCGCCAGATTACTCAGAGGCTGAGCACGTGGCGGCGGAATCGACCGGAATCAATACAGTGACTCCACTGACCATTGCGATTGGTAATCACGGGCTTACGAAGGCGTTGAAGGATGGCAACGTTCGCCTCCGTAATCGGGACGTTAAGTTTATTCAAGTGGATCCGATTGTCGCAGCGATGCGACGTATGGTGCGAGGTTTGGAATTCGACATTTGTGAGATGGCCTTTACCACGTATCTTTGCGCGAAGGCGTACGAAAAGCCGGTAACGGCCGTCCCTGTGTTTCTCACCAGGAATTTCCATCACCGGGCCATCTTTTATAACGTGAATTCAGACATCAAGAAACCCAAGGATCTGGAAGGTCGAACCGTGGCGGTGAACCGTGGATACACGGTGACCACAGGCCTGTGGGCCAGGGGAATTCTTCACACGGAATATGATGTGGACTTGAACAAAATTACCTGGGCTCCGACAGATGACGAACATGTTGCAGAATATCAACCGCCTGCGAACGTGAACTACTCGTATCGCGGGCAGCCAATCGGCGAT
The DNA here is from genome assembly GCA_963803515.1 of uncultured Acidobacteriota bacterium. GTDB lineage: Bacteria > Acidobacteriota > Terriglobia > Acidiferrales > UBA7541 > Palsa-189. Next base: position 431,888 of record CAWDMQ010000002.1, read on the forward strand.
TTATTGCTCAGCGGTAAGATGGCCGCAGCAGTCGGAGATATACGGGTGGATTCACCTGAAATTCAGCCTCTGATTCCCGACGCTCGTGCTGCGGGTGCCGCGTATTTCCGCAAAACCGGCGTGTACCCCATAAATCATGGTTTGGTGGTTAAGGATTCGCTGCTGAAAGCTGATCCCGGGTTGGCCCAGGAACTTTTCAACTATTTCCAGGCCGGTAAGAACATGTACCTGACACATTTAGATTCGCGCGAGAATCTTTCGCCTGCGGACGAAAGTGCCGTGAAGCTTAAAGAGCTTGTGGGTGATCCGTTTCCATTCGGCATCGCCGCGAATCGCAAGGCCATTGAAACTATTGTTCAGTTCGCTGTAGATCAGCAGGTGATTCCCAGGAAATTCAGCACCGAGGAACTTTTTGCTCCGGGCACGTTGGATTTGGATTAGCTCAGGCTTTGTCCGCAGCAGTCTGCGGCTGCGATACGAGATAATTGGGGTGGGGAGGTTTGCTACTCGCGGCCAGCAAGCCTCCGGCCTTTTTGTAATGCGGCGTAGCTTCGCGTGGGAGCGGCCATCAAAAAGCGATAGCCTTCTTGCACAATCCGCTCCACATTGTTGGAATCCACATGCGGGTGTCCCACTGGAACGTTGTGTTCCTTGCAGGTCGCGACAATCTCCGCCATGGCTTCTACAACAGAAGGATGATCGTATTGTCGCGGAAAGCCGAGTTCCTGACTCAGATCGCCCTCTCCAATCAGGACCAAGCCTACACCCGGAACATTTTTGAGCATGTCGCTGAGATTAGCGATGCCCTGCGTATCCTCGATCATCAGAATCACCAGAATTTCACCTTGGGCGTTAAGCGGCCAGACGTCAGCTTTGCGGTAATATTCCTGTTGAGTGAGGCCCCAATAACGCGCCGCCGCCATCGGTGCATCGCCCCTTATGCCGGCCGGTTCACTGAGGGCCGCAGTCTTTAAACGCGGGTACCGGCATGCAGCAACCGCATTGTAGGCCTGATCTGCCGTGCTGATGTGCGGCCACACGATGCCGTAGGCGCCCAAATCCAGAGCCTGTTTTGCGAACCACTGATTTTTTTCGCTTCCATTTGGCGGAATGCGCACAAGCGGCGTGATCGCCGGCGCGAGGGAACCACGCTCGACGATTTCCCGCCTATTAAGCATGTATTGCAAACAATTTCGCAGTGCGCTTATATCCCATGGATTGTGCTCCAACTCGAAAATGACGCCATCGTAACTGGAAGCGTTGAGTGCCAGCGCAGAATCGACGTCCGCATTGGTGAAAGCAGCAAATGCGGCCTGGTGTTGTTCCAGGGCACGGATAATGCCGTTCAGCCGTGGGATTTCAGCCATTCCTATTCCTCCCTTGTACGCTCGATCTGATGCTCCCCAATCGTTCTTGATCACGAAATTCGATCGAGTATCGTAACAAACGCCCGGCACCGGTCAACATCGTGCAAACTAGAGACTCATCTGAGGGATGCTCCAGCACATCGTATTCCCTGGAGTCGCTTGCACCGGTTCTGTGCTGGCGATACGATCAAATGATTTTGGGCGACGCGAATGTCCGTGCAGGCCCTGAATCATTTTCGTTCATCGCTCAATTTCCGTCTCGCTGGCACACAGAGATTGGATTCTGAGCAAGTCATTAGCGGCAGTGCTGAAATTCGGCTGAAGGCCACAGAATGCAAGTTGCGAGGCCGCCTGCATATGACTTTCATGCAAGTGTATGCGTTACGCCAGCCCTGCGTCGGGGACGTCTAAATCCATAGAGAAAACCACAGGAGCATCATGGAGGCACAGGACTCGCCTGTCACCGTCACCGCACTCCAACAGATGAAGCGTGAAGCGCGAAAGATTGTGGGCGTGGTGGCCTGGGATTATCAGATCGCGCAGATCGTCGACCGGGCCGGAGTGGATGTCGTCTCGGTGGGGGACACTGTGGGTGTGAATTTGTGGGGCCAGCCCCATCCATTCGAGATCACCATGAATGAGATGCTCGTGATTTGCAAGGCGGTCCGCCGGGGCGTTAAACGAGCAATTGTCAGCTGCGACTTTCCGTTCGGCCCACTCCAACAGGGCACGCACAGTGCACTGGAAAGCGCTATTTCGCTGGTCAAGGAAGCAGGCGCGGACATGGTTAAGCTCGACGGCGCGGCAGATTTTCCGGACGCCGTGAGCGCCATCGCGCGCGCCGGTATTCCCGTGTTTGCTCAATTTGGTATCACCCCGCAGACGGCCCTGCGATACGGTATTCCTTACGGCGCCGCCGCGAGGGCCAGTGCGCAAGTGCCCGCGGAGATGACGGAGATGCTCGTTGAACAGGCGAAGCGCCTGGAGGACGCCGGAGCTTCTTTGCTCGATTTCACGAACTCCGGGCCGGTGGCGGGTGCTGCTGTCGTGGCGGCGGTCTCTATTCCGGTAATGGGTGGTTTCGGCGGTGGACCGTGGCTCGATGGCCGCATGCGCATGGCCCATGCAGCGATCGGATACGCGGCGAGCAATCTCGATCAGCCTCGCGACAATTATGCGAATGTCGCCAGAATCGCCTTCGATGCAATTACGGCCTATGCAGAAGATGTGCGCGCCCAGCGTCAGATTAAAGGCTCGGTGAGCTGATTACTGCTTGCTTGCGCCGATGTGGTTTGTTGGATTGTAAGTAAGCAGTCGCAGTAGCTAAGGTGGGCTCATTGGCCGCGAGCGTTTCAACAGATTCTCCGCTGGGCGATATTACGGTCCTCGATCTCACGGTGGCACTCGCAGGTCCGGTTGCGACCCTGCTGCTGGGAGGTTTGGGTGCAAAGGTCATTAAAATCGAGAATCCCACCGATGGTGACCCTTGCCGAAACAATGCTCCGTACTTCGGCCGCGGCGGATTAAAGCTTGTGCGCGACAGCCCGGAGGACATCTCCGTGACTGCTTTTAACCGGCTGCGCAATAAGCTTGGCGTGACGCTGAATTTGAAGCACGCGGCCGCCCGCGAAGTGTTCTACGATCTGGCGCGTAAGGCGGATTTAGTCGTCGAGAATTTCAGCCCGGGGGCTCTCGACCGCTTGGGCGTGGGTTACGACGCTGTCCGTCAGACCAATCCGCGCATCGTTTACTGCTCGATCTCGGGTTTTGGACGCGATGCCGGTGCGGGTTCGCCCAAAGCGTTGGACACGGTGATCCAGGCACTGAGCGGTGTGATGTATGTTTCCGGAGAAGAGGAAGAACCTCCCGTGCGGGTGGGGCTAACGATCGCGGATCTCACCGCCGCTCTATTCGCGGTGATTGGCGTGCTCGCGGCACTTCACGACGCACGCCGCACGGGCAGCGGGCAGCACGTCGATGTGTCCATGCTCGGTGCGTTGACCTCGCTGATCGCGAGTGAAGCGTATGAAGCCGTGGAAAAATGCGGTGCGCCGGTCCGCACCGGACGGACTGTGCAGAGGCTCGCACCTTTTGGCATTTATCAGGCCCGGGATGGCTACCTCGCGATTTGTGCTTACACGGATGTTTTCGCGCATTCACTCTATGAAGTTATGCGGCGGCCGGACATGGCGCAAGACGAGCGGTTCCGCACCCGTGATATGCGCGTGCGGTACTCTCGCGAACTTGATGCATTTATCGGCGAATGGACCGCCTCCGAAACGGTGAGCGACGCCGTCGCGAAGCTTGTGGCGGCGGGTATTCCCGCGGCAGAGGTGCGCAATCCTACTGTGGCGGTTCGCGATCCCCGAGTGGTGGCTCGGAACGAGACTGTCCCCATGTCACATCCGAAATACGGCGTGCTTGATGATGTTTTCGCCATGGGACTGCCGATCAAGTTTTCGCGCGCCTCGGCTGGATTCGACCAACCGCCCCCTGATATGGGAGAGCACAATCAGGTCGTGTACGGGGGGATGCTCGGATACGACGCCAAGCGGATCGAGGAGCTTCGAGAGCTTGGCGTCATATGATTCGGCAAAGATCTAAAAAGCTGGCGGCTGCCCGCAATCATTCGCACTCGCAATGCGCGGCAGACTCGTTATAAATAACCGAGTCGTCGGAACCGCCCATCAGTTGCCACGCGTAAGAACGTCTGCACGGCTGGGCAGTTACGGTCTGTGCGGCGTTCCGGTTGGCCGATCAGGTTTGTAGATATTCCATGCTGTGCACTACAATCCGCCCAGAGTTTTTGAACGCAGCGCTTCAAGGCAGGCGTAGAGCGATGCTCATGATACGCAAGAGAATTGGTGACGTTCTTCCGATCGGGCTTCTGATCGGCGTTCTGATCGGACTTCTAATTCTACCCCTGCGCGCCCAAAAAGCGGCCGTCGGAAATATAGTTCGCCTTGATGCGGCGTTCGACAAACTGGTGCCCCCGGATGCAAAAGTCGAGAAGGTCCGAGACGGTTTCCGATTCATTGAGGGTCCAATTTGGGTCAGAAACGGCGGTTATCTTTTGTTTAGCGACATTCCGGCAAACTCCATTATGAAATGGGTACCGGACGGGAGCGTGTCTGTTTTCAGGAAGTCGATATTTGCAGGTACATATCCGGATGGAGTGCTGATCGGCTCGAACGGTCTTACGCTTGATCGGCAGGGCCGCGTTGTTGCGGCAGAACACGGAAATCGCAGAGTCACGCGATACAATCAGGATGGTTCTGTCACGGTCCTCGCGGACCGCTACGAAGGCAAGCGGCTTAACAGCCCGAACGATGTGGTTTCACGCAGGAACGGAGACATTTATTTCACAGATCCGCCTGGCCTTTTGCGGACGTATCCAACCGACGCAAAGGACCTGCCGCAAAAGGAATTGGACTTTAACGGGGTCTACCGGATCACCACAAAGGGGAAGCTCGACCTGCTTACAAAAGATATACCTTACCCCAACGGCTTAGCCTTTTCGCCTGACGAAAAGAAGCTATACATTGCGAGTTCGCGCCCGGATAAGTTTTGGATGGTTTATGACGTTCAGCCTGGCGGAACTTTAGGCAATGGACGCAAGTTTTTCGACGCGACGAATATTCCCGGCGAAGATGTGCCGGATGGAATGAAGGTCGACACTGCGGGCAACATTTACGCCACAGGACCGGCGGGCATTATGGTCTTCTCGCCGCAAGGCAAGCTTCTCGGCACGATCCAGTTTCCTGAGCTCCCCGCAAACTGTGCATGGGGAGATGCGGACGGCAAGACGCTGTATGTAACTGCACGCACCAGCCTGTATCGCATTCGGCTAAACGTCCCGGGAATTCGGCCGTAAGCACACGACCAGCGCGCAAAAGGTTACAAAAAGAATCCGCTTCTCGAGTTTCCCGGCCCCGACTAAAAGCCTTGAAAGAAGAATGATGCGCGTAATCAAATCAGAATTACAGTGCTTCAAGGCGCACGCTGAAATGTTGAAACCGGCCCGACGCTATATCCCGTATTAGGACTGATCCCGGCTGCAACACGATCTACAGGATTCAGGAGGGCACTTCGGATAGGCCTAGCAGTTCCATAACGCCCGTGACCGACGTACTATGGTGTTGCGGCGGTTTGAGCCACATCATATACGCCTAATGAAACGAACCGTCGTTTGGCTGACCGACCAGCAAGCCCAAGCTTTATCACGAATTTCACGGCAATCATTTGCGCCTGTCTCGGCACTGGTACGGCAAGCCGTAAAGGAGTTTCTTCAGAAGAGACAGAAATCCCGTGGAACAAAAGCGCGGTCACGCTAAGCTCCGCGCGAATGTCTACGATGAGGCTCCGATCTTCAGCAGAAGCCCTTTCCCCCAATCCGGCGCAGAAGTGGTTTGCCTCCGAGTACACCAGACCTGCCCCACGCTCGTGCTCCGAAATACTTAGCCGACGCCCACAGCATTTTCATTGAGTGGATACTTTACTACGCCAACAATTTCCCAGTCATCAAGAGTGTGAACAGAAAATTGTGAACAGATATGCAACCTTTTAGCGTGTTCCTGTTCGACTGCTCTTCGCGAGGTTTATTCCACTCCGGTTCTAGCAAATCAGACGCTCGCGACAGTAAACCAAAACGCGCAGGTGGGCTGGTCGATAGTTGCCAATCGCAATTTCGTCTATGAGGAGCACGTTGTCGCGCAAATCGCGCGCCTCTTCGGCGACTGATCTATCTGATCGCCGCTAATCACCGTTGATCACCGTTAGTGACTGCTAATCGTCGCGAGGCCGATTCCATGTAGAGAGGGTAGGGATTCGCCTTATTGCCAGCAAATTTACGCTGTGCTAGCGTCCACACGCTGACGGGCGCGTCCGTGCACCACCGATTTTTCCAGCGGCCACTCCGAACCAAGCTTCCGAATTGAAGCCGAAGTGTCGCTCTTCCTTCCCTCCGCGTGGGTTCGCCCGCCACGTTCAAACCTGGGAGGTCTGCCATGAAGCCAGCCGCTCTTCGAATGTTTTTCATTTCTGTTTTGTTTGCTCTTGGGTATATCCCAAGCAGTGTTAAAGCGCAGGATCGGAATAGTGATGTGATCCTGCCCGCCGGGACCTTGCTGCGTTGTACCCTCAACGAGCCGAATTTTTCTTCCAAAACCGCCGATGTGGGCGACCCGGTGACCTGTGATTTGTCCGCGGTAATTGTCTTTGGCCATGCCGCCTTTGGACACGGTGCTTACCTGGGTGGCCACCTCGATGCGGAAAAGGATCCTGGACACTTCTTCGGCAAAGGATATTTGCAACTGCAGTTTGATCGCATTGGCACGCCCGAGGGCCTGTTACCGGTTCCCGTGAAGATCGTGGCCCTACGAGGGTACCGGGTGGATCGCGACGGCAAGATCATCGGCCATGGGCATGCGACCAGGGATGCCGTGGAATGGTTGTTCCCGCCGTTGTGGCCTGAGAAGGTGCTGACATTGCCCGCTCGCGGCCCCCGCCCCACACTCAAAGGCGAACAGCGGTTGACCCTGCGCTTGATGGATGATGTTGCGATTCCAGCCGAGCCGCCGGCGCAAATGCGTAACGCCGCGAGGCCCTCGGCAGAGTACTTGCCGAACCGGACTTACGAATTTCCCAACCAGTACTTTCCGGCTCGCACGCCTGTGCCGCCGCCTGCCAAGGTCGGCCCGGTGAGTAATTTGCCGGCGCAAGCGGCAGCAACACCGAGACGCCCGGCCACGGCACCCGGCGCTTCTTCACCGAGCGCGACAGAAAGTGTTCTGGTGATGCGCAACGGCATCAGCTATCCGGCTACAAACATTCATGTGGACGGCAGCCGATTACTGTACACACTCGACGGTACCGCATCTGGCGTGGTGCGTCTGGAGGATGTCGATTGGACCAGGACATTTCAAACCAATGCCGAACACGGCGTGGTCCTTACCCTGAACGGCGCGAACAGCACACGCTGAGACGTCGCCACGCGGCGGTTGCACGATTGCCGGAGCCCATCTCAATTCAAGTAAACGCACGCTTGGCGCAGGGCTAAAGGCGCCAGTCAAGACGGGCCAGTCGCAGGTACCCGTCGGATGTGGAGGTGAAACATGCGAACCGTCCTCCTTCTCCTGTCCTCTTTCTGCGGCATCGCAGCAGGCTCGGCGGCAACACCGTGTGCGGCACAAACGTCCGCTTCAAATTCTTTTTCCGATTCAAATTCGTATTACGTTTATAACCGGGGTGCTTTGCAGGTCGTTCGTGGCGATCCTGCGCTCGCGCGCTATTCAACCTGGCAGGTTTGGCTGTACCCGCAGAGCGTGAGCGTGTCGCGATATGCTGGTGCGGCTCTTGCTCACGGTCGATGGGGAGCGCTCCAGGGATCCTCGGCTCGAGCCGTGATCAAACAACTGGCTGATTGGCAGAAATTTGAGGGCGCTTACGTAAATTTGTTCGGACGGAGCGCTTGGGGGCGGTTCACCTTCTCTTATCCCGTAGAGCCAATTGCCATAGCCGAAGACACAGCGACGGAGCGTTCCGAACTGCTTTCCGAGATCAGTTCCGTGAATCAACATCTTCTGACACTCGTCGACGCGCTGCGTCCGTCGCTTGAAAATACGGAGTCCACTGGCGCAGCTTCATCGCTGCAGGGCTACTTCGGCCAAGTGCGCGACTGTCTCGCGGATACAGCGCGCTTCTACGACCGATTGGGCCGGCTGCCCGCCCAGCACACTTATCTCAGCGAGGAACTGACGCGGCTCGCCGCCGCTGTTAATCAAGCGGAGCGCGGCCTCCCGAACGTGAGGGCGGCTCTGCCCACAGTGAAGCTGCCCGCCACGACCAACTGGATAGCGCAGACCGAGCAGCAGGGGAATGAAGGGATCCTCGAAGTGAAGGTAGCGGAGGTGGATTCCGCGGCGTGGGTACAACAGAGTTGGACAGGCGGCGATGGCAGCATGGCTGGGACGGTCATTGTGACGATTGTGCCGTATCAAGACATTGGAAGCCTGGACGCATGGGTGGCCAGCCCCAACCGCGGATGGACTGTGCGCATCGGCTCCAGTGCGAACGGCTTTCCTCAAAGCGTGCGCAGCCCGGAGCGCAAAGTGGCTACACGCACCTATGCCGCCGTGGACCTGAAAGTCACCGAGCGCTACATTTACCTGGAGTTTCCCAATCCCAGCGACGCACAAGATGCCTTCACCTTCTTTCTTTATCACAAAGAACGGGGGCTGTAGCCTGTGAGGCACCAGCGGCGGTGGAGCGTCGTTCAGCAGGGCGCCGAAGTCACCTGCTCGCACCCTCGATCAGCACGAAATTGAACATGGTTTCGCTGTTTGTAAGGGAAAGATGCAGGTAAACGGTAGCGGCCTCAGCATCAGTCCTCAGCATCAGCGCAGGAACATTCCGACGATGGAGGCGGACATGAGGTTGGCCATGGTGCCTGCCAGCATCGCGCGAATGCCCAGGCGCGCGAGATCGTTCTTCCTGTTGGGAGCGAGCGCGCCGATGCCGGCAATCTGCATTCCGATCGAGCTGAAGTTGGCGAACCCGCACAGCGCAAACGTGGCGATGGTGAAGGAACGGGGATCGAGCGACGCGCGCATCGGCCCTAGAAAAGAAAATGCCACAAGCTCATTCAGCACCATCCGGATTCCGAGCAGGTTGCCAATCGCCGTGCAATCGCGCCAGGGTACGCCGATGACCCAGGCGATAGGTGCGAAAATCCAACCAAAGATTTGCTGCAGGCTTGAAGGGAAAAAAGCGAGTCCATGCGCCGCGACACGGGTATGAATACCTCCCAGAATGCCGTTACACAAGTAGATTAGCGCCAGAAACGCGATGAGCATGGCTGCCACGTTGATCGCCAGGTTCAGTCCATCAGCGGTCCCGCGCGCAATCGCCGCGAGAAAATTCTGGTCACGCTCCCCGCGCTCGATTCGAACGGTGCCGGCGGTGACCGGAATTTCAGTTTCAGGAACAAACATCTTGGCCATCAGCAGCGTTCCCGGTGCCGTCATGATTACGGCCGTGATCAGGTGCTTGGCATCGATGCCGAAAGCAATGTATGCCGCCATGATCCCGCCGGAAACATGGGCCATTCCACTGGTCATAATCGTCATCAGCTCTGACTGCGTCAGGTCGGGCAGAAATGGGCGAATGGTGAGCGGTGCTTCGGTCTGGCCCATAAAAACGCTGGCGGCGACATTCAGCGATTCGGCTCCGCTCGCGCCCATGACGCGCTGCATCACCCAGGCCGCGCCGCGAATAACGACCTGCATTACCCCGAGGTAATACAGCAGGGCGAAGAATGACGCGATGAAGATGATGGTGGGCAATACCTGAAACGCAAAAATCAGTCCAAGAGACGAGTTCTGTTTTCCCAATTCACCGAATACGAATGATGAGCCGACAAAAGAATACCCGAGCATCGTCGTGACACCGGCCCCCAGCTTTTCAAAAATCACGCGGCCAATGTCAAAGCGGAGCACGAAATAGGCAAAAACCAATTGCAGGCCCAGTCCCCAGGCCACGGTTTTCAGGCGAATGGCCCGGCGGTTAGAAGATAAAGCGTACGCAATACCGAGCATCGCGATAATCCCGAGCACGCCGGTGAAACGGCCCATCAGGTCTCCTTCGCACATCTCCAGTGGTCACGCTGTTTATCTCGCAACGCATTTGAGGCTGACACAGCCGCGATACTCGGGTGTCACTTCACGCGAAACTCACGGCCAACTGTCTCGCCCGCTGTGCAGCGACATATGAGCTTCAAGCAGGTGCCGCGCTTCGTCAAAGATGCTTCACTGAAGTGTGAAATTGTACTGTACCGTGCAAATCCGAATCCCGCACCGCATGGAATCGGCGAAGTTGCTATGAAACAACAAACGCACAGCGTTTGCTTTGCGGGTTTCTTTCGCCCGTACAGGAGGTGAACCAGGCACATACCGAAACCATTCGATTTCACGGCATCGTTGCAGCAGAGGTATTCACCACACCGGCGGTAGATCGCCGTCTGGCTGCGGATAACGTAAACCGCAGCACACCTCGGACTTTGGAATCAACAGGGATTCGCGAAACGAAGCGATGAGTCAATTCGAAATCAGTCAATTAGAAAATCCTGACCAATGAAAGGTGATTAAAGAGCAGGCAGCGAAATCAGCTTACGTGTGGCTGTGCCGCTGATCTGGGAGCGGGTGGCCACGCTGGCGCATCGTGCGTGGGCATTGCTTGAGAAGGATGGGTTTCGAGTGCGAAATGGGGGATCTCAGCCGGGCAGCGCCAGCGCCAGGGCAGCACGATCGTGCCGATACCGCGGCTCACATAGATCTGGGTAGCGCCCAGGCGGTCCCAGCCGACCTTGAAGCGTAACTGCTCCGGCGTGCGTCCATAAACCGATCCGAGAAGGGGCAAATTCACTTGTCCGCCATGCGTATGGCCCGCAAGCATCAAACCGACACCATGACAGGCGGCGGCGTGTATCAGGCGCGGATTGTGAGCCAGCAACACCGTGGGTGCGTGGCTGGGAATGCCTCGCAGAGCGCGCACAAGATCGGCGCCGTAGCCGAAATCATCAACACCCGCTACGTGCAGCGTGTCGCCATTTTCTCGCAGCTGAATGTGGCGATTACGCAAAACACTAATCCGCCTGCGGCGCAGCGCGCGCTCAATCGCGTCCGCGCCTACTCGAAAATCGTGATTGCCCAGCACGGCAAAAACGCCGGCAGGCGCGTGTAAGCTGCCTAGAATTTCTGTCACTGGTTCGATTGAAGCACGTGAATAGGTGATGAAATCCCCGGTAAGCGCAATCAAGTCGGGCTTCAGAAAATTGGAGAGCTCGACAACCGCGGCAACCTTATCGAGTCCCACGAAAAGGCTATGATGGATGTCGCTTAAGTGCAGGATCCGAAAACCACGGAACGCGTCGGGCAGGCCGTTGAGCCAGATACGCTGCTTAGTGACCGCGATGCCGCCTTTAAGACGCGCCAGGCTTCTGGCGGCCCTGGCATCAGGTAGCAATTCCGCTACATTCCGCGAATCGTGGCCAGACCAACGTTGGCGGAAACCAGCCCAACCTCCTCTGTCGGTCGCTGGCAATGTAAGAAAACTTTCCATAACCCTCACAACGCCCGGTGTTCGGGCGCTGCCGCGGCAACACGCATCAATAGAATGGAAACGATGGAGCCAACCGAGCGTTCCCTAAGAACGTCACGACGGAACGTCGCGCATCAGGCGTCACTCATCATCTGTTAGGAATCAAACGCACAGGACGAAGCAAAAGAGCAGTGCAACTGAAATAACGGATAAATTTACCAACGCTCAACAGTCCAGAACCGCTAATCCCAAACCAGAATGACCTCACGCATCCATTAGGCTAACACCAGTCCTCGCCTCAATCAAGCCATTCAACTCGCCCAGTAGATAGGTGGCAAATTCAGATTTTGGTTCGAAATGCCACTGCTCCAGGACTTGCACTGGAGTGAGATACGTGTGGGCTGGTGAGGCGCAGCGTGTTGTAGGTTTTCTCCCATTGCGGGAGTTCACGATTACGGTGGCCATCTGCAGCGAGCTATTAATCGCTTGATAGAACTCTTCGATGTGAGTGCACTGAGCGCGTTCGACGGCACCATTGACTTGGGGTGAGCGCGGAGGCAGAACAAACAAGCGCAGCGCGCGGTGCGGGCAGCCTTGTTCAAACTCGCGCCAATTCACTTCGCCATCCACCTGCACCTCCAGGATGGGGAACGCGATGTGTTTTGCGCGCCCGGCCGCCAGCCTAGGTCCGAAGTGCGGGTAAGGCAGGCGCACCCGCGACAGCGTGTTGTGCTCGACTGCCGCCAGCAGCTTTCGGTTCGAGCGCTGCGTGCGCTGTCCACGGATCAGAGCAAGACTACGCTCGTTACACCGCAACGAGCCGTCGTCCCACATGGGAATCGCTCACGTTCAGCCGCTGCCCCACTTTTACCTGCGTCAGATTCTTCTGTTTCACCTCATGCAGCATTTTCAGCCGGTCCCGTCCTCGCGCACTGAAGGCCATACGCTCCGATGCCAGGTCGCCTCGCGCCAGCTCATGAAGTCAGACATTTCACGTGCTAATTACACCGGACATTTCATGTGCTACCAACACCTGCCGATTTTATCCTTGATGCTTGGTTGGCGATGTGCTATTGGGTAGCGCGTTCGTTCTAGGATGCCGCCGTATTGTAGCTAGGTGAAGCAAGGGCGAATTTGCCCCGAGTCCTTGGAGAGGTGCTGTATGAAAAAAAGTTCCATGCTCATTCGCTTTGCGGTATGCGCTCTTCTAATGACAGCGTCGGCTTCGCTGTTCGCGCACCACGGAACCGCGGTGTCTTACGACATTCACAAGGTTGTCGTTTTAAAGGGAACGGTCACAACATTTGCATTCGCCAACCCGCATTCCCAACTGTATTTCGACGTGACGGATGACAAAGGTAAAGTTGTCCATTGGGGTGCGGAAATGAGAAATCCACGCAATTTGCAATCGTATGGCCACTCGCAGAAGGAGCTCAACGCCAAGTTTGCGCCGGGAACGCCGATTACGATCACAGGTAACCCTTCGAAATCGGGCGCGCCGGTATTGGTCTTTGGGAAGGCAGTGCTCGCTGATGGCTGGTGCCTCTGCAATCACGAGGGCGGAGTTGGCAGTGATGCGCCGGGAGCTCCTATTCAAGGAGAAGTTGATGATGCTCAATAGAAGGCCGTTTTTAGGTTAGAAACGACCGGTAACAAAGCTTGTTTTTGTCAATCCGCAACTCCAACCGCATTTCAGCGTGATAATTTCGGAGCTGCTTGGGACGGCAGCTCCCGCCGAAAGCCGTTGCAAGTGAGCGGCGCCAAAATACGTACGCCGGCGGAGTTGAGGGCCGACGTCGAGACATCCGGAGGTTCAAATGCGAGATCGGTTGGTGAGCTTGGTCGTTTTGTTCGCGGCAATGTTTCTGTTTTCACTGCCTGGTGCCGCACAAGTATATTTTCCGTCGGCCGGCGGCCGTCGAGAGCCAAAATCAGCAGCTGCAGCAAAGGCGGCTCAGCCGCCCGCCTATGATGCGCATGATCTATCCGGGGTTTGGTTAGGCAAAGGCGGAGCTATGCTCCCGGACAAAGAAGCGCCCCCGATGACACCTTTGGGGCAAAAAATGTTCAATGCCAATAAACCCTCGCAATATATCAGAACTGGTACGCCGGCCCCTGGTCACTACATCCCGGCGTTTGGAAACGACCCACTGGCGAAGTGCGATCCGCTGGGTTATCCGCGAAATCTGGGGGGCGGCCCGGTTGAGTTCGTTCAGACCCCAGGCAAGATAGTGCAGATATTCGAGGACGGCCGTCGAGTCCGCGAAATTTGGACGGATGGCCGGAAGCTCCCCGATGACTTGGATCCGCGGTGGTACGGATGGGCCGTTGGTCATTGGGAAGGCGACACGCTCGTCGTGGAGTCGAGCGGCTATGACCCAAGAGCATGGGTGGATGCGAGTGGTTATCCGCATAGCGACGAGATGCATCTGGTGGAGCGTTACCGCCACCCTGACGCTATGACGCTGGAGATTAGCATGACTCTTGAAGACCCCAAGGTTTACACGAAGCCCTGGTCGGGCCAGAAGACGTTCAAGCAGGAATTGCCAAAAGGCCTGACTGTACTTAACGAATTCTACTGTGTACCTTCGGAGGAGCAAAGCTTCAACGAGAAGGTCAGAGATCCTGCTGCCGGTGCAGTGAGCGAGAGCAAGTAGGGAAGAGCAAGTAGGGAAGAGCAAGTAGGGAAGAGCAAGTAGGGAAGAGCAAGTAGGGAAGAGCAAGTAGGGAAGAGCAAGTAGGGAAGAGCAAGTAGGGAAGAGCAAGTAGGGAAGAGCAAGTAGGGAAGAGCAAGTAGGGAAGAGCAAGTAGGGAAGAGCAAGTAGGGAAGAGCAAGTAGGGAAGAGCAGCAACCCATTGGGGATGAATTCGGCCCTGGAGGTGACGTGCAGCGTAGGGGTTTGATCAGTGCCGGCGGCAAACGAACTGTTCTTTGCGCCTTGAGTATTTGGGTGGTGTCTCTGCTGACCGTTGCGCGCGCATCGGGCCAAGCTGTATCCGCACAGAAACCGCAGATGGCCGAGGATGTGTTCAAAAACGTCCAGGTACTCCGGGGGATTCCGGTGGACGAGTTTATGGGGACGATGGGCTTCTTCGCAGCCTCCTTGGGCCTGAACTGCATCGATTGTCATGTTGCAGAAAGCCTCGAGAACTGGGCGAAGTTTGGCGACGATACTCCCCGTAAGATCACGGCCCGCCGAATGGTCCTGATGGTGAGGGCCATCAATCAGACGAATTTCGGGGGCAAAGCCACGGTGACTTGTTACTCCTGCCATCGGGGCGTCAACCAGCCGGAGGGTATGCCGAGTCTTGCGGAGCAGTACGGCACTCCGCCGCCGGAAGATCCAGATAGAATTCAGATTCGCAGAAAGGGTGCCACAGGCCCCTCCGCCGAGCAAATTTTGGACAGGTACTTCCAGGCCATCGGCGGCGCACAGCAACTCGCAAAGGTTACCAGCTTCGCTGCTAAAGGGACTTATACTGGATTCGATTCGGACGGCGTGAAAGTTCCGGTAGAGGTCTTTGCTAAAGCTCCCGATCAGCTCACGACGGTAGTACATACGCGGTTGGGAACCAAGACTACGACCTATGATGGACACTCCGGTTGGATTGCGGCAAACGATGAGCCGGTACCGCTGATGGAGTTGAGCGGCGGGCGATTAGAAGCTTCCAGTATCGATGCATTAACTTGTTTTCCGGATTCCATCAAGCAGTCATTCAGTCAGTGGCAGTCAGGTTTCCCGGAAGTCGACATAGACGGTCATGCACTACAAGTCATCGAAGGAACTACTGCCACAGGATTTCGTGTGAAGCTGTATTTTGATGGGCGGTCGGGTCTGCTGGTACGAGAAGTACGTTATGTCAACACCGTAGTGGGAGTTAATCCCATGCACATCGAGTATGGTGATTACCGCCTTGTTGCTGGGGTCAAGATGCCGTTTCGGTGGACTGTGACTTGGACCGATGGACAGTCAACCACCCAATTGACCGAGATACGGGCGAACGTTCCTATTGAGGCAGCGACGTTTAGCAAACCAGCGCCCGCGTTGCCACCCAAATTTGCAACGCCCTAGGCCTGAACTTCTGTGTAATTCAGGGTGCCAAGCCCATGTCCCTGGACAGAAAGACGAAATCGCATACTCACCATCACCCACAAATTTGCACCGGTTCGGACGATCCGGCACCGGTGCCGTAAGGTGCGAGCGTCCGGTGAAAGATAGGCTCGGCATCATCAAGGCACCGACCCACACTCCCATGCTGCCGGGTCATCTTCCATTCTGATGAGTGACAGGCAGAAAAAAAACGATTACCGCCCTTATTTGACGCCAGTCTCGTTTCCCGACGGGTCGGCTAGTTTTTCCCGATACGCAATAGCGTCAGTCGGTACGCAGAACGTCTCATCGAAATCCTGATCCTTCATCCAGTAGTAATTCGCTTTCAGCACTTGCCAGGGCTTCGTATAGTACTTCGGGTCGTCAACCGTCACCGTCAACTGTATGTTGTACTGATCGACCCGCGTGTAGCGCTCCTGGAGGTGCGCGTCGGTAGTATGGGGATGTGCGGCCTCATCGAGCCACGTTCTGTCGTCCAAGCCTGTGGTATCGATCACAAACGTGTAGGGCCCGTCCCAATGACCCACCGAATATCCGTAAAACCTCGAGTCGGGCGCACCTTTGGCGTCTACCTTCGCGGGAAGCTGTCGACCATCCATCCAGACATCGCGCCACACTCGTTGCTGCCCATACAGAATCACCATCCGGTTCGGCACCGGCTCAAACCACATTTGTCCTCTAAAACTTATTGCTTGCGCGAACAGATTACGTGGCAACCCAAGCGGATCACATACCTGGTAGGGATCGTTTCCACTCCAAGGTTTGGCCGCGGTCTTGGGCTTATTGAGCTTGAATCGCGCCTCTCCCGCAGGCGTCATGGGAGGCATGGGATCGCGGGTGAGATTTTGCGGGCCTACCCAAGCACCAGTCAAATCATGCTCGGGGGCCGGCCCGGGCGGATTCGGCATCTTAGGCACTCCCTCTTTGATGTAAGCAGGCTTCGGCGCTGGCGCGGGTCCCTCAGTTTGCGCCACGATAACCGGGGAAAGTACGAGCATTGCCGATAATGCAAGGATTGCTTGCGCGACCGAACTTCGCATCTAACTGCCCTCCTGGTTGATCTTGCAGCTTGTGAAATAGCGGCTAGTGAACAACAACTCCGTGCGCGCGAACACTTCGCGCGGCTTGGATTTGCTCGCCGGTCGACCGCTATCCGCGCTTCAGCCCGAATTCACTAATCTTCGCCTACTGCGCCTACTTGCCAGTCTCTGTTTCGCCGTCCGGGTTGTTATACCTGCCCTTGCTCTCGGCGTCTGACCCAAGCTGAGTATCATGTAACTCGCTGCCATCGGCGAGCACGATCTTGTTGAGGCGCCCTGCAGGGTTGCCGGTCTTGGCCTGATACATGTACACGGTAATTACATCCCCGGGCTCCAGGGAACTCTTACTCCAACCGATCAGCTTCAGTGCCTGAGGGGCGGCCGTTTCGCACACCCAATGCAGGACCTTGCCCTGGTCATCCTTCGCATCGAACTCAATCAGGCTGTGCGGGTTCGTCCACGAGAACTTCGTCACGGTCGCTTGCTTCAATGCAATCGCCTTGTCCTGGAAAGCCGTACTTCCATGATGCGCGAACACCGACCCGCAGAAAACTA
The DNA here is from genome assembly GCA_963803515.1 of uncultured Acidobacteriota bacterium. Lineage (GTDB taxonomy): Bacteria > Acidobacteriota > Terriglobia > Acidiferrales > UBA7541 > Palsa-189. Next base: position 449,057 of record CAWDMQ010000002.1, read on the forward strand.
CAAGTCCCAAAAATACAGCAACTGACAGTAGCATCTTGCCTTTCATGCCACCCTCCTGAACGACCATCCCGGTTGGAGTTGGAACCCGCTGACGGTATAACATTCCTGTTTCGAGCGTCAAGTAAATCGCACTTGAACTAAACCGCGCCTGCAGAGACCTGGATTACACCTTCTCCCGCTCCAGGTTTGCCGTTGCTCTTTCCCGCCGTTCAAACGTGCAATCGCCTTTGTGCCGCATTAAGGACCAATGTGTGGCTGAGAACGATCGGAAAGCGTGCTTGGGAAACGACCCCGGCTCAACTAATCCTCTCCGCTCGAACCCTCTGCGTCAGCCGATCTGGAGTTTCGGCTGCTCTGTTTTGGCTGCGCAAGAAGGCCGCTGTTGGATCGCTGTTGCGAAGATTCAGGAGTTGCGGACCTTCTCTGCGCCATCGGAGAGCAGAAATGGATGTACCTCAGGAACTTTTTCTCTGCGGCAGTGCCCCGTAGTTGAGTTTCGCAGCGCAAACGTGACATCTCAACGCAAGCGAACACTGTCTGCTGCTTGGTTCGGAAATGGCTACAATGTGCTAAGGTTTGGCGGAAATCGATCATGCACACGTCGATCAGCGAGAATCAGCTAAATAGCATCATTGCGCTGGTAACATGTTGTTCGAGTTAGCTCCGATGTGACCCGTGCGAAGCTTCTACTGATTTGCGTCAGGATCGAAGCGTCGCCGGTCGGAACTATATGAATATTTCAGCGCCTTTTATTAAACGCCCGGTGGCGACATCGCTGCTGACCGCGGCTATGTTTTTATCCGGTGCACTTGCCTACCCCGTGCTTCCGGTATCCACCCTCCCCGAAGTTACGTACCCGACGATTACGGTGTTCGCAAATCTGCCGGGCGCGAGTCCCGAAACAATGGCTTCGGCAGTCGCGACGCCACTCGAGCGCATGTTCGGGCGTATCGCCGGGATCACGCAGATGACTTCGACCAGTCAGCTCGGCACTACGAACGTTACGATGCAGTTTGACCTGGATCGCAACGTTGACGCGGCCGGACGCGAGGTGCAAGCGGCCATTAACGCTGCGCGCGGGCAATTGCCAGCGGACCTGCCGACGAACCCGAGTTGGCGCAAAGTAAACCCCGCTGAAGCCGACATCATGAGTGTGGCTCTTACCTCTGATACCGCCACCACGCCGCAGCTGTACGATGCGGCGGAATCCATTGTGGCGCAGAAGATTTCGCAGGTAGCGGGTGTTGGGCAAGTGACTGTGGGCGGAAGTTCCCGGCCGGGGGTCCGCGCGGAAATCAACCCGCTTCTATTGAGCAAGCTGGGTCTGGGCTTGGATCAAGTGCGAGCAGCTCTCGAAGCAGCCAATGCGGACGTGCCCAAGGGTTCACTTTCGGACGGCAAGCGTATGTCCTTGCTCAATGACAACGATCAGCTTTTCCTCGCGAAAGAGTATGCCCCCCTGATAATCGCGTATCGCAATGGAGCGCCGGTGCGGTTGTCTGATGTGGCGACAGTGGTCGACAGTCAAGAGGACATTCGCAACGCCGGACTGGTCAATGGGAAGCCCGCCGTAATCGTCCAGCTATATCGACAGCCCCAGGCGAACATTATCGACACCGTAGACCGCGTTTCGGCCATTCTGCCGCAGCTGCAAGCCTCGGTGCCAGCTTCGATGCATCTGGACGTAACCGAGGTACGGACGACAATGATCCGAGCGTCCGTTCATGATGTTGAAGTGACCCTCGTCATATCTGTGCTCCTGGTCATTCTGGTTGTCTTCTGTTTTTTGCGCAGCCCTTGGGCCACAGCCATTCCGAGCGTGGCCGTGCCGTTATCTTTGGTGGGCACTTTCGGCGTGATGTATCTATTGCACTACTCGATTGACAATCTTTCCCTTATGGCGCTCACGATCTCTACCGGCTTCGTTGTGGACGATGCCATCGTGGTTATCGAAAACATCTCGCGTTATCTCGATCAGGGGCTCTCGCCTGAGGACGCCGCGTTGCGCGGTGCTCGTGAGATTGGGTTCACAGTGCTTTCTATGAGCACCTCTTTGATCGCGGTGTTCATTCCCATTCTGCTGATGGGTGGGATTCTCGGCCGGATATTTCGGGAGTTTGCCGTCACCTTGAGCGTTGCAGTCGCTATTTCGATGGTGGTCTCGCTGACGACCACTCCAGCAATGTGCGCGAAGTTCCTTCAGTCGGAAAAGGGCCGGAAGCATAACTGGCTGTATCGCACGAGCGAGAGAGGATTCGAGCAACTTTACGATGGATATGCGCGGAGTCTACGTTGGGTATTGCAACATCAGCCTTTTATGTTGGGGATAACGTTAGGGACGGTTTGCCTGGCGATTTTTCTCTACGTGGTGATTCCCAAGGGCTTCTTTCCGCAACAAGATACCGGGCGCATTAACGGCAATGCTCGAGCGAGCGAAAATATTTCGTTTCAAGCCATGTGGCCCAAGGTGAAAGAATACGCCGCGATAATCAACACCGATCCAGCCGTTCAAATTGTCTCCGCCTTTGTCAACCGCGCCAATACCGCCTACTTCAGTATTACGCTAAAACCGCTATCTGAACGCAAGGTCAGCGTGTTCGACGTGATTAATCGGCTGCGGCCAAAGCTGGCTCGTATTGCCGGGGCCACGCTATTTTTGACTCCCCAGCAGGACGTGCAAATCGGCGGGCGTGCCGGCAATGCGCAATTCCAGTACACGCTCCAAGGCGATAACCTGGCGAATTTACTTGCCTGGTCAGCCGTGGTGGAGCAGAAGCTGCGAAAAATTCCCGAACTGCAAGACGTCAACAGCGATTTGCAAAATCGCGCACTGAAGGCTGGCTTGGTCATCGACCGCGATACGGCTGCCCGTCTGGGTCTGACTCCACAGATGATCGACAATACGCTGTACGATGCATTTGGCCAGCGTCAGGTCTCGACCATGTATGCGGGAATTAACCAGTACCACGTCGTTATGGAGGTGGCGCAGGAATTCCAACAAAGTCCTGATGCGCTCAAGTATATTTATGTCCGCTCCCCCGGCGGCCAGGAAGTTCCGCTTAGTGCGTTCACGCACTATGAGCCCTCCACGACGTCGCTGGCCGTTGCCCACCAAGGACAGTTTCCGGCAATCACTTTTTCCTTTAACCTGGCCCCGAATGTAGCGCTCGGGCGCGCGGTAGCTGCGGTTCAGAATATGGAACGCACGATGGTCACGCCCGCGGAGATTCATCCAGGTTTTCAAGGCACGGCGCAAGCCTTTCAGGATTCGCTCGCAACACAACCCTATTTGATACTCGCGGCACTGGTCACGGTTTATCTTGTTCTGGGAATCCTCTATGAGAACTACATCCACCCCATCACGATTCTTTCCACTCTTCCGTCGGCCGGCATCGGCGCCCTGCTGGCGCTGCTTATATTTCACACCGAACTGAACATCATCGCGTTGATTGGCATCATTCTGCTAATTGGAATCGTGAAGAAAAATGCGATCCTGATGATCGATTTCGCCATTGATGCGGAACGCCAGGAAGGCAATAGCCCAGAAAAATCGATCTATCAGGCATGCCTGCTGCGTTTCCGACCGATCGTAATGACCACGATGGCCGCCATGTTTGGTGGAGTTCCAATCGCACTCGGCGGTGGAAATGGTTCGGAACTTCGCCGGCCTCTGGGTATCGCGATTGTCGGGGGTTTGATGGTGAGCCAGATGCTGACGCTTTACACGACTCCCGTTGTGTATCTCTATCTGGACCGATTCCGTGCCTGGTTCAGTGGCGAGAAGGCGCTCCGCCCACTGGAGGGTCGCCTAAGCGTGGATAGCATGGAACTCGCTCCGCACGAATTGAATAAGGAAGCCATAGCTGCGGCCAGAGGCACTTTTCGGGCTTGAGACGTGCTGCAGGAATACACTAGCAGTCTGCTGAACCGTCTGCAGAGTCCTTTCTGATCTGGTTTGCGTCATTTTCCGAGTGCGCCGCGCAGCAGTAGCGGGTGATTACCGGTCTTGATCCTGTGTTTCTGGCCGCTTTTGTACAAGACTGGAATTCCGAGCTTTTAAGCATGCCAGAATACAGCCAATAGAACCGCTGGTTCCGGGCTGCTAACGCTACCCATTAAATGTATTCGGTCATACCCTCCAGCAAAGAGGGCCTGCTTTGGCCTCTGCGCGTGCGTTGCCACATGGAGCGATTGAGTACGAAGAACTGTAAGTGAGAACGTTCCACTCACGAAAACTTATTATCGCCAGTTACTGATCCCCGCCGGCCTGTAAGCAAAACGATAATGCCTCTTTAAGGTACTTATTACCTTTTTTGTTACTAAGCGGGTTGACCCTGCATGCGCCGTCTCCCATCCTATCGGCGGCGTAAACCCGTGTAGCTCGTTGAATTCGATGAACAAGTTTACGACCTTGGGAGAAGACATGAAACGTTTGTCATTGCTTGGGCCGTGCCTGCTGGGCAGCTTGTTACTGGCATCCCTCGGATGTAGTAAAACAACCACCGGAGGCAGCACACCACTTTCGGTGGCCATCGCTGCGCAGCCGGCGAGTTCGGTGCAGGTGAATAAGACCACCACGGTTATGGCCACGGTGACAAACGATTCGAGCAATGCAGGTGTGGACTGGACGATGGCCTGTGGCGGAAGCGGATGCGGGACGATTACTGCGCATACCGCCAGCGGTGCGGCAGCCACTTTTACCGCGCCGGCATCGGTGCCGTCGGGGGCCGTGGTGATCACGGCCAAATCGACCACCGACGCGACGAAGAGCGCCAACGCGAACTCCATCACGATCACGGGTTCCGGCATAACTATTGCCATTACGGCGCAGCCGCAGGCCGCCCTGCAGGTGAACACGCACACCACCGTAACTGCGACGGTGAGCAATGATTCGAGCAATGCAGGCGTGGACTGGACACTGGCCTGCGGAGGAAGCGGTTGCGGCACGATTACCGCGCACACTGCCAGCGGCACGGCGGCAACTTACACTGCGCCGTCAACAGTGCCAGCCGCAGCCGTGGTGATCACGGGGAAGGCCACAGCAGACGCAACGAAAACAGCGAACGCGAACTCGATTACGATTTCGCTTACACCGCCTCCGATCAGCATTGCGATCACGTCGCAGCCTGCCGCTGTGCTGCAAGTGAATGGGACGACAACTGTCGTGGCTAATGTAATCAATGATTCGCTTGGCCTAGGCGTGGATTGGAGCCTGGCTTGCGGCGGCTCCGGTTGCGGCTCCGTTACCGCGCACACCGCCAGCAATGCCACAGCGACATATACAGCACCGGCCACGGTGCCCACAGGCGCGGTTACCATCACGGCCACCGCGACCGCCGACAACACTAAGACAGCCAACTCGAACGCCGTTTCTATTAGCGCTTCCGCGACCTGTCTCAGTGGCGACAGTTCGAAGAATTCCGCACTCAATGGCCGTTATGCCTTCCTGTTCGGCGGGTATGCGGACGCCACCGGGCTCCGCGAAGTCGCCGGGGGGAGTGTGGTCGCTGACGGCTCCGGCAACATCACGAGTGGCGTGGTGGACTCGAATTACGCCGGGTCTGTCAGCAGCAACACGCTGACTGGCAATTACTGCGTCGGGGCCGATAACCGCGGCACCGTAATCATTGTTTCTCAAGGCGGTACGCCAACTACCTATGCCATAGCTGTGGGCACATTCAGCAGCAACGTTGCCACCAAGGCAACCTTCATCGAGTTCGACGATACCGATGGCCTCACCGGCACACGCGGGCAGGGAAAGCTCGTCAAACAGGATACGACCGCGTTTGCGGCGCATATGGCCGCCGGCACCTACGTGCTCGGCCTGTACGGGCGAGACGTAGCGAATAACCCCGTTGCTGTAGCAGGCGATTTCACCGTGAACGCCAGCGGCACCATCACCACAGGTCAATACGATGTAAACAACGCCGGCACTCCGAATAACATCGTCAGCAACACAACGCTTAGCGGAACACTGGCCGCCGAGGACACCACCACCGGACGCTTTACCGGCACGCTTACACCTGGCACGAGCGCGGGTGTGGCCACCGGTTACGCTTTTTACGTGGTGAACGCCAACTCACTGATTGCGGTCCCAACCGATCCGTCTACGGCGCAATCCGCAGTGAGTGGCGAAATCTTTCTCCAGAATCCCGGGGTCACCTACTCGAACGTCGGCACCGCCCTGAGCGGGACGGCGATAGGGTACGAGACCACAAACGATAGCGGCAGCACAACGACGGGTTCGGACGTCAGCATTATTCGCGCGACCTTCGCCGCTGGCACCGTCACGGCTACGATTGACCAGGACAACGCCGGAAGCGTTTCCCTCCAGAGCACGGGCTCAATGCCTTACACGATTGCTTCCGACGGCCGTGTGACAACAATAAGCGGTGGTGGACATAGCCCGATTTTTTACGTGTATGACGTTAACAAAGCATTCCTACTCGAAACAGGCGGCAGTGTCGGTCTGGGGCAATTTGACCCCCAAAGCGCCACTGCACTTTCCAGCGGCTCTTACGTCCTTGCAGAGCAGAGCCTGGTTACATCGGACGCGAGCGCCAAAAACGGGGTGGCCACAGTATCCAGCGGGGCCGCTACCGCCACACAAGACAAAAGCGAAACCGGAACTCCGTTCCTCACGCTCGGTCAGACACAGTCCATTACATTTACGGTCGACGGCAATGGCCATGTGACATTCACCGGCGGCGGGGCTGGCGCTTATGGGTACGTAATTTCCGCGACGAAGTTTGTGCTGGTCGACACCACCAGCAACGAGCCAGTCGTGCAAATCGTACAACAGTAGAACGTGGTTGTTCATCGGGCCGGGCCTCCTTCCGAGACGATTCGGGAGGAGGCCTTTTGTTTTGCGGCGAACGCAGTATGCGGTTCGTCCCGTGGGATGTGAATTGTCGGTTGGCACCTGAAGTACGATTACGGACGTCCGCGAGTCCGGCGGCTTGTTTCCATCAATGAGCCCCAGCTCCTGAATATTTTCCGGCGGTGCGGTGGAAATTGAGCTGATTTAGCACCGCGAATGCCGAGCTGGTATATAGCATCTTTATTGGGGGATTCCTGTCCGCTAAGGAAAAGCGGTATGACGCATAGGGCAATTGTACCCAGATCGCTGTATTGGTGCGACGGGCGCGCGGCAGGACACTTACACGCTTCACAGCCGGACCAGGGAATCGGGCGGAATCGGGTCAAGTGGTGAGTAGGAACAGCAGCGGGCCACGTGGCGAGTGCGAACAGCATGGGTGAAGTGAATGAATAGAAACAAACGGATTCTTATTGCCGATGACAGCAGGAGCGTCCGGCACGTTATACGGACTTCGCTGATTCATGCGGGGTTCGAGGTTTGCGGCGAAGCGAACAACGGCGTGGCGGCCATTGAAAAAGCCCGGGAGCTTGAGCCTGACTTGATCGTGCTGGATCTGGCCATGCCGCTGATGAATGGAGCGGAAGCGGCGTCGGTGCTGAGGGGGATGCTGCCCGGCGTGCGCCTGGTTTTGTTCACGATGTACAACGAAATATTCGTTAACTCGCTGGCTGCCACAGTAGGAATCGACGTGGTGCTTTCAAAAGTTGACGGCATCAGCAAGCTGGTGGAGTGTATGCGGTCTCTGCTGGGGTCTTCGGGAGCACACGCGCTCGGGGCGGCGATTCCCGAGGATTGACATTTGTTCAGTTCCTGGAAACAGCGTCGTACGTCTGACTTACATCCTGAGATGCGCCCCGTCAGAGCGTGACGGGTGGTTCCCGTCGTGATTTTGGCGTAGCAGAATTGTAGCTGGTTGACTCGCAGCAGTTCGTCACAGCGTAGCAAGACCGACCGTTAAATGGGATGGTGAGAAACAGCCGCCGTCGAGAATGCACAGTAAGCCGCTCCCAGAATTCCGCTGTACCGAAGTGCTCCCCCCAATTTGCAAAAAGCGATACGCAATGCGGTTTGAATTTATTTGGGCCAAAGGACTCTTTGGAGCCGGTATTCGATGCTCCTGGGCGACACGCTTTGTACGGCGCCACAGCAAACCAATGTGATCGGTTCGGTGCCGGGGAATCGAGCGGGCTCCGAGCCCGGTTCATACATCGGGGCATCCAGCAGCCAAAACTCGGTCTTGCATTCAGGACAGATGGCGGTAGGGACCATGCGATATCCAATGGGCATTTTGACAACCTAACGAACCACCGCAGGGGCAACGACATCCGAACGTCTTACGGATAAGAGTACAGCGGGAAACTCGTTTTGGATCTTTGGCGCCGATGCCGCGAACGTAAAAGGTACGCCTCAGGGCGAATGATGCACAAAAGGTGGGCGGATGTAGGTGCGTGGCGAGTGCGTCTAACTGATGCGGGGAGACAAAAGGAGGCGCGGCTGAAGATGCGCGTTTAGCCCTGTGTTTAGCGCTGGGAGTCTAGCGCTGTGTAGCGCTGCGCGTCTGACGAGCCGTGTCTGGCGAGGCGTGTCTGGCAATTACTGTTCTCGAGTGGCGGGCGTGACTTGTCCGAGATCGTTGCGCGTTTGCACCACGCGCAGGATGGAGTCGCGCGTAACCACGCCCACGATGTTGTTGCCGTTCATTACCGCCATTTGATCCACATTCGCGCTGCGCATGCGATCGAGCAGGCCGAGCGCCGGCTCTTCCGGACTCGCTAGCGGCAAACCTTCGCGGGACAGCATCACCGCCTGCACGGACATCACGGGCCATTCTTCACGCGGCACCGCCTGCAGACGTTCCACGGACATCAATCCGACGAGCTGACCTCCGGCCATCACCAGCTGGGCGCGGCGACCTGTGCGGGAAACCTCGCGGGCGTACTCCTCGAGAGAGATGTCGCGCGCAATTGTGGGCATGTCGGAGGTCATGATGTCGGCCACGCGTAAGCCTTCGAGGGCGCCGCGCGCCGCGACCTGCGCGTAGCTTTGCCGCGCCACGGTCAGCAGAAACCAACCGATAAACACCAGCCACAATCCGCCGAAGACGTCCCTGTTGCCGAGATAACCCTGGATGGCGGTCCACAGCCCGAGAGCAATCATGCCGTAAGCAATAGCCTGGCCCGCGCGCGCGGAGATGCGCGTCGCGCGAGTGTAGTTCTTGGTAATACCCCAGACGATGGAGCGCAGGATGCGGCCGCCATCGAGTGGGAACCCCGGGACCAGGTTAAACGTCGCCAGCATGGCATTAATCCACCAAAGCTGGCCACCCAAGGCGCCCGCCATGCTCTCGGCAGGGGCCAATTTGAAGAGGAGCCAAAAACATAGCGCGAGAAAGTAGCTCGAGGCTGGCCCGGCCGCGGCCATGAGAAATTCCTGCCCCGGCCGGTCGGGTTCGCGGGAGATGCGCGCAACCCCGCCAAAGAAAAACAGCGTAATGGAAGCGACCGGGAGGCGATAACGGATGGCGACGACGCTGTGCGACAGTTCATGGAAAAGTACGGACCCGAAAAAGAGCGCGCTCGTGAGCAGGCCCAGCGCCCAGCCCTGCGCAGGGGTCCAGTTCGGGTTAACGGAGGTGAACTCCGAGCCGAACTGGTAGGTGATGAGGGCGAAAATCAGAAACCAACTGGAATGAAGGTAGATCGGGATACCGAAAATGCGACCGATCTTCAACCCTGCGCCACGCATACGAAAAGCCTCGCCAGCAGTATAACCGAATACACAAGGGCGCGTTCGTCGGTGCTGGTGCGTGGTCGCGGTGTTGCAAGGTTGGAGTCGTCAGGCGGAAGTTTCCGTTCCGGTGCTGCGGCGCTGCCCTATGATTCCTGCGGGTGATTTTTTCGACCGCGCCGGCAGCGATTTGCAACGTCGTGCGAAGTGGCAGAGCCGAAGGAGTCGCGGGAATTACGGGGTGCTGAAAAGGAAGGACTGCTGGAGATGGTGCAACACGACTAGGAGAGCGAAGAAGCCGACCCAATGACCAGGCACACGAGCACCGTCCCGCCCCACGGAGCGCCGAGGACGGCAAAACATTTCCCAAGCTTTCGCGCAAAGCTGCTGATCTTTTTTGTGGGCGCGATGGTTGCGGGCATCGCGGTATTCGCGTGGGGGGTGACGCGCTACACGCGACAGGCGTTTGCACGGGCGGGCGCGCAGCGCTCCGATGCGCTGATGGCGCAATTCCGGGGCGAGTACGCACAGACGGGAAATGATGTCGTTGAAAATGTGCAGGAGATTGCCGAGGCGGAAGGCACGGTACGAATGGCGCTGGACCTGAGCCGCCCCCAGGCTGATCCATCACTCTACGTGAGGGACGCCGCGGGCTTGGCCTCCTCCCATCACCTGGATTTTCTAGAACTGGCTACAGACGATGGGACGCTGATGTCCTCCGCGCAATGGCCGGCGCGGGTTGGCTATCGAAACGACTGGATCACACTCGAAAAAAGTTGGAACGAGCAACCAGCGTTTTTGGCGCGGCTCGATTTGCCCGACAAAGTGCAATTGGGCGTGCTGGCCGTGCGGGTGGTGCACGTGGGAGACAAGAACTTCTACGTGATCGGCGGACGGCAACTGGACCGCAATTTTCTGAAGTTAATCGCGCTGCCAGCGGGGGCGCGCACGCTGCTTTATCGCAATTTGGAGGCGAGTTTCATACCGGCAGCGCTGAGCGACAGTGACGGGCCGGTGGCGGATGCGGAGAAGTTTGGCGCGCTCATTCAGGCGGCGCAGAACCGGGCGGCGCAAAATCAGGCGCGCGTGCCGGGGCTGGCGCAAGAGGCGCGCGCGATGCAATGGAGCGGCGGTCAAGTAACGTCCGGTGGCGTTAGTGGCAGTACTGCCGGTAGCGAAGCCGGGGAAGGCGGTGCGGTCGGCGGCTGGGCCGCTAGGGCGACGAGTTCCCAGCCGGGAAGCGCGGAAACAGTAGCGGCTTGGCCGCTGATGGGTCGGCACAACGAGCTGCTGGCGGTGCTGCTAGTGGGCAGTTCGCCGAGCGAACTTCCGCCACTCGAGGGCTATATTCGCTGGCTGGCAGTGCTCATCGGCGCCTGTGGAGTGGTGTACGGTATCGCGCTGAGCTGGTGGATTTCGACGCGCGTGATGCGGCCGCTCGATCAAGTGGCGTCAGGGATGCGCGCCATCGCGGGAGGGGATTGGGGAGCACGCCTCGCGGCCAGCGCAAATGATGAATTCGGCGCGCTCTCGCGCAACTTCAACGAAATGACGCGGCGCCTGACCGGCGAACGCGAACGGCTGGTGCAGGCCGAACGCGTAACGGCCTGGCGCGAAGTGGCACGCCGGCTGGCGCACGAATTGAAGGAGCCGCTGTTCCCACTGCAGATCACGATGGAAACGCTGGCGCAGGCGCGGCAGACGCCGGAGAAATTCGCGCAAGTTTTCGCCGAGTCGGCGGAGACGCTGCGTTTAGAGATTGAGAATCTTCGCGAGATCGCGGCGCGCTTCAACGATTTTGCCAAGATGCCCGCGCCGCAACTGCAGCCTGTGAGCGTCAACGAAGCCGTGCGCGCGCTGGTGAAACATTTCGAGCCGCAATTTGGGGGCGTGGGGCGGCCGCCCATCACTCCCGAACTTTTTCTGGACACGGGCATTGCCAGGATTAATGCGGATCCGAAATGGCTGAACAGCGCGCTCGAAAATCTGTTCGCGTTCTCCCTCGAGGCGATGGCGGCGGGAGGGACGCTCACGATTCGCACGTTGCAAAAACAAGACGTGGTGCGTCTGGAGATTTCACATACTGGCCCCGGACTGAAGGCGGAAAGCGCGGCGCGCATGTTTACGCCGTACGGTACTTCTTCGCAGCAGGCGCGCGCGGAAACGGGGCTGGGGCTGGCTACCGTGCTGTCGATTGTAAGCGATCACGGAGGCAGGGTGCGCGCGGACTCGGCGCCGGGTGCGGGGACAACGTTTCGCATCGAGTTCCCAGCGGCATTTCCGGCGGCCGGAGCACCGGGTGCGCGGACTGCGGCGGGGATTTTGGCGGGCACTGGGATGGGCCTCACAATGGGCGCCGTAATTAGCAGTGCGGCGACCGGGGTAACAGGAGAAGTGGCGGGAATCGGTTCAGTGGCAAGTGCACCGGACCCCGCAGACGCGACGCTTGCCGCTTCCAAAGAGAAGGCGACGCGGCCGGAGGGCAGCTCGATAGTTACCGCAGCGCTGGCGAGCGACGCGGGCGGTATAGCAACCGGGAACTTGTCTGCCGAGTTGGCCGAGTCGGAAGCGACGGAGTGGAAGCCCAGGCGCGAATTGCCGGAGATACCTGCAAATGAGCCGGGGATAGAACTCCGAGATGGGCAGATGTAGCCGTGGCGGCGCAGCTCAGCTGCCGCCGGGAGTAGACGGAGCCGCTGAGGCTGCAGGCGGGGCAGGTGGCGTACCGGGCACGCCGGCCGGAGTTGGCGGGCGCAGCGCAAAGTAATTGCGGCCGAACGCGGCTTGCGCGCCGCCGGCCTCGACTACGACGGCTTCCACGGTGTAGCGGCCCGCCGCGACGTCAGCGAGAGGCACGCTGATGCGGAAGGAAGCGCTGCGCGTCTTCTGATCCACGTCATCCACCTGGGCCGGAGCGACCATGGGCGTCTGATTCACACGGGTTCCGTTACGGAAAAACTCGAGTCCGGCGCGCAAGGTATCGGGATCGGTTTTCTCGGGCACATACGCCTGAAAGAAAATATAGAGCATCTGCTGGCTGGTAAAGACACGCGTGACGCTGGGGATGATGCGCTGCCCGGCGACGTCGAGCGGGGTTTCCTTCATTTTGGCGTCGGGCGCGAAGCCCTTGGTTTGCACTTCCGAATTTTTTTTCAACTCGACCAGCTGGCTCGAAAGAACCACGGAGCTGAGCTGCAGGCGGTCGGGGGATTTGGCCGGAAGCTTGAGCTCGTCTTCGAAGGTGCCGATGCGCCCCGTCTCATTTTCTCGCGCCAGGAACTTAAGTTTGTAGTCACCGGGAGCGAGAATGATCCCGCCCTGGTACAGCAACGCGTTCTGCTGCACCTGTTCGAACCGTTCGGTGTCAAGGCGCACGGTGATCGTGTCGCGCAGCGCGCCCACAACCTTGTTCGACTTGGCGTCACGCACTTCCGCCGCGAAATCAAATTCCACCTGGCGGCGATTGCTCTTCTGGGCCCACTGCAACGCGCTTGAGGCGAGCTTGGCGGAGATGGGCACGAAAATCTGGTTATTCCCCAGATGAAAATAGGAAGTTTCCACGGCCACGGGCAGCTCGACAGCCGGAGTTTCGGACTTCATGGCGTCTTCCAATTGGCGCTCGCGGTCTTCGGTGGTGAAGATGCCGAAATCCTTGGGAGCGTAGTAACCTTCGCGGAAGCGCAGGCGCGCGCCTGGGACGCCGTTGACCCGCACGCGGATACCGCGCCAGCGCCCGTCGTGCGCGGTGTTACTGCTGTAGTAGCCGACGAGATAATAGCCGGCGGTATCGGCCTGCACGGTGTGAAAGGCCTGTCCGAGATCGCCCAGATCAAAAAAGCTGCGGCCTCCGGTATCGGTCGCCAGTGTGGCGAGCGTTTCACGTGAATCTTCGCGTGCGTCCTGCTGATGAAAGACCGATGCTCCGGAATACATGGAGTTGCCGGTAGCGCCGCCCGTGGTGGCATCGCCACCCGGAATTTCCGCCATCAGGCCGCGCGAATCGACGGTATAGATGGAAACGTTGGCGCGATTGGCGGCATCGGTGGTGGCGCGCAATTGTGAACGGTTGTCCTCGCCCGTCTGGGTGATGCCGGAGGTGAACTGAATTACGGATTTCTTTCCCGGAATTTCGCGAAGCAGGTCGGAAACCGATTCGAGTGCCGCAAGCTTGCGGTCGGTATTGAACACGTTAAATTCGGTTTCGTCGGCGGTGAAGGCGGCGTCGGTATCCTCGGAGACGGCGGTCTCGACGCCGGTGGCGGCGGCATCGGATAGGTTGGCGAGCTGCGATTCCTTGCCGGGGATCACGGCGTCCACCGCGCGATTGAGCAGGTCGCGATCATTGGTGAAATCCGCGATCACGTGAAGCTGATTGCCAAATGCGAGCACGCCCACCAGGTCCGCGGCGGACATCTGGTCGCGCAGGAAACGCTTTGCGGCGGTAGTCGAGCGGGTGAGGTCCTGCGGCTGCAGGGAACTGAGATCGAAAAAGAGCACGATCAGCCGGCGGTCACGAACTTGCTGGCGAACTTCTTCTGGGGCGGCCACCGAGCCGATGGCTATGGTGACGGGAGCGGTGTCCGCCGCCTCGGCCTTCTCGATTTTCTCGACGTCGTAATAGTCAAAACTCGAAATTTTCTGCTCGTGACCGTCCTCAGCAACGGTGAACTGGTCCTGGCGCAAACCCTTGATGGGCTTGCCGTCTTTGTCGGTGACCTCGACATCCACCTGCACCAGTTCCACGGCGGAGCGGATCGTGCCTTTGTCGTTCGGCGAAACCTGCGGAGCAGGCGGTGGCGGTGGCGGAGGCGGCTGCTGCGGATTTTGCGCGAGGCCGTTCGGCGCGAGCAGCGCCAAGCCGAGCAAGAGCGCTAAAAGTGCGCGTGAAGTGCGGAGTCCGATACTGGTTCGGTTAGATCGCATTAAAAATTTACCCTAGCGACCACGTCCATGGTGCGCATCGCGGTGGCACCGGTCACGCGGCCAAATGTGGCCGAGTTCACCAATGTCGACAGCCCCGTAAGGTTCGGGGTATTGGTGAGGTTCGTGATCTCCCAGCGAAGATCAACACGCCGGTCATGGTCCTTGCCAAAGGGAATCCACTTGGAAATTTGAAGATTCCAGGTGAACGTTCCGGGGCCTTGAATGGTGTTGCGCCCAGCGTCCCCGAATTGTCCGGCAGGAGGCACGACGAAGCACGAGGTATTAAAAAACTGCAGCGGCCATTGCTGGCTGGCGGGCAGGTTGGGATCGCAGACCTGGTCGGCGCGCGTGGAGAAAATACCGCCGGAGCCCGTGTTGGTGGCCGAGGTGCCCGTGACCAGCGCGGTATATGGCGTCCCCGTCTGTACACCGATATTGCCGCTCAGCCGCCAGTTACCAAAGGCCGAAGCAGCAAATCCTTTTTGCGCGAACCGGTGGCGATCGCCAAAGGGAAGCTCGTACAAATAATTGGCGCGAAGCTGGTGGCGAACGTCAAATGAGGACAAGCCATATTCCCCGCGAATATCCGCCATATTCTGCACCACGACGGGCGTGCCGCCGCCGATCGAGCTGGCATCGTCGATGGACTTTCCGTAAGTGTAGATGGCATTCACCATAAATCCACGCGTCATGCGGCGTTGCAGGCGCACCTGGAGAGCGTTGTAGATGGAGTTCGCGCCCGAGGTGTCGTAGATGAAATCCCCGGCATTCGATACCGCGCCGGTGGCGATGATGCTGCCGGGGGCTGCGCGATTGGGCGCGAACAGCAGGTCGAGGTCGGTGCCCTTGGTGCCGGTATAGGTGAGCACCAGGCTGGTGTTGGCCGTGAGCGAGGACTCGATGGAAAGATTCCAGATCTGGGCGTAACCCACTCTGTAGTTGGGATTGACGGCGTAGGTATTCTGGATGCGATTGGTGGCGCTGGTGGAAGAGGGGAAACCGTTTTCGAGAGTGAGGACATCGCCGGTGGTGGTGAACCGCAATTGCGAATTGGCCCAGGGCGGCTGGTTGGCGAGTTCGGAGAGAAGCTGGTTGTAAATCGATTCGTTATAAAACATGCCGTAACCGGCGCGCACGGTGGTGGCATGCTTCGCCATGAAACTCCTGAGCGGAGGGCGCCAGGCTATGCCTACGCGGGGCGAGACATGATTGTAATTGCCGCGGATCAAGGATGGCGGAAGCGCGCCGCTGTACGGAGCAATTTCGCCGGGAACGACAACGGCCACCGTGCTGAGCGTGGGATTGACGTCCAGGTTCGAGATATGGCCGTACTTTTCCGAAGGCGGGGTAAACGCTTCGTAACGGGCACCGAGTTCCAGCGTGAAATTGGTCTTGATGCGCCAGTCGTCCGTCAGATAACCGAGGTAGCCCCAACTACGGTAGTACTTGCTGGGAGTGCCGAACCGGACGTTGGTGGAGTATGGATAACCGAGCAGGAAATCGGCGAAATCCAAACCGGTGCCGAGAACCGGCTGGCCGCTCGCGTTCAGTTGCGAAGTGACCAGGCCGTTAAACGTGAACTGGCCCTCGGGCGTGGGATCGGAAAACGTGTTGGTATCGATACGGCGAACCTCGACTCCGGTTTGGAAAGTGTGCGGGCCGCGCGTGTACGTGACGCCGTCCACGAAGCGATACGTTTGATTGCGCGTAAGCGCCGGAATGGCGTCGGTAACACCGGAAAAGTTTGTGAAGTTTACTTGTGGCACGCCGTAGTCGATGGGCGCAGTGGAAACGCCGGTGATCCCCAGGTTGGCAGCGACGTTCACCTGGTTCGCGAAGTTGTTGAGCGTCTGCGAACGGTTGCGCGAGAAGATCAGCTGGGTATCGTTGAGCAACGTGCGCGTCAGATTCTGCGTCAATCCCAGCGTCAGCGCCTGGCCGCGCGAGTTCACGTTGCTTTCGAGAGAAGGGAAGTCTTGGAAGGAGTGCGTGGCGGTCTGGCTGAAATTGTAAATGATGCGGGCGTTGAGTTTCGGCGAAATGGTTTGCAATATGCGCGTGTTCAAACGGTTGGTTTGCGCGGGGACACGCGTTTGCAGATGGTAGTTGTCCACAAAGCCGGGCAAGTTGGCGACGGGAATGTACTGCAATAGTCCCGTAGAAGCACTGTCGAACCCGCTGGAGGGAATCCGGCATCCCACGGGCGTGCGAGGACCACTGGGATTGCCAGACGGCGGCAGGTAGAGCTGCACGCCGGGACGGTCGCAGAAGTTGCCCAGGTTCTGGCGCTCGAAAGCCGTGGGCACGGTGGAAAATTGATCGACCGGGTTGCGCGCCCACGAAGTGTCAAAATTCACGAAGAAAAACGTGCGGTCGCTGCCATCGTAAATATGGGGAATGCGCAGCGGGCCGCCGATGTTGCCGCCGGTCCTATCGCTCCAGGTGGAAATTTTGGGCGGGTTTGCTTCGTTAATGGAATAAGGGCGCGCGTTCAAAGCCGAGTTGCCATATTGATCGTACAGGCTGACGTGAATCTGATTGGCGCGCTGGCGCATGACGCGCTGCATGCCCCACAGTGCAGCTACGCCTTTGGGGGCAGGGCGGCCGCCGCCGCGCGCCCCACGGCCACCCCCGCCAGCTCCCACAACGCGAATGTTCATGCCGGGTGCGCCGCCCGGTCCTCCGGGGCCGCCAGGGCCGCCGCCGGGACCGGCTCCCGCACCGGTGTTAAAGCCGGGCACTGCCGCTCCAGCTCCCGGGCCGCCCGGGCCTATAATGTCGGGACCGCCGCCGCCTTCCGGCCCCTCGGCTGTGCCGGCATCGGTGCCGCGCCCTACCGTGCCCGTCATCAAAAATGCGTCGGAGGTCGCCGCCTGCCCCAGCGCGTCATTACCCTGTGGAGCCCCGCCCTCGGGGTTGATTTGCTCCGCCGGCTGCTGTTGCTGTTGATTGAGGGCGAGTTGCTGAAAGCTGCGGCCTGCGCCATTTGCACCGTTTGCACCGTTCGGACTGTTGGCTCCGTTTGCGCCACTTACACTTGATTGGCCGCCGTTCTGACCCGCCCCCACTCCGCGGTTGCCGGGTCCACCGGCGCCCGCGCGGTAACCGGGACCTTGACCGGCGCCGCGGCCGCCAAATCCGCGACCCTGGCCGCGGCCCGGATTTGCACCGTTCCCGGAGTCCGCGGGCGCGGCACTGCCATTGGTGCCGTTTGCAGCGCCGACTGCTGGATTGGCAGGGGTCGCGCCTTTATTGCCCGCTGAGGTGCCTGCTGGGGCGCCCGCTGGGGCCGCGGTGACAGCTTCGCTTGACGGGGGAGGTACTGCCGCTCGCGCTGTAGCAGATTGGGCTGCTTCCGCCGACAGCTGCTCGATAGCCTGTAGTGTGGCGACTTTCGCCGTCAGATCCAGCGGGGCATTGGCTTGCGGAGCGACGTCGAACTCCTTGGCGACCGGATCGAACCCGAGCTGCGAGAGCGTAATGCTGTAATGCCCCGGACCCATCCCGCGCAATGTGAAGTGGCCGTTTTCGTTGGTCCAAGTGACCCACGCGTGGCCTGATGAAGTTTCGACGAGGCGCAGCGTCGCGCCGGGGACGGGGGTGCCATCGGCGGTGCGAAAGGTGCCGCTTATCGTCAAGGAACCGGCGGCGCGAACGGTCGCCGAATTGTCGGAGGCGGGATTCGCGGCAGAAGGCGCCGTCGACGTGGAGGGCGGCGGGGCCGTTTCTTGCGCCGCTGCAGCGATCGACGCACAGAGGGAGACGAACAGGAACAAAACGCCGAGCCTGCTGCTGCGCGCACGGCCGCGCCTGACGCCAAAATTGGCGCCTGGATTAATAGCGAATCGCTTCCGCAAAATTCGTCCGCTCCTCCGACCTGGCTTGCCTTCGACTTATGTACTGCGGCGATGACCAAGACACGCAACAGCCAAGCCCCGAAGCAGCGGCTTCCGAGCCTGCGGATTACAATTGGCAGTTAGACGCACCATATACAAAGAACGTTTCCTGACAATTATGGTCGCCGGGCGAGTTTGCCCAGGATACGCTTTCTGCACCTGAGCCGCATGCCAAAGGGGGCGGTATTGGTTGGAAACATCGCGCGCATTTTGCGGGACATTGGCGGGCATTTTGCTGCCACTGTGGAGGGAAGATGCGTTTGAGCAGGCAACGGCGAGAGGCAGAAGGATATCCAGCGATGATTCGGCAGAATCTACAAGGCGGGCCGGGCGGCGTGTCGCGCATCGGACTGCGCGCCGGTTCCGTTACGGTGCCGCGTATCCCAATTCGGGTAGCGAGGCGCATGTCAAACACCATACTCAGTTTTGCGGGGCACTCCTGAGCTTCTGGTCCATTGCCGTGCCGGGTGCTGCCGCGCTTGCCGCGAGTGCCGCCTCGTGGGGCGCCGTGTATCCGACCTCGGAAATTTTTGGCTCGACACTGCACCGCACGCAACGCTGCCGCGAAGTTGCGCTGACGTTTGATGACGGCCCGAATCCCGCCATTACCCCACAACTGCTGGCGCTGCTCGAACGGCACTCGATCCCGGCAAGCTTCTTTTTGGTGGGACGGTTCGCGCGCGCGTGTCCCGAACTCGTACGCGAAATTGCGGCGCGCGGCCATACCGTGGGCAATCACACGGAAACGCACCGGAACCTGGCATTGCTGCCGGGCGCGCGGATTGAAGAGGAACTTACGCGTGGTGAGGAGAGCATCGCGGCAGCGCTAGGCACGGGGCACGCGCCTGAATGGATGAGGCCGCCCTTTGGCTACCGTGGACCGCAGCTCCCGGGCGCGGTCCGGCGCGCGGGCTTACGAGGCGTGGTGATGTGGTCGCTCATGTGTTACGACTGGAGAGGGCAGGGCGCTTCGCGGCTGATTAAGTGTTTAGGGCCTGTGGAGCGCAGGGGACATCTGGACGCCATTTTTAAGCACGGTTTGAGGCGGGGCTGGGAGCGGTGTTCCGGCCAAGCTGCATCCGATGCGGCTGAATCTGCGCGCCGCGTCGCGCCAACCCCTGATGCCGGAGCGCATCACGAGCATGATGGTAGGCACGGCGGCGAAGTGGTGCTCCTACATGATGGCGATTTCCGGGCGCTCGGCGCCGATCAGCGACATGTGCTGGTGGCACTCGAGTACTGGCTGCCGCGATGGAAGGATGCCGGCCTGGAGTTTGTTACAATAGACCAGGTTGCGGACACGCTGCCGGCCAGCATTTAACGCCGGCAGGTACGCGGCGGGGGCCCCATGGATGAGCGGCAGTTTTACATCGAGCGCCAGGAAACAAAAAACCTCACACTGGTATGTCCCCACTGCCGGCAGGAAGGTGCGTATCCGATTCGGTGGGTGGTGCGCACGAAGAAAAAGGACCTGCCACGGGGCGCCGGAGAAGAAGACCGCAAGCGATTCGCTACCGCGCGATCGTACATGGTACGAGTGGACGAACTCGTGGCGTGCCGCAACATACGCTGCCGGAAACGCTTCGAGCTGACGGGCCAGAGCGTGGTGCTGGTTTCCGAAGCAGGCAGTACTCCTGCCGCAGACTTCGACCCCGAGACGTTTGGCAACCGCTGAACCATTCGCGCTGCGGGGCTATAGTGTTCCCAGTTCGACTGTTGTTTTCGAAAATTCCTCATATCTCGGGATATAAATCGAAGAATGCGTCCACCGATTGCCGCAACGTCTTCTCGATCTCTTCCTTGCTGCCTTCGATCAAGTGCATGGTTACTCGGGCCGTCCGTCCGTCTTTGAGCAGAAGCGTAGCCTCGGTGATCTCACCGAGGTCCTGAGCCGGAAAAAGCCGCATACCGTAAACCAGAGCAAGATTTGCCATGCGTGTGTCTCCCTTTTGTGCACTTTTGTGCACGAACACCAGCGGATGCCGACGAATGCGAATGCATCAAGTCCCCGCATTATCGCCCATTATGGAGATTGGCGCAGGGCACATTCGGCGCGCCCGAGCAGCGGCCCTCCACGATCTGGCATCACAATTGCAGCCTCGATATCCCGTTCGGAACAACTGAATGACGTCTGGCTCGTGGCGCACGCTGCGGAGGTTTTATGAGCGCGGGATCAATATTTGTATCCGTAAAGGTTAAGCCGGCCTCGCGCAACGCTGCCCGTAGTGCAGCGCCAGCTGGGTTCGCGCCGATAATCGCGGTGCTAATCACGGGTTTTCTGTGCACTTTTCCGGGCGCGGCGCTTTGGGCGCAGAACGCGGGCCCGCTCGTTCCGCAGAACAATATTGGCGTTGACCGTGGCACGGCGTCGTCTGCTTCGCCAGCACAGGCGGTGGGCCCGAGTGGGGCGTCAGCCTCTTCGGGTCCGTCCGCGCCGGCAGCGGATAAAGCGCCGGCGAACACGATCAACAATTCCGCGGATAAAGGGGCGGGTGATTCGGGGGGAACACTGGTCGTGCCGTCCGGTACGCGCGTGCCGCTGGTCTTGCATAATTCCATCACCACGCGGAACGCGCATCCGGGAGATCCTCTGTATTTCGAGACCGTTTTCCCCATCGTTTTGAATCAGCGCATTCTGGTACCGGCTGGGTCCTACGTGCAGGGAGAGGTGCTCGAAGCCAAGCGTCCCGGGCGTGTCAAAGGGCGCGGCGAGGTGCGCATTCGACTGACCACAATGATTCTTCCCAACGGTTACACGGTGAATTTTGACGCGGTACCCACCAATGCCGGAACCGGTGGTAATGAAACTACCGACAAAGAAGGCCAAATCAACGGCGACACCGATAAGGCCAGCGACGCAGGCACCGTTGTGAAGACCACCGCAGCGGGAGCGGGAATCGGCGCCATCGCTGGGCGAAGCGCAACGGGCGCAGGCGTGGGTGCGATGGCCGGAGCAGCTGCCGGAATTGCCACGGTGATGCTGACGCGCGGACCGGAACTCGAACTGCCCCGCGGGACCACCCTTGATATCGTGCTCGACAGGGCGCTATACCTCGACGCATCGAAGATCACCTTCACCGAGCCGGGCCATGCCTCCGCTTTGCCCGGTGCCGCGAACCGGGAGCCCACACGCAGCAAGAATCCTTTTTAATCGCGATTCGCCCGTTGCGATGCAGTTTTGCGGTGCGATTTGCGATGCAGGTTTGCAATGCAGGTTTGCAATGCAATGTTGCGATGCAGTGGAGGGTTGCGCGGGAGCGTTGCGCAATTCGTGAAGGCACATTTATGTTGCGGCGCGGATTATTTGAGCTGCGGCTATTTTGCCCGCTTTAATTGAATCACTGAGGAGCTTCGCTCTTTTCCGATGGCGGGGTGCTCGAAAATCGCAACGCGCTGAAGATTTCCCAATCCATCGAGACGCGCCGCTCCGTGATCCATTCGGCTACGAGTTTGGCAGTGATGGGCGTCAATAGGATGCCGTTTCGGTAGTGGCCCGTCGCGATCGTAAGGTGACCTAACTCGGCTGGGCCCAGAATCGGCAGATGATCGGGAGTGTCGGGCCGCAACCCGCACCAGGTTTCCACAATTTCCGCGCTCGAAAGCGCGGGCACGAGTTCCTGCGCTGACGAAAGGATCCGTTCGAGTCCCGCCGGAGTTACACGCTTGTCAAAATCCGCATCTTCCAGCGTGCTACCGCTAACCAGGTGTTGCATCGTTTGGTCGTCACGCGGCACGAGATAGCCCCGCTCGGAACGGAGCACGCGACGCAGACCAAGGCCCGTGCAGCGCACGCCTACCATCTGCCCGCGAACGGGGCGCGTCGTGACCGGCGGCGAAACACCGCCGATTTTTCCTGAAAATGCTCCGGAGGCCAGCACCACGTGTTCGGCCGCAATCGTTTCCTCAGCTGCAGAACCGGGTGAGGCAGCCGTTGCCCTCGCGATAATTCCCGTGCATTGCCCGGCATTGCTCGTCAGACGTGCAATCTGTGTGTGGGCGCGGAGTTCCACGCCTTCCGCGACGCAGGCCGCAACAACAGCATCGGTAAGCGCGCGGTTGTCCACGGAGCCTTCGTAGGGAAGCAGTGCCGCCGCGCGCACGTCATGCCCGAGTGCCGGCTCGAGTTTGCGCGCCTCATCAATCGGCAGCGGTTCGGTGGGCAATCCCAGGCCGTGGTGCAGGGCAATGAGCGTGCTCAACTTGCGCTCGGCGTCCGCCGAAAATAGCGCCTCGATCGTCCCTTCGCGGCGGTACTTGACGCCGCGTCCGGAGAGTTCCTCGATCTCCATGATGAAGTCGGGATAAAGAGAGAGGCTCGCGCGGCTGAACGGGATCAGCGGGACATCGGCAAGACTATCGGGCGCGGGAGAGAGCATGCCCGCAGCCGCCCATGACGCTTCGCGGCCAGGCTCCTGCCGATCGAAAAGTGCCACGCGCAAATGCTGCTGCGCGAGCCGGAGGGCGATGGCGCCACCAATAATTCCCGCGCCCGCAACGACCACATCGTAGGACCGCATAGTTTCATCTTACTAGACAACCTGCTCGACAATCTCGCTGGGGCCGCACCGCGCAGAGTGCACGAGGCAAAAGGCGCGCGACCCACGCGACAAAAAAAGTTCCGCGCCTGGCCTCAGGCACTTCGAATCGGACTACGGCCGGGATTACGGCGGGGATTACGAATGCGGGTTTATGGCTCTCGGTTACAGCCGATCTCTTAGATCGCGTGTAGATCACGTGCGGATGCGCTTCTATGGCGCGAACTCTGTTGCGGCCGAATACGATTGCGCTGATCACGTATTCGCAAACCGGCCCTCGCGGCCTGCAGGCAAGCCCGATGGTGCAAGCATTTCGCGCAGCGCTGTTGCCGATTCACAGTGATTTGACGAGTTCGGTCGAGAGAACTTGCGCCTTTAGCGCGAGGTTACGCGCGCGTACCCAGTCATTGGCGAGGATGGCCTCATGCGCTTGCGACAGAAATCCCTGAACTTTGCCGACGAGATCATTTTGCGAAGGATTGAGTTTTTTACCATTAGCTCTCTGTAGATTTTTCTCTGCGGAGCGAATGTCGTCGTTGGTGTGGCGCATGGCATCGGCCTGGTCCTGCGGAGAAAGCTCTGGCGAGATCTGCGGCGGTTCCGGCTCGGACTTGGGCTTAGGCGTCTCGACGGGAGCGGGTCGTGGTGGTGCCGGAGTTGGCAAAGGAGCGGGTGCGGCAGGGGCGGGCGACGGCTCGGGCTGGGGAGCGGGTTCGCTCTCCGGTTGCGGCTTCCCGGCAGGGACCGGCTGAGGCATAGGCTCGACTCTTTGCGCCGAAATGACCTTAGGCGGCGCGGCACGAACGGTGTTGTGCTGGCAACCAGAGATCGCGAGCGCCGCCAAGCCGAGCAGAATTCCGAGGATGTGAATGCGGGTCTTCATGATTTCGGAAATTAGGATTTCCGAGCTACGGTATCACTTGTGTCGGTTGAAGGCACCAGCACAGGCTCGAGCGGTCGCGCGAGCGGCAACTCGATGCGAAAGGTCGTGCCGCGTCCCACCTCGGACTCGAAGTCAATGGACCCGTCATGCAACTGCACCGTTTTGTAGGCGCTGGCTAGGCCGATGCCGCTGCCGCCGGGCCGGGTGGTAAAGAACAGCTGAAAAATCCGTGCGCGATGCTCGGGAGCGATTCCGCGCCCCGTATCCGCGATGCGGATTTCCGCCATTTCACCGCGCCGTTCCAGCTCGAAGGTAAGTCGCCCGCCACCGTGCATGGCTTCAATCGCATTCAGAATCAAATTCAGGAGCGCTTGCTTCAGCAGTGGCCGGTCCACCCGGACCGCGGGCAACTCCGCGTAATGCTTCTCGATTTGCACTCCGGCGCGTTCGAGTTGCGGCCGCGCGATGCTGGCCGTCTCATCCAGCAAATCGTCGAGCCGGGTTTCCTCAAAACGCAACTCCGGCGGACGCATAAAATCAAGAAAGCGCTTTACCACCGAGTCGAGGCGGTCGATCTCGCTGTCGAGTATTGCGATGGCCTGGCGAGGCATTTCATCGGTTGCGGGCAGGCACTCCTTTAGATTTTCAAGCCACAGGCGCATGGAATTCAGCGGATTTTTCACCTCGTGGGCCACGCCCGCGGTTACCCGCGCCAGCGCGGACAGCCGCTCGGAAACCTGTAACTGGCGGCTGATGCGCTCGAGCGACTCGAGATCGCGCAGGGTCACGAGCGAACCCATGCGGGTGCCGCCTTCGGTAATCACCTGCACACTGACCCCGATCCGCTGCGGCGGCGATCCGGGCTCCTTGCCGGGTAAATCGAATTCAGCAGCCGCGACGGATTCAAATTCATCATCAACCAGATTTAATGCGGCGCGCAGCGGATGGCGTGGCGGAAAAATGTCTCCCGCTTTGCGGCCCAGCAACTGGTCGGCGGACGTACCCAGAAAATGCTCGACCGCCGGACTTACCATGACCGCACGGCCGTCGCGGGTAAACAGCAGCAGGCCGTCTTCGAGGCCGCCGAGAACCTGGTCGAGGTTTTCCCGCAGGGTGCTGAAGATTTCGCGCACACCACGCAACTGCTGGCCGATCTGGACGATTTTCGTGCTCACCTGACCGAATTCATCGGCGCGTTCGAGAGGCTGTTGATCGAATTCGCCGCGCGAAATGTGATCGAGTTGTTTCGAGATGCGCTCGAGCGGAGCAAGCGAGGCATTGCTCACCACCGCCGCAAGTAGCACAGACACGAGTACCGAGGCCAGCGCGAGCCATCCCGCCGAGCGCAGCGCCGGCGTGATTTCGCTGCGTAATAGTCCGGTTTGCGCGGCCACGCGAATGTCACCGAACGGCACCTGCCTCCCCGGCGGCCCCAGGCGGAAGGGATAGGAGACATCGTAGGCTTGCGGTGGCCCGTAAATTCGCCGCAGCTGCTCGATAAAACTCGCATCGACCAACTGGCTGAGGGGCGGCCGGGTTATCACCTTGCGCCCGGGCAGCGAAGAATCGCTCGAGATCAGCGCGGTACCGTCGCGGTCCACGATGGTGACCTCGTACACCAGGAAGGAATAACCGACTTCAGCGTCGATCAGGGAGGTCAGCGCAGCGTTCTGGTCGAGTGCCTCGCGAACGTAATCGCGCAGATCCGCGCTCTGGTTTGACGCGGGGGCGCGACCTTCACTGGCCGCATCCGCCAGCGCATTTTGGGCCTCGAAAAAAACCTGCTGGGCGACCAGTCCCGCGCGGTTATCGGCCTGGCCGATCACCTGCTTGGTAAGAGTGGCCAGATAGAGCCAGGAATTTACGCCCACTACCGCCAGCACGAGTAGCGCGATGATCAGCGTGATTTTGGTTTTCAGATGCAGGTGCACACCACCTGGCATTTAACGGCCTTCGATTCTGGTCGCTTCGTATTCTTTTAATTTGTTGTGGAGGGTTTTGAGGCTGATACCCAGCAACTCGGCGGCCCGAGTTTTGTTGTTCGTGGAGGCCAGAGTTTGCACGATCAGCTCCCGCTCGACCGCGTCCACCGTGGTGCCCAGTGGGAAGCGTAATGAGGAAAGCTCGGTAGCGCCCGCAGCCAGGGTGCGGCCAAAGTCCACCGGCAGATGCGAGCGCCCGATCAATTCGCGGTCGCAGACGATGGCGGCACGCTCGAGCACGTTGCGCAGCTCGCGCACGTTTCCGGGCCAGCTATAAGCCTGAAACAATTCCGCGACCTCGGAGTTGATTCCGCGCACCTGTCGTCCGTGCTTGGCATTCACATCCATGATGATGTGTTCCACGAGCGCGGGCAGGTCTTCCTTGCGATCGCGCAACGCCGGAAGATGG
The DNA here is from genome assembly GCA_963803515.1 of uncultured Acidobacteriota bacterium. Lineage (GTDB taxonomy): Bacteria > Acidobacteriota > Terriglobia > Acidiferrales > UBA7541 > Palsa-189. The sequence goes on from CAWDMQ010000002.1 coordinate 475,292, forward strand.
ATGTGGAATACGTTTAATCGGAAATAGAGGTCCTGGCGAAGATAACCCCGCGCAACAGCTTGCTCCGGATCTTTATTCGTGGCGGCGAGCACGCGCACGTCGACGGGAGTTTCGGTTTTGCTTCCCAGGCGCCGCACCTTGCGATCCTCGAGCACCCGCAGCAGCTTGGCCTGCGTCGGGGCCGGCATTTCGCCGATTTCGTCCAGCAGTAAGGTACCGCCGTCGGCAAGCTCGAAACAACCAATGCGGCGCTCCGCGGCGCCCGTGAACGCGCCTTTTTCATGTCCGAAAATTTCGCTCTCCATCAGCGTTTCCGGAATGGCCGAACAGTTGATGGCTACGAAGGGTCGCTCGGCGCGCGGTGAAAGCTGGTGAATGGTATTCGCGAGAATCTCTTTTCCGGAACCGGTTTCTCCGGTGATGAGCACTGATGCGGACGAAGGAGCTACCAATTCCACCACGCGCATCACGTCCTGCATGGTCTTGGCGCCCCCAATCATCTCGCCGATCCGCCCGGCCTCGCGCAATTGCCGCGTCAGCGCGGCCACCCGTTGCCGGTCGCGCGCTTTGCCAAGTGCGCGATCGAGCAGCGCGCGCAGCACGGCTCCCTTGAGCGGCTTTTCGATATACCAGAACGCGCCGGCCTCAATCGCCGCAACCGCGCGCTCCTCGCTGCCTTTGCCGGTGATGATGATCGCGGGGACCGATTCGAGCTCCTTGCTCAGGCGGCTGAGCAGTGTCAGCCCGTCCATGCCCGGCAGTTCGACATCGGCAATCAGGATCGCGGGACGATATTCCGAGAAGCGCGCCAGGGCTTCCTCGGCGCTCGATACGCCCAGGACGTCGAGTCCCCATTTGCGCAGCAGGGCCTCGTAGCCGCGCCGGGCGTTTTCCTCGTCCTCGACAATCAGGACGCGGTCGGTCGACTTTTCAGGTTCCATCAGCATGGGATTAAGCAGGGACTTATCGAATCTACCAGCAGGCCGCCGGAATTCCAAGTGACGTTCGCAGCCGGGGAAATCGTTCCCGACGACGGGCGCAGGCAGAGCGGCCGGAGCGCAGAAAGCGATCGGGGTCGATAGCAATATCGATACGGTACTGCTCCCCTAATGGGACTGCGAACCGTTCCAATATGGCAAGTAGCGCATTTGCAAATTATTATGCGGGCTGAAGTCGTGGTTTACTGATTGACAACAATGCCATTATGGTGTACTCCCGTGTAGTGACGTTGCCGGTAGCCACCCGGAAGTACTTTATTACTCGCCTCTTCCTGCGAACTTCTGATTTGGCACACCCCTTGCTCCATTTTGAGAATAGAGGCCACACCATTGGAAGTTCAAACCAAAGAAGGACTCACCAAAGAGTTACCGGCTGGATTCTCGATCCTCGTCGTCGATGACGAGATTGCGACGCGTAACTTGTGTGCGGATATTGCGCTCGAGGCGGGGCTCGAGGTGCACGCCGCCGCGACCACCGAGCAGGGACTCGAACTCCTCGAACAATCACCCGTGGACATTTTGATCACGGACCTCAAAGTGCCGCAACTCGGCGGCCTCGAGTTCTTGAAGCGCGTGCGCGCGAGCTATCCGCAAATTGCGGTGATGGTGCTTACGCAATACGGCACCATCGAGACGGCGGTCGAAGCCACGCGGCTGGGCGCCATGGATTACGTCACCAAGCCGTTTCATGTGGACGAGTTGCGCACCAAGATGAAGCGGCTGGTGCGGGCCATCGAGCTCGACAGCGAAAATCGCGTTTTGCGCGAGCAGTTGCGCACCCGGCCGGGCTTCGCCGGCCTGATCGGTGTCTCGCCCAAGATGCAGCGCGTTTACAAAATGATCGAAAAGGTGAGCCAGCACACCTATCCCGTGTTGATTTTGGGCGAGAGCGGCACGGGTAAGGAGCTGGTCGCGCGCTCGATCCATTATTCAGGTTCGCGCCAGCAGAAACCGTTCGTTCCCGTGGACTGCTCGGGGCTGGTGCCCACGCTCATCGAATCGGAACTATTCGGCTACATCAAAGGCGCATTTACAGGCGCACAACATTCCAGGCAGGGGCTGCTCGAAAGCGCGGAGAACGGGACGGTGTTCCTGGACGAGATTGGCGATTTGCCGGTGGACCTGCAGGCCAAATTATTGCGCGCCTTGCAGGAGCGCGAAATCCGTCCGGTGGGTTCGACAGCGCGCGTGCGCATCAACCTGCGTGTGATCGCCGCCACCAACCGCGATCTCGAGTCCGCCATCCGCACCGGCGGATTCCGGCAGGATTTATATTTCCGGTTGAACGTGGTGCAAATCAAGCTGCCCCCGCTGCGCGAGCGCAGAAGCGATATTCCGCTGCTTGCCAGCTCGTTTCTTGAAAAGTTCAGTGACCCGCAGCGGCCCATGCGCATCCTCTCCGAGGATGCCATGCGCCGTTTGATCGCCTATGACTGGCCGGGGAACGTGCGCGAGCTGGAGAACGCCATCGAACGCGCCGTCGCGCTCGGCAGCGGCCCCATCCTGCACGTTGGGGATTTGCCCTCGAACCTGCAATATTCGACCGAGCAGACCTTACCCGACACCGATGTGCTGCTGCCGCTCGACGAACTCGAACGCCGCGCAATAATGCGCGCGCTGCAGGAAACTTCGGGAGACAAACTCGCGGCGGCGCGGCTGCTAGGCATCGGCAAAACGACGCTGTATCGCAAGCTCAAGCAGTACGAGGCTGGACCCGCTCCTATTTAATCTAACTGAGTAACAACTCGCCGCTCGATGTGCTCCTGCGCTGCATTCTTCGGCAGAAGTGCCCGCTTCGGAATGCCTGCGTCGTAATACCGCTCGAAATTCTACGTCGGTGCGCTGTCCGTCCGCGCTGCCCGCTGCGTGCCATCTTAAATTCCTTCTACCATTACCTGTTGATCAAAGCTCATCTCAGAGTCACTGGTGAATTTCATTGCTGATTTCGTTGGCGATTTCAATCGCGATTTGATTGGTGATTTGGATCGCTGATTTCGTGCTCACCGCTTAGTCCGTCTGCGCCACAGCGATTTCTTTTATGGGAATCCGCGCGGCTGGAGTGTCGCACCGGGACAGACGCGTCGATCAACGCACCGTCACTCGACGCCAAGACTTCGGCAAACCCTTGATTCTCAACCAATTACTGGTCGCTCGAGAATGGCCATGCCGGTGCAAGCAGATGCGCGGGAGAATCGCCATGAATCTCACAAGATTGCAGCGACAGTTTTGGCTTCACTACCGCGCGTGGCGCGTCGCGGCCGAAGTGGTCGCCACGCTCGGGACGGCCGCACTCTTCAGTTACATGATTTTGCAGACCCGCTGGTAGGTGTATGCCCTCACGTGAACACAGCCACGCCTTGCGACGAGGAACTGATGTTTCGGAATTGCCGGGTGGCGACAGCGCCGCACTCGCGGCACTGCTCGACTCAGTCGATTGCGGAGTGCTGCTGTTCGGCGCTCATGGCGAGTTGCGAGCGGCCAACGACCGCTTTGCGGAGATGCTGCACATTGCGCCGGCCCGTCTGCGCGAACTCGTGAATTTCGACCTTGTGGCGGGGCAACTTGCGCGTCAATTCAGCGATCCGGAGAGCGTAGCCGCACGCTGGCGCGAGCGCTTCCGCGCCGGGTGCGAATGCTCCGACGAGCTGGAACTCGTGCGGCCGGAACACAAAATCCTCGAGCGCTTCGCGCGGCCGGTAGGCGGCGGTCCGGGAGAAAAACTTGGCTGGATCGAGATTTACCGGGACATCAGCAGCCAGCGCTCGATCGAGGCGAAACGGTTCCATACCGATCGCATGGCGGCGCTTGGATTTCTCGTTTCCGGCATCGCCCACGAGCTGAATAATCCGCTCACGAGCATTCTGGGCTACGCGCAATTGATGTTGCGGCGCCGCCGCCAGCCCGAACGCGATGCCGACGTACAGCGCATCCTGAGCGAGGTCGCGCGCGCGAGCCGCATCGCCAGGAATCTGCTGCTGTTCGCGCGCGAGAGCGAGGCCGAGCGCGCCCGCGTCAGCCTGAACGATATCGTCGAGCGTGCGCTGGCGCTCCGCCGCCACGATTTGCGGCAGCACAAAATCACCGTGCAGGTCAGTCTGGAGCCGAACCTGCCGCCCACGCTGGCGGACGGCACACAATTGCAGCAGATTTTGCTCAACCTGCTCGTCAACGCCGAGCAGGCCATTTACCTTCAGGCCCGCCAGCAACAAACCGCCAGAGGGCGGCGGGGGCGCATCTGGGTACGCACGCGCCGGGTCTCCGCGCAACGCGTCGCGATGGAGGTCATCGACGATGGACCCGGAATCGCACCCGAAATTGCCCCCCGAATTTTCGATCCTTTCTTTACGACGAAACCTCCCGGCATCGGAACGGGCCTGGGGCTTTCGATCGTTTTCAGCATCGTGCAGGAACATGACGGGCACGTATCGGTAGAAAACATGCCCCATGGCGGCGCCGCGTTTCGGGTGGAATTGCCCATTGCCGGTGTTCTGGAATCCTTGACCGGCGATAGCGAGGCCGCCAACAATCTGCCCTGGGCCAGTACCGAATTGGCGTATAACTCGCCGGAAGAAGTGGTCTCCGCGATTTTGCCCTTGCGTGATGTGCGGGACGCCGCATGCGAGGGCCGGAAGCGGGTCCTCGTGGTGGAAGACGAGCCGACCGTGGCCCGGCTGATCGCTGATGTCCTCGATCAGGAGGGCTACGTCGTCCGCACCGTCCTCGACAGCCGCGAAGGTCTCGCGCTGATTTGCACCGAGGCCTACGATCTGGTGATCTGCGACTTGCGCATGCCCCATCTGGACGGCCGCGGCTTCTATGACGAACTGGCCAGGCAGCACCATCCCCTGCAGCAGCGCATGGTTTTTGTTACGGGCAATTCTCTGACGACGCAGACCTCCGAATTTCTACGGCAAAGCGGAGGAGCGTACCTGGCCAAGCCGTTTTTGGTCGACGAATTAAAACAAACCGTGATCCAGGCGCTGGCCGTCGCCGGCCAGCGGGAAAGTGCATTGTCACGGGTGCCGCCGCTGTTGCGGTCCATTGAGAAGCCGCTGAAACGGCCCAAGCGCGCGCTGCAGCGGGCCGGTTCGCGGTCCCCAGGCAAGGCGTGAAACGCTGAAATATGAAAAGGGCAGGCCAGCCGCGCGACCGTTCATTGGTATCGATTCATCGAGGGTTGATAGGGTTGATAAAGAGAGCGCACGGTAACGAGGAGCGGGATGAATGATGATGGATCACGAGCAGATCATTTTGATTGTTTGCGCCGATTCCAGCCTGTCGCGCCGGTATTTCAGCGAGCTTGAGCAGAGTGGTCCCGACTACCGCTTGCTGCTGGCGGGTTCCGCCGCCGAGGCGCACCGGGCTTTCCGGCGCGTATCGCCAGCTGTCATTCTGCTCGATGCCGCGGTGGGCGGCGACGCTTCGGACGCATCGCTCGAATCCACTGTGTCCATGCTGCTCGAGGGCGCGCCGGTGGTCGTGGTCGCTCCCCCGCAGCAACAATGCTCGCTGGCCTATCTCATTGCTTCGGGAGCCGTCGATTTCGCGGCGCGCGAAGGAAGTTTTGTTTCCACCGCCGCCGCGCTGGTCGAGCGCCGCATACACATCATCGCGGCACGTCTGGCGACGCGCGCTGAGGCCGCCGCAAAGTGCCGCCCCACTGAAGAGTTCGGAGAGATACTTCGCCACGAGGTAAATAATCCGCTGACCGGCATTCTGGGCAACGCCGAACTGCTGCTGGCACGCCGCGAGCCTCTCCCGCCAACGGCGATTGCGCGGGTCGAAACCATTGCGGCGCTCGCGGTACGCTTGCGCGAAACCGTTCGCCGCCTCAGCCTCGCATGCGGGTCCGCCAGCGCGGCGGAAAGCGGAGTTCAGTCCGGTTCGGAGCATCGTTCACGACAAACCCGTCAAACACCCCAAGCGCAGCAAGCGCTGCAAACCGGGGTGCAAAGGAGATTGCGTCCCAGGCGGCTGGTCGTCGCACGTCCGCGTGGGAGCGCGCCCATGTCCGTACCCTCGCCCCTGGCGGTTCAGGAGCCCGTCGAAGAATAGTGGCGCACGCCAAGGTTCCATAAGGCAGTGGCCAGGCCGAAAAACACTATCGTCACCACCGGCACCAGCGGAGCGTAGCCGCGGAACTCGGAGCGGTGCAGCAGCCGTACGCTGGGATAAAACGTCGCGAACCCAAACGGAATAATCCAACTCAAAAAAAATTGTATGGCTCCGCTATAGATAGAAAGCGGATAACGCCCGAACGCGAGCAGGTTCCACGCGGGCGGATGCAGCCCGATGCGGTCCTCAAACCAGAACGAGGCGCAGCTCAGCATCAGGAAAACGGATATATAAATCGTCGCACCGCAGACCGCGAATAAAATCAACAGCACCACGTCGGCAACACTCCATCTGTGGCCCATGCGCACCGACGCCCACGCCACGACCACCAGGCCCACCAGAACTTCCTGAAACGATTCGATCCGAAAATTTTCAAACAACACCTGAAACAACGAAGCCACCGGGCGGATCAGCACGCGGTCGAATTTGCCTTCCATGATGTATTCGTTTCCGAACTCGTACAGGTTCACGCTCAGAATGTTGTATAAGCCGAAAGGGATAAGCGAGAAACCGTAGAGAAAAAGGACTTCGTTGAAATCCCAATTGGCCAGCCGCGGAACCTTAGAAAACAGGACGAGAACGAATCCGAGGGCGAAAACCGTCGCGGCCATGCTCGTGGCCACTCCAATGGCGAAATCACCACGGTAACTGAGGCGCACTTTCAAATATTGCGTGAAGTACTCGGCGAAAAGCGCCGCGTGCCGCCGCACTGTCGTTTGGACTTCGCGCCGCAAACTAGCCTCCCTGAATAGTGATCTTCCGCATGGCGCGTTGCCACCAGAGGTGCCCGGCCCACACCAGCAGCGCCACCCAAGCCCAGCTGACGCCCACGCCGCGCAACGATTCTGCCACCGTCAGCTTGCCGAGATAGATCTGTAAAGGGGTGTAGGCAATGTGTTCAAAGGGCAGCCAGCCGGATAAAACCCGCAACGGCGCGGGGAAGAACGCGATGGGGATCAGCAAGCCGGAGAGTAATTCAATCAGCCAGTATTTCGCGCGGATCAGTGACAAGATCGATTGCAGGGGAATAGCGCACGTACCAATCAGGAAGCTCAGCGCGCCCATCAGCAGGAAGCTGGCTGCCGCGGCCGCCAGAAACAGCGCGAAGTGCGCGGTCGAAGCGGGTGCGTGTACGGGAAACACCAGCGCGATAATTACGGCGGCCGGAGCGGTCAGCAATATCAAGCGAAACGCCGATTCGCCTACCGCGCGCGCCAGCCACATGCCCTGCACGGAAACGGGCTTGATCAGCTCCATGGCAATTTTGCCTTCGAGCACCTCGTACGCCATCTCCTGGTCGATCGTGTTCCAATAAAAAGAGCGGATGATCCATCCCACCGAAACGTAGGTCAGCATCTGTCCCAGGTCGTATCCGGCAATCACTCCGCCGCCCGCGTGCGATGCCGGGCCGTACACGGCCGTCCAAATGAAGTAGTACACCGTGACGTTGATCAGGTAGGTGATGATTCCGGTGTAGTAGCGCAGCCGAAAGGCCAGGATGTTGACGAACCCGATGCGCGAGAATTCCCAGTATGGCGCGAGATTTTCGGCGAATGCCGGCGTCTTCACGCCGGAATCTCCTGCAGCGCGCCTCCCGCGTAAATGCGCTTGACGATTTCCTCGATGGGTTCGTCTTCGATCAGCAGGTCCCGCACTTCCACCGAAGCCAGAATCTGGCGGATCAGGTCTGCGGTGGAAATCTTCGCGCGATCGAAACGGATGCGGTACGTCAGGTCGTCGACCTGCTGAAGTTCCAGGCCTTCGCGCGAAAGCAACGCCACGCGTGCGGCTTGCTCGCTGTCGCGCACCGCGAACTTGACGACCTTGGTGCGCAGCAGTTTTTGTTTCAGCTCGGCGAGTGGGCCGTCGTAAAGCACGCGGCCGTGATCGATAATCATCAGGCGGCTGCAGAGTTCTTCGATATCGTCCAGATCGTGCGTGGTGAGCAGCACGGTGGTGTGAAACGTCTGATTGATCGCCCTCAGAAATTGGCGGATGTGATCCTTGGCTACCACGTCGAGTCCGATGGTGGGCTCGTCCAGAAACAGCAGCGGAGGATTGTGCAGCAGCGCGGCCGCCAGGTCGCAGCGCATGCGCTCTCCCAGCGAAAGCTTGCGCACCGGCGTGTGCAGGTAGTCGCGAATCCCCAAGACGGTGTTGAATTGTTCCATGCGCTCGTCGAAATCGCGCTGCGAGACGCCGTAAATGCGCCGCAGCAACTTAAACGATTCGACCACGGCAATGTCCCACCAAAGCTGCGTGCGCTGCCCGAACACCACGCCAATGGTCTTCACATAAGCAGTGCGCTGCCGCCAGGGCACGAAATTGTTGATCACAATTTCGCCGGAACTCGGCACCAGGATGCCCGTCAGCATCTTAATGGTCGTGGACTTCCCCGCGCCATTCGGCCCGATGTAGCCGACCATCTCGCCGCGATTAATGGAAAACGATACGCGATCGACCGCGGTCACGTATTGATGTTCGCGGTGAAACAGGTTTTGGATTCCGCCCCACAGGCCTTCGCGGCGGCGGTAGGTGCGAAACTGCTTGGTAAGCGCGCGAACCGAAATCAGGGGTGCTGCGGCCATGGATTTTAAGAGTAATCCTAAAGTGGATGCTGAGTGATCTTGCGATGTTAGCACGCCATTGCCGCCGGTCGGGGGGCCACGGACGGTTGCGAGATTTGGATCAGGCGCGCGACGCGCCGGGCACGCTATTCACGTACGAAACAGCACGTCCTCGCGCTGAAACAGTTTTATCGCCGCTGCCAATGCCAGGGCCGCATATATGCACGAAGAGGCAAAAATAAGCGCGATGTAGTTCCAGTGATACGTGCCGGCCACGATTTCCTTGCTGATGAGGCTGGTGCTCAGCACGGGAATAAGCGCAAGGCCGGCATTCATCTCGACGCCGGGCAGCACCGACACGATTGCCGGCAGGATCACGAAAATCGTCAGCGGCGACAGGTAGCTCTGCGCTTCCTTGTAGCTCTTGGCGAAGAGTGCGATGGTCAGAAGCGCCGCCGATAACAGCACCGCCAGTGGGACGATCATCACAAACACCCACGCGACTGCTTTTGGACTGATGGCTAGATGGAGTTCCCATCCGCTGGCGGGCGAAAAGCTTTGCAGAATTTTGGTACCAGCCAAAAACGTCATGCCCATCGATAGGATTGCAAGCAAGCCGGTAAACAGTGACGCCGTCAGCACCATGAAGAATTTTCCCAGTACCAGGTGAATCCGCGATACCGGGCTGCAAAGGATGGTTTCGATCGTGCCGCGCTCTTTCTCGCCGGCGGTCAGGTCAATCGCCGGATACATTGCCCCGGTCAGGCACAATAGAATCACGAAATAGGGAATCAGCCCGCCAATTAGGGCTCCGCTCACTTTCTCCGGAGGCGCGACATTTTGTTCCTGGATGGAGAAAGGCTCCGCGAGCTTGGCGGGCAGCGAACGTTCCTGCAGCCGCTCCGCAACAATGCGCGAACGGTAGTCCGTAAAAAATTTCTGCATGCGGCTCGCGGCAAAACCGGATTTGAGTTCGCCTTGGTACATGTAGATGCGGACGGCAGCGGCGTCGCCCCGTTCAACGGCCGCGTCGAAGTTTGGAGGAACTTGTACGGCGGCGCGGATCTGTTTGTCGGAGATTTCCTCCGCATAATCCGGCCGCCCCGGCACGAGCTTGACGTCCGGCAGCGCGTGCAGCGCCGCCAGCACCTGGGGAGATTGCTGGCCACCCAGAATCATGACCGTGGGAACCTGGAGCATGGCCCGGCCAAACAGCAGCGCAGACACCACGCCCAGGCCAATCGTGAACAGCGGCATGACCAGGATGGGCACAGCGATCATGGAGATTACCGTGCGCCGGTCGCGCAGCGAATCGGTGAGTTCCTTGCGATAGACGACACCGACGTTCCGCCAGCTCATGCTTCCACCACCCGGATGAAAATCTCCTCGAGGTCCTGCTCGAGATAGCGGACCCGCAGCTCGGCCAGCGAGCCCTCGGCCATCAGGCGCCCGTGGTGAATGATGCCGATGGTGTCGCACAATTTTTCGACTTCGCTCATCACGTGCGTGGAGAACAGAACGGTCTTGCCCTGCATCCGGCAATCGCGTATGAAGCCCACAATGGTGCGCGCGGCGATCACGTCAAGCCCTGCCGTGGGCTCGTCAAAAATCATTACCGAGGGGTCGTGCACCAGCGTTCGGGCGATGGACACCTTTTGCTTCATGCCTGTCGAGAGATTGTCGCAGCGCCGTTCGCGGAAAGCGTCCATATCCAGGCGATGGAACAGATCGTCCACGCTGCGCCGCAGGTTGTTTTCTTTCATACCGTGGAGGCGGCCGAAATACTCGACCAACTCCTGAGCGGTCAGCCGCCCATAGAGCGCGGTGGCGGCGGACAGGAATCCGATACGCGCGCGAACTCGTTGCGCTTCCCGCACCACGTCACAGCCCGCCACCGTGGCGCGGCCCGACGTGGGCGCCAGGATCGTTGCGAGCATGCGTAGTGTCGTGGTTTTACCGGCGCCATTCACGCCCAGCAAGCCGTAAATGCGGCCCGGCTCGCAGCGAAAACTGACGCCATCAACCGCGCGGATCAGCCCGCGCTTTTTATCGGGGAATTGTTTGCCGAGCTGATGGACCTCAATCATGAATCATCGGAATCGCACCAGCCCTAATTCGCTACCTGCTGCTAATCTCCCGTTCGATAGTTGATCCGGTATGTGACTCACCGCTGTTCGCGCTCCGCACTGTCGTGACGAGCGCGAATTCGCTGGCAAGTTGATGAAGCGCCACGCCGGCGTATCGCACTAGTGTCCCGCTCAGCAGAACAATTTGCACTGCAATGCGCGTCGACGATGCTTCATGTGGACAGGCAATTGCTCGCTACTCACCAGGGCTGCTTGTCGAGAACTATTCGCCTTTGATTCCTTGCTCATCACCACTCGCGGCCACTAGTCGCCCAGCGCTATTCGCCCATCACCTTGATTAGTATTCGCTTTGGCCGCATGCCATCGAGTTCGGCATAGATAACGTGCTGCCACGGGCCCAGCTCGATTTTGGCATCTGCCAGCGAAACAAATGTCTGGTGGTTCAGCAATAGGCTTTGCAGGTGCGCGCTGGCATTGCTCTCACTGCGCGCGCTGTGGTGATACTGATCGCTGAACGGCGCAATCTTGTTGGCCCACTCGTCGATGTCCTGCAGCAATCCCGCCTCTTCATCATTGATGAAAATGGCGGAGTTGCCGTGCAGCGATGAGATCAGAATCAGCCCATCGCGAATGCCGCTTTTTTCCGCCGCATCCCTGACATTCCCAGTGATGTTCACGAACTCGCGCTTCTGCTTGGTTTGTACCGTGAGGTAATCGCTATGGATTCGCATGAGTAGTCTCATTTTTAAGCAGCGCCCTTCGAAAGGCGCCGCAGCAATATCGCAGGCTCCCAGTTAGGGCGCTGCAGCAGACAGCACCACAGGCCCCGTGAGGGCGCTGCAGCAAATAATGGCAGCACGCTCCGGCAAGGGCTTCGCCGCAAAATTCTAAAGCGCGGAAGATTTTATCTGAATTTGCGCCACAGAAGCACGCGTTGTGCAATCAGGTTGACGCAGTGGAAACGAGTCACGGGTAAACAGAGCGGCGGTACTCAGCCTTTATGGCAGTTAGGGCACTGCTTCGCTTCGAAGTTCTCCGGCGTCACGCGGAACATGTTGTTGCACTGGATACAAACACGGTGCAGCACGCGCTTCGATCCACGCGGCGGTGCGCCTTTGTGGGCGCTCGCTGCTGCACTGGGCGGCGCCGAAGGCGCTGCCCCTGGCGTACCTGACGGCTTAGAGCCCGCTGAAGCTGTTGCCTGCGCCGGTTCACTCATATCGATATTTTACCACACGCCGCCCGGCCGCAGTGTCACCTTGGCACGTCTGTGGTAAATACGGTCGCGCCGTCAAATTCACAACGGACGGAAGCTTTCGCGGAATAATATGCCTGCGGGCAGGAAACCGTGCCAGACCTGCGCCTGAACGCGTCACCCAATTGCAGTTTCGAGATTAGGACTCGCGAGACAACGACCCGCATGCCCACTGGCCATCTCTCAGCGGTCCTGGTCTGGACCATCTCTTTCGCAAGCATCCTGTGCATGCTCTTGCGCCCGCGCCGCATTGCCGAGGCGTACTGGGTTTGTGAAGGCGCGCTTCTGTTGATTCTCACCCGTTTGATTCCGCTCCCGCAGGCAGTCCATGCGGTTTATGAAGGGCTGGACGTTTACCTCTTTTTAGCCGGCATGATGATTCTCGCCGAGTTGGCTCGCGATGAAGGAGTCTTCGACTGGGTGGCCGACGTTTCCGCGCGGCAGGCCCGGCATTCCCCCGCACGATTATTTGCGCTCATTTACCTGACCGGCACGCTCGTTACCGCGCTTCTTTCGAACGATGCGACAGCCGTCGTGCTCACTCCCGCCGTTCTTGCGGTGGTGCGCCGCGCCAGAGTCGAACCCAAGCCATACCTCCTCGCTTGCGCCTTCGTTGCGAATGCGGCGAGTTTTGTCTTCCCCATTTCGAATCCCGCCAACTTGGTCGTCTTCGACGGCCAGATTCCGCCGCTGTGGATGTGGCTCCGCATTTTTCTTCTTCCGTCCGTGGCTGCTATCACCGTAACGTTCCTGTCGTTGCACTGGCTCACGCGCCACAAAGTGCGTGGGGCCATGTGCGAACCAGCGCAGCGGGTCGCGCTTTCGGCCGAAGGCCGGCTCGCTCTCGCCGGATTGATTGTCGGCGCGGTGGTGCTGGTCACCTCTTCTGCATTGGGATTTTCTCTGGGAGTCCCGACGTGCTGCGCCGCGATCTTCGCCACTGCAATCGTGGCCTGGCGCGATCCCGGCGTTCCAGTGAGGATCGTGCGAGGCGTGTCCTGGTCCGTGCTGCCGCTCGTGGCCGGATTGTTTGTGATTGTGGAAGCATTGCAGAATGCGGGGCTGCTGCGCCTGGGACTCCTGGGATTGGCGGCTCTCGCGCATACGCGCGCGATGGGCGCGAAAACGATTACAGCGACAGCGGTGGCCTTGCTTTCGAACGGCATGAATAATTTGCCCGTCGGCTTGATAGCTGGAGCAGCGGTCCGCCACGCGCAGCAAACCGGCCTCGTCGCGCACGCGGCCCTCATCGGTGTCGACCTCGGACCCAATCTTTCCGTGACGGGTTCACTCGCGACGATCCTCTGGCTCATTGCGCTGCGTCGCGAGCAAGTGGAGATCACCGCTTGGGAGTTCTTCAAAATCGGACTCGTAGCCATGCCCGCGGCTCTGGTGGCTGCCCTGCTGTTTTTATGGAGTTGAAGTGCACCGTGCTGTACACGATGGCGCAAGCATGCACGCATCATTCAGTTCAGCGCTGGGCAAAACCGCCGATGCGGCGTAGTGAGCGGGCGCTCCCACCACCGCATCGGTGTCCTGCCTCTTTTTTCTAAATGGGTTCGGAAGTCTTTTCCGAATTCGTCCTATTTGGCGCTCTGCTGCGTTTCCATCGGCAGCGCCGTCATGCGCGGAGAAGCCGCAATCGTGTTGTGGTAGCTCTCCTCCATTTTCCAGAAACCATTGTGATTGCCGTATATGCGGCTGGACCAATACGCTTTGCCGCCATATGTGGGCTGAAGCATGATGGCCACCACCGCGTCACCAAAGTCCCACGTGCGCACCCACAGCGCTGGAGCTGCGCCCACCGGAGGACGGCCCGCCTGCGCGGGATTTTCCGGCGTCGGTCCGGTGGCTGTTGGCGATGGCCGCGGGTTGGTGCTGGTCTGGCTGATCACCACGACATTGTCGCCCATGTGCATGTCATGGCGCCCGTTTCCGCCTTCCTGATCCTGCCAGGCCGCGAGTGCGGCCTTTTCGCTGGCCGATATCGGTTTATACGGCACTTCCTTGCAGGGATTGATGCAGGGCACTGCGAAGTTCGGCCGCACGTTCGCTCCGGGCTCGGCCGGATGCGTGGCAACCTCGTTGGTTTGCAGCAAACGCCAGCCCCCGGGACGCTCGACCCAGATATGGGCCGCATACTTGTTACCCGCATTGTCCTGGATCCAGGCCACTTTGCCGCCGCCATACTTGTGCTCGGTAATCTTGGTGTCGCTGGTCATGGGTACCAGCGGCTTGAGCTTCGCGCGCAAAACGTCGGGCCTTTCCCACATGATTCCGTCCGTATCGATCCACGTGAAGTCCGAATCCAGAAGCTTATTTATGGTTGCGTTGTCGCCCTTTTCAAACGCGGCTGCTAGTGTGCGGTCAGCCTGCACTGCAGCATCGTCTCCGATAGCTGGACGGCTGGTCTGCACGAGCAGCAACCCCGCCATCACACCACCGCACAGCATCAAGGCCATAGGCAAGTATCGTTTCATTTGCGTCTCCTTCAGGCGGAGACGCTTATTCGAGTGGCGCCTCCGGACGCATTCTATGCCCGAAACACACAATGGGAAGAGTTTTGTTCTGGGATGCGGCTTAACAATAGGCCGCCACGCCTTCTTGCAAACACCTATCACAAACCGGTCACAAATCCTGTCAGAAAGGTGTTGCCGACCTGCCTTAGACATTGGTCACGACAGTGTCACGAGGGTTTGTTGCCATCATCGGCTTCGCGCGTCATGTGTTCCGTCGGGCCACGCGGTTAGCCAGCATCGCAAACGGCACCGTAATGGTAAGTCATTTGAGTCGTGCTAATATCACGGCAAGGGAGAGATCATCATGCGCTACGGATTCGTCGTCATCGCGTTACTGCTCTTTTTCGCATGGATCGGAGCGTTCGTGTTTTTTCACGTAGTGGGTGCGTTGATCCATCTCCTGCTGCTTTTCGCGATCGTTTTCTTCATCATTCATCTCTTTAGCGGCCGCCGCGCAGCCTGAAATACCACTCAGCAGCCCCTTTTTTCGCGCAGTTTGTCGCCAGACTGCTCGCGGCATCTCCTGAGCAGTTGGGACTCTAAACGCCTTTTCCCGCAACGCCCATCCTCTGATAGTCTACAAATTTAATAGTCTACAAATTTGATATTCTACAAATCGCCGGGCGGCGCGCGTCAGGGTTGGTGAAACGCGGTATATGCGGTAGTTACAGCAGAATAGCGCTGGGGCGATACCGGCAAACCTGCGCCGGAGCATCCAACTCCTGTGCAGTCGGGCGGCCACGCGCCCCGTCTGGACACGTTGTGGACAGAACTGTCCGCAAGTGCGTGCGCACCAGCGTGGACGAAAACTTTGCTGCGAAAATCGCGCGGTAAGCCTGCTAGAATGCGGCATCTTCTCGGGATCACCGCCAAATTGGGGAATGCATGGCCGGAATACTAAGCAGACGGGTGTGGCTCCTGCTCGCAGTGGCCGCGCTGCTGATACTCGCCCTCTTGTACATCAACGGACGGCGCCCCGTTGCGCGCGTGTCCGTGGTCCAGGTAACGCGCGGAAGCGTCAGTTCCGAGATTGAGAGTAACGGCAAAGTCGAACCCATCATGCCCTATTCTCTGCGCGCCAGGTTTGATGGCTTCGTGGATCGGGTTGTCGCTACGGAAGGTCAGACCGTGCGCGCCGGCCAGCTGCTGCTTACGATGGACGACAAAGACATTCAGGCGCAGCTCGATCAGGCCCGTGCAGAACTTGCTTCTGAGGAAAACGATCTGCGCGATGCGCAGGGTGGCGGGCGCGCCGATAACGCCGCGCGTGTCGCCGATGATTTACGCACCGCCCAAGTGCAGCACGATATGCTACAGCACCAGCAGCAAACGCTAACGAAATTATTGGCGGAAAAAGCCGCGACTCCGGAAGAGGTGGCGCAAAATCAGGCCGCCCTTGACCGTGCGAATGCCGCTCTGGACCAGGCTCAGAAGGCCAAACAGGAGTTTGGCCGCCAGGCATCGCAGGATCGCGACCGTCTGGCCCTGCTGGTGGCCCGCTCGCGCGGACAGATCAATGATTTACAGGATAAGCTTGCGAGCGCGCGCGTCGTCGCTCCGGTGAACGGCACTCTGTTTTCACTGCCGGTACATGCGCGCGATTTCGTGCATACCGGCGACCTGCTGGCCGACGTCGCCGATTTGCGCCAGGTCCGCGTCCGCGCCTATATCGACGAGCCGGAACTGGGCAAACTGCAGCCCAACGAAGCGGTCGATGTCACCTGGGATGCTTTGCCCGATAAAACCTGGGTCGGACATACCGAAAATGTGCCCCGCCAGGTCGTGGCTCGTGGCGCACGGAATGTGGGCGAAGTCCTCTGCTCGGTTTCGAATGAACGCCTTGAGCTTATTCCCAACACTACCGTGGACGTGCGCATCAAAGTGAGTGAGCACGCCGACGCGCTTACCGTCCCGCGGGGAGCCGTGCAGATCGTCGGCGCGCGGCGCTACGTGTATCGGGTGGACGGAAATCGTTTGCATCGTACGGAAATCAAGGTCGGCATTTCTGACGCGGCAGATTTCGAGGTTCTCTCCGGTATTCAGGCGGGCAGTTTTGTGGCTCTGCCGGGAGATGTGCCGCTCAAGGACAATATGGTGGTTCGCGCGGTGTATCCGGAATGAAAACAGCGGGTACAAGCCGGCTGCTCCTCTGCTCCTGTCACGGACGCCGTGACAGCTGCTCAGAGAGGCGTCCTCACGGCTCTGTGCCCTGTATTTCCCGGTTGCTGCGTGGTGTTCCGGCTGCGCCGTCAAAACGCCACGGCGCACGCGGCAGCGCGCAGTCGGCCATATACGGGAGCATCCGCGACATTCTCTGCTTGGCGCTTCTGTTGCCCACGCTGGTGCTTATGCTGTGGGTCGGTGGAATCCCGCTGCGTGCGGCCACACTGCAAACCAGCGATCTGCCTCAGCCGATTCGCCAGCTGTATAACTCTGCCCGCTATAGCGAAGTCGTGCGTGAACTCGAAGGCGCCATCCAGGCCAACCCGAAGGATGCCACGCTGTCTTACTGGCTGGGACGTTGCTATTACGAGTTGGGGGATTTCGCGCAGTCGATCGCCAACTTCGAGCACGCCATTTCGCTTGACCCGAATCGCTCGGAATTTCACGACTGGCTCGGTAAGGCCTGGGGACGCAAGGCGGAGGAAACCGGGCGCCTCGGCGCATTCTCGGCGCTCAGCACCGCGCGCAAGGCCAGCCACGAGTTCGCCCTCGCCGTGAATCTCGATGCGAGCAATATCGAGGCGCAGCGCGATTTCATCCGCTACCTCATGAACGCACCCGGTATCGCTGGTGGCAGTGAAGACCGCGCGCAACAGCAGATCGCAGCTCTCGAAAAAGTGGACCCGCTGGAAGGCGCCCTGGCGCGTGCCGAGTTTTACGCCACGCATAAAAAATTCGATCAGGCTGGCGACGAGTACCAGAAAATTCTGCAGATGCCGGCGCATCGCGCGGGCGCCGCTCTCGAAGCCGCCGAATATTATCGCGATCGCGAGGACGCTCCGCACATGGAGCAGGCCATAAATGTCGCGGCCAAAATTGCTCCTTCCGACCCGCGGCTGAAATATTATCGCGGCGTAATGCTCGTGCTGGCCCACAAGGATCCGCAAATGGCCGAGAAGGACCTCAGGGGGTACCTGGATGCGGTGCCGAGCAGCGCCGAGGTTCCTCCGCTTGCTTCCGCGCATACCTGGCTTGGCAGGTTATACGAAGAGCAGGGACAGCAGGACAAGGCCATCGCCGAATATCAGGCCGCGCTCATGCTCGATCCGCACGAGAAAACCGCGCACGACAATTTGAAGCGGCTAGGAAAGAAGTAAGAACAAGTGAACCGCGGACGGATGCGCGCCCCCGAAACAAGCCAGGCCCCCACGACGCACGGGATGGTCAGCCCACGGGGTGACTGGTCAGGATGCGGCGGTTTCGCGTCAAAATCCAGTGAAGCTTAGCTCAATTGGGATGAACTCAACTGGGCTGGAGCGACTAAGCTGGCGTCGACCCGTGACTGCATTAGGACGAATCGCCCGGAGGCGGATTATCCGCAGACGAGATTGCCCGCGATGAAATCAACGCGGCGGCGGGCGCCCTAGTACTGCTTGGCGACTGAGCCCGCCGCAAAGCGGCCAGTGTCGGTACCTACCGCAAACAGCAGTGTGGGGTTGGCCGCATAGACGGTGAAATTGCGATTGTCGCCCGCCGGATTCAGCGTCAGCGTCCCGCGTCCCGTCGAGTCCACCGTCAGCGTACCCGTGAGCGCTTCCCCCGTAACGAGGGCGCCCGGGAAGGTGCTGATGTCCAGCGATCCGGGCGTCACATTTCCGTTCGCATCGGTGTTGAATTGCCCCACGAAATTTTGCGCCGCTGCGCCCGCGCTTCCGTGCAAACTCACGGCGTAACTTCCCGCGAAACCGGATTGCAAAACTGGCGAACTCTGCGGCACCGCCAGACCATCAGTGATGACCGAAGAATCCGTTTCCTGAAACACGGCCCCGCCCTGCGCGCCCAAATACGCGCTCAGATAGAAGACGAGCGCATAGGTTCGGCCCGGAGCTTGAAAGCTCGCGGTTCCGCGTCCCGTGGAATCAACCGTATACGTGCCCGTAAATTGCTGTGCTTGCGCAATTGTTCCGTTGTTACTTTCATCGAGCGTGCCGCTGGTAATAATGCCGTTGCCCACGGACGAAAAAATTCCAGCGGTGGCGAGATTCCCGGCGGGATTCGCACCTGTGAACAGGAAAGCGTAGTTGCCGTTGAGAGAATTCTGCGTGAACGTCGCGTTGGGAGTTTGTTGCACCGCGAATCCCGCAACGCGCGGCGCGGAAGCATCGATGCCCACGAACTTGGCCGACCCGCGCGTCACCACGTAGAACGCGAAATTGGAAGTCCCGGCTCCGGTCACGATCTGCGCCGTGCCGCGCCCGTTCCCGCCGATGGTGTAGGTACCTGAGAGCGGGACTTTCGAATTCAGCGTGCCATTATCGTTGATATCTTCGAGCCCGTTTGAAATTAGGGTTTGCCCGTTGGCGAAAAATTCTCCGACTTCTGAAATGGCATTGGACGACGCATCCACACCCGAAAAATCAAATACGTACGTGCTGTTGAATGCTGAGTTCAGGAACGTGGATGGATCGCGCAGATTGGCCGTCCCCTGCGCCGATCCGCCGGCGTCAGATCCGATGATTTGTAGCTGGCCATTGCTGGCCACCACGACACGGAAATTCGATGGAGCCAGTCCATCGCTGAACGTCAGGGTGCCGCGTCCGTCGGGTCCCATGGTGTACGTTCCGGCGAATGAGACATTTAATTTGACTCCGGTGGAGTCGTGCACGTCTTCGAGGCCGCCTTGCAGCGTGCCCGCGCCATCGGCGGAGAAGCTGCCGGAACGCGCGAATGCGCCCGCCGCGTTTGAACCGGTGAGGCTGAAGGCGTAAGCGCCCTGAAGTGACGCAGTGCCGAAGGAAAGAATCACCGTGGCGCTGGCCGATTGCGAGGGGTCGGACTGGGAGACCGCGGTGACCGTCACGGTTTGTCCAGCGGGAGGCGAAGGCGGAGCCGTGTAAACGCCGGCATTGATAAACCCGGATGTTGCGGTGCCGCCGGTCTGCCCGTTGACCTGCCATATCACGGCACTGGAAGGCGCGCCCTGCACGTTTGCGGTAAAAGGCTGAGGCATGCCAGCGGCAAGTGTAACCCCCGTGGGAGAAATGGTTACTTGTGCAGGAGGAAGTATGGTTACTGTCGCGGTGGCCTGCACGGTAGAAAGATCGGCCGAGACCGCCGCGACCGTAACGTTGTTGCCTGCTGGCACGCTTGCGGGCGCCGTATACGTGCCATTGGTGTCAATGGTGCCGACTGTGGAGCTCCCGCCGGTAGTGCCGTTCACCTGCCAAATAACGGTGTTCAAGCTGCCGCCCGATGCGACCGCTGTAAAGCTTGTCCGCGTGCCTACGTTCAGAGATACGGTGGTCGGGTTGATCGTGACCGTCACTGTGGCAGCGGGGGTCGAGGCCGCGGCTTTGTGGCAGGAGGAGATGCTCATCAGGATCGGCAACAAAATGACGAGCAAGAGCAGAGGATGAGCGTGACGGCATATGGCGTTGCAGGACCCAATGAAACCCGCAAGGAGGCGATTTTCAAACGAAGACTGACGGGCCGCCAAAATTCTTTTCTCCGTCGGATGCTCTCGAAAAGTCGTGCCGGTCATCAACCCTCCACAAAGCGTTTGCGCAATCACAGGTCTCGAGCCCAATGTCGCGGCAGGCGCGACATCTCGTGCAGGACATGTGTTTCGCGCGCAGATCATTGTGCACTTCACATCTTTTTCGCGCAGTTCTCTGGGCACTTCAATATCGCGGCGGTGCACAACTGCTCAGGTCACCTCATGTCAGCGCCGGTGAGGCAGGCCACAAAACAAGTTTCCCATTATGCAGGTACAAGCGGCCGCGGACAGAAAAAAATACCGTCCGGCTCTTCGATTCCTGTATCGATTCTGGCATCGATTCCTTCATCGAGACCCGCACGCACAGACGATGCGCGGGATCGAAAGGCAAAGCCCCTGCGACGTATACAAAGCAAATGAGTGTTGCTGGGCGTTATTTGGAGCGATAGCGCGGCCGAGAGGTTGCCCACTGGGCGTAGTGCTTGGTTCGCCGCTAGGTTATATTGCTGGTAGGCCTGCGGAAAGGTGATCGGTTTCATCCATGCTGCGCAAAGAGACGATCCGCATCGCGATCGAAGCGCTCTGGTCAAACAAACTACGCGCATTTTTGACCACGCTGGGCGTGGTCATCGGCAGCGCGTGTATTGTGCTGGTAGTGACCGTGGCGGTCACCGGCCGGCAATATGTCATTGGGCAGATTGAGGGCGTAGGCTCGAATCTGGTCTATGCCAGTTACGAAGTGAATCCGCAGCAGGCGCTGGTCAAGAGCGACGAGATTACGCTGGGTGACATGAACGCGGTGAAAGCCAGCCTGCCCAATGTGGTGGAGGTGGCCGGAACGCGGGCCACCGCAGCAACAGTGGTAACCGGGGGAGTGGAGCGCAGTGTTGCGCTGGTGGGAGTGACGGACGGCTTTCAGGCGATCCGCAATCTGCTGATTCTCAAAGGCAGGTTTATCGATGCCGAAGATATTAAAGCGCGCAGCAAATCGTGCTTGATCACCGACGAACTTGCGGACAAAGCGTTTCCCAATCAGGAGCCGGTGGGCGAGCGTTTACGTGTGGGGGAGATCAGCTTCACGGTGATCGGCGTGTTTCGTGAGCGCGTGGGGACGTTCGGGCTTTCGGAGATTCAGCGGTATACGGTTTTAGTGCCATTCCCACTGATGGAGTACTACACCGGAGACAGTTCCATCGACGTGCTGTACGCGCAGGCGTCGGCGCCGGAAGCGGTGGCATCCGTCACGCAGGAAGTGGACTCCATACTGCGAAGCCGCCACTCCGCCCGCGCCAATTACGTGGTGCAAAACCTGAGCGGCATTCTCGGAGCGGCCCGCGCTATCGGTACGGCGCTGACCATCGTATTGCTGATCATCGGCTTCATCGCGCTGCTGGTGAGTGGGATCGGCATCATGAATATTATGTTGGTGACGGTGACGGAGAGGACGCGCGAAATCGGCATACGCAAGGCCATTGGCGCGCGGCGCAGCGAAATACTGTATCAGTTCCTGATCGAATCGATTTTGATCAGCGGCATCGGATCAATACTGGGGATTATAATCGCGCTGGCGATTCCGGTGCTGGTGCGGCCGCTGCTGCCGGGAAATTTGCGGGTGCCGGTGCCGTGGATGTCGGTGGTACTGGCATTTGGCGTGGCGTGTTCGACGGGTCTGCTCTTTGGTTACCTGCCGGCCAATAAAGCGGCGAAACTCGAACCCACTCAATCTCTGCATTACGAATGAGCGCTTGCTGCCATGTTGTGGTCGCTTCCTAAGATTAGAGGAGAACGTCGTGATGAATCGAACTATGCAAGTCCTGCCCCACGCGGCACCGTTCGGGGAGTGTTTGTGACGTACGGCGCCCGCAGTTGCATCATCAGGAATTTTGCCAATAGGAGTGTTGCGACGTTCGCGCGCCTGGCCTTGCTGCTCGCGGCCCTATCGGTTACAGCGGGCGCGCAACAAGCAAGTCCGCAAGCGGCGCGTCCGCAAGAGGAGCCTCCGCATACGGTCGCGCAAACGACAGCGCAAACGGTGGCGCAGCCGCCTTCGCCAACCAGTTTGCAAAGTGCGCCCCAAACCGGCGAAGCCCAGCGGTTGACCCTCAAGCAAACCGTAGCCATGGCCGTGCAAAGCAGCCGTGATGTGTCGCTGGCACACTTGCGCTATCTCGCATCGCAGCGGGAGGCCGGGCTTACCCATTCGCGGTTTCTGCCGAACGTGTACGCCGGCTCGGGAATTGCGTATACCAACGGCTTCCCATTGATCGCCGGGGGCGGCGCTCCCGCGCTGTTCAGCCTGTCGTACGACCAGGCTTTGCTGGACCTGCCGGGGCGCGGGGAATTGCGTGCTGCCGAACAGAAAGTGGAGGAACAGCGGCTCGAGATGCAAAGCACGCGGGACGCGGTGATCGTGCGGGCCGCTTCGGCCTATCTCGAACTGGCAAAAGTGCGGCGTCAAGCCGACTTGATGCGCAAGGAGCGCGAGAGCGCCCAGCAAATTCTCGATTACACGCAGAAGCGGCTGGAAGCGGGGTACGAGTTGCCGGTGGAAGTAACCAAGGCGCAATTGACCGCCGCACGAATCGCGCAACGGCTGGCAGAACTCGAAGATCAGGACGAGTCACTCGCGGATCAATTGCGCACACTTCTGGGCCTCGCGCCTGAAAAGGGGATTGAAGTGATGCCTGAGGATATTCCGCCCGTAGCCAATGAGGCCGCGGCCGAGTTGGTTAAGCAGGCACTCGCCAACAGTGTGACCATCAAACAAGCAGAGGCGGAACGGGCCGCGAGCGAGGCGCAGTTAAAAGGCGAGCGGGGCGGCCGTTGGCCGACAATATCGGTGATCGGGCAATACAATATTCTCGCGCGGTTCAATGACTACGACGTGTTTTTCAATAAATTCCAGCGCAATAATGTGATTGCGGGGTTTGACGTGAAAATCCCCATTTTTGCCGCGCGCACTTCCGCGGCGGTCAGCGTCGCGCAGGCGAATCTTGCGGCGGCTCAGGCGCAGGTCGAGAATAGACAAAGCGAAATCACGGTCGACGTTCGTCATAAGGCGCGGCAGGCGCGCGGCATGGATATGGGACGCGAGGTGGCGCGCCTGGAACTCGCGTTGGCTCAGGACAACCTCCAGGTGATGCAGGCGCAGTTCCAACAGGGCCGTATGAGCACTCGAGACGTGGAGAACGCGTTGCTCGAAGAAAACGATAAGTGGTCGGCATTTCTCGATGCGGATTTTGCGCGACAGCAGGCGGAACTCGAGCTGCTAAGCACGACGGGGCAGGTGGCGACGCTGCTGCAGTAGGCTTAAGTAATTCTATAGCTGTCAGAAGTTGGAAACTGCGCGCCGCATGAAAGCTGGCTTAGAGTTAGTAACGTTTTATTTCTGAGCGGTTTTCGGCACGGCGGCGATTTGGGGTCTGGGTGGCGTTTTAAACGGGGCGGTGCGGGATTTTCAGGTAAAATAACTGCTTCACCGGTGTGGTGCACTGAACTGCGGGTTGAGCCGAGCGTAACTGGCATCTCATGCGGCGAAGCCGAGATAAAAGCCAGACGCAAAGGGAGTCGCCATTTTGAAGAAAACCATTTTTATCAATCCGCCCAGCTATGAAGGTTTCGACGGTGGTGCGGGATCGCGTTACCAGGCGCGCCGCGAGATCAAGTCATTCTGGTACCCCACGTGGCTGGCCCAGCCGGCGGCCATGGTGCCAGGGAGCAAGCTGGTGGATGCTCCGCCCGATGGCCTGACCGTTGAGCAAGTCGCAGCGCTCGCGCGGGATTACGAACTGGCGGTGCTGCATACCAGCACGCCCTCCTTTGGGAATGACGCGCGATTTGCGGCTCGCCTGAAGGAAGAAAATGCGCGGATGCAGATCGGGATGGTTGGCGCGCACGTAGGCGTATTGCCCATGCAATCGCTGAATGGCGCGCCCGCGGTTGACTGGGTGGCGGTCGGCGAGTTCGATTACGCGTGTGCCGAGTTGGCCGCCGGCAAGCCCATGAACGAGGTGCAGGGTATCGCATACCGGGAAAACGGGCAGATTCGCTTTACCGCTCCGCGGCCTACGATTGAAGACATGGATGCGCTGCCGAATGTGGTGGACGTATACAAGCGCGATCTGACGATTGAAAATTATTTTATCGGTTACCTGCAACACCCGTACGTGTCGCTGTACACGGGCCGTGGCTGCCGCTCGAAATGCACCTTTTGCTTGTGGCCGCAAACGCTGGGTGGGCACAGGTATCGCGTGCGCAGCGCCGACAGCGTGGAAGCCGAGATGGCGAATGCGAAGAAATTCTTCCCCCAGGTGAAAGAGTTTTTCTTCGACGATGACACGTTTACCGATGATTTGCCGCGGGCCGAGGAGATCGCGCGGAGACTGGGAAAGTTGGGCATGACTTGGTCGTGTAACGCCAAGGCGAACGTGCCGCGCAAGACGCTCGAAATTATGCGCGAAAACGGGCTGCGGCTGTTGCTAGTCGGTTACGAGTCGGGCAATCAGCAGATCCTCAACAACATTAAAAAAGGCATCCGCCTCGATATTGCGCGTGAATTCACCAAGAACGCCAAGCAACTCGGCATCACCATCCATGGGACATTTATCCTGGGGCTGCCGGGCGAAACCCCCGAGACGATCAACGAAACGATTCGCTTCGCCTGTGACATTAACCCGGAAACGCTGCAGGTTTCGCTGGCGGCTCCCTATCCGGGCACCGAGCTTTATCGCCAGGCCCAGGAGCAGGGCTGGTTGCAGATTCAGACGGGCGAGTTGGTGGATACGCACGGGGTGCAGGTGGCCGCGCTGAATTTCCCCAATTTGCAATCTGGCGTGATTTTTAACTCGGTAGAGGAGTTCTACCGCAAGTTTTATTTCCGGCCGCGCAAGATTGTATCCATGGTCGGCGGGATGCTTCGCAGTCCCGAGGTAATGCGGAGGCGCCTGCGTGAAGGCGTGGAATTTTTCCGCTTCCTGCACGACCGTAAAGAGACGGCTCCCGTTTCTCAGGCTGTGGGTACGACCGGAGCGGGGAACTGAAAGAACTTCGTCGAGGCTGCGCCGCGCCGTGCAGTGAAGCTCATGTGATTTCGCGGCATCGTGTCGTGACATGGGTTTGTGACATGCCTTCGTGATATCGCGCTGCTGGTCGTGCAACTCTGTTGAATGCGTGACGGTTCCGGTTCATTTGTTGTAAGTGGCCCGCGCTTGACATGCCCTCCACAAGAACTCTGCACATAAAAACGTACGTTCTGCTGTTCCTGCTGGTGGCCGCGGGAACCATCGGCAACACCATTCTGGACAAGGGCATGAAAGATATCGGGTCGATTGACGTGACCTCGCGCGCCGGGCTCTGGAATGGCACGCAACAGATACTCACTAGCGGCACCATCTGGACGGGCGTGTTTTGCATGCTGCTCTACATGATCTGTCACATGCTGGTGCTCTCCTGGGCCGATTACAGTTTCGTGATGCCGTTTACGGCGGTGTCCTACGCGCTGGTTCCGCTTCTCGGGTATTTGTGGCTGGGGGAAGCTGTGCCCGCCACGCGCAGGGCAGGTATCGTGCTGATTGTTCTTGGTGTTTTGCTGGTAAGCCGGACGCCGCCCCGGACCACGGAACCTCTTTTGGACACCCGCGCTTTGGACCTGCCCGCATCCAGGTCTGCCGGGCCGCGCTGATATGCGCACCGCGCTTATTCTGGCACTGGTCGTCTTCACCGGCACATCCGGCGAGCTAAGCATTACGCACGCGATGAAGCAAATTGGCGAGGTGCATCATTTTTCGCCCACGGCGATTTTGCGTGTTGTTGGCCGTGCCATGCGCCAGGGCTGGTTGTGGGTAGGCGTTGCGCTGCTCGCGGTGTCCTTTTACGCGTTTCTGACCATGCTTTCCTGGTATCCAGTAGGTTTTGTTGTGCCCACGACTTCACTTGCGTACGTCGTCGGCGCGTTTGGAGCGAAATTTTTACTGGGCGAGCGTTTGAGTCCGACACGCTGGGCGGGGGTGTCCCTGATTTGCCTGGGAGTGGCCCTTGCCTGGGTGGATCACATGCCAGACATGCCGGATGGCGCGACGGCCGGGCGCCTCGCGTGGCACATGTTGTTGCGCACGGGATTGCGCGAGGCTGTATTTGCGGGTGCAGCGGCGTCACTGGCGTTTTACATTTTTACCGCCTGGGCAGCCTGGCGGTTTTTTCGCCGACGCGGTCACCGCGCAACCATACGTGGAACGATGTCTGGAACGATGCCTGGAACGGCCCCGGGGGCGATGGAGGGCATTCCCGCGGGATTGGCTGGCGGCGATTTTACTCCACCCGCGAGCATCCTAAAGCCGGTGCGAGGGCTTGACCGCAACGCATATGAGAATTTCGCCAGCTTCTGCCGGCAGGACTACCCTGAATTTGAAATTCTTTTTGCGGCCAGCGACGAAGCGGACCCCGCCGTGCCCGTTATTCGGGAGCTGATGCGCGATTTCCCGGATCAATTTGCGAAGCCCAAGCGCAGAATCCGCCTGCTGCTCGGCAGCGAGCGCACCGGCGCGAATGATAAAGTCGCCAAGCTTTGCCGCCTGGAGCGGGAGGCGGAGCACGCTTTGCTGGTGGTCACCGATAGCGATGTGCGCGTCGCGCCGGGGTATTTGCGCGGCGTGGTGGCGCCATTCGCGGATACGCGCGTCGGTGCCGTGACGGCACTCTACCGGGCGATCGAGCCGTGTGATGAGGGTGGAGCGGCGCTGCCATTCGGCGCGTTGATGGACGCAGTGGGCTCCGCGGCCTCGTTCGCGGGAGCCGCACTGGTTGCGCGCTGGCTCGAGGGGCTGAAGTTTGCCATGGGGTCGACCGTGGCGACCACTCGCGAACGCCTCGCGGAAATCGGCGGATTTGCGGCGCTGCTCGATTTGCACTCCGATGATTATGAGGTGGGCCGCAGGATTGCTGCGTGTGGATACGTGGTGGAGCTTGCGCCAGAGCCGGTCGAGATGGAGTTCCCTTCCGAAACGCTTGGCGCATATCTCCGACATGAGCTGCGCTGGCTGATCGGCATCCGGCACATTCGGCCCGGCGGGCATTTTGGCATGGTGCTGACCCAAGGCTTGCCCTGGGCGGTGGCGGCAGCAATCGTCGCGCCGAATGGCGTCGTCGCCGCCGGATGGCTGCTCGCATATCTAGGCGTGCGCCTCGCGTCAGGGTACATCGTGGGCGTCTGGGGTTTGCGTGACCCCGTGTTGCGCCGCAGATTGTGGCTGCTGCCGCTGCATGATTTCTTCGCGTTCTTTTCGTGGATCGCCAGTTTTGTGGTAAATCGCATCGAATGGCGGGGTTTGACGTTCACGCTTGAGAAGGGCCGGATGGTTCCGGTGACGCCCCGCGTCAATCGGGGATGAATTCGGTTCCGGGGATGCTGCCGTCCGGGACGATACTATGAGGCGGTGATCTGCGCCAGCTGACCAGGCCGCGCCAGATGGCGAACGCGATTTGCCGCCCCCTCTGGTTCAGGCATCCTGGCCGCATGGCAGCCTATAAAGTAAACCGCACTGAAGAGAATCACGCGACGGACAGTCATGAGATCCGAGGTCGTCTGGTCAACCGCTCCACTGGTTTCGAGTACGATGCCGAGTGCGAACTCAAGTTTGAAACCGAAGTTCGAGGCTCTGGTGGGAGCTTTCGACCTACGCTCCACAAAAGATGCACTTTCTGCTCGGTCCGGGCACTCAATGGCGAGCCGGTTTCAGAAGGGGAGTACGAGTTCTCCGAAGAAGGCAAGCCCGACGGGCAGATGCATCACCTGGAATTCAGAAGCGGAATCTGGCATCTTCCGAGACTTAGGTGTGGACAAACGTTTGCCCGCAGCAATTTCGCACCATAATTATTCGTTTCACGTCCAAATCTTCTCCGTTATATGCTCGTCGGGCATCGATTCGTACTGATTCCCAGCTCACCGCTCCACGGCGTTCATTCGGGAAAGTTCAATTTCTCGATCTGAATGGTGCGCAATCCACGCAGCGCATCAGCTATCGCCTTCCGCTCCGTGTTCGCATCAAAATTGTGCATCAACTCTTGCGAACGGTAAAAAATAGCAGTTTCTGTGGATATGACCAGCGGCAGGAGTTTTTGTGGGTCCGTTTCTGCCAATGCCTTTCTGTAGAGCGCTTGCCAATTTTGACCCACGGGTAAATTGCTCATGTTTGTTATCAAAAATTGATTGACCGCAATATGCCTTGCGGCTGATGCCCTCGGAGGGCGCGAGTTTCCTGTTTCAGTAGTACTTTGAAGCAGGTGAACTTTCTACTGGCCGAAGGTGCAGTTTAGGTACAGATCATCGGGTTAAATTTCTGTCCGCTTTTGCCAGGGCCTCCGCTCCTCAGCCAACGAAGAAAATCAGCCAGGCGCTTCTCCTAAGATAAGGTCTGCTAAGGCCTAATTTGCTTTAGCAGGCAACCGTGGTGGGCTGGGGGGCTGTTAACGACGACTCCGTTTGACCGGAGCCGCTGTCCCCGCAAACAACCCGCCCAACCCGATGCCATACTCCCAGGAACCTGCTTATTAGAATATGGAGCGGAGGTGCCATTTTGGGCAGTACGGCAGGTTTAGTACGGGCCCGCCGGGAACGTCGCGGGGAACGCATTGAGTGGCGAACGGACCAAGCGAATGGGAAGCCTGGGCGCGAGCGACACCACTCGAAGGACTTCTTCGCACGGGACTGGGAAAGCCGCAGGGTTCGATGGACAGACTTGATGGTTCAGCGAGTGTTAATGCGAACCGCTGGGTTCGGAGTTGAGTTAATATGGGGCGTCACTACGGCAATCAGTTGTACGGTATTACAACCAACCTGCAGCGACCTTGGCGCAGCTGACACCCGTAACTTTTCGCAAATGCCATTTTAATTTGAATCGTCAATCGCCAATCACAGCGCGCACTAGCGCCATTGACAAATCATTGTAATCAAGGTATTTCCTTATAATCCGCGGCAAAGGAGATTATGGTGAGAGTAAAGCTTCCAGGTGTGTTGATGGCTGTCTTTTTTATTGGCGCGGCCGTTCCTGTGTTTGCACATCACGGTTTCGGCGTGGAGTTTGACATAAACAACTGTATGGATCTGAAGGGTACCCTCACAGGTATCACTTGGGAGAACCCACACGCTTATTTCGACATGGAAGCGAACGATGCCGACGGCAAAATGCAGTCGTGGCACATGGAAATGGTGACCCCCAATGCTCTGAAAAGGACCGGCAGCACGAAAGAAGTTTTCCTCGACAATATCGGAAAGCCGGTTGCCGCGAGGGTCTGTCTTGCGAAGGGCGGTAAGGAGCACCGGGGGGCGGCGTCATACCTCGCATTAGCGGATGGCCAAATCCGTCTTGTTGGCCAGTCTGTTGAACATAGGCGGGACGAGGACAAACACTTCTAACCACGGCGGGAGCGAGTTCACCAAGCCAATCTGAAAAGGAGAAATCGCAATGACCGCCGTAACGCGAAACTCCCGTTACTTGCTGGGGAGTGGTGGAGTAGTGCTAGGAGCGTTCTTGTTCCTGATTTTTGGCTTCGGTTCGTCCGCACGAGGGCAAGGTCAACAGCAACCTGAACAGGCGCAGCCAGGGCGAGGGGCACGACAAGAAGGACCAGCAAAACCCATCCCTCCCGGCTTTTTTGACCCCGGGCTGAACAGGCATCTATTGCCGCCGGGCGGCCCGACACCGCGCACGGCTGACGGGCATCCGGACCTCTCCGGGCGTTATTATCCGAATGGTGTTGGAAGAATGGTGGGTTCCTATACTCCGGCCGGGGTTGACCCCGATGCGTCGGGACTATTCGTTAAAGGAAATCCGCCGCAGGAGAACCCTGTCTTCAGGCCTGAGACGAAAGACAAGTACCAGTTTCCGACTCCGTACGGGACTTGCGCGCCGGGTGGTACTCCCACCTCGATAACAACGCAAACCACTGAGCACGGCCCCATTGAGTTGGTGCAACGGCGCGGAGTCTTGTGGATTATGGCTGAATTCCCCCAGTCCATTAGATGGATACCCACTGATGGGCGTCCACATTCCAAGGACCCGGATGTCTCGTTCGCCGGCGAATCGGTTGGGCGCTGGGAGGGAGATACTCTGGTTGTTGACACTGTCGCGATTGATACCAGGATGAGGAATATCTCGGTGGGATTAGCGGGAGACGCCAACGCATGGACTCATAGCGAGAAAGAGCATGTCATCGAGCGCTTCAGCCGGCCCTCGAAGAACTTTCTCGTTTACCAGGTCACCGTGGAAGATCCTGTAGTTCTGGTCAAGCCGTTCGTTTCGGCGCCTCTGCGTTGGTCTCTGGCACAAGATCCCAATGACAACTGGACAGAATACCTCTGTACAGCTAACGAGGATTCCGACGCGTATCAGGGAATAGACCCCAAAGTGCGGGACGACTATGAGAAAGGTAAACTGCCTGCACCTAACCGCCCTCAATGAGAAAAGCTGGTAAGCGTCCCGCCTGCTCAAACGCTCATATTTCATGGTGCGACGCGATCCCGCAATCATGGGCTGTCCGATTTGCTGGACGGTTCGGCGAATAGTCCTGAGGCGGAATACGTATTCCTTGAACACGCGGAGAGCCGGATTCCAGCCTTCATCAAAATTGGTGAACGGGAGTGCGTTCTTGCGGGCATTCGTGTCAAAATAAGCGGCTGAACCATTTGAGTTGTGCAGAGAAGAAGGGAGGTTGCAGTAGAGGCATCTCCGTATATTTGATGCGACTTTGATGCAAGTAACCGCTTAAAATTCCGCTAAGTACTTTGTTGGGAGGTCGTACAATCGGCAGTACATCAGCCTCTGGAGCTGACTATCCTGGTTCGAGTCCAGGCCTCCCAGCCAACCTTTTAAATCAATTAGTTACGCCATAAAGGCTACGGAACGGCTACGAATACGCCGTTCTTTCCTGTTCGCACAGTATTAAGCGAATAAGAGAGAGCCATGAAGACTGTGAGTCTAGTCGTCCGAGCCATCATAAATGGCAAGCGGGTCAACCTGTCCCCGCAGCAGGCGAAGGCGAGAAATGTTCCTGGAACGTTTTATATGCGATGGTCTGAAGGGAGCAAAGAGAAGTGGGTCAGCATAGGCAAAGACGCTTCAGCTGCCCGGGTCGCCGTGATCCGCAAAGAGCGAGAGTTCCGTGGCATCGCTGTCACAACGAACGACGTCGCTCTCAAGGAGGCGATAGACGCCTTCATCCTGGAGCGTACTGCGTCGCAGGATGCAAGTTCTGTGCGGCGCTGGCGATGGGAGCTAGAGCGCTTCGCTTCTGTCACTGGTAAGACCTACCTCCGCGATATTGACCGGGAAGATGTCTTCGCATACTGGAATTCATACAAGGCCGAGGGTGCGAAGCCACGCACAATTCACAATCGGGTCCAATCTCTCCTGACATTCCTCAAAAATCGTGGGATTGTTGGGCTAATCAAGACGTCGGAAATGCCCACGTTCGATGAGAAAGACGTGGACTACTACACCGAAAACAACCCCACCGAACTCACGGACTTCTTCGCCGCCTGCAATTCTGAAGAGCGGTTGGCGTTCATGTTTTTTCTGTATAGCGGGTGCCGCGAGCGGGAGGTGATGTTTGCCTGTTGGAACGACATCGATTTCGTCAATCGGACGTACACCGTGCGGCCAAAGCCGGACCTGGGCTTCCGCATCAAGAATGGCAAGGTGCGGTTGGTCCCACTTCCCCAAGTTCTGATTGACGCGCTCAAGACATATGTCCTGATCGCGTCGGCGCGCCGTTTGATTTTCGTCAACTCAGAGGGAGGACCCGAGGGGCATTTCCTGTACAAGTGCAAGCAGATCGCGTTCCGGGCGAAACTCAATTGCGGCCACTGCACAAACAAGCAGAGCCGGTCATGTGCTGCTGCCCCGGTGTGTGCTAATTGGAGCCTTCACAAATTCCGCCGGACGTGGGCCACGATGCACCTGTTGAACGGAATGCCGATGCCACTCTTGCAGAACTATATCGGCCACAGCGACATGGAAACGCTTAATCGCTACCTTGCAAGGATTTCAGCGAAGTCTGACCTAGCTCGGCAAATGGCCGATAACATGGCGACAATGGCTCAAATACAAGGAGCTGTGGCGGCGGATGTCATGGCCGAGACCGTGAAGGTCTAGATCGGGCTGTGCTTGCCGGCGAAGGTTTCACAGAGAAGTCGTGGCGGGGCGGATTCCAGCTCACCGCATCGCGTCACTACCGAGGGCGCGAGCAAAAGCCACGGCCCGCTGGTGAAGGAGGAGACGCCAATGGTTAACGGACCGAAACCTCTCTGCGAGCAATGCCAACGGGAACCCGTCCACGAGAATTTGTCGGGCAAAGACTGCGCGCTGTGCGAACGTTGCTGCCTCATGCAGATTCTCGCTCTTGTAGAGAGCGACGAGGACCCTTGGGCTGACGAAGAGGATCAGCCGTGGCTCCAGACCGAGACGGACGGTACTTCGGCTCAACTGTCGATTCCCACCTTCGCGTACTTCTGCAATCGCTGCGGCCAAGCGTTTGATGACGATGCCATTCGCGACTGTCCCGATTGCTGCGTCAAGCTGGTGCTCGACATTCAAGTTGTTCTACGACACCTTGATCGCTGGTCGCAATTTGCAGCAACAGTCCTCAGCATTCCAAACTCAAAATCAGTCGCTTAAAAACGACGCAGGTGGGCAACAGTGATGGCGAACAGCCGCGCCGCGCGGGCTCGATACCACGTTTGGTTGGCGCTGTCCACCAGACGAGGCGATGATTGTAGACGTTGTGACCAATTTTCCACGGCAATGATGGGGCGGCCGTCATCTTCTTAACCTTCCCGCCGAACAAACTTCCATCTCTCCCCGGGCGCTTCTCACTCAAACAACTGTAACCCTGCAAGGGGATCCGATTTGACCAGGCTCTTCCACTCTGTGCGGCAATTGATGTCGTGCAGGGCTTTGATATATAATCTTCGACGGAGGAACGCACCAACGTCGCGCCGGGGCGAGATGCCGAAGGAGGGCATCGCTCCATGATCACGTTCTTCCAGCTGTTTGGCTTGCCGCAACCGCAGGGATCTTCTGTCTCATTGTCACTCCCACTAGACATTTTTGGCGAATCGATTTTCGTTTGCGTGTCCTCACACGTGAAAATTGCTCGCCTTACTCCACCTTCGCAGGATCGGCTGCAATGAGGAAACCAACTTCTAAAGCCCGAACGGAACAACAGCGGGTCCAAAACCGCCGAATAGCTGACAATTTGTTGCTGCTTCGCCTGGGCCTTTCAGACGATTGGTTTTGGGACTGGGAAGCCGCGTGCATTGAAGTTCCTCCAGAAGAACTCGAATTTAAACGCGAGTTCGACGCGGTAATCTCCGCCCTTGTGCGGCAGGGTTGCAAAAAGCAGGTTGTATATTCATGTGTACATTACTTCCGCCATGCATCAGATTTTGAGCTACCCAGCAAAAGGAAATTAGAATCCCTGACCAATACCTGCGCTCTGGCACGTGGCATGATCTTCCGGCACATGAATGTTATTGTCGCTCTTGCTGAAGCTCGCCGCATTTCGCCCCCTGCATGGGTTAAGAACGCTGTGACTTCCGATGAAAACAGTGGCTTGAGCGAGGCCTTCGATTGCATGCCGCCTGCTGACAGAGCCGTCACGTTTGTCATGCAGCTGCTGCGTTGGACCTCGGCGGTGACGAGAGATTGGGAATGCCCTAATACGGCTCCATTTTTAAATGGCGCCTTGCCTCTTTCGTTGTACGCAGACATGATTTCGTTCGATCCTTCATTAAAAACTCACAGGGAAAACGCCAATCAACGCGGCCATAGCTCAAAGGGTATTCACTCTGAGGTCGCGAGGCTTCTCTCGCTGGTGAAGCGAGCTCCGAACCATTTGGCGGTGGGGAACCTCGTCAAGGCGGAATCGAGTGCCGCTGCCCGCGCTGAGGCCACCTCGCGTCCATCCCGTGCAAATACGCAGCCCCGACCTGGACACGCGCATGATCGAAGTACCGACGCCAGAGAGCCGTCACTCGATAGTGAAACGCTCAGAAAGAACCTCAAGCATTTTGCTATTCGTTCGCCGGAGGTTTGCGAACGTCTCCGAGTCAGACTCGTTGAGCTTCACCACTGGGCCCAAACTTAACTTTCCACCCCGAAAAAAGACCTCCCAAACAGGTTCGGCTGCTTTCCACTCGGGATTCCCCATCTTCAAATAAAATGCGATCGTGCTGGTTGGAGCGGCCGAAAACACAGTCTCAGGGCAGTTCAACTGATGGCAGAGGCTTGCAAGTTACAGGAGCAGGCAGCGAAACTCACGGCGGAAGAAACCGCTGCGCTGTTTGTGCCATTTATTTCCCAATCACCGCATGGGGCATAAGCCAAAGCTGGCATGCACGGAGCACAAAACCGCGCGAGGAGCGCGGTCGCGGCAAATGCGCCGCCTGACGGGTCTCCATAATTGCGAAAACATCATCGAGGATGGTTGAACTAACAAACGGCACAGATTGGCTCGACTGCGTTTTAATGTCACAACACGAGACTAAACCACTTTGCCAACCGCAATCGCAGCAACTACTACTGGCAAATGGTTAGCTACGGAGCACTTCAGCCTAGTCCGCTGGTGAACGACTTCTGAAGCGAAGGGGACGAATATGATTGAACCAAATTTCAAGGATGAGGAACTTTATAACGATGATTGGTATGTAGGTGCTTGCCGCGCCACTGTCTGGGCTTTGAGGAAGGATACCTGCAGTGAATCGCCCGATTTTGAATGAGTTCTCATGAGTGTCTGCCTGACCTGGCAACTTGAACGGCGCCCGGCAGGAAGTAAGCAAGGAAAGGTGAACATATGGCACACGGAAAAGCACAGAGGGGTCGGGAAGTAAGCCCCCCCGAATCCATGCCGAAGGAAGGTGTTTCGGCACAATCTCCAACAACCAACCAGCACGTCTGCACGTCAAATTTGGGCGAGTTGCGCGGAAGGCTCGATCCAGGCGTGGCCCCGGAGCCGGCAGACCAATCGGCGGGCAGTACAAATCCGGAGGACATTGACGTCGATCATCGGTCGGCATTCTTGATGTTAACTGAGGAACGCATTGGGTTCATCGCTGGCGCAGCGGATCAATTGCTTTACTTTTTGGAGGCATTGGACCCGCTGTTCTTGGACTGGGAACGGTTGGGTGAAATCCTGAACGAGTG
This sequence comes from uncultured Acidobacteriota bacterium, assembly GCA_963803515.1. Classification (GTDB taxonomy): domain Bacteria; phylum Acidobacteriota; class Terriglobia; order Acidiferrales; family UBA7541; genus Palsa-189. Next base: position 510,686 of record CAWDMQ010000002.1, read on the forward strand.
TGACGGCGACCTGTTGAAGACGAAGGCACTCATCGCCGAGGCATTCGAGCGTTGGCAGGAAGGCGAGTAAGGGGCTTCGCCCAATTACGAGCAGGCGCAGAACGAAACCGCGTGAGAGCGCGGTCGCGGCAATTGGCCGCCTGACGAGTTCTCCGTGACGCAAAAACGTGATTGGGCGGTGGGGCTAGCCCAGCAATACAACAGATTGAACGTTCTCGGCGGCGTTTGCTGCCACGAAAAAACTGCGGACGACGAAGGCTACTTTGCCGACGGGAGGCCAACATGTATTTGGGTTCCATATCGAGGATAGCGGCCAGTTCCTAAGTATTCCTACAAGGAGGCAACGATGGGAGAAAACGATAAAAACGATCCGGTGGCGGCCTTCGATTCATGGCTTGCCGGCGCCACCGAGCAGGAGGTAGCGGCGGCGGAGCCGATAAAGTGGGCCGATCTGGAGGAGTACGAACGTGGAACCGGGCACGAGTACGTCGTTGAGTCTGGCCGACGACTCTACGAGTATCGCGAGATTGTAAAAAAACGTGGCACTCGCGACTTTACGAAAGACGTCACTTCTCTTATGAAGCGTCAGACGGCGTATTACCGTATCGAGGCATATCTGAAAGCGCACGGGCACGAACTCCTACCAACCGAGCACAACGAGCCCGACCGGCCAAACCCACGCGCGCACCTTGTGCAGGAAGCTATAGAACACGCCAGGAGAGATCGCGCAGGACTCGTAATCGTGCCCCGACGCACGCCCGTGGAGCTTTCCGAGAATGTGCGCGTCCCTTGGCCCATTGTCCGTGTGACCAGATATGAGGTCGACAATTTTAAAGAACGCCGCGAGCAGGACCCGGCGCGGATGTACGAGTTGGCTCGCCAAAAGTTCTATGACCTCAGTGAGCAACCGGACCCGCAGGCGGGAAAGGTTTTCTGGGGGACGCTGGACTCTGATGACGAAGTGGAATTGCAAGATGTGGAGTGGGCTTCATCTGACGATGAGGATCAAAATAAACCATAAGGGGTGAACCACGATGTTGAACATTCCGACCAAGTTTGATCTCGCCAATGAGGCGGACGGGCTCTTGGGTGAGCCCCCGAACTATTCGCAATACACCCAATTTATCGAGCAGGACACTATGGTAACTACGGCGGAAGGGCCTTTCGCCGTGTTGGTGATTGACCGGCTAACCGATGATGACTTGGCTCCCGTGGTTCCTGTGGTCCAGGCCGTGAAGACCCGCGTGCAAAATCGCGGAAACGCTGCGGGAAAAGGCTCAATGATGCAAAGGAAGCGCAAGGATGGATTTCTTTCCCGCACCAGCACGATACCACCTGAGGTAAGTAAACTGCTCGGCTACAGCGACCAGCTGGGGTACCTGGACGGCTCCACTGGCGGGGGAAAGACGCGGGGCACCCATTATTGTCGTAGGTCCGGGCTGACGATACGACACCCCGAATATCTGGATACTATTCGACCCGTGATAAGGAAGGTCGACGCCATATTCGGCGAGGTGCTTCCGGTGCAATACGCGGCGCAGGTAGCTGAGATCGCGCCAGCCGGGCGCATGAAAATAAGCCCCGCCTACTCCACGGCGAATCTCAATCGCGATTGGCAAACCTGTTGTCACCGCGACGCCTACGATCTACCCGATGGGTGGTGCGCGATATTCGCTCTAGGAAGTTACGCCGGCGGCGACATATTGATACCGCGCTTCAGGCTACGTTTCGAACTGCGCCCCGGGAATATCCTGTTTTTCCGGCCGCACGAAATCCATGGCAACTTGGATTTCTTGGGTGAGCTGCTGCAAATCGTTCTGTTCGGCCGCGAGCACATTGCCAGTTGCGGTGGCAGGTGAAAATGTACGGAATCCGTACATTTGTGAAGGGCGATGAGGAACATTTACCGCATGTCAAGACAAGGAGGAGGTGAGGCCAGTGGACAAAAAGGTTTGTACGAATCGTTACTTTATGGAGTGCGTTCATGTCGCGGATCACGGGGCGCCAGCCATCGTGACCCGCTACAGTGAAGACTATTGTGATGGAGACATCATGTGTGCCGCGTGCGATGCCTCGATGTGGCGGCATGAAACCATTCCTTTAGAATTGCTACGGGCGATTTGTTCGCACTGCTGTTCACGTTGGACCGCTCAGCCGTGCCAAGCAGTGTCGTAACGGTGGATGACCAATGACCGGGTCAGCAAAGGCTGGCCCGGTTCACTTTTTAAGGGCTCGGGAATTCTGGTGGTGCAACGTCGATTTTGCAGTCGACGCATCACCGTTTGCCCGCGAGTCTAATCGCTAATGAAGTAAATATATTTTTACCCCTGCCAATTGTAGGGAGTCACACATGGCGAGAACACCGCAAACATTACTTGAAACGTTCAAGCTGGAAATATCACAAAAGATTAAGCGTGAAATTCAGGCGTACGAAGGCGTCAAGACGATGAGCCAAATCGCAAAAGAGTTTGGCATCAGCATTGTTATCGTAAGACGATTCGCACACGAACTGTTCTTAGATACTGGGTTCAAACGCAAGCCAGGGCGCCCACGTGGCGATAGGGCGGTCTAATATGGATTTCCCTGAACTGCTCTGCGTTCTCCTATCCCAAGACTACAGCGCGGAAATTCCCGCTGTAGAAGCCCGCTTACGTATGCTGGCCGAAGCGAATGGCGGCAACGATGCCCTCAGCATTTACTTGAATTATTTTGCCAAAACCAAAACAACTCCCAACGCAGCGCAACTTAAAAGTCATGCCAGCTGTTACCCGAAAAGTAGTGGCGCAGAGTTTATCGCCGTCGACCTAGAAAACGCCGAAATGTATAAGCCGGAGTGCCCACCCAATAATCTTCCTTTGGCTCTGGAGCGGGCTTGGGAGGATGCCAATCAAGGATACGTGCTCGCTGGCTACGCGGAAGCCCGCCTGATTGCGGCCGCTAATATAGCCAACCCTTACGGATATAATTCCCGAGAGTACGAAAAGCGAATGAATGATTTGTACGGAGATGAGGCTAGTTGGGACCGTTCGGCTTTCAGCCAAATCTGGTTAATGGAGTACCTCAATGCCAATCCTTTTGCGCAGAGGTGACCTGCCCCCCGTTTTTGGTCCAGTCATAAGTTAGCTTCCAGGATTGTGGATTCAACGGCAACAGTGGAAATCGGTCCGTCGCCGTGGCTGTGGGAAAGTGGGAAACGCGTAGCGTTTTCCAAGGTGGCGAAGCCACTGTCTTTCCCATAGCCGTTGGCCTCCGCAAATTCTTCCGGCGTCCGATACCCCAACGAGCTGTGTGGGCGTACCGTGTTGTAATCTACCCGCCAGGCTTCGATCACCTCCCGTGCGTGGCGGAGATCCACGAACCAGTTCTGGTTCAAGCACTCATCCCGGAACTTCCCGTTAAAGCTTTCGATGAATGCGTTTTGCGTGGGTTTGCCACGCTCGATGAAGTGCAGCGCCACCTGATTCTGATAGGCCCACTGATCCACGACGCGGCTGGTGAACTCAGTTCCATTGTCGACTTGGATTGCTGCTGGTGCCCCACGTCGTTCTCGCAGTCCTTCCAGTACCCGCACCACGCGCAGACCGGGCAGCGACGTGTCGGGTTCGATCCGCAGAGCTTCCCGCGTGTAGCCGTCCATCAGGTTCAGGGTTCGGAATTTCCGACCGCCGGCGAGTTGGTCATGTGTGTAGTCCATCGTCCACACTTCATTCGCACGCGTCGCAAGCATCAACGGCACACGCGCTGCAGCCCGAAATCGCTTGTGCCTCCTACACTGCATCGTCAGGCCTTCCTCCCGGTACAGCCGATACACGCGCTTGTGGTTGACCGGCCACCGCAACTCTCCATCGTCGGTCTTCTCCCGTCGCAGGAAAATATACAGACGCCGGTAGCCGAATCGCGGACGCTCGCCTGCCAACTCCCGCAGCCGAGCCCGCAACCCTGCTTCGTTGCGTTCCTTCCGCCGGTACCGCCAGCTCCCGCGGTGCATGCCCATCAGCCCACAGGCGCGTCGCTCGCTAAGCCCCGCTTCTTCCCGCACGACACGCACCGCTTCTCGCTTCGCCCGCGGGCTTACCACTTTTTTGCCAGCACCACCTTCAGCGCGTCCAGGTCCAGCGCCTGCTGCGCCACAATCTTCTTCAACCGTCCGTTCTCTTCTTCCAGTTGACGCAGCCGCCGGGTCTCACTCACTTCTAAGCCTCCATACTTTGCCTTCCAGTGGTAGAACGTAGCGTCGCTGATCCCCACGCGCCGACACAGGTCCTTGATCGGCACTCCAGCCTCGGCTTCCTTCAACACCCCTACGATCTGCTCTTCGCTAAAACGACTTCCTTTCATGGCGCTTCTCCTCTCGCGGTCTTATACCTGGAGAAGCTCAGTTTTGCCTGGACTAAATTTCGGGGAGCAGGTCAGAGGGAAGAAGACGACACAACACCTGAAACCGAACATGAGTTTGAACTGGCAAAGGGGGTCGGAGTCGAAGACAAGGAAATTGTACATTTGTCACTCAAGGCTGTTAAAGCTACCGACATTCAGCCAGCAGCCCTCAAGTGGCTTTGGCCCGATCGTATCCCGTATGGAAAGATCTGCTGGTTCGCCGGCAAACCCGATTGCGGCAAGTCGTTAGCTTTATTAGATCTAGTCGCCAGAATCACGACGGGTAACGATTGGCCCGATAAAATCAAGAATGCTTGGGGACCACGCGACGTATTGATAGCCATATCAGAAGACGGCTTAGGCGATACGGTAATTCCTCGTCTCAATGCGGCTGGGGCAGACCTGAACCATATCCAGTTCATACAGCGCGTCATCGTAAAATCCGGCACCGATACCACGCGTCGGCAGTTGCAACTCAGCAACGACACTAATCTGCTCAAGAAGGCTCTCGCAGACAATCCCAACATAGTGTTGGTCGCTCTCGATCCTATTACTAGTTTTTTCGGCGATGTGAATATCAACATCGATAAAGATATTCGTCCAATCATGGACGCCCTTTCGGCGGTTTGTAATGCCAGCGGAGTGTCGTTCGTCTCTGTAGTTCACCATAACAAACGCAGTGATGTAGACGCGCTACAGAAGATTTTGGGAGCTTCATCCGTTGTGGGAGCGGCCAGGACAGCTTGGGGTTTCAGTCGCGACCCCGACAATAAGGAAGAGTTTTTCATGTCGCTGGTAAAAAACAATCTCAGTAAGCGTCGAACGGGAATGAAGTACAAGATTGGCGAAAAGGAGGTTGACGGCATTCTCGCTCCTTATACAGTATGGGGAGAAGAGACGGAGTCTACAGCGAATGATTTGCTAGACGCCGAGCGCAATACAACCGGGCGTAAGGACAACAAGCAGATCACCCTGGCAAGAATTTTCCTGCCGGCAGCACTCTCTAAGGGGCCGCGTTTAGCACGGGAACTCTACGCTGAGGCAGAGAAAGAAGGAATCAGTGCAGACCAACTTAAGCGGGCCCGGTATGAACTTCCCATTCACGTTGCAAGGCAGGGAACCGGTTGGATCTGGTCTTTGTTGCACGAGGACCCCACCATTCCGGAGGATGTGATATGAAGCGGGATTCCAAGGGTGTAAAACATGCAGCGAATATACGGTTACACGCTTACAACCTTACACTCTTGAATGAATACCTAAGAATAATTCTTCTTTCTTCTTCTTCTCCGTGTTCATTCCATTGGACCTGTCCCGTTTCAACCACCCTTCAAAATCTTCTGCATGGCCAAGGGTGTAAGCGTGTAAGGGTTTAAGAGTGCGCCGGCGAATTTTAGGTCGCAAAGGTTATCAGTCCCACGGTTGTATCGACAGAAGCCGAAGATCGGGGATATCTTGCTTTTGGATTGTACCTGTTTGGGGGTTCAGTCTTTTCCCTCTCCGAATGCGCGACCGTCGCATGGCCCCTACCATCACTTTACCGATTCGTCTCCTTTCCGACCGTCTCTATCCCGGGACGGACCATTTCGGGTTCTGTTGTGGCGCGGACTAGCAACACAGTGCCGGTCCGCTCTTTTACAATATTAGTGATCAAGCGCCGCAAACCTGCCTTAATTCCCCTCGCTCTAGCTCACGCAACAGGTGCAATCGGTGCCGTTCTTCTTGGCTCAAGGCGATCCGCTCCGTTTCCATAGGCCCCTCGGCCACCCATGAAAGCGGACATTTCTACTTTGCACAAACCCGACGTTCTCACTTTGCAGCGACAGATGATTAACCTGGGTTGCCCGAGGGCCAATTCAGGGTTAACCCTGGGGCGATAGAGGGCAATCGCGACTATCTAGAGCTATTGAAGGATGGGTCAAGACCCACATACTCCAAACACGGCGGCAATGACGAATCCAAGGCCGCCGGGAAGCGTCCTAGGCTGCCGCCGAGAATTCTCCTTTCGGCCTGATTTCAGGAACCGGATTTCAGTTCTTGGTGTGATTGCGCCAGCCAACGGTCGGAAGACGTCTGGACTCCTCCGAACGCCGTAGAGTGAGTATTCAGAACCAGTCTTGCCAATCACGGGACCAGGAAGGAAATTTCTAACATGGATACAGTCGATAGTAGACTTGATGCTGCAGCGCCGCTATTGGAAAAGCAGCAAGCAATTGAGCGCTCGTTCGTAGAAACAGCGACCAGTGCTGGCGCTATTACCGCACACATCACGAAGAAAACTGCGCATTGGAGTTTCATCGCGGAATTCATCGACACCGAGAAAGCCGCGCTCTATGCGGCCGATCTCACGAACGCCACACGGACAGTACTCAGCCGTGTGAACCTCAAGGCGACGAGCAGTGAGCCGGAAAACTGATTTACACCCGCCACCGGATCGAGGACCTCAGAACTCCTCACAACGCTATAGCAGAGCGTGCTGTCGGTGTTCGCCGTCGTCACTGTGTATCCATGCGCAGGATTTAACGCGCCCCTGGCCCAGGCCAGCATGTCCTGTGAAGAATATGGGGCAGAAGATGTCATCCTGGCAAATTCCCCAAGAGCCACATCACCACGCCATCGAGCGTCTTCAGCTTTGTGAAAGCGGCTGGAGGCAATGTGTGATGATTCTTGCGGAAGGGCTTGACACCCTCGGTCGCAAAGAGTTGAATGCGTAAAGTGACGATCCTCTGCGCAATTATGCCTCCGTTATCCTGAATGATGACCTGGGTTGGCAAGCACGCGAGCGCAATTGGTGCGTTTATCGCGACCAATCGGTTGTGCAGTTCCTCTCAGATTTGCTGAGAATCCGGCTGGAACAAAGCGGCGGAGTTTTCCCACAACCCCGTTTGTGACCAACTTCCGCTTGGCTGGCGATTTGTGGTTCTGGGCTACAATCCTTCCGTACAACAACTCGGCTCTTTGAAAGCATGTCTTGTGGAAATCGCATGAAACAGCAACGCAACGACTGACATTCCAACAGTGGCTTGCTACAACAGGAGGGGTCGTCTGGGGCAGGACGACGTCAAAAGGGGCACCGGCCACATACATGACCTGAACAGCTTGAACGATTTCAAACGGACGCTGTAGATGGACTCTAACCCAATCCGACAACGAACCTTACGATTAAACCCGCAGTCGTCAGCACGGCGGGCGCAATGTCCTTGACAGTTTCTGCAGCGTCCTTCAGACCCTTCGCAGAAAGCTCTAACATGCTTCTCTTGCGCTCCCCTGAGGGCTTGGAAGCATGGGCAACCGCCTTCTCGACTGCACTCGCGATTTCCCTTGCTTCGTCTGGATGGCTGGCCTTGATGGAATCGAGCTCGGTCTTGAGCGACTCAACCAAGGTTTCCAGCTTCGATTTCTCACTAGCGTTCAGGCCAGGCGCAGCACCGATAGTCTGCGTGACATTGCTGAGGGTCGAATCAATGGCGATGACCGCCGGACCCGTAACGTTGATATTGTGCCCCATTTTTATTCCTCCAACGAATGTGTTTTGCTCGTGGACCAGCTTGTCAATGCGCTCGACGACCACCATTCCAGTGAACTTCTTCATCGTGTTCTTGTCATAGGTCTTATTTGACCAAACGCTGATAGCTCAGGGGCGCATCGGCAAGGATTGGCCGTTGTTCATCAAAGTTGGTGATGATATGGCCTGAATGCTTTGTTGAATACTTTTCGATCCACTCCGTAGCGTGGTCGAGTTCAGAGTCGCTCCCGGCAGCACACTGCACGAATGAAAATTTCGACCGTTCGTATTCCTGCTCGCCGTCAGTTTGGAAAAGCGCTACAGGCGTGATAATGATTGGAGTCTCGGATTTGCGGCGGGTGGTAATGCCGCGAAGTTCATCAACGAGGACAAGTATCGGACGGACACCAGCGATTTCATGCCCAACATCCTCCAGGCCCACATCCTGGAGGAACCTGACCCGCCCTTTTATGTCGACAGTATCTCCCCATTGAATTGATGATTTCTGTAAAAGCGTATCTGGTACTGCCAGTGGGATCCCTACGTGGCAGTGCTCGCTCTTGACGGCTGTCCCAAACCAGCACAAAGTCTCGTCGACGCGGCGCGGGCGCAGTCGGATCGTTCCAATTCCTCCACCCTCGATCAAGCCCATCTTGGACTCAGGCGTATAGATAAGACCCAACTCGGGGTCCGACTCGGGCCGGTTGCCATAAACCTCTTCCCGCGCAAGGCGAGCGCGTATCGACCAGAACACTCCTGGCGAACGAGGAAACCAATCGGTGATTCGGAAGCCCTTCAGGTGCACAGACCCAAACATCACATCGCCCGTCTGACCCCAGAACTGTTCCTCGGAGACGAGAGGCTCAGCATGTTTAGGCCGTCTTGACAGCTTGGTCGTTCCAAAAAACAGCGGTAGCAGATATTGCTGTATGAACAGGGATGGCCGCGAGGCTCTGATAGCCGCACGAGCTCCTGTCTCATCCCATGGTGCGCTGCCTGGCATTCGGAGCATATTCGACTTAATCCACTTAACCAGTTCCCAACTGAGGGGGGGAAGCTCAACGTATCATAGGGACCCAGCTGTTAGCACCAGTTAAAAAGGTAGTGCCACTTCCGCCAATGTGTTGAAGTGGTGGTTCGCCGAGCTGGACCCGACTGTCCAGATATGCGACATGCTCTCACGCAAGCCGACGAAACTGTCGCTGAAGTTGGATCCGCTCCTTGCCTGATGGTCTCGACGCTCACACGTTGTGCGGCCCGACGCAGTTCGACCGGCGTGGGGCCTTTAACCACTCCATTACCAGCGCACGAATTGGGCCGGATTCTTCGACCGAGACGTGTGCCGTTGGGGATGGCCATAAACCCGCTACGGGATGTCGGCAGAGTATAACGCTGTCAGGTTGGTTGCGGCATGCACCAAACCCGTACTCCTTAAGGGTGCCCTTTATCTTGCGTCGCCTTTCCGGACCATCCCAGCCATTAACTGGCCCGGAGTTTGTGGTCGCAAGGGTCTGTGGATACCGGACTGGGCGCTCGCAATGGGGCCACGGTAATTCGCGTCGTGGAAAAGGTCTCCAAAAACCATACATCGTACCTGACCACCACACACTATATCATCCTGAGCACCCCACGGGCATGCAGGCGTTTCCTGCCAACACCTTGTTCATTTGGAATGAGGTGCAACAGCAGGAGATGGAAAAACACGGTGCCGAGTTCATCGAGCGGCTTCCGCAACATGTCCGCCCAAAATAAAGAGTTGCTGCAAGATGTGAGGGTTCGGCCACCTGATGTTCTCTTTGACCATGAAGCGAAACTTGATCTGGGCGCAGCCACCGCGCGGCTGCTCTGGCTTGGGGCAGAGCCTTGGAAAAGCTTTTAGTTTGACAGAGGCCGCATCCCGGGACTTCACGAATTCAGGCTATGAATGTTTGCCATTCAAGTCAAGGAACTCCCTCCGAAGTGGGGACTGCTCTGGACCATCAAAGGGCAAATTATCTTAAAGCGCGAGGCACAGGGACATCCGGAACGAAACCTTGCGGCTGAAGGCGTGTTCCTTGGCTCAATGCTCGGACGCGCACAAATAGGGATAGGTACTCGACCGCTGTCAGAATAGCTAAGAGGTGAGAATCGTTTCGAGGCAAAGCGGGGCATCTCTCCCGTCAAGACGGGTGTTGTGAAAACCGGGCTCAACGGTTACTGTGATTGTAACAGGCGTCTAACGTGTCTGGTTTGTTTTTTTTCCCGCACAAGTCCGCTACAATCACGTGCGCATGACTAGACCAAAATAGGAGGAACTTTTGGATACGCAGCGAATCGTGTCGGAATTAACGGCTGAACGAAACCGCCTCGACAAGGCTATTGCAGCGCTGGGCGGGGCAAGCACAACCCGAGCTGCCGCCAGCCATGCAACGCGCGAGGACGGCGTACATGTACCAAGAAAGCGCCACCATCTGACTGCCGCAGGGCGCAAGCGACTGTCGATTCTGATGAAAAAGCGGTGGGCAGAGCGCCGAAAGAAAGCTTCCTAAGCCAGTGGAAGGGCCGCCCTCCGCCGGTGGTTATGACCTTGGCGCGGGAAGTTACTCACTCTCCAATCCGTGATAATACCCGCCGCCGGATCGGAAATCTTAGAATCCTTCTGACCGCCCTGGAATGGGTGCTCAGGAGTGGGCGCGGCCTATCGTCGATGAGAGGTGCGCACTATGATTGGCGTGCCATCTATCTCCGCTTGGCTGTCTTGCCAACCCCGGACACGATGTCAAATAGAGTAACCAAGCGGGCGGCAACATACTGCAGAACATCCCCCTTATCGCGTTGTCCTTTGTTCACTTTGTACATTTCCAGCACAACCTTCCTCTTGCTCCAGTGTCTGTAAGGATCATCCAGATATTGAAACCACTCCCAATCGGGGCTAGTCTTTCCCGTACCCAGCTTTGCGCTTAACTGCGCAGCCAGATTTCCAGGCGCGCTTTTGTCGTCCGGATTATTTCTTTTTATACCAAAAATTACCGACCTCGCATTGACATCTTGGCTCTCGAGACAAACCTTAACCTCATATTTCCATTCAGATTCTACGAGCGATAGTTTGGAGTACCGCTTTAGCGGATCATCGAAGTCACTTTCAACTATTGCGCTGGGCAATCGCCCCGACAATTCACTTTTTAGAACCTTTGCGAATTCAGCAATTACGCGCTCTTTAATGTGGTTAAATTGACGACCGACTGCAAGCGAAAGCTCAAGGTGCTCCTCAGTTTGCAACGCATACTCAACAATAATTGAATCGTCGGAAATGCTCATTGATTGTCCTCGGCTGAAATGTCAGCCTGGAACTCGACAGTCAAATAGTTTTCAAAATCCCGAAGGAACCATCGGATTTTCTCGGCCTGGCATTCTCGGAGACACGCACGCAACCAGCCACGCATCACACTTGAATAATTTAGGATTTTGACGTGCCCATCTTTCTTTAGGCTCTCCAGCTTGTTAGCCGAGATGCTTTTCGTGCTCGGTTCACCGCCGCTTTGGGATAGATACACCATTAGGAACTCTCCATGAGACACGCCATCAAGGTGTCTAATATAGTCCTCAAGTTGCACGTCTTGGTCTCCCGCCCACGGCTTATTCTCAATGGCCAGGATGAAACCGTCGTTCCATCTCACCGTTACGTCTATCCGGCGTCTGCTGCGTTCAATGAACCAGGTCAGGTCCTCTGGTTTAACCTTTGGCGTACCTGCGTGGGCGTCACACTCAATAACGTGCAGAAATGCGCGTAGAAACGCGTCACCCTGGCCGTGCGTTCCGTTGCAATCGAGGAGATCGGCTGTAATCTGAGAGAGCGAGAGTTCGGACATCTCAATGTAACTGAAGATGCTGAAGTCTTCCGCCAACAGTTTGTCGGTTCGTTGACGGAGATCACGTCCAAACTCAAGCTGCTTCCGCAGCATACCGAAAAAACTCTGCAGAGCCGGTGCAGTTATTTGAGTGGTCATAATAGAAGGTGTATGACCTCAGATTTGCTTGGTAAGTTCCGGTTACTGACACGCGGAGATGTGTTTGCCCACTTTCTCCCTACCGCTGCCGGCGTCGGAATGTGGTTGCGACTCTCGATGTTCGTCGTTTGCGTCCGGTGATGTCAGGAGAACATGTTCTGCTGTTTGGCTACGAAACGGAAGAGTTCGCTCATTGCGGTTTCCACACCGACAATTCGATGTATAAGCAAAAATAGTTCTTCCCTGTTTCAGTCCTGGCAAGATCGCGAGTGTTTACACGAGCCTGCTTGATGCAACCGGCACCGGCGAATTGATTTGGCGCGATGGCTGGTGCTTTCGAAGGATGCGACGAAGAAGAATTTGGTTCAACCGGAAGGGCCTTGCGTGTATAAGTGTGCTGATCCAAGTGGTCAAAACGGAAATCCTGGGCAAGAAGTTAGGGTCAGTTACCTGAGTACCTGGCCCGAAAAGAAAGCGAGGTTCTTACGGAACGGAGAATGACGGAAGTTGGGCCCAGGCACTGGATTTCAGCGCTTGGGACGGCTCAGCCTCGAATTCTCAGCTCAGGTGCTTGTTGGATCGCAGCCTATCTTATCCTTTTGGCAATTTGCGTTCTGCCCGGCCGCTCGCAGGGCCTGCCGCCCAATGCGACCAAAATCAGGGTCTATGTTTTGGACGGCGGTACGATCGTGGGACGAAATCTGAGCCGCTATAACCTGCCCGACGAGATGCGTGATCTCTCGGTGGCCGTTTTTCTGGTGGTTCATCCCAAAGGGTCACTTTTGTTTGACTCGGGCTTAGGAGACCGTTATCTCAATAAGCAGCAAGCCCCTCCCGACCCGGCCTACACGGTCATCAAGACCATCAAGAGCCAGCTTTCAGAGATCGGCTACGCACCGAAGGACATCACGTACCTGGCGCTTTCGCATATGCATACCGACCATGTTGGCAACGCCAACGATTATGCAGGTTCGACTTGGCTGGTACAGAGGCTGGAGCGGGAGGCGATGTTCGCCGCAACCGATACGCCGAATTACCAGAATTATGCTGCACTGAAAGACAGCAAGACTATCGTGCTCGACGGCGATTACGACGTGTTTCGAGACGGGTCTGTCGTGCTGATTTCGACTCCAGGCCACACGCCCGGTCACCAGTCGCTGTTTCTGAAGTTTGCAACTGGGGACCCGGTGATCCTGGCGGGCGACCTGTATCATTACCCCGAGGAGCATTCAAAACACCGCTTTCCCAATTTTGAGCCGAACATTGAGCAGTCCGCTCTATCGAGGGGCAAGATCGAGACACTTATCGAATGGACCAACGCGCAACTCTGGATTGCGCACGACATCCTGAATTACCGCAAGCTGAAGAAGGAGCCGGACTATTATCAATAGGGGGCATATCCGGATCGCCCGTCCCCCCCCCGGGATTACCGGAAAGTGGGTTTTTGCGGGCCAGTCACATCCCGGTAGGCGACTTCTGCGGAACCCCGCACGTTTCGCGGTGTCTAAGCAAGGATGAACATTTAGCTAGGACGATCGCCGGCCGTGGCCGTCAAACGGAGCAAGATGAAAACGTTTGAACTCTCATTTAGCTATCTCGATCGCGCGAACGGTACTGGGGAGTTGACTGTCAAGCAAAATGCGTCCAGTCTAACCGGCCGTGTTGCCAATGCCAGTACGCGAATTCGTCAAGGGCTTGGACCGGAAGCAGCGATTCGACTTGAATAAGAATGGTTTGGAGATCAAGGCAGTTTGTGTTGGCGCGGAAAAACAATCCACTCTGTAACGGCCAGCACTGCTACACTCACGCAGTTTGGTTCGCAGAGGCTTAAGTGACGCTTCGCGATCGACCCATTTTATGGGCCGCTTCGTGATTATTATGGTCCGGAGTCGGCGGTAGTATCGAGGCGGCCATTCTGGTCGGTGTCCTTCCGTGGTTCGTCGTGGAAGCCATTGCTCGGAGGTATTTCCAGTGCCCTATACTGCGGACGATACGCTACGATGCTCAGAAGCAATGTACCGAACTTGTAACTGCCTACCGCAAGCAATTGCAAGAGACCTGATTCCTCTTGATTGGTGAATCAGAATTATGGAATGCGCCAACTGCAGTCAACCAAATCCAAAGCAGGAGTACGATTGCGGAAGAATCAAAGAGCACATAGTGCTTCTCAAAGTCGGAGACCAATTTAAATACCGTCACGATCTCTATTCGCGGGGTGAGACCGAGTCAGGCCCCGCATTCGTCCTGAGGAAAGGCCAGAGGGTCACGCTCCTTCAGCCTGATTCGACCATTTTGTGTGGCGACGCTTACGCGTACTGGCTGCACGAGACGGGGGCCAGAAGAGTGTTTCTATGTTCTCGCCGATGTGCCGTGGAATTTGCGAAGAATAACAACTGCCTCCTCTGCCATTCAGCACATGGAGCTTTTATTTATCCCGGGCAGAACCAGTTTGATGAGTATGCCCGTGAGCACAATTTAACACACTGCCTTACACTGATGGACCAAGACGAGTGGAAAACACCCGAGTTGGAGTTCCACGGCCTCATGCGGGCGCGTCTCCCAAGTCCGGAGCGGCTATTAAGCTTGGCATGTTTGCTTACCGACGCTGGCAAGCTTAAGTTAGCCGAAGAAGCAGTTGATAAGGTCGTTTCTGAATATCCGCTTGAGGTTTCAGCCCAGATGTGTCGCTCGGTTCTCAGTAAGTTGGGCCGACCTGACCGAATCGATGACTTGTACGAGAAGTTGGCAAGGTCTCTCAAAGGTCGACGGAACCTCCCCGCTCCCGTACTTTCCTCGTGGGCGTTTGCCATCCATGTCCATGATCCGGTCAAGTCGCTCCATATATCAACTCTAGCAGTGACGAGCGATGATCCGACAGGATTGGTTATTGCGAATCACCTCGCAATACTTTCGTATTGTGATCCACAGCAGGCAGTTGCGTTTTATGGTGCCCACTCTACGTCAATTAATTGTGATGTTGGATTTTATGCTGCTGGTACGGCTTACTTGAGACTCGGTCATCTGCCGGAAGCGGAAGAGAATCTGATACTTTCAGACTCGTTATTGCCGGACCCAATGACAAAGGTCTATTTGGCCGAAACGCTCTATCGGTTGGGTCGGTTCGGTGACGCGTTGCAAACGTGTTCTACGGGATTAGCGTTGTTAGACTCCTTCGAGATCAATGCAATGTGTGATTTTGACGGGAAAACACGTAACCCATCGCATTACCCCTATCAACAGAAGAAAGGATTGCGAAAAGCGTTTCTTGCTGTCGAGGGCAAGTGCCTAATCGTGTTGGGAGAAACGGAAAGCGGAAAGGAACGGATACAAGATTCATTGGACGTGAACATGCCATTCGAAAGCAGGGACCAGATATACGATAACATCCGTGCGCTCATAGATAATTATCCAACTCGTGTGGAGCTCGAAACAGACCTCGCAGCGTCGCATCAAGTTGCCGCGCAGGCCATACTTCAGTCAAAGAATTCTGAAAAAGTCATCGAGCGCCTAGGCGATGTCATTTCTGCGATCGGCCAAGCCCAAGAAGATTGGGTTGAATCGTTGGAACAGATAAAGGACGACGCTGCAAAGGAGTTTGTATCGGAGCATTTTGCAACGAAAATCCATGCGTTTTGCTTTAGGCTTAAGAGCAGCCAAATTGACAAATATCTTGAGTTCAAGAAGGCAGTTGGGACACGCTTCCCGGCTCTTCCTGCTCGCGTTATCGAGCAATTGTCAAACGCAGAATTTTTATTGGCTACGCATAAGGATGGACTGCCGATATTTGCTGGCGTAATTATTGAATACTGCAAAGCATTGGAGACTGCTTTAAACACTACGATGATTGCGCGTTTTGCAACGGCCCTTTCAGGACAGTCCGCCGGCCCTGTCGTTGAAATACAGGTCGATATGGCGAATGGCAAGTCACGGCGTATAGAGCTCGCATATCGTAACCAACCGAAGCACCTGATGTTAGGGGATTTGGCACTTCTCTTACGATGCGACGCTCCGGCATGGGTTAATTATTGTCGTGACTTTTTTGGCACTTTGTCGCCGTGGGTCCAAACTGAACTTCCACGGATCGTGCAGAACTTGAAGAACGATTACCGCAATGGTTCGGCTCATTGCAATTCCGCTGACCGAACAAAGGCGTCGCAGCTCAAGCGATATCTGGAAAGCGGTGAGGTTTTTGGGCGGCTCGATGCGATAAGCACCTTGTGCAGAGTGGGTTTAGAGTGAGCGGCCCGTCCGTTTGCATTCCTGCGTCACGTCTTGGTGTCTGCAATGTTCGTGTAATGGGTTAACCTCAGGGACTTTTGGTTGCATCCCGTTAATGAGCCGCAGTAAAAACGGAGTGTCAACGCGGGAGAAGCGGTGAACTCAGTACGTCTTGATTTCGCGATACTCGACTCGCTTTCGACCTGCAGCAATCTCCCGCAGCCACTTGCGTTTTATCGTCGTGGTGATTTTGTCCATCTAGGCGACCGTATTAGAGCAGATTTCAACCGAACCTTGGGCGCGGCTCGCGATTCGGTACCCCGATAACCAACACGCAAGCCGCAACGGGTCCTCAGGTTGGACTAATGCGCGTCTAAATTACCTGTTTAATATTTCGAAACATACAGCGTGGCAATTACCGTGCGCGTAACATATTATGCCGCCTGCGATATGGATAACCACTTCTTTGAACGCCCCATTCTGAATTCGCCGTACATCTACCCTGAGCGCCATTGGGAGCTTGATAGCGAAGGGCAGCCCACTCAGCAGATCATCGAGACACGGTGACCTGCTCCCCGAAATTTAGTCCAGGCAAAACTGAGCTTCTCCAGGTATAAGACCGCGAGAGGAGAAGCGCCATGAAAGGAAGTCGTTTTAGCGAAGAGCAGATCGTAGGGGTGTTGAAGGAAGCCGAGGCTGGAGTGCCGATCAAGGACCTGTGTCGGCGCGTGGGGATCAGCGACGCTACGTTCTACCACTGGAAGGCAAAGTATGGAGGCTTAGAAGTGAGTGAGACCCGGCGGCTGCGTCAACTGGAAGAAGAGAACGGACGGTTGAAGAAGATTGTGGCGCAGCAGGCGCTGGACCTGGACGCGCTGAAGGTGGTGCTGGCAAAAAAGTGGTAAGCCCGCGGGCGAAGCGAGAAGCGGTGCGTGTCGTGCGGGAAGAAGCGGGGCTTAGCGAGCGACGCGCCTGTGGGCTGATGGGCATGCACCGCGGGAGCTGGCGGTACCGGCGGAAGGAACGCAACGAAGCAGGGTTGCGGGCTCGGCTGCGGGAGTTGGCAGGCGAGCGTCCGCGATTCGGCTACCGGCGTCTGTATATTTTCCTGCGACGGGAGAAGACCGACGATGGAGAGTTGCGGTGGCCGGTCAACCACAAGCGCGTGTATCGGCTGTACCGGGAGGAAGGCCTGACGATGCAGTGTAGGAGGCACAAGCGATTTCGGGCTGCAGCGCGTGTGCCGTTGATGCTTGCGACGCGTGCGAATGAAGTGTGGACGATGGACTACACACATGACCAACTCGCCGGCGGTCGGAAATTCCGAACCCTGAACCTGATGGACGGCTACACGCGGGAAGCTCTGCGGATCGAACCCGACACGTCGCTGCCCGGTCTGCGCGTGGTGCGGGTACTGGAAGGACTGCGAGAACGACGTGGGGCACCAGCAGCAATCCAAGTCGACAATGGAACTGAGTTCACCAGCCGCGTCGTGGATCAGTGGGCCTATCAGAATCAGGTGGCGCTGCACTTCATCGAGCGTGGCAAACCCACGCAAAACGCATTCATCGAAAGCTTTAACGGGAAGTTCCGGGATGAGTGCTTGAACCAGAACTGGTTCGTGGATCTCCGCCACGCACGGGAGGTGATCGAAGCCTGGCGGGTAGATTACAACACGGTACGCCCACACAGCTCGTTGGGGTATCGGACGCCGGAAGAATTTGCGGAGGCCAACGGCTATGGGAAAGACAGTGGCTTCGCCACCTTGGAAAACGCTACGCGTTTCCCACTTTCCCACAGCCACGGCGACGGACCGATTTCCACTGTTGCCGTTGAATCCACAATCCTGGAAGCTAACTTATGACTGGACCAAAAACGGGGGGCAGGTCAGATCCAGCGGAATCATCGCATGAGCAGGAAATGAGTCCCAGTTAGGGAAGTAATCGCCGTAACGTCCAAACATTTTGTCGAGAGCCCACTTTGGATAAAGACAGACTTTGCCCCCCGGCATAGACCGCACGTGAGTAAGCACCTCGATTAGAAATGGTCGCGTACCTACGTACCCGGAATCTGCGATAAGTTCATCACATTGCTTCCGCACTGTTGCGAGTAGTTGTATTAGGCCCCGGCTAGGAGCGCTGCGGATGCGAGCGTACTAGAGCCGCTACAACAGATTGTGCAAAAGACACAAAGGGAATTGAACCGTTGATTTTGAGTCCGGCGCAACAGTGCGGGCAGCGGGATTTGGTGGGATAATTGTACATGCCACTGTCCCATAAACCGTCGTTTTGACTCCTAATCATAGTTCTCTCTGTAGACCATACTTCACTCGACATAGCGATTTTGCCGCCGTTATTGCGGTGCGCACCGATTATGTGCTCTACGGCCGTATACGCGCCAAGTGGACAACCGCGAGTGCCTCCACTGCGATCTGGGAGCGCGCTCGTTGGAAGAATCCGCCGCCACCGAGTTGAATGCAGTCGCAAGTTTCCGTTGGATGGCGGCCTCGAGCGATTCCTGATCATTCTCGAAATAACGGTGCGAATAGCACCGGAATTGCTTGTCGAGGAACTGCAAGTGCAAATTGCCATCAGTATCGTAGTGTTGATGCACCCATTTCTTGTCGCTCACCGTCTGGCCGCGGACCAGTCGCTGCCCGTAGGTAGACCACAAGTAAGCCACGAAGTGCCGATCCGTCAGACTGTTTCGCAGGTCAAACGCGGCGAGGAGATCGCCTTCGATATCCAGGTCTCCGGATAGGTAAGCTTCGGCAATACGAATCTCGTCGAGTGACCTGATGGCCGATGCGCCATGGCCGCTATTGGCGGTCACGCGAAACTTCACCGTGCCTTGCCGTTATACGGGACGATCATTCGCGGAAAGGCGAAGTAAAGCAATGATTGCAGCAACGCAAACTGCCGATAACGCCAAACGCCACCTGAGCGTGTGAACTATTCGCGCTACCCCAATGATTGCAACCAGCACCACGCCGGCGATCATCGCCATCAGCCGGAAATTACTGGGGTACCGCTGCCACAAGTTCATGATGTGGCTGAGCTTACACTCAGATACCGCAATTTGTCAGGTTAGAGTTGCTAATGATTGCCGCTGACGACGCTGATCTGGCGCCAATACTATTAGTTCGATTGATGTATTCACGAGCGACTTTCGAACAGTTCCGTTCAGGTCGGGTTAGTCCGTATATTGCAACCCACGCTCGCACGATTGCCACGTGACCCTGATCCACGTCCACGTTTTCATTTCCAGGCTACAAAGCAAAGGAATTACGCATCTAATTAGGCAAGGAAGGAAGGAGTTAGGCCCGCAGGTCTCTTGTGTGTTTGTTTCCAACCGAGCTGGCCATCCCTCCCGTGCCTCGACGGAGGAGGCCTACATGCGAGATTCAGAACGGTTAATCTGGCTTATTTGTGGTAAGCCTTCATTCAGCTGATCTGCGTTCTCTGCGCGGATCGCTTGCGGAAAGAGGCGCTGCACAATGAAATTGTGGATATAAGGGTCGGGAGAATACATCGCCACCCCTGAAAATCGTGAAAAATTTCGGGACCGTGCGTATCTAGGAACATGCACGGTTCGGCAGTAGGCCGCGGTTACGCGGAAGTTGCACTTCGTAGGTGGAACGGCGCCGCACCATTCGGGAATAAACTTTATTGGCTACTCCGGCGACTCAACCACGCTCGCAACGGTATCGGTGCGCTCGAAATTCACTCTGGAGCTGAGGGGCCGTCTGTCCAATTGGTTGTTTCGATGGAAACTATCTGTGTTTGATGTCGATTGTGTAGGTCTCAGACCGAATCGATGCAGATGAACGCCCCAACCCAACCGCGGCATTTCCACCGCTGCGGGACCATCCGCACAAATTCCGGTATCGCTTCCGGTGTCAGTAGATGTTGCGATGGGGCGGGCGGCGCTGCTCGGATGACGAGCGAGACCGTACCACGAGTCCTGTATCGTATCGGTGCTCTCTATATGTAATGATCTCTGAGGCGGGCAGCGATGGCACAAAAACGCTTCCCTTATCCTGTTTGCGGCGATAGCCTTGGTAAGGCTCAGGTTTACCCCTTTTCGTTACCCTAGGCGTAGATTTTAGTTCTCCCAGGTTCTCCCTAGCGGCCAGGGCCATGGCACCTATGCTTCGGGAACACACATCTCTGCCTCAGTCTGCCGGCGGCGCTTATTGCCGAGGGCTGTTCGGCACTTCCGGCAAGCGGATTTATGCGGCCATCCTGGTAGTGTTCGCGGCGTTTCTCGCGGTGCAACTCAACCTGGCGTTCTGGCTGATCGAGAGCACCGGGCACCGATCAACTCTGTTGGTATGCGCGCTAGCGATCACGGCGCTGACGGGAATCGCGGGCGCGTTGCAGGTCTCGCAGTTGCTGGTGTTTGCGGTGGTTGTGCTGGCGCGCAAAGGGCGACCGCTTTCGCAAGCGCCGCGCGTGGCGAGCGATCTTGAATTACCGCCAGTATTCGTGCAGATCCCGGGACGCAATGAGCCGTTGGAACTGGTGCGAGAGAGCATCGAGTCTGTGCGCGCCCTCAATTACCCACCCGAGAAAATCCTGATCCAGCACGTGGATAACAGCGACGACCTCCGTTACCAGTTCGTAGCGGAGCTGTACGCGGATGAGCCGCGGTTGAGCGTCATTCATCGCGACGGCGTGCGAGGATTCAAGGCCGGCAACCTCAATATCGGTTTCGAGCGGGGGCCGGAGTGGATCAAGGCGTCGCCTGATGCCCTGGTCGTGGTCTTGAACGTCGGCGATACGCTGGCACCGGAATCGCTGCGGCTGATGGCCTCGGAGTTCGTCGCCGACGAACGGGTTGGGTTCGTGCAATCTCTTATGGTGGTGGCAAATCCCGGTGAGAGCATCATCACCAAGGTGGAAAGTTACGTAACGAACGCGATGGTGCGTTTCTTGATTGGCTGCCAGCACATTTATGGCATGACGATGACAAACGGCTCGGCGGTGGCGGTTCGCGCGCGGGCGCTTATTGAAGCTGGTGGCTGGGATGAACTGACGTTAGGCGAGGACTGGTCGACCGGGATGAAGATCGTGCTGCGCGGATGGCGGCCCAGATGGGTGGACTATGCGCCCAACGATCCGCGCATCGTATGCGGCGAGGCCTCGCCGCACACGCTTGAGGGCCAGCAGAAACAGAAGCACAGGTGGGCCACCAGCAGCTCGCAGCTGGCGCGGCTCTATTTGCGGGAGTGGATGACCGCACCGCTGCCCTGGAACCAAAAAGTGGATTTAGTGATACGGCTGCTGGCTTATCCGACATCGACGCTGCGGTATTTGGGAATGCTGCTGCTTCCTTTCTGGCTAATGGTGCCGGTAGTGGCGCACTTCGGCTATCAAATCGGACATTTCCCGCTCGCGTTAGCGGTGCTTTCGGCGGCGCTGCAGAATGCGCTGCTGTTTTTCTTTTTCGCGGTCGCGGTGATTTACGTTCTGGAGGGAAGGGCGAAAGATGCGTTCTGGATCTGCTTCACCTTTCCCTTACAGGTAATCTATACAATGCCGATTGTGCCGCACATTGCGCGAGGACTGGCGCGGGGCGCCAGAACCGTCTCGAGTACGTTTGTTGTAACGCCAAAAGCGGCCGAGCGGCACAGTTTCGCGGCTTTGCTGCGGAAGCAGCGGCTTGCCTTGTTCGTGGCCGCATGGCTCGGAGTTCCGGGTTTGATTGTGCTTTGGAGGCGGCCTGCGGGATACGGACAATTTCTTTCGCTCCCACTGGCGCTGTGCGCGCTGATGCTTGTGGGGATTTTTCTGGTGCCGGTAACCAACTGGCTTCGCGATGTGACCGGATCGGTTGGCGAGCGATTTGGATGGCAGCGTGCCACGACGAAGACACCGGAGGCAGGGCGAGGGAGAGGGGCAGAAGTCATCCACCGTGCGGAGAAGTTCCTCGCGACGCGGCCCCCAGAGCGGAAATAAGCAGGATCAAAGTTCCTAGGCTGCCTGATCCGGGCAGCCGTAGCGCAACGGCTTCGTAGCCGATTAAAGCACGCCTCAGTGCATCGATGTAATTGACTCGCATCACAGTTCCTGCACACGTTTGGCAACGCAGGGCGATTCGCCCCGTCGCTACACATGTTCAACGCGCAAGCCCAGAGGAACTTTCGCCCCCTACATGTCGATACAGCGAAATTCGTTGAAAATTCTGGCGGGGCCGACGGGGCTCGAACCCGCGACCTCCTGCGTGACAGTTGGTGTCGGTGAATCTCCGACCAAGTGACACCATCTGCGATCATGTTGAATCTCTGCCATAGGAGCGGCGTTCTCACCTTTGCTAGCCTGCTATCATCTGCGATGGTTGTTGACTGGAGCGGGGCACAATTTCGGGCACCGCCGCAAGAACACATTCTGCGGTAGGGTGGAGTTGACCGCTTGGAATGGTGTGTCCGGAGAGGCCGCTGCTGGAGGTGCCTTCACTTACGTCACCGTCTGGTACAGGCTTGAAGGTGACCAGGTAACGGTAAACAAATCCGGAGAGCCGAACATCTACTACGTCTTGTCGTCGTAGGGAATCCTCACCGCGCTCGCGCAAGTCCATGCTTGTCGCATTGCGAGTTGACCGGCAGGCGAAACTCCATATGGAATGCACAACAGCCCAGGCTCTGTTCGCAGGATATTCCAGACTTACCACGGAGTATTTCGAGGCTGCCGATACCCTAGCCAATATGGGGGGCAAAGGGGACCCTAACGGTTTTGCGGCGGTTAAGCGGCGTACGGAGGAAATAGGGGAGCAATGTCGTGCCGCCAAACTGGCGTTGGAGACGCACCGCGCACAACACAAGTGCGGGAGTGCCAGCAGGGAGGAATCAGTTTAGCTAGTTTGCGTCAGGGCGCGAGCCTCTCGCATATTTTTGGCTTTCCGTTTGTGCATCGAAATAAAAAGAGCCCACACATTGAGACGCGGGCTCTTGTGCATTGGCGGCCGCAGGCCGCCGCCTTTTTGTGCTAGACCGATGTGTGATTGGCGGAATCGCCCTCACGGGAACCGATGAACAACTTGAAAAGCTCTCGTTGTGATAACGATGGCCGCCGCACTCACGCACGATTGGGAAGGCTCGCCTAAGCAATAAAGCCGCATAGACAAAGAAGAACGCGTTTGAACGGCTGACCTCAGCCGATGTGCTGCCAAAGGGAGGGGGCGAACTGCAGCCGAAAATCCAGGAACTTGAGCATTGCTCTCGAAGATTGCGACAAATGGGACATTTTGTACTTAAGTCCCAGTGCGGGATTCTCCACAATTTCGGCGTAGGTCAGATTCTGAGCCTTCCCGCCGGGATCATCCGGCACAAATACTGTGTCCCAGTAAAATTCTCTCTTGCCACGCGGAGCTGCGGCAATACTTCCGGCGGTTTCGCCAACAAACGTCGTAACACTCTTTCCATCACAATACGCTACGACCGCACGTGCTGTTGCGCGACGATTCGCTGAATGAGTCTCTTGAATGAATCGGTCATTCAGAGCATTCCACATCGGTTTCGTTAGTCCGCCCGGATATGAGTCATGGCCGTCGAAAATTAGCCCGGCGTGCTCCACTATACACGGCACCTTTATTTCGCTATACGCCTTGGTAACCTCCTCCATCACCATCGTTTCAACATTGATTTCAAGAATCTCCTTTATGGGGACTTTTCTTATTTCAAATTCAAACCTCGGAAGTAACGTAGATGATGTTGATTTTCCGATCTGTCATCGGTGTCATCCCCTCATTGAATCGAGAAGCGAAGCGATCCCAGTGCTTTGATCCCGTCCGCTAACGGGTATAACCTCTATGTTCCTTGCCCTAAACAATGCGATCTCAAAATCTGATGGATCTGCGACGGTGATATAGGCCTGAGGTTTGTGCCTCGCCTGTCGCCAAAATGCCCGGCTCGAGCGGGCGCTCAGCCTGCAAGTACGCAACCTTTTTTTGCTAATCCGAAACCATGTCACGCAAACTGGGATCAAGATCCGTCACGTCAACCGACCTGATATCCTCCTGGCCGGCCCGGCGGTTGCGTAGCTCGATTTCCTCCTTCGTTTCGTTCACGACCAGAGCGCGCAGCATGGGAATCTCGTGGAAGAACGCCCGAATGTAACCGAGCGACACGCCAACGGGTGAGACCGGAACCAGCGAAGGGCAACGGGGCTGGCTCTTTGATATAATTTGATTGTTTTTCAATATCCGGGTTGCAGCACACGGCGAATCTCCAATGCGCGTGCCATCGCCCGCCCGCAGTCAAGCTGAATCACGGCGAGAATCATCGATTGCCGCCCTTTCATCCATTTTCACCTACTTTGGAAGATTCGCCGCCGAAACAGGGTATTCAGCGAGGTGGCGCATCGCTGAATTCAATGGCCCTCTGGCGCGTACACAAACGGGATTGCACAGTCTCAGATCGTTGATTAAAGCGTTGAATTCTCCGGGGAAACGTCCTTTTATCAGGAATTTACGGCTTGATTTGACTGCTTTTTCAAAGGCATCGGCGACGAAGACGTCGCACTGCAAGGTCTGGGCGTGAACTTGCGGAACGAGCCAAAGCAACAGCAAAACCACAAACGCGTATTTCCTTATCTGACGACACCCTGGAAGCGTCGGTGCAATCGCGTGTATCCTTCGACCGCGCCGCGCGAGGGCTTGAAGGGGATCGGCGACGGCAAACCTGCGAGAGATTTCAGTGTGGACACTTCCCGGAGGCTCAATTCTTTGCGTTGTAGCTTGGAAGTCCCAGCCACGAAGGAGAGCTGATTGCAGGGGCTTTCGAGCGGAGGAATGGATATTTCCGGGGCGGATCATTGTGTTACTGCCGCCTCTCAGATGCTAATCTCTGGTTCCGCGGAGCGCCTTTCCTTTGATGAGGTCAAGGCGCGGCTGGAACACGTTAGGCATAGGATCGCGCGGGCCCCGGTGGCGACGGTTGCGGCCTGATGACACGTGAACCGGTCGGCGAAGTGGTCGACGCGACAATCAAGGACGTGGATTCACTGCCGCCTCCGCATGCGTGTACGAGCTGGAAGTCGGGCGCGGGCATGGCCACGCCGGCAATTTTGAAGGCTTGCGTTATCTAGCAGTTTGTTGAAAAACCTATTTCTTCTGCAACTTTAAATCAAAAAACTCGTCTGAAGTAAGGAAGGCCAAGGAGGCGAGCGAATGCGAGGAGACGATAACCAGCAAGAAGGAATGTTCAGCTACGTTTCGCCAGAAAAGCGAGTCCCGGCGGATCATCCCTTGCGGCCGGTCCGCAAGATGGTGGATGAGATCCTGAAAGAGATGTCGCCGCGGTTTGCGAAGTTGTACTCGGACGTGGGCCGGCCATCGATAGCGCCCGAGCGGCTGTTTCGGTCTCTGCTGTTGCAGATCTTCTATTCGGTACGGAGCGAACGAATGCTGATCGAGCAACTGCAGTACAACCTGCTGTTCCGGTGGTTTGTGGGGATGGAGATGGACGAGGGGGTCTGGAATCACGCGGTGTACAGCAAGAATCGGGAGCGATTGCTGAACGAAGAGATCGCGGAGTCGTTTTTCAGGCGGGTGTTGGAACGAGCCAGACCATTCATGTCAGATGAACATTTCACGGTGGACGGAACGCTGATTGAGGCTTGGGCCAGCCAGAAGAGTTTCCGACCAAAGGATGGGACGGGGAAGCCGCCAGGACCAGGAGGAGAGGTGGACTTTCACGGGGAGAAGCGAAAGAACCAAACCCATGAATCGACAACCGATCCGGATGCCCGGCTATACACCAAGTCCCGAGGGAGCGAGGCGAAGCTCAGCTACATGGGACATGTAATGATGGAAAACCGCAACGGGCTATTGGTGCAGACGTTTCTGACTGAGGCGAACGGAAGAGCGGAGCGGGATGCTGCGCTGCTCATGGCCGAAGCCCTCCCGCAGAAAAAGCGGGTGACGTTAGGAGGGGACAAAAACTACGACACCCAGGAATTCGTACGAGAACTCCGCGGGATGAACATCACGCCGCATGTGGCACAGAACAATACCAATCGCAGGAGCGCGGTGGATGAGAGGACCACACGGCATGCGGGGTATGAGGTGAGTCAGCGGAAGCGCAAACGAGTGGAGCAATCGTTCGGGTGGATGAAGATGGTCGGGATGCTAAAGAAAGTGAAGTTGCGAGGAATCGACAAGGTGGGATGGCTGTTTATCTTTACCGGGGCCGCCTACAATCTGTGCCGATTGCGAAACCTGATGGCCAGAACATGACACGTGCCTTGGATGAGCCGGCTCAGTAGATAGAAAAACCCAAACCACTCCTTTACAACTCAGCCAGAACTCAAAACTTGAGACCAAAAGAGCTTCGAAAACCAAATTGTTCAACAAGCTGTTAATGCAACTTCCTGGCTCGTTAGTCCATAAAGTTGATAAACGATTTGGTCAATTTGGCAGTCAGTTGTGCCGATCTGGCGCTCAAGAACTGTTCGCTCGTGATCAGTTCTCGCGCCGGCGTGTCGCTGGTTCAAGCGCAGCATACTTTAACGAGCGACTCCAAGCCAGAATCGTTACTATTTGCAAGCGGTGCGTTGCGAAGATAGACAGGCTTGATTTCGTAATCAAAAAAACGTGTCGAAAACAGCCATTGGAATAGTCCCGAATTGAGGATGCCAAGTAATCCCTCTAGGCTATAGCCATCTCTTGCGACGATATTGGAAAGACGGTTTAAGTTGTATGCGCCCGTTATATCAATCGTTGCGACGATACGCCGCTTCAGTGACAAATTACGTGTCCGTACAATCAGGATTTTAGGCGAACTGAGAAGGTGCTCTGCCGGAAGTGTTCGTCCTAGTGACCCTTTGCGTGTTACATATGCGGCGCCGTACATGATCCAGCCGACAGTCTCGACCTGACCGTATCTCGAAATACCTGAGCCAGGAACCATCCTGTGATAACGGGAATCTATCCTTCTGTCGGCGACAAGCTCGTGCCGAATATATCCAGTGTTTATGCCAACGCCGAATTCGTATCCGTGTTCTATGTTTGGAAAGTTCCTGACAAGACGCTGGACAATACTTGCGCCGTTTTCAGAGAGCTTGTAATCGGGCAAAGACGAACACGATGAATTGATTGTCCGGGGTTCTGACAGTAATCGAGGTGCGCCCCGACGTAACAATGGTTCCATTGATGGAGTTTGAAATTTGCGCCATGGCCGGCGAAGCCGGCAACAGGAGCGAGATCAAGAGAACAATAAAAACATGAGCGAAATACTTCAGAGCTCGTTTCAAATCCCGAGCTGGGGCGAACTTCACATGAACGTCATTCATTTGATTCTCCCTGGCAAAATGGTCACACCACGTTTTAAGAGAGAATGCATCCGTGCCGTAAAGCGGCAAATCCCGACAATCTATTAAAAGGAAGCACCAAAACCTGTAGATCGGTTCAGAAGCCCTCAGCAGGCTGCGGAAAAAGTGGGTTGAGCGAGCGATTTCTACCTTCGTTACGTCGCTTTGTTAGCCTTGAAAGTTTTTTCGCGGGGATTTCGTGTTGTCGACGTCCCGCGTGTGCGTTTCAGGCCCCCTGCGCAGACACTACGACCCCGACTCACTGCTCGGGAACCGTAGCGGCTATTAGGTTTCGCATGCGCACCAGATTGTAGGCGGCGCAGGCGAAGGTAAACATCCAATCCACCTTCAACGTTCCGCGATGTCGCACCTTGCGTAATATGCAATCGTCTTCAGCCAGCCAAAGCACTCTCCGATGCGCTTCCTTTTCTTCTGACTGATGCCGTAGCCTGCCTGCTGCACGGTACGCGCATCAATGGCGCTGCCGCCTCGCCGCGCCAGGTTTTGGGTCACCTGCGGCGTCACCCGCATGTTCCGGCATTCGCGTACAAACTCCGCGGGAAAACGCCTGCGCGGTCGATCCGCCAGCGATTACGGTAGCAACGGCGGCCAGCAGGACCACGGCGCTTACGGCGGTGAGCGCAATGGCGATGGTGTTTCTGCGGATGAACGAACGGTTCTCTTGCACCTCATATTCCGCATTCAATGTATCCATCACCGCGGACATGCCCGCGGAAGCGGACCAGAGCGAACCAACCAGGCCCAGCGAAATTTCCCCTGCTGGGTGCGACCGGCTCACCTCCATCAGCGTGCGTTGCACTAGTCTGACGCAGAGCCAGGAAGCACAGCCGAGAGGAAGTGAAAGAGCGCTTGGCGCATATGCTCTCCGGCTCCGGAAATCATGCTGAGGACGGCTGTAATGCAGATGAGCAGCGGAAAAAGCGCAAGGAAGAAGTAATATGACAATTCGAATCGAAAATGTCCTCCGCATTGGCTTCCGTCCCGAGGCTCGCTTCCTTCAGTCGTACTCCGGCAGTGGCCCAGAGCCCAATCGGACCGTGTGCAAAAAGACCGCCGTATTAAATTCTTTTGTACACACTAACTTGGTTTTTATGATGTCGCTCGCGTGCTCTCCTTTTTCTTCTCTTTGCTGCACCAAAACGATTCCTTGACGCTTCTTGTGGGGCATTCACAGGGAATTGTTATCGGCCGGGAATACGAGTGGTGTCGCTCTGCGCGGAATCAACCGACGCCTCGTCTGCAGACGAAATCTCCTCTGCGCCCGTGCGTTGCATGATTTCCTTGGCTTGCTTAATTTCTTGGGAGGTGTCGCAATATGCGGACAACACGATACGGCCCTTTTTCAAGCGACCCTCGTAATGCTTCGCCTCGTATTGAGGAATACCCATTCCGACCAATGCTCCAGCGACTCCTCCGACGGCCCCGCCAATGCCCGCACCAGCAAGGCCGGCCATGATAGGCCCGGCAATATGAGAGGTCAACCCCAGGGATTGCGAACCCTCCGATTCCAGCCAATACGCCCAACGTCCCACCGAGCACTGCACCCGAGCCTGCTCCCGTCGCCGCGCCTCCGGGCGCTCGTGTTGCTTTCTCCCTGACAATTGCTTTGGAGCCAAGATTCTCTAGTAGTGGTACGGAAATATCTGAACTTTGAAAGCCAGACGTCACCAAGGCATCTGAGGCTATTTCCACACACTCGCGGGTAGGATAAATCCCAAAAACTGCACTTTTTTTTGCTCGCTATGTGCATTCCTCTCTTTCTTTTTGCATACTCCCGCTGCGTACCCTGTCACTTCTTCACAGGTTGTGTGAATCAAGAGCCTTCGGTTAGCCGAATTAGGCCACTGTTCCGCTCAACGAGACCCATAATCAATTCCCCACGTGGAATTCACATGTGGTACTGATTGCTTGTAACTTATTTGTCGGATTCTACAAAACCGAGGTCCACCATTGCCTGCTAAGATTCTAATCGTTGACGATAGCGAAGTAGCGAGAACCGCAATCAGGCTTTTGCTCGCCGAAAGACCAGACTGGGAGATATGCGGGGAAGCGGCTGATGGCATGGAGGCCGTTGAAAAAGCACGAAGGGAATGCCCTGACTTAGCAATTCTAGATATCGAGATGCCTCGGAAAAACGGAATCCAAGCCGCCCGAGAAATCTTGGAGTATTGTCCGCAAACAATTGTGGTGAGCAACAGCATACACGATGTACGGGTTCTGATGCAGCATCTCAAGGAGGCCGGCGTGCGCGGGTTTGTTTCCAAGCATGATCTCGTTAGCGATTTGATACCAACCATTGAAGCGGTCCTAAACGGTGATACTGCCTTCTAGCTTCAATGGGCCCAAATCGGGCAGATGTTGGAGCCGGAGGAGAGGCCAAGTGAGGAAGAATGTTTCTCCAAATGAAACAAATATCGCGTGTGGACAATTTGCGAAACCGATGGCTGCGGATATAGGCATGCTATGACTGATGACGAACAGTTGTTGACGAAAGGTCGAATCGCCACTAACTATGTGGAACGTCACTCCTGCCAAGCCAGGGTGTGCAATGGACGCCGTTAGACAACTTCTTCGGCAGTGCAACTTTGAAGGACGGCGCGACCAGTATCCGACGAGTGGCGATTTACGAAGGTACCGGTCGCTGCTTAGTTGCTCCACAACGAGAAATGGGCGGAAAAGATGTGCTCGGACTTTTACAGCAAATCGGTGTCATTCCCCAGATGAGGCGTTGGCCCGGAGAGTCTCTTGAGACTGAACGGCATTGCCAGTGACCTGACCGGGTTTTTTTGTACCAGCCGACGTGAGAGAGAATTCACGAGGAGGACGGCTGGAAATGCCAAACAAGAGGTACAAAGCGGAACAGATCGTAACGTTGCTGCGTCAGATTGAAGTGGGAATCGCAAACGGAAAGACCACCCCGCAAGTCTGCAAAGAAGCCGAGATCACCGTACCGACTTACTACCGCTGGCGTGACCTGCCCCCCGTTTTTGGTCCAGTCATAAGTTAGCTTCCAGGATTGTGGATTCAACGGCAACAGTGGAAATCGGTCCGTCGCCGTGGCTGTGGGAAAGTGGGAAACGCGTAGCGTTTTCCAAGGTGGCGAAGCCACTGTCTTTCCCATAGCCGTTGGCCTCCGCAAATTCTTCCGGCGTCCGATACCCCAACGAGCTGTGTGGGCGTACCGTGTTGTAATCTACCCGCCAGGCTTCGATCACCTCCCGTGCGTGGCGGAGATCCACGAACCAGTTCTGGTTCAAGCACTCATCCCGGAACTTCCCGTTAAAGCTTTCGATGAATGCGTTTTGCGTGGGTTTGCCACGCTCGATGAAGTGCAGCGCCACCTGATTCTGATAGGCCCACTGATCCACGACGCGGCTGGTGAACTCAGTTCCATTGTCGACTTGGATTGCTGCTGGTGCCCCACGTCGTTCTCGCAGTCCTTCCAGTACCCGCACCACGCGCAGACCGGGCAGCGACGTGTCGGGTTCGATCCGCAGAGCTTCCCGCGTGTAGCCGTCCATCAGGTTCAGGGTTCGGAATTTCCGACCGCCGGCGAGTTGGTCATGTGTGTAGTCCATCGTCCACACTTCATTCGCACGCGTCGCAAGCATCAACGGCACACGCGCTGCAGCCCGAAATCGCTTGTGCCTCCTACACTGCATCGTCAGGCCTTCCTCCCGGTACAGCCGATACACGCGCTTGTGGTTGACCGGCCACCGCAACTCTCCATCGTCGGTCTTCTCCCGTCGCAGGAAAATATACAGACGCCGGTAGCCGAATCGCGGACGCTCGCCTGCCAACTCCCGCAGCCGAGCCCGCAACCCTGCTTCGTTGCGTTCCTTCCGCCGGTACCGCCAGCTCCCGCGGTGCATGCCCATCAGCCCACAGGCGCGTCGCTCGCTAAGCCCCGCTTCTTCCCGCACGACACGCACCGCTTCTCGCTTCGCCCGCGGGCTTACCACTTTTTTGCCAGCACCACCTTCAGCGCGTCCAGGTCCAGCGCCTGCTGCGCCACAATCTTCTTCAACCGTCCGTTCTCTTCTTCCAGTTGACGCAGCCGCCGGGTCTCACTCACTTCTAAGCCTCCATACTTTGCCTTCCAGTGGTAGAACGTAGCGTCGCTGATCCCCACGCGCCGACACAGGTCCTTGATCGGCACTCCAGCCTCGGCTTCCTTCAACACCCCTACGATCTGCTCTTCGCTAAAACGACTTCCTTTCATGGCGCTTCTCCTCTCGCGGTCTTATACCTGGAGAAGCTCAGTTTTGCCTGGACTAAATTTCGGGGAGCAGGTCAGGCGGAAGGAATACGGCGGCCTAAAGCTGGATCAAGCAAAACGACTGAAGGAACTGGAACGAGAGAACGCGAAGCTGAAGCGCGTGGTGGCGGAGCTGTCGCTGGAGAAGCAAGTTCTCAAGGATATAGCGGGGGGAAACTTCTAGGCCCTGAGCGGCGGCGCGGTGCGGTGGAGCTTGCCGACTGGTGAATCAGTGGCGTGGAACGCAACGCTACGTGCCAATCCAGCGAGTGGATGAAGATGCGCTGACCCGAGACATCATCACGCTGGCCAGTGAGTATGGCCGTTACGGCTGCCGGAGGATTCACGGCGCTGTTACGGACGGCAGGCTGGCAGGTGGGGAAAGATCGAGTGCAGCGCATCTGGCGTCGCGAGGGGCTGAAAGTGCCGCAGAGACAGCGGCCACGCGGGAGGTTGTGGTTGAACGATGGGTCGTGTGTGCGGTTGCGGCCGGAGCGAGCGAACCACGTGTGGAGTTACGACTTCGTGAGCGGGAAGACACGTGTCGCCGCCGCGATTATCCTTTCACGCAAAAAGACTCCGGTCAGCCCTTCCCAACCCTGAAATCGCCGGCATTTACATTAAGCGTCTTCAACAGGAACTCACGTACTCCTATCTTCTCGTACATCATTTGACTAATCCTCCGGCTTATACCACTGCTGCACAATCCCGTCATTAGCCGCAACCGGCATCACCCTCCTCCACCTCGAATGCTGGAATTTGAATCCTAAAACGTTACGATTTGTTACACAAGGGTCAGCTCATTTCGGAGCAGCAACCAGGCTCACCCGTAAGTCCCCGTAATGCAGCCACTTGTGAGTAGTCTCCGTGGAGATCGAAATGCTTCTAAGGCACCCGGTTGTAACAGAAATGAAAAATCAGAACCACATCGGAAGCAATTTAGGCTTTTCGCTCATCGAGCTGATGATCGCGATTGTAGTGGGATTAATCATTACTGCCGCGGCCATTCCGCAGATCAAAGAAGGGGTCTACCAGTACCGTCTGCGCGGCGCCGTGGCGAGCGCCACGTGGGCGATTCAGTCCACTCGTTTTCAAGCGCTCATGGAAGGATATCCGTATCAGGTTGTATTCAGTCACACGAACAATACATATCAAATTCAGGATCTGCCCAGCGGAACGACTTACGCGAATGTTGGGAGCACCGTGCCTTTATCCGGTTCGGCAATTTCGCTCGATCAGGACATGACTATCCAATTCAAACCGAATGGGTCGGTAACAACGACCGTCGGCACCCCACCCCTGTCCATCAGTTATCAGGGCTCAACGAAGCAGATGACGATAACGAGCTATGGAAACGTATCCGTCAATTAAAGCAAAAGTACGAGGCTTTACGCTGCTCGAAGTTCTGGTGGCGGTCATTGTCCTTACGGTCGGACTGTGCTCACTGGCGGGCTTGGCGGCGCAAATGATGGCAGGAACCGAAAGAGCGCGGTTTATGGGACTCGCGACGACGCTGGCTTCTGAAAAGCTTGAGGACCTCAACCGCTGGCCCAGCGTCGACGCCCGAGTCGCAGCTGGCGGAAGTCTGACCAGCGATACCACGACTGGGACGGTCGATTACTTCGATGATATCAGCCTGTCGAATACCAACGGCCAAGTCTCCGAGACCATCGCCAGCACGAGTGGCGGCACCACAACGTATACCAACATCATCCACAAAGCGACCGGCGAGATCGTTTCGTCCTCCACGAGCGTCGCTCCTACGGTATCTGGCGCCATCGGATTTCACCGCCGTTGGCTGATTGAGAGCAACCCGTCCGTGAATAGCGTCACGCTTACAGGTATCCGGAGAGTGACCGTCTTGGTTACCCTTACGAATCAATCCATTGTGCCGCCAGTGAGCTTTCAGATGAGCCTGGTGCGACCGTGACGCGTGCCACATCAGCTGCAACTGCAAGCCGGCATGAATACGTCAGAACCACTCATGGGTTCACTTTGCTCGAGCTTTTGATTGCGCTCGCTCTTTTTCTAATCATATCGGGCACGGCTTTCGGACTCCTGGCACAACATCAACCGCTTTTTAACCAGCAGCAAAATCTCGCCGCCGTGAACATCGCACTGCGCAACGCCGTTGCGCAATTGCAACTTGATGTAGTGAATGCCGGCGCAGGTTATTACACCGGGATCAATATCCCGAATTGGCCGGTGGGAGTTGTAATCAACAACAATGTAGTGGCAACGGGCGGTGACTGCCGGACGGGTACACCCCCAACATACGGAACGAACTGCTTCGATGCGCTCACGGCAATCGTCGCCGACCCGCTGACCACCCCTGTGAATGTGCTGGCGGGTGCATCCGCCTCCCTGCCCGTCGCGGCCGGCACTTGCGCGAGCACTACGACAGATACGAGCGCCACCACCTCGGCCTACGTCTTACCTCCGGCAGGTGTGACGGCCGCAACCTATGCGGCGAATTTCTTCACTGGAGATCAAGTTCTACTCGTCAAAGCGGACGGATCGAAATACACCACCGTGAAGCTTACCGCAAACGGCGCGGCGCAAGTGGTGTCGGGCACGACCTATGTGATGCTCGCTCATTCGACGAAAACAAACGCGAACGGCACCAACGCATCGGCGGATGATCAAACGGGGATGTCGGTCAACTCACCCGATCTGACGACCAGCCAATTCTGCGCTGCGGATTGGGTGATCCGCCTGACGCCGATTCGCTACGACGTCGATATCTCCACAACGAGTGATCCTAAGTTAAGACGGACGTTGCTCGTGAAGGGCCAAACGCCCAGCAGTGCAGGGGTGACTGTGGCAGAGCAGATCATCGGTTTCAAAATCGGCGCGTCACTCATCAACGGCACGACGGATACTCCATCCTACAGTTTCGATTCGTCCACTTTCATAAGCGCCAGCAGCCCCAGCGGATATGATTACACGCTGGTCCGTTCGGTAATGATGTCCATCATTGGAAGAACCACCCCGGTTACCGACCCTACGTATGTGTTCCGCAACAGTTTCGACCAGGGTGCGTATGAAACCCAGGGCATCTCCGTAGTTGTCAATCCCCGGAATATGAGCATGAGTGACTAACGTGAGGACCGTCAGAATGAGCGAACGCCAAGCCGGAAATATCCGACACAGCAGCCGTGGTATTGCACTGATTGCTACCCTGTTACTGTTGAGCTTGTTTACGGTTATGACCCTCGCGATGGTCATCGCGACAACCTCCGACACATTGATCGACGGTTATTACAGGAATTTTCGGAGCTCATTCTATGCGGCCGATTCCGGATTGAACGCGGCGCGGCAATACATGATTAACCAGCTAAATAGCGCCGTTCCCAGTCCCTACGTTCCCTATAGCGGAGCTCCTATTTCCGCTGGGACCGAGACGACCATAATTTCGAACCTGACCAACACTTCCACTGGATTCGGGAGCAACCAGTCGATCACTGGATCCCAAACCGACTCCTGGCCCGCAGAATTCAAAATTGACGCAACGAACACCTCGCTGGGTACCCCCACGTGCGTGGTGCAATATACGGGGACTACCGCTCCGCTGCCTACGTGCACCAGTGCCGGCAGCTCGTCGGATACCGTAACCTCCTATGCATACACCTATCCTTATAAAATCACGGTAATCGGCGAAGCACGCAGGAATGAACAGAACACCGTGGTGGAAACGGGCAGTTTCATTGTAAACGCGGTGATCACCTCCTCGACCACTACCCAAATGAGTTTTGCATCATGGGGCACTTTATTCGATCAGTACTCGATCTGTAGCTCGCCATTTGTGGCCGGCACCATGAGCGGCCCTTTCTTCTCGAACGACTCCTGGAATTTTGGAGATACGGGACTGGTCGGTTCAAGCCACTACATCTTTACGGGGTCGGTGGGAGCTGCAGCCAGCAACGTGGGGTATATGTATAGCGACGGTACGTGCGATCAGAAGAGCACTACTTCAGACTCGCACAGGGGTACTACCATTAACCCCACG
Source organism: uncultured Acidobacteriota bacterium (assembly GCA_963803515.1). Lineage (GTDB taxonomy): Bacteria > Acidobacteriota > Terriglobia > Acidiferrales > UBA7541 > Palsa-189. The sequence continues at coordinate 546,366 of CAWDMQ010000002.1, forward strand.
TTCCAGTCAGGGCTAAACCTTGGCCAGCCTGAGGTACCACTTCCCCAGGACGCCTACAATCAGCAACGCGCCGTGCTGGACGGCCTCGGCGCGTGTAGCGTTAGCCCTTGTCCCTCGGTTACGCAGGCGCAAAGAGCCGCAGCGCTCAGAAATGCCGCCGGCACGGCTTGGCCTTCTTCAGGCTCGGAGCCGGCGACCGGAGTTTATTTGCCATATTCCACTTCGACCACCAGCTCCTGCTCAACCGCTCCCTGTTTTACGGGCGGTGGCATCTACGTACAAGGTAACGCCGATTCAATCACCGTTTCCGCGGCTAATCCGGTCGTTACCGGAGTAACCCATTCCCAGCAAGTGTTCGCCATCAAACAAGGGGCAAAGACCACAACCGTAACCGTCGATATGACGTCGAACAAGACCACCATAAGCGATGGCACAAATTCCCAGATCATTACCGGAATTCCCGAAAACCTGAACACAGGAACCGAAGCGGTGATGCTCTTTGATAATGGGAATATTAGCGGTACATCAGGTCAGACGACCACAGGGCTTTCCGGACCGAGTTCGGGTGCAGCGATCCAGGACGCCTCGGCTTTAACCATTACGGCGACAGGCACTATTGCGGTCACCGGCAGCCTGACGTATAAGGCGGAGCCAGTCACGTTTGCCCAAAATGGTTCCACACCAGCCGATACGCTCATTCCGGCAAATGACACCAAACAGGTTCTTGGACTATTCACCCCGACCGGCGATATCCAATTGAGAGTGCCGAATAGCGGGCAGAACCTGGAAATCGACGCCTCATTGGCTATGATTTCAAACGCGGGCTCAGGCGGTATGATTAATACTTGGAATCAGATCGGAACTCTGACGATCGTAGGCGGCCGTATCGCGAATCAAGCGAAACAAGGAAATATTTCGACACGAAACATTTGGTTCGACAAGCGATTTGGGTCGAACAATTTTGCTCCGCCCTGGTTCCCGTCAACAAACGTAACCACGACCGGCGTCGCGACCGCCACCGTCACGGTGAGCCCGAGCCGCGTGTCGTGGATCGATACAACGGCGATGTAGGCGGAAGCACTTCTTTGAACACATCCCACCAATCACCGCATCAACACCTTAGCGAAATAATGCGAGAATCAGTGCAGGATGGTGGGCGAATAAGGTCGCGGACCCTGGATCATCCAGCGGCTGTTCGGAAAATTTGCTTCATGGACTCGTGCCCACACTTCGCATGTACCGGGACACGACCAAGAGTTCGCCACAAAATATATGTGGTGGTTTTTTCTGATTCAAAACGCTCCACTACCGGAGCGCATGATCGGTGCCGACCCTCAGTTCTTCTTGGAGCAGCATTTCAAAATGCAAACGCTATACCCGGCGCCTCTTTTCAACGAGGCGATGAAGGAGTACATACGTTGCTTCTGCACTCCGAAGCGATCCGGAGAGCCACGTACGCTGGCCGAATGGTCGGCAAGCCTATTCCGTTTGTAGGCTCATGGTCAGGACTTTTTCCTATAATCGGCGCTTCGGGCCAGTCCAGCCATTTACTCCGCACGAAGCACCCCCGGATTGATAAGCCAAGCCTCCGATGGACGGCCGGCACTCGCACGCGTCTCGTTGCCTGTCCGCCGAACCCATCCGGCATCTTCGAGGACCGCCAACGCCGTACGGGCATTTTGTGGGTTATCGAGCCCGCTCCACCCCTTGAGGTACACATCGCGCGTAGCGAAAGGCGATGGCAGTTTGCGCGTTTTCATGTGACGTGCTAATTCGCGCGCCCCCCGCATCTCAGGCGCTATCATGCAGGAATAAACCCGCTGTGCGTGTTGTTCGAGGTAATCACAGAGGGCGGCTGCCTGTTTGGCATGTGCGAGCGAAATTGCAATTTGAGAGTCGATGGCCGCCTCTCCCGAAGCTCGGTCTGCTACCTCAAACAGCCCGGCAAGTGATGGCATCAGTTTTCTATACTTCGCCAGGTGAGAAGCCATCGCCGGGTGCAAAGTGTTGCCGCGTAGCTTCGTTTCCAGTTCGGTCCACCATGCGAAGAACAACTCCTGAGCGTCAGGAGCGAAAGCCGCGCGAATGGGATCGTTCGCAGACAATTCCGTCAGTTCCGAAAACACATGCTCTGCAGTTTTTAATGCAGCGGCGTTGGTGGGCCGGTCAATGAGGTTCCAGGTGCGGGGCAGGTCGGGCCAGGTGAGAACCTGAAACCGCTGTAACAAGCCATCATCTCCAGGGCCGCCGCGCATCGCATCCGAAAGATAGCCGCGCAGCCGGGCTGGCTGGATATTGCCAAAAAGGCTGACGCACACCTTAGGTACGTGAATCGAGCCCCGTCCGATCCGATCTATGGTGAACCCCGCGTCACCGTTCCACGCCTGAAGGAAGAAACCACGCTCACTTTCGCGTCCTTGCCGTTCCAGATCGGCCAGCCACCCGGATAGTTCATCGCGCACGAACAACACCCCAGCCGGATTGGCTGCGAGGATTTCATGCAGTTTTTCAAATGTGCAGTCCGTCAATATTAGTCGCTTTTCGGCAGGCGCGGAAAGCAGGCAATCAGGTCGAGATGGTTCGTCATTCCCTTTCTTTATCGCTTGCGTCTAGCTCTGTTTCCACGCTTGTTTGCGCAGTTCCGCTTTCTTTTTTTCAAATTCAAAATCGCCTGCCGCGCTCTCATATTCACTTCGCCATCGCTGCTCGATGACGGCCACTGGCGACGTGATCGCGCGAAGAACCGGAGATTTCATCATTCCCGGAGGCGCTACGATTCCGCCCCAGAGATTTGGGATGACGCGAAAACTTGTATCCTCCCGTTTCGGCGTGATCTCCATCCGCCGGTTTACGCATCCCGCCAGCGTCACTATGGCAGCAGCGGCAGCGTAATCGGGCGGCGTCTGCATCCGGTCGGAGACATCTGCAACCAGGTCGCGCAAGCTTTCGGGCAAAAGCTCCAACTCAAAAGCAGGTACGGGCGGGAGTTCATCACCGAGCGGAGTTAGCTCGCCCCACTCGGCTGATACGCCGACAAAGACTTGCGTTATGTCCGCGTCCGGCAATTCGTAAAAGTTAATCGCGGTATCCTTCATCAGGAAGTCATCGAGGCCACACTTGACCCCATTTTGGCAGCGGCGGAAGTCTCTTAATAAGCACGTGCGCCTCACGCTTCTTCGATAGAAACCCCGCCAGGTCGCGCTCTGCTGCTTGTAGGTGTGCATTGTTGGCTGCATCAGAATCGAATGCGATGTACACCCGACGATTTTGCAATTGGATTGAGTCGAAATCAGCGATAGGGAAGCTCGCCTCGCCGATCCGGTCGTTCCAATTCCATACGCCCGATAATGCGACGCAGCACAGGCCGGCTTGTGCGGCTTTCTCGGCCTTCTTCTGGCCCTCGGTGATGATAAGCGGCACGGACGCATTCGACAGCTTGCCCCGAGCCGCAAGTGGGGCATGAATGCGATTGTGCGAGTTTCGCCGGGCCTCGTACTTGACGAAATGCCCCTTGCCATTCCGTCTCGGTATATCCGGCTTCAGCATCACGTTGTTTTGGTTGGGTGTGTCTTCATCGGGCGGAATGATCGGCAACGCGAGCGCGGACGATTCAATGTGCCCGAATCCAAGCTGCGACAGAACACCCCTTTGCTCACGCTCTATTGAGTAACAGCCCCAGCGGGTAATTGTTTCATCGCTGAGCCCGCTATTTTGTAGGTCCGTGAGATGTTGCGGGAATAGGCGATCCAACGCCGGTGGAAGGGCAGTGGCCGCGCTCACCCGCGTACCTCGCGCTTTTCCGGTGTCGGTGACGGTTGATCGCAGCGTAGAAAATTTTCAAGCGCACGCACGGGAATGACCGTGCGCCGCCCAATCTTCCGCGACGGGAGAAGCTTTGCGGCAATGTAATTTTGAATGCTTCTGGGGGACACACCGCAGATTCGAGCTGCTTCGGGGATACTCACAGCGAGCACCGCGAGTGTCGTAATAACAACATCGTTCTGTTTTTGACTCACATTGCCTCCGAGATTTCAGTCTCAAAGCGCGCGGATTGAACTTTTACGAGCGGGAGCGCCAGTTGCATTTTCCTGTGCGCAGGTGCGTCCGTGCGCTGTGTACGCTTGCAAGATACGGCCACAGCGCGCAGACAGAGCATGGCGGGTGTATTTGGGAAACCGGGCCTTATAAACGTGCAGATTGTTACCGTTGCGGGGAGCGCGTGGTAACTCGGGTAACTTTTGAGAAGTATGTCTTTACAGATTTCTGCGTCTTTGGGTTGTCATATGCTTCCACCAGCGTTGCGCTTCCGGCTTTTTTCCAGGTAGAGGGCATTGGCGGCTCCTGCTGACGAGTAGCATAAAGGTCATCTACGCGGCCGCAAATCTCGCGTTGGGTGAATGCAGGGTTTCGCTCCGCCGCCATCCGAATTATGAACTTTAAGCCCGAACCGGCTGCTGCCGCAGAACCGGTCAGGATCATGCGTAGCCGTATGGACTGGTCAGCGGCTCCGAGCCACTCGCGCCAGTAGAGTTCCTGTATTTGCGTCTCAAAAACGGCGCGCCGTGCTTTAACAATGTGGTCAACATCTCTGATCCGATCCTTGAGCGAATTGAAAGAAACAGCTGTGACCATGAATCCCGTTTTATCTACCGAGGCGGTGAACACGTCCCAATCCGCCTCCGAATCGGCGAATTGCAGTCCATCTTTCAGTAGCAAGTCGAACAAATGCGCTGACATTTTCTTCGTGCGCGCGAGAGCGGCTTGGGCGAGCAAATCGACGTAATGCGTAACCGCGCTTGCGACCGCGTGGGCGTACTCGCGTGAAAGATCGCGCGTGAGAGCGCGCTCCAAATCTTTGTCGAGCACCGGGGTGTTCTGCACTCGCGAATCCCACTTGAGTCGAAAGCCATGTGAGAGAGCGGGTGCGGCGAAGAATCGTTGATGGGCAACGTAGCGGAGCACATCGATCTGCGACTGCGTAAGGCGCGGCGGGCCCGGCTTTTCTACGCGAACCCGCGCACGGCCCTCCGAAGGCCCATTTGTTCTCCTTTTTATTTCGGCGCCTCTCCTCGACTTGAAAGATCGTAGCGCCTGCTCGATATAACCGTCCCGTGTCCCCGTCATAAGCCCCTCGCTATAGGCCGTTTAACGCCACGGTACCACAGTTGACGCTTGACACATAAACCCAAACAGATTAGGATATTGGACATGAATCAGAATGACATTCGGCGTTTCACATCGTTTCTTGGCAGGCGCAGCTATCAAGCCCGGTTAAAGCGACTCGGGATCGAACGTCTTCGGGAAATCGCGCGCGAGAACGGCAAGAAGGGCGGGCGACCGCGAAAGGATGGCAAATCCAATGAAAACTGAAACCGGATTGGTCGCAAACTCAACTGTAGACACTCGGGGCGAGCGATCCGGGAAACAGGGCCGAAAGTTCCCGCGCGGTCTCTTTCTGAAGCGCGGCTATTTTTGGATCTCCTATGTGGACGGACTGGGCCGCTATCGTCGAGAAAAGGCCGCTGGCACGCTTGAGGCCGCTAAGAAACTGCGCTCCAAGCGCGTCACCGAATCTTTGCAATTGAAAAAATTGCCCGAAACATTGCGGCGTCGCGAGGTTCTGTTTTCAGAAATTGCCGATGACGCCATCCGATACTCCCGGGCCAACAAGCGCAGCGCTCGCAGTGACGAAATTATGAAACGGAACCTTTCGGGGTGGTTCGGCACCACGCCCGCTGACGCCCTGCTCAGCAGCGATATTGAAAAGCGGCTCGAAGAGGCGGGGAAAGAGCGAAAATGGGCAGCCTCCACGTTCAATCATTACCGCGCGTTCCTAATGCTGGCCTATCGCGAGGGACGGAGAAGCCATAAGGTCCAAACCAACCCCGCTCGCGACGTGCGGCATCGGCGCGAAAACAACTCCCGCCTCCGCTTCCTCAGCCGTGGAGAGAATGGCGAGTATGCGCGGCTCCAGAATGCGATACGCGAGAGCTACCCGGAGCACCTGGCCGAATTTACCTTTGCGGTGGGCACTGGACTGAGGTTGGGCAGTCAATACGCGGCAACGTATGAGATGATTGATTGGGACCGGCGCACGTTAGGTATACCGAGAACGAAAAACGACGATCCCGTATACGTTCCGCTCAACGATGACGTGATTTCAGCAATTCGCGGCTTGCCGTCGTGGGCGGAGCGCACCGGGCCGGTCTTCCGTAATCAGCAGTGCTCCGGGAAACCGGTTCTGAGCAACGATCATTGGTTTAAGCCCGCTCTGAAACAAGCAGGGATACGTAATTTCAAGTGGCACGATCTGAGGCATACTATTCCATTCGCCCAGATGCGCTGCGCTGCGCGGTGTAATGTCCAGAAACCCATAGGGATGTAGCGTTTTGCGCGATGCTGCGTTGCGGTTCCTAACGGTGCCAAACACCCCATAGGGCTTAAAAGGCCGCTGCTCTGCCACTGAGCTACGCCCCTATTGGGAAGTTATAGAAAAGCCAACTGACACCGCTAGTGACACCGCAAATGCACCGCAACACCATCTGTATTTCGATCAAAATGTAACGAAAAGTTACGGTAAGACCGCTTTACACTTATCCGCAGGTTAATGAGTTTAAGAGCCGCGGCACACTTGCATTGCTGCTCGGGAAAGATTCCTCTCACGTCCTGCGAATTTCGGGATTATTCATCAGCACGTTGTTTGCAGTCAATGTGCCACACTTCCGTTTGCAGTGACAGCTATTTTCGTCGCGGGTCGTTCTCTATGTGGGCGGCTCAATAATCCGGTTGCCTGAACATTGTTGAATTGCTTGCTTTCACTCAAAGCAGTGATCTGAGAATCTTCCGTCGTCTCCTAAATCGTGCATCCAAGAGAGGTCAAGTCCGTGCTTACCGAGTGATGCTCCCAGTTTTCTCACGTAACCGATCGCAGCTGTAACCGCTTCATTGCCATAGAGATATCGCATTTCACGATGTACTCCACTTTAGGTATCGTTAATGATCGAAGGTCAACTTTCGGGGACTGATGGACGATCGCGTCGCGTACTTCTTTGAGGCGACCTAGAAGCGTCTTCAATTCTGCACAGTTGGTCGGTTGCAGGGGAGAATGCTGGGTTTTCAGTATAATCCGTGGGTATTTCTGGGTTTTGTCCTCAAATTTAAGCCAGCGTGTACGATTGTTCCTAGAATCAAGTTCCAGCAGCGTATCGACGTCATCCTGTCCAAGCCGACTTTTTTCAGCCCACCAGTAATTAAAAGCCACCGCATTGAGGTACGACTCAACAAAATAATAGGCCGATAGGATCGTTGTCCGTACAAGCATTGCTGTGCGTTTCTTGCTTACTTTTGCTGAATCACGAACGTTATTTTCCTCGGAATCAATCGCAGAATTGTAGGCAGCGCACATATCCTCGTACAAGATCGCCTCGGGAACATAAACCCCATTTGAGATTACAGATTGCAAATCGCCAAGTGGATCTGACCTGCTCCCCGAAATTTAGTCCAGGCAAAACTGAGCTTCTCCAGGTATAAGACCGCGAGAGGAGAAGCGCCATGAAAGGAAGTCGTTTTAGCGAAGAGCAGATCGTAGGGGTGTTGAAGGAAGCCGAGGCTGGAGTGCCGATCAAGGACCTGTGTCGGCGCGTGGGGATCAGCGACGCTACGTTCTACCACTGGAAGGCAAAGTATGGAGGCTTAGAAGTGAGTGAGACCCGGCGGCTGCGTCAACTGGAAGAAGAGAACGGACGGTTGAAGAAGATTGTGGCGCAGCAGGCGCTGGACCTGGACGCGCTGAAGGTGGTGCTGGCAAAAAAGTGGTAAGCCCGCGGGCGAAGCGAGAAGCGGTGCGTGTCGTGCGGGAAGAAGCGGGGCTTAGCGAGCGACGCGCCTGTGGGCTGATGGGCATGCACCGCGGGAGCTGGCGGTACCGGCGGAAGGAACGCAACGAAGCAGGGTTGCGGGCTCGGCTGCGGGAGTTGGCAGGCGAGCGTCCGCGATTCGGCTACCGGCGTCTGTATATTTTCCTGCGACGGGAGAAGACCGACGATGGAGAGTTGCGGTGGCCGGTCAACCACAAGCGCGTGTATCGGCTGTACCGGGAGGAAGGCCTGACGATGCAGTGTAGGAGGCACAAGCGATTTCGGGCTGCAGCGCGTGTGCCGTTGATGCTTGCGACGCGTGCGAATGAAGTGTGGACGATGGACTACACACATGACCAACTCGCCGGCGGTCGGAAATTCCGAACCCTGAACCTGATGGACGGCTACACGCGGGAAGCTCTGCGGATCGAACCCGACACGTCGCTGCCCGGTCTGCGCGTGGTGCGGGTACTGGAAGGACTGCGAGAACGACGTGGGGCACCAGCAGCAATCCAAGTCGACAATGGAACTGAGTTCACCAGCCGCGTCGTGGATCAGTGGGCCTATCAGAATCAGGTGGCGCTGCACTTCATCGAGCGTGGCAAACCCACGCAAAACGCATTCATCGAAAGCTTTAACGGGAAGTTCCGGGATGAGTGCTTGAACCAGAACTGGTTCGTGGATCTCCGCCACGCACGGGAGGTGATCGAAGCCTGGCGGGTAGATTACAACACGGTACGCCCACACAGCTCGTTGGGGTATCGGACGCCGGAAGAATTTGCGGAGGCCAACGGCTATGGGAAAGACAGTGGCTTCGCCACCTTGGAAAACGCTACGCGTTTCCCACTTTCCCACAGCCACGGCGACGGACCGATTTCCACTGTTGCCGTTGAATCCACAATCCTGGAAGCTAACTTATGACTGGACCAAAAACGGGGGGCAGGTCACGCCATCCCAAGTCCAAAAGCTGGATCAGACTGAAGTAGGGAATTTTGTGACCGCGTGGTCGAACCTTTACCAAGTCCTTTAATCAGTCGCTAGAGATCGGTTCCCTAACAGTAATTTCCGTGGCACCAACTCAATCATTCCAGAAATGATGGAGCATGGCATTCTGGATCAGCAAACGATACAGGACATCCAGGCTTTGAGAAGACTTCGGAACGAAGTTGTTCATGGCGACATAAGTGGACTAAATCCAGGCAGTGTCGCTCGACTGAAGGAACTCACTTCCCTGATCAAAAAGAAGCTCAAGAATCAATGATGAGGCGTCTCGCCAGCTAGGCCGCCGCTTGGAAGAACTGATTCACCCTACATTACCGTAGAACATCTCCGCCAATTGGTACTCGCCGAAGCGATCGCAAAATGTCGGCCTCCGCTTCCATTTCGTCACGCTGTGCTTGTGTAAATCCAAGCCACACCCTGTCAAAGTCCGGCCCATGAGGCAGAATCAACATGTCGCAAGCGCTGTCCTCGTCTGTTATTTCGCGTAGTGCCGCCACACTGTCCCGAGTTTGCGCTTCTGGATGTCTGATGATACAAAACCTCACACTTGTGAGCCACAAAATAGCGCTTTCCGCTCATTTTTCGTAGAACTACTACATGCGCATCGGAATCTACGCTCGTGTTAGCACTAAAGACCAAAGCTGCGAGCTCCAAGTCCGAGACCTGCGATCGTACTGCGCAGCGCGAGGATTTGACCTTGTCCGGGAATACGTTGATGAGGGCCAATCGGGCGCAAAAGATTCACGCCCAGAACTCAACAACCTCATGGACGCCGCCCGCAAACGGCAGTTTGACGCAATCGTCGTGTGGCGCTTTGATCGGTTCGCCCGGTCCACCAAACATCTTCTGACTGCACTAGAGGAGTTTCGGGCGCTTGGCATTCAATTCATCAGCTATCAGGAGAACATCGACACGAGCAGCGCTTTGGGGCAAGCACTTTTTACAATCGTGTCAGCCGTGGCGCAACTGGAGCGTGATTTGATACGGGAAAGGATAAATGCCGGACTGCGCAACGCGCGGGCAAATGGCAAGAAGTTCGGCCGCCCGAGGCGCACGGTAGACCGCAACCGAATTCTGGAGTTGACGGCTCAAGGCAACAGCCTCAGACAAATTGCTGCGCACCTGGGGGTCGGCTACGGCACGGTCCGCGCTCGGCTCCAGAACGCGTGAGCGGAAAACCCCAAGAGAAATGCGCTATGAGAACGCCGGAGAGGGAACACTTAGCACCCAGCGTTTCAACGGGCGGAAACCTCAAGGTTTCCGCTCATATTGGACGGAGGGTCAGATGAGCGGCAAACCCCGAGGCAAACGGAAAATCCAGCCGCCCAAGAGCGCGAAGCCAATCAGGCCCAGCGTCGGTATCTTTTACTTTGTCAAAGGCAAACTGCTGATCGACGCAACACCTCTGTCCCACGCAGTTTGGCACGGTGACCATCGCATCCACGACCGTAATCATGATGAATATTGGGCAGAACTTGTCAGCAAGGGCGCCGTGCCTGATGACGAGTATGAGAAGCACCCTCGGGGACGTGTGGCTTTTAATGAGAAGACCGGGGAGTACACGCTCCTCGCAGACAAGTGCATCCTGCGGAAGAAAAGACTCGTCACAAAGATTGTGTCAAGAATGAGTCTGCCGGCCGGAAGGACTGAAAGAAATACGGACTCGCATTACCGATGTTACCGATGCTTAGTGCGCATGGGCTAACTCCCTGAAACAGTGGCGAGGTTCAAAACTCACGTTGCTCAGGTCTGCAGGTTCATGCGGCGCAGCAGGTCGGCGAAGCGCGGGTCGGAGCGCAGGGGATCAAATGACGGGTCTGTGTTGATCAGACCGAACGCGGTTCCTATAGAACGGTCTTGATAACTCTTCTCCAGGTATTCGAACGCCTTTTCCTTGTCTCCTAGGCCCACATAGACTCTTGCCAAAACTCGAGGTTGAACATACTGGTGCTTAGACATGTCGAGCAACGTATCAAGGACTTTCTGAGCCTCAGCTTTTTTACCTCCCTTTCCGTAGGCATATGCGAGCACCCCCAATGGTGCTGCCCGCGGGTCCAACGCCACCTGTTTTTTCGATTCCGCGATCGCTTCCGAATACATGGATTTCAGGCTATACGCTAGAGCCACGTCGTTGTATGCCAACTCGAAGTTTGGATCCAACTCCAGTGTCTTGTTCTCCTGCTCAATCGCCTGGTCGTACTGCCGCGCAAAATAATAAGTATCTCCCAACCCTCGATTGATGGGTAAAGACAGTGGATCAAGTTCCAGGGCTCGTTTCGCTTCTGCGATAGCTTGTTCAAGTCGCCCCATATGCACCAGAGTGCCGCTGTACCGAGAGTGGATCGTCGCAGACTTTGGATTGAGTGTTATGGCTCGCTGGTATTCTTTTTCGGCTCCTGACCAATCCCATTCAAACTGCGACTTGATTAGTGCAAGAGAGGAATGAGTTTCAGCGAGTGTATCATCCAGCTCCAGTGCCTTTAGCGCCGCCTCTTTCGCCTTAGGATATGCGTCTTTTGGCGGATCAAGAGCCAAGCCCACAAGCATGCTGTAGCCATCGGCCAAACCCGCATAAGCCAGTGCGTAAGACGGATCTTTTTCGATCGCCTGTTGAAAGGATTCGATTGCCTTGCTTGTGCCCTGCCGGCTGCCTTTGTTCAGCCAATAAAGGCCCTTCAGATAATCCTGATAGGCTTCTGGGTTTGCAGTGTAGCTTTTCGTCATCTGCTTCTCATCGTCGCCGGTCAGGCGCATCCGCAGCATGGAGGTCATTTCTTTGGCGAGGTCGTTCTGCAAGGCGAAAATGTCCGCCGCCTTGCGGCTGTATTGCTGGCCCCAGATGTGACTATCGTCGCGTGCGTCCACTAGCTCGGCGCTGATTTCCAGGTCGTCGCCGCGCTGCATCACGCGACCTTTGAGGACAGCACGCACACCCAGCGCCTGCCCCACGGTATGGGCATCAGCATCCTTGCCCTTGTACATGAAAGCTGAGTCCCTCGACATCACCTTCAAATGGGGCAACTGGGATAGGCTATTAATGAGACTTTCGGTGATGCCATCGCTCAAGTATTCCATGTTGGAATCGCCGCTGCCATTCACAAATGGCAGCACGGCCAGCGAACCAATTGTTTCGCTTCCAGTCATGCGCGAGCGGTAGGACCACGCCGCACCCGCCACTGTAACCAGGAGCACGATCGCCGCAATGGTTATAGCCCCTCTGCTGCGCCACCACGGCTGACGCTCGGTGTGAAGAGGAAGCTTGCTGACCGGCGGCGATGCCACTACGCGAGTGGTTCCTGGAGCCACGCCGTTCGGCAGCGTTTGCGCAATCGCCTCCGTGAGCTTTTGCAAGTGCGGCTCCAGTGGAGCAGTCAGCGCGTCAAGCCAGTGAAGTGAAGCCAGAAAATAATCGAGCGACTTCGCGGGGAGCACATCCTCCACGCGGAGCGGCATGATGGTCACGCCGCGGGTTGCCGCACGCTCCACTTCCTTGGGGATGTGTGTGGAGGCGTTGGCATTCGAGGAAAACACGACAACCATGACGCGAGAGCCCTGGATGGCGTCGACGATGGCTTCCCCGTACGGCATCCCAGTCAGCACGTCGCGCGGAGCAATCCAGCAGCGAAATCCTCGTGCTTCGATGGCGGCGCACACGGCGTCAGCGATAGGTTTGTCTTTGGTGGCGTAGCTGATGAATACGTCGTGGGCCATTACTTCTTTCCGGCGGGCACTTTCTGCTTCAACTCTTCAAACCAGTTCAGCACCACGTTGATTTGTGTCGATTGCTCGATGGGCTTGGTCATCAGGAAGCGCTGGCCATCGGCAGACACATCGTAGTTAGGGGTCGAGTTTTGGAGCAGTCTGGTACTGTCCCTCGAATAGCATCTTCGGCGTGCCCGCGGAAAAGCCCGGCTGCGTGGTAATGTCCACCGCCATCATCTTGTTGCCGCTGCGATAGAAGAGCTCTCGTCCGTTGCGGTTCCACAAAACCTCTCTGCCCGCTTCGGTCGAGATTTGCCATTTACCGCCGGGTCCAGGATAAGGCTGCACGTAAATCTCATTCCGGCCCGATGCGTCCGAGACATAAGCCAGCCAATGTCCGTCGGGAGAAAACTGCGGCACATTCTCGTTAGCCGGCGTACGAAGGAAGGGTTCCGTTTTGCGGTCGCTTAGCCGTAACATCCAGATGTCGTAATTCGTGGCGGGATTGACTTCGGAAAAGGCCAGCACCTGCCCGGCCGGGAGACCAGGATCCCGGAATCTGGAGATATTCGCTTGTGGTTAGCCGCTCCAGACCGCCACTTCCGTCGGCCAGTTGCCAAAAAAGGTTTCGTGGCCCAGCTTTGTTTGATATGAAAACGATCCGCTTGCCATCCGGCGTCCAAAATGGAGAACCGTTGTTGGTCCCCTCAAACGTAAACCGCGTCAATGTCCCGCGGGAGAGATCATACATCCAGATCTGGCTCTCTTTTTCCGTGATCCCCACGGCAATCCGGTGACCATCGGGGGAAATGCGAGGCTGCGTATAATCGTGTGGGTCAACCGGCAAGGGCTGTTCCACACCGTTGCGGCTGACCCATACCAATCTGAGAGGAGCAGACTGAGCCGACGCAGGAACGAAGACTAGCGACCCGGTGGCGGAAATGGCGTAATCCGAGGCAGCATTAATCGGGGTGCCTACCGTATTCTGCAGCACGCCCTCAATGATCGGGACAGCCGCGCCAGTGACGGCGGTGTGTCGCAAATCGAACGCCGCCGCCATTAGCGTTGAACCTTGGATAAAAACTAAGTGCCCCGAAGCTGCGTACCGCGGGTCTGTTCCTTTGAGCAAGTCTCTCCGCTCGCCGGTCGCAATTGAGAAGACGGCGATCTGCGAACCGCCGGGCGTGCCCGTAGCAAAAAGCACGGACTTACCGCCCGGTAAGAACTCTGGCCAGACCTGACCGCGTTCCTCTTTTGCGAGGTGGGTCATTGGCTGCGGGGTTCCCCCGGCATCCGAGACCTGCGAAAGTGGGCCCTGGACGTTTCCAAGCACGATGGTGCCCTGGCTGCCCCAGCTAGCACCGGCAATTACCCGGGTTTCCAGATCACAGATGGTGATCGCTGCTCCTCCACTTACTGAAACTTTCTTCAACTTTCCGTCCATTGTAAAAAACCCCACCCATTGACTGTCCGGCGAGAAAAAGGGCATGACGGATTGTTCAGTCCCGGAGATGGGTCTGATTTCCGTACTATCCGTAGTTCTCAGAAAAAGTTGCTCCGTTCCTCCTTGGCTCCCGACATATACGAGGCGCGTGCCGTCCGGAGACAGGGCCAAGGCATGAGCAGAAGAGCCATTAAGAACTTGCAATTCCAGGCCTCGCGGCGGCGTGATTGTGAACCGCGACACCGGCTTGGAGGACACGGGCACAGGTTTCAGATTCCAGACGGCGAAACCGGCGATCAATGCCCCTATAAGTAGCGCACTCGCCCACGCGATTAGCGGGCGCTTCGCAAGGATATGCGCGCTCTTCCCCATCATGCGTACCGAAGATAAGAGCTGCGCCGCACGGGGTGGCCGAACTGCGGTAATGGCGGAGGATGAGCCTAAGGCGTGGTTTCCTTGCAGCGGTGCGGTGCCAGCGGGTCTTTCAGCATTCGGGGACGCAGAACTCAGCAGCGCAGTGATCGAGCTCGCGAGCCGATCGACCCGTGCTCCCAGTGGCGGCGGGAACGCATCTGTCCAGTGATGCCGCGCGAGGTAAAGTTCCAGCGAGCGCCCCGGCATCACATCTTCCAACCGAAACGTCACGATGGGTTTGCTCTGCGAAAACGCGCGATTCACTTCGTTCTTCACGAATTGCGATTGATTGGCGTGATTGGAAAGAATCAGTAGGAAGACGCGCGAGCGCTCGATGGCATCGAGAATGGCCTCGTCCCACACGGAGCCGGCGCCCACGTCGCGCGGCGCCATCCAGCATTGCAGGCCGCGCCCTTCGAGCAGCGCGCAGACTTCGACGGCTACACCCGCATCGTCGCCCGCATGACTGATGAATACGTCGCCCGTGATGGCCTAACCCGGGGCACGCAGGGAAGCGCACCGCCATATGACTTTAAGCGTGCAGAGCCTGAAACGGCGCTATGATACACCGGTTTCAGGCCAATCGCAGAATTCGCAATGTCTTCCCGCATACCCTACGAATTGCGCATCGCGGTCACCGGGCATCGTACTCTCCCCGATGAGGCCGCTGTCTCGTGGGCCATCAATCCGTGCTCGACCGCATCAATAGGATGCAGGGCGGACGTGGATGCTACGCCGCTAGCGTGGACGATTGTCTCGCCGCTTGCTCGTGGCGCCGATCAACTGGCCGCAAAAATGCTGGTGGAGCGAGTCAATGCACGGCTCGAGGTGCTCACGCCTTTTCCCCTGGCGGAGTATCGCCAAGACTTCTCCGTTGATGGCGAACTTGCGCAGTTTGAGGCGTTGCTCGCCCACGCGGCCGTCGTACATGAATTGACCTGCTGCGGTCGAAGCCGGCCAACTGGGGCTAAGCAATCCCGAGGAACAAAAAGTCCTTCGCGACGCAGCTTATCTTCGAGCGGGAGAGCGCGTGGTGGAAGTTTCCGAAATACTCCTGGCCATCTGGAACGGACGCCAGGCCGCGGGCACCGGCGGTACCGCGGAGATCGTCGAATACGCGCTCGAACGCGACCGCGTGGTTCTGTGGATCGATCCGGAAACGCCCGGCGAACCGGCCCGCCATATTCGCGCCGTCGAGTATTCAACGAATTCCGCTGATACGGCTGCCACCATCACCGCCGATGAATTCCCTCACACGCTGCGTGAGTTGTCGCCGGGTTATGGTCAGCAGTTGTCCTATTTTGCGGACCCGGTACTCGCTCCCGGCGACTATGCGGACGAACTGCGGCGTACCCAGGAACATTTGGCTGCTGCGGGGCGTCACGCGGGATTGCCGGCGAAGGCCCTCGAAGGGATCGTCGGCGCTGCTCTTGCCTGAGTATCGTGCGCGCCGATGCCCTGGCCGTGCTCTATCATCGCAAACATGCGTGGGGAGTTAACGGGGTGCTTTATCTCGCCGCCCTCGCGGTCACCATCGCCGTTGGGCAAGTGCTGTTCTTTCCCGAGCGGCTCTGGCTAATCGTTTTCGAGATCCTGGCCATGCTGGCCGTTCTCGGTCTATGGATCTCTGCCGGATCGAGTGGCTGGCATGAAAAGTGGCTGCATGCACGGTATATGGCTGAGCAATTACGCATTGCGACGTTTCGGACGCTGCTGATTCCGTCCACACGCAAGGGAAGTCGCGGTGATCCGCTGCCGTTTTACCGCGGCCCGCAGCAGTGGCTCACGCAGACGGTGAGCACCATCGCCTACCAGGCCAGCCGTGAAATTCCTCGGTTGCCGCTTGAAGCGCTCAAAACATTTCTAATCTCCGCGTGGCTTGAGGATCAGCGCCGATTCCACACGCGCAGCGCAAAGCGTAAGGAGCGTAGCGCGCACCGGCGTCACCAACTCGGCTTCACATTGTTTGGCGCCACGTTGCTGATGGCGGTGCTGCACCTCATCGGCGTCGGCCACGCCTCGGAGCCAATGGGGATGAGAATTTTTCAGCCCAGCCTGTGGATCACTTTCCTCGCCCTCGTGTTGCCGGCCTGGGCGGGCGCCGTACACGCCGTTACCTCGCAACTGGAACTGGAGCGCATTGCCGAACGCTCGCATCGCATGGCTATGGCGCTCGAATGGCTAGCGCATCGCGCTACGCGCGCCACCACGCTCGACGAATTGCGCGAAACGGTGGATGAAACCGCGGATTTGATGATGATCGAGAACCACGAGTGGTGGGTACTGCTTAGCTTTCAGGGGGCGCGCCTGCACGTCTGACGCGGGCCCTCGTTCATTTCAGAAGGTTATCATATTCGCTTTTGCTTCGCCCTATAGCTTTCCGCCCCACATTCCGCGAAAGCGGGCGATGACACGGAAAAACTTCCAGACAAAATGCGCGGACAAGTGCTGCTTCCTGCTACGTTCTCTCGATTGTCGGTTCTGTGCCCGACAGTTTTCGAGACAAATATGATGATAGTAACGATTCCCGCACCCAAAAGAAGCAAGGACGACGGCTCCGGCGTCGGTGTCGGATTGACAGTCAGTTGAGCGCTGCCTGATATCGGGTCACTGCTTTGGAGGTTGCCAACGGTTAGTGTGGCCGTGCCGGTTATCGTTGAATTATCAGAGGTTGAGTAGCCAAGCCTGCTATCCATCCAATCAAATTCGGACACCCCGATATCTGGCCTAAACACGGCGTTCGTGCAAATTCCCGTACATTCAAACGGTAGACCTGCCACGAAGCCGGTTTGATCGGTTAGGTTCACCTCGCCTGTGAACGTGTTAAGCACTTCCCCTGGCGCAAATTCCGTGCCCGGGCTGAACGTACCGTACGTGGCATAGTAAGTGTTGACCCCGCCAAAAAACGAGTCTTCAATTGCTAATGGCGGCGCATACCCCCAGTAGGCGATGTCTAAAGGATTCGGGTCCACTGGTGCCGGCCCCCCCTAGACCCGAACCCGCATCGAATCTGCAAAATGTCATGCTGCCTTGATTCTGATTGAACACTACTTGCCAAGCAGTGACATAGACGCTGTCAGCGCGTGCTGGAATCACTGCGAATAGCGACACCAGGCACACAATTAATAATGAAAGTTTCCTGCTCACAACGCACCTCCACATTGTCGTTTAGGAACCCGCGACAGCACTGTCCGGATGTTTAACATTTTCCAATTTCGCCCTCAGCGCCTCTTGAAACTTTTCCGCAGGCACACCCGTTGCGGCGCGTTGCTCCCAAGTCATCGCAGGTCCTTTTGCGCCGTACACTTTGACAAACTGAGCTTTTGTAGGGCGTCCGGCGAGGGCGTAGAGGCGAGTGCCCTCGGAGATGTTTGCTCGTGCTGCTTTGCTGCGGCTAACAGGGGCGCCTGGGTTAGCTGCGCCGATCGGTTTCGTTTTCATTACGGGCTTCGCCCTGAACTTAGTTCGCTTGGTGGACCTCTTCGTCTTGTTCACTGATTTCCTCATTGCGCGTTCCCTCCGTGGAACTCGCGAACCATACGCTTGTCGGGAGAGAAGTAAAGCCAAACCGTTGGAGCCGTCCGCGTAAACCTCGACGCGCCCAAAATTCCCGCTCCGGCCAAAGCATGAACCATGTACGCGAGCCTGACTTGAATTCCCCTGAGTCTGGGAAGAAAACCGGCCCCTCTGCTCACGCTCCAAATTGCCGGGGCTCGGCAATTGCACACACCAGCGGCCCCTACCGTGCGAGCTCTAGCTTGAGTGAGCTAAATCCCCCCCAAGAAAACGGGCTGCTTAGCTACTGCGTTATGACGGCGGAATACTGTAGATTTGCGCGCAGGCGGCAACGGTTGTCGCTTTCCGCGTAGAATCCAATTAGGACTAAAACAGTGACGCTAGATCCGCGAGCAGTTCAAATTCACACCGATGGTTCAGCCTACAGGAACCCGGGGCACGTTTCAGGCTGTGCAGCAATAGTGCAGTATCCGGACCACCTGAACCGGGAAGATGAAATCATTGTTGATTTCGGTTGCCCGAAGAGCACGAACCAGCGAATGGAACTGACAGCTTGCATAGAAGGGCTGAAGTGGGTGCGGAAAAGCATCCCTTGGGACGGCGTTACTTGTGTTCTAGTGGTTACAGACTCTGAATACGTCAGAGGGTTCATCGGTCTTGCTCCGGTTTGGAAGAGAAATGGCTGGCGCAATCGTGAGGGTCAACCCATTCTCAACCGTGATCTTTGGGACGATCTGGTTAAGGCGCGTGTCAAGGCTGGCATCAGAGTAGAGTTCGTATGGGAACCCGGGAAGACTACAGAGATTGGTAACCGCGTGCACAAGCTAGCGAAGGCGGCAGCCAAGCGTGGTGGGATAGACAGAGACACGGGATACAGGGCGGGTGCATACTGCCGCTCAATGGTCAAAGGGGGCATCGCCCTTCCATATCCGGCAAGTGGGCAGGCTGCAATCATCCGGCCTTACGCCAAGAAGCCCGTGTTCAAGGGTGAAGAGAGAGTCAGCTTCAACCTGTTCGATGAGGTGACGCAGACGTATGCATCAAAGTTCTACGCCTTCGCAACAGCTATGATGGCGTACGATCTACACCGCTGGCACGGATATCGGGTCCAGTTCAATGACAACCCAAAATACCCGCAAATTCTGGAATGCAAAGAGGAGGTGGCGGTACCGACGCGACCTTCCAAAGTCACAAAGCCCTAGCCGACAACAAAAGGTCCAAGCAATAGAATACGCCTAAGAACGCCGAACGGCATTTTCCGATTCGTCCTTGGATAAAAGCACTGCTCTAGCGTCTCGGCGGGGACGGACTCCGTAAGGAGGATCCGGGACGTTTCCCGCAACTTGAAAGCAGCTGAACATCGCCCATCTCCGATATCAGACACCGAGGAGAGCGACATCAAATCGGAATGCGGCCGCCGGCGAATCGCGTCTGTGCCTCTCTGTTCGACAACCGTTTCACAAACCCACTGGCTAAGGGTTACGTAACATTGGGCCAGCAAGTGGTCGTCTTCCGCCACCTAGATTTTAAACATCCCTTTCCTCCTGAATATTTCAATACTCCTCGGGCAACAAAAACAGGTGGACCAACGGTCGGGTTCGGTGATCACCCAGAGCCTGTCACCCGCGATAGTGCGGTAGGCGCTCAGGAGCCGAAACCCATGCTTCAAACGCAACTCGTTTTCCTTCACGTCCTGGGGGGAACGTCTGCCCAGTCGCCACTGACATGACCGGAAAGGAAATCCCCGGCTGCTGGCCTGCCTTTTCAAGCGCGGCCAGCCCACCTCGGGATGGCGACCCGACCGAGTGTGAAGAGCGGCTTCACGCTGTAACAGACGCCACGTGATTCTCATAGCCGTCCCGAACAGCCGCCTTTTCGGGCTTCTCCATGTACGCATCGCGCTTCTTCCATGTCATCGCTGGGAAACGGCGGCCTTCGTTTCCGCCAATCTGGTTGAACATGACCTTGGGTGAATTTGTCCACTGCTATACGCTGTGCGGCTTGGCCCGAACTACGCTCGTAACCTCGGCTGTGGTTTTCGGTCGCTTGATCGCCGCCTTTGCCTTCGTTGCTTTCCTGGCGATCTTCTTCATAATCGCGTCACTCCTTTGGACTGGGGCGCCACCATACGAGCGTCGAGAGAGAAGGCTAGTGCTAATTTCGTGGGTACTGCGATGAAGAATTCAGAAGCATTCGAACAGCAAATCCATCGGATACACGAATTACTTGAGAGTTCGGGGGCCGACGTGAGTTGGAACGACCACGTTCCCGACCCTGATAACCCTTCTCAACTGCGTCAAATCGACGTGTCCATCAAGAGAGATGGAAAGCTAACGCTCGTGGAATGCCGCGACCGTCAGTCCCCTCAGAATGTCACTTGGATCGAAGAGCTGATCGGACGCCGCGCATCCCTACAGGCGGATATGGCCATAGCCGTTTCGTCTTCGGGGTTCACAGCCGGGGCATTACAGAAAGCGAAAGCATACGGGCTCATTGTTCACGACCTGCGTCGGCTGACCGATCTCGAAATTAAGGCTTGGGGAGGGCAAATAGCCCTCACACTTTACTTCTACGAGTATTCCGATTTGGACGTGTCATTATGCTTCGAACGGCAAAGCATTCCGAAGTTGCGAATGGATGTCGTCAAGTCGGAGTTCGCGTCATACGCGGGAGTACAGTCCCTCTTCAACGCTGCGGCACAACAGATTGATGGCCTTAACCTCTTGTCCGGGCAGCACGCCGGGCAAACCGTGGCATTTGGAATTCGTCTCGAATTGGCTGGATTTCAACTATCGGGCGAGCGAGTAATCCAAGTCGCGTTCAGTGGCAGGGTGCGCCTGGTGTCCAGGAATGTATTTCCGAAAGCAGTTCTTGCCTACGGCAAACCCCATGAGGAGGCGGGGGCGCGACAGGTCAAGATCGAGGCTTTCGCTGCGGGTGATAGCTCAATTGTTCACGACGCCGATAGAGTTTCCATACTTCTTGACTTGTCTCAAGAAAAGATTCCTCGCCTCTGGCAATTCCGATTTTTCACTGCGGTCGGCCGAGAGGACGTGGACCAAGAGGCACTTGAAATTTCGGGGCTTGAAAAATTGAGGGTCGACCCGGGTAGACTGAACGTCAAGATTTGCTCAACGTAGCAGGCACGAGGTGGCGCCGTCCCAAAGGGAAGAGTCCCGTACCTCTCGCCGTACGCTTGGAGCTTCGTCTTGCACGTATTTCCGCGTACTTAGGCGTTAGCTGGCCTTTGACAGGGGAGAGGTCTGGGGTCGAAAAAGGCTTAAAGGCTGAATAGTTGAGGTCCGATTTTAGAGGCTAGTCCCAGCAGTCCAGCTTTTAAACAACCTCACCGCGTCCGGACAAAATTGTAGACATTGCGTGAGGTATGCCCTCGCAATTCCCGTGCGTTTTACGGGGGGCGAAGATCCAATGAATGGGGTTACCATATGCGTCACCCCGCGCGACCCTCTGGGCCCCTGAGCAAACTCGGCAGCCATTGGAACCGCCGACTGCGATTGCGGGCTCTTCAATTCCGCCGCTCCGGTTGACAGCCTAAAAGATCACTTAATAGTTCCGGTGCTCAGTGAGGTAGACGAGAACATCGGAAGGGTTAAGACGCCACTCTCCGTTAAGCCTGTACCCCGGGAACGTACCCGCAGCAAGCCACTTACGTAGCGTAGATGGGCTGGTAGCCAAAAGCTGAGCCGCCTGAGGTACCGTAAGCAGCCCACGCCAATCCAGCAGGGTTTGAATCGCGTCCATGCCAGGTAATACTGTGGCGCTGGCCGACTGCCCATTTATTGCGGCTACGAAAAATATTCTTCCGGCTACGAACGAGCTTTACTTTTATGACGAGGTGAGGTATCTGAGGCGGGCGGCTACGGAAACGCGCGTTTTGCGCTACTTAGCGTGTACGACCTGTAGCCGTGCGAACAGGCTAACTGATTGACATTGGTTGACTTAAGTACCTGGAGTTTTTTATCCAGGCCTCCCAGCCAATCTTTCTCGCCGCGATCCGCCAAAACAGAGCAATTCTTAGCACGGAGCGTAGAACCGCGTCGGTGCGCCCCGCGCACTGCGGGCGTCCCGTAGATTGAGAATGGCGCGACCTCGCTCGCTCCGAAGCGCGCACGGAAGGCCAAAAAGGCATGGGGTGGTAACTGCGGGCGGCTCATGCATCAAATGATGCAGGAGAGACGTTATGTATCGCCAAAAGTGGAGCTGCCTGGCGCGACGGTGGCTCATTATCCCGCTGATGATGGGCCTGCTGGGCTGCACCGTGAAGCCGGTGAATCCGCGCACGCAAGAGCAGACCGAGCAGGAACGCGAGCAAAAGATTCGAGACGAAGCCGCCAAATTGACGGAGCACTCGAAGCCGGAAGTGGAATGGACCGCCAGGAAGCTCGGGCAGGCGGCCGAACGACTTGCTCAGTATGGCTTTGCAGCCATCGAGGGCGTCTTACAGGGCTGGAGTCAGGGTGGGCATCAGGCGCTGGACATAAATTCGGCGAGCGAGGATCAGCTTATGGCGCTGCCTGGTATAACACAGCGCGAGGCACGAAAGATTATCCAGGAACGGCCGTACCGTAGTACGGAAGAACTTGTCCAGAAGAGGATCCTTTCCGATGCTGCTTGCGCCAGGATTCGCGACCAAATCACCGTAAAATACCGGCAATGAGGCGAGGGGCGTTATGTGCGGTAGTTGTGTTGAGGATGTTCTGTCGATACGTTCTGTCAATGGACGTTCTGTTAATACGCTAAATTATTGGCAGCGCAAAAGCCGAAACGAAACGTTAGCCTGCGAGGCGCTTAATCTTTCTGCCAGCCGGCTCAACTTTCCGATTGCTCTTTCTCTTCTTCGATTGAAAGTGGAAACACTTGATCGACGCCTACGGTTAGCAATAACAGCGCACCCGCAAGGTACAAGATCCGCAATCCCCACGTTTCGTAATTCCAGGAACCGGCTAGTGCCCCGCCGAGATATGCGAACCAAATGAGGAGCAACAAGAGAGCCTGCTGTGCATCATTTCTTCGCGCCAATTGGCTTTCGGCAGACGGCGATTGTCCCAGACGGACGTCGTAGTCGTAAAATGCGAGGCGAGAAACGAACTGGGCCAGCTTGTTGATCATCCCCGTTACAAATGTGGTGTGCACGGTCAGCGGACCTATGCCGGTAAGAGTGGCAGTTTGCAGGCCCATAGACGCAGCCAGGATTGCGAGTAATAAATGGCGTTCCAGAGCCGAGTCACTTGTAGGGTGATTCATCCCCCTGAGGTATGTGGCGCAATAACCGGCGCCAAGCACCAATACTGCCTCAAGGATCAGCGTAACGGTGGCAATTCGCCGGATTCGTCGCCTGGAGCCTATCTGGATAACGGCCCGGCCAAAAACCGAGCCGAAAAAAAATGAAATGATAACCGTGGCTGCGGAAAATGCGGCGGCCCAGTTGCCGAGGATCGCGTTATGTGCCAATTGGACCGTAGTGCCGGTCATGTGCGCGGTAAACATTTGATAGATTCCCAAGTAGCCGGTGATATCCACCAAGCCCGCGACGAACGTGAGCAGCAATGCAACCGCGATCTTGATCCGGTATTTTTGTAAGAAGCCGGGCGCCTGCATGTTTTCTCGATGCAACGATTTATTGCGGTAAGGCGAGATGCGATCGACCCGCGAGATCAACCAGGGAATTCAGAAGGCGCGAGTTGAAAGTGAGAGGAAACATGCCATGCAATATTATCGAATTTCAGATCCCGCATCCTGCGTCGTGACCATCGTTTCAGGCTGGGCTATTCTCGCGCGCTGGCCGAAAGCCGGCGCGGCGTAAGCCTTCAGTGATATACGGACAGCGCTGCATCAGTTTCCAGATGAGGCCTGTCCGGTAATTCTCGATCATTAAAACCAGAGGGCCTTGATTCAGGCCATAATGCCAGGAACTCTCCCAACCATTGGCTTTTCCGGCCACGGTATAAGTGGGATTGAACGAAGCTTTAAATCCGTACGGCATATTTTCGCGAAGCTGCAAATGATCGAAGTGACGCAGCGCAGGCAGCACAATTTCCGGCGCGAAGGGCAGCGAGGTCACCGCTACCCAGGGGGAAATGGTTCCGTCATCCAAATCGCAGGGCACTCCGCGCGCAGTATACCCAAAAAACTTCCGGCGGACGCCGTCCACAACTCTGGTTTCGTTTCCAGGCCCGTCACTTGCAGTGATTCCCCAGCAGTTTTCCGAATACTTAACAAAGTTTTGCGGATTCTGAATCGCATACTGTTGTTGAACGAGAGTTGCCCGGCGGCTATTTTCGAAATAATCGATCCCTTTTCCCCGCATGTAGCGATCCTGGATTCCCCGGAGATCAAGCCACACCTGGGGGAGTTGATGAATGAACAGGGGCCCGGCATATAGATATTCTTGTCCCAACAAGCTCTTCCATTGGAATTTCTCTGTCCATGCATCGTAACTCTCGGCCGGTAATGGATGCGTCGGCGAACCGAGGCCCAGCACATAGATCAGCAGTCCCTCGTTGTAGCCTTGCCAGCGGTATTCCAGAAAGCCCTGCTCTGGTTTCCATCCGTGGCTGACGGCCTCACCATCGTCCAGGGCCCATTGCCAATCCGCACGCAGATACAATTCCTCGGCCACGCTGCGAATTTCCCGCTCCTCGCTCGTGTCTTGGTCGAAGTATGCGGCGGCCAGGAGTGCTCCGGCCAGCAGCAGGGCGGTGTCAATTGTCGAAAGCTCGCACTGCCACGTCCGCGTGCCGGTTTGCATGTCAAGAAAATGGTAGTAAAAGCCTTTATATCCGGTCGCTTGTGCTGTGGATTCCTGCGTGCTGTTGCCAAAAAATCTCAGGGCTGCAAGCGTTCTCTCGATAGCGCGGGCGCGGGGGATGAAACCTCTCTCGACACCTACAGAGTAAGCGGATAACGACAAGCCAACGGAGGCGATGCTCGCCGGTGAATCTTTTTGCGACTTGTCCTTCACGAGACCGTTGGCAGGATTCATCTCATGAAGGAAGTATGCAAATGCCTCACGCTGCAATTGCTGCAGCAGGGCATCTTCGGACAAGCGAGCAATTTCGGAGGTTGCTTTCGACATAGCGTCCCGTTGTTCAGGCGAACTCGATGGTGAGGGCTGCGACTCCATGCGGGGGTACGGCGACACTACAACTCACATTGCCATTCTGAAATTCCCACGATTGCTCTTCTTTTATCAGTTGCGAGGCTGCTTCCAGTTTCTCCTCTTGCGAGCCACTCAAATACTCGGGCATGCCCATAGACTCCCAGAGGGCACGCGGATTCGCGTGCTGCGCGTCGATTCGCTCCACGTACGCTCGCCGGGGACGTGGTGCACCCCTAAGCCGGATATGCACGCGCTGCTGGCGAATGGGGTGGCGTGGCATGGCATGATTGGTGAGAACCATTGTGGCGGCGTTCTGCCTGCGAATCATCCAGGCGTTCACGGTTTCATGCGTCCCCTCCACATCCAGGCATTCTGTGCCCAGCCGATGCAGTAGCTGGAATGCGCGATATACAGGCTTCGCAATCCCATGCAGGCTTAACAAACCGAATCCGCCCTGAAAAGGAACGGACGGGAAATAATTTTCATTAAAAATATCGCTGAAAGTCCAAAAACTGTAGCCTTCCACCAGCCCTTGCGCTTCCAGGATGATTTTGGTGGCGAAGGCGGCGGCAAACGGCTCGTCGTGCAGCGCATCGCGAGGATTCGAGGAAATATTCCACTCGGTGTAGTAAACCGGCAACCCTTTCGCCTGGGTCCGAACTTTTCTCGCATCCTCGCGCATCACCTCAGGGGGCGCATGCTGCAATTGGGACATAGTATCGGCGCCGGCTTTACCGAAAGCATCCGTCGGGTAGTGGTGCGTGCTGACGAAGTCCACGGGTGTCTTGTGTTGCTCGCAGAAATCGAGGAACTCGGGAATCCAGGCATTCATCGCGGTGGCTGGTCCGCCCACCCGCAAAAGCGCATCGACATTTTTGAGCGCGCCAGCGGTAATCCGATATAGCTTGAAATATTCTGTTTGTGTACCGCTCCAAAATGCTTTGAGATTCGGCTCGTTCCAAACCTCAAAAAACCATTCCCGGACTTCCTCCAAGCCATACCTTTGCACCCAGTGCGAAGCCAGTTTGTGAATCAGCTCCTCCCATTTCTTATAGTTCTTGGGCGGCGTGACGTTTGCCTGATAACTGAAAACCTTCTCCGTTCCTGAGGCCAGGGTTGTGGGCATAAAGCTAAGCTCGACGAAGGGGCGCATACCAATCGAGATCAGAAAATCCATCACCTGATCGGCATTAAAGAAGGAGTAGATCAGCTTATTTTCTTCGCAGACGAGCGTGCCCATTTCTTCGGAAAGCAAGGCATGGAAACGTACGTGGCGAAAACCGAGTTCCTCATGACAGCGCCGCAATTGGGCCTGCCAATCCGCCCGCAATGCTAACGGAGCGTGTCCGCTGCCTACCGTGTGCTCCCAGAAATGAGTGAAGGGTTTGGATTGCTGCGACAAATCACAATCGAAGTTGGGCATCGTTTATTTTGGGGAGGAGTTCAGTTCTGACGCTAAGCGGCCTGGCCACAGCATTTTTTGTATTTTTTTCCACTGCCGCAGGGGCAGAGGTCGTTGCGTCCTACCTTGGCGCCGGCGCGAACGGGTTTGGGCGCTTCTGCCTGCGCAGGACCGGCCTGGAATTGCATTTGCTGTTGCGCGCGTTTTTGACGGCGTTCGATCTCCCGCGCTTCATCCTCCGGCTTAGCGGGCTGGATGAGAAACAGGTAACGAACCGTTTCCGCGTCGATGCGCCCCATCATGTCTTCAAATAGCGTGAAGGCTTCTTTCTTGAATTCAACGAGGGGGTCTTTCTGGCCATATCCGCGGAGTCCGATGCCCTCTTTCAGGTGATCGAGAGTCAGCAGGTGGTCTTTCCATTGCGTGTCGACGATGTCGAGAATGATGCGGCGCTCCAGCCAGCGCATCATCGGGGCGCCAAAGAGCGCTTCTTTTTCGTCGTAACGAACTTTAATTTTTTCTACGAGAACGTCGGCGAGCTCGTCATGCGAATACTTCGCAGGATCGACGTCAACGGCTTTCAGGTCGATTCCAAACTGGTTGAGCACCTCGGCGGAGAACTGCGTCAGGTTCCACTTCTCAGGGTGCTCCTCGCGCGGGCAGAAAGTGTCCACAAGGCCGCGGGCGAGGTCCTCCGCGATGCCCAGCGCGTAGGTTTTCTGGTCCTTGCCTTCGAGCGCAGAGCGGCGAATCGAATAAATCGTCTCGCGCTGCTTGTTCATGACATCGTCGTATTCGAGCAGGTGTTTGCGGGCCTCAAAGTTTTGCGCTTCGACGGCCTCCTGGGCGCTCTCAATACGGCGGGAAATGAGTTTGGATTCGATGGGGACACCCTCGGTCATACCGAGGCGGTACATCAAGGCTTTGACGCGCTCCCCACCGAATACGCGGAGGAGATCATCCTCGAGCGAGAGGAAAAATCGCGAAGATCCGGGATCGCCCTGGCGGCCCGCGCGGCCGCGAAGCTGGTTATCGATGCGGCGCGCCTCGTGACGCTCGGTGCCGAGGATGTGGAGGCCACCGAGCGCGATGACCTCGTCTCGCTCGGCGCGGCACTGCTCGGCAAACTGATTGTAAATCGGCTTCCACTGCTCGTCGGGTACCTGAAAAATTTTGCCCTCGACCTGAAAGAGAACCATGTTGGAAGAAGGTCCCGTGCCATTGCCGTTGCCGCTTTCGGCACCGACAATCGGCGAAGCAGCGGCGTAGGGAATTGCGAGTTTATTTTTGAGGCAATAGTCGCGCGTCATGGCTTCAGCGTTGCCGCCGAGCAGGATGTCGGTGCCGCGGCCCGCCATGTTCGTCGATACGGTCACGGCACCCTTGCGGCCAGCCTGGGAAATGACGTGCGCTTCACGCTCGTGCTGCTTGGCGTTAAGCACCTGGTGAGGAATACCAGCTTTCTTTAATAGCGTCGCCAGAATTTCGGAGTTCTCGATGGAAATAGTGCCCATGAGCACGGGCTGGCCGCTCTCGTGGAGTTGGCGGATGCCATTGGCACGCGCGCCGTCTTCGAGGATCATCCCATTGACCACGGCTTCGTATTTTTCTTCCTTGGTGCGGTAAACGACGTCGGGATATTCGTGGCGGCGCAGTTCGCGATTGGTGGGAATGGCCACGACGTCGAGCTTATAGATCTTGTGGAATTCGGCTGCTTCGGTTTCGGCGGTACCGGTCATGCCGGAAAGCTTCTTGTACATCCGGAAATAGTTCTGAAAGGTGATGGTGGCGAGCGTCTGGTTTTCGCGCTCGATCTTCACGCCTTCCTTGGCCTCGACGGCCTGGTGCAGACCATCGGACCAGCGCCGGCCGGGCATTTCGCGTCCGGTAAATTCGTCGACGATGACGACTTCGTTGTTTTTTACAACGTAGTCCACGTCACGCTTGTACAGCGTATGGGCCCGGAGCCCCTGATAGACGTGGTGGATCGTCTCCATGTGGGCGGGATCGTACAAATTTCCGAGGCCCAGCAGGCGTTCAATTTTGCTGACGCCTTCCTCGGTGAGCGTCGCGGTGCGATGTTTCTCGTCGAGGGCGTAATCAATTTCCTGAATGAGCTTGGGGATGACTTTGTCGATGCGGTAATACTTGTCCGTGGATTCCTCGGCGGGACCGGAAATGATCAGAGGCGTGCGGGCCTCGTCGATAAGAATCGAATCGACCTCATCTACGACCGCGAACTGATGGCCGCGCTGGGTGCACTCGGCCAAGTCGTACTTCATGTTGTCGCGGAGGTAGTCGAATCCGAATTCGTTATTGGTGCCGTAGGTGACGTCGGCCGCATACGCCGTGCGGCGTTGCGCATCATCCAGATCATGCACGATGACGCCGACGGTGAGCCCCAGGGCATGATAAATCGGCCCCATCCATTCGGCGTCGCGACGCGCGAGATAGTCGTTTACGGTGACGATGTGCACGCCACGCCCAGCCAGGGCGTTCAGATAAGCGGGAAGGGTGGCAACGAGCGTTTTCCCTTCGCCGGTTTTCATCTCGGCGATTTTGCCTTCGTGCAGAACGATTCCGCCGATCAACTGCACGTCGAAATGACGCATGCCCAGCGTACGCCTGCCGGCCTCACGCACGAGCGCGAAGGCGGGAACGAGCGCAGGCTCGAGAGCCTCAGCGACGCGGTCCTTATATTCCGGTTCAGCTGGATCGGCATCGCCGATGCGCTCTTTTACCTCGGACTTGAATTGCTGCGCTTTGGCGGCAATATCGGCGTCGGAGAGGCGCTCGTAATCGGCGGATAGCTCGTTGATCGCAGCTATTTTGGGCGCGAGGCGCTTGATATCGCGTTCGTGTTTTGTGCCGATGAACCGGGCGACAACCCGGTCAACTACTTGTTCAATTCGCATGCTGTCCTTGTTGGATGCTCACACCCCGCAACTCGCTGCAACGGGGCTTCGGGCACGATGGCAGATACGCTGGCGTTCGGTCCGGCAGACGCATCTCCGAGCGGAAGCCGTTTCTTGTAGCTCAGCAGAAGGTTGAGTATATCTGGTCGAAGCATCAGGTGCAAAGCCGGGAATGGAGATGGGAGTTCGTGTCCGCACATGCGTGAAAACCGCCGCGAGTTTTCGGGTAAGTATATGAAATGGATGCTCTTTTGATTGTGCGGCGCAGGGGGAGGCCTCTGAGCAAGTTGGTAAATTTAAAGTTAAAGGCTTGGGCAGGAGGAGTGTGTATCTATCTGAAAACAAAGCCACAGCATTAGTGTGGATGGGGCATGCGGACGTAAACGCGAAGGCAGTATTGGAGCGCCATTGCACTGGCGGGATAAAATCGAGATTAAAACGATGAAGGAGTCAATGGCAGCTTAGGCCCGACAGGGGGTACACTCTCCGCTTGCCTTTTCCGGAGGCGTTCCAGTCGTACGTTGAACGTGCGTCTTTCTGCGAAGTATGACGCAGATCAGGTAGGTGAGACCGTATGGAGCCATCCAATACTCCAGGCATCCCCGGCGTGCTCCCCGAAACGCGGCAGGACAGCAGCAAGCCTCTGTTTTCCGCCGCGATAATCATTGTTATTGGCGTGCTGGCGACGACGCTGGCGCAGCCGCAGGTCCTCGGCCGCATTCCGCTGCAAAACCTTTTGAAAAATGAGCTGCACGTCGATCGCGCCGGCAACGCCGCGTTCTTCTTCTGGATGGGCTTGGCGTGGTATTTCAAGCCGCTGTTTGGGATCGTTACCGACGCGTTCCCGCTGTTTGGCAGCCGTCGCAAGAGCTATATGGTCATCGCGGGGACTCTCGCAACACTGTGCTGGGCCGCCTTATACGATACGCTGGTGATTGCGAATGGGGCCATCTCCTTTATTGCCGTGCCGCTGGTCCTGCTGCTTCCTTCGTTGATCGTAGACAAGAAAGACGCGGAAACACCGGCTGCTGTGACGCCCGACCTCGTGCCCGTTGTGCGCTGATTGTAAGCACATTCGTTCGAGCGATGCGCGCGGGTGAAGGGCGTCGCTTCCTATAAAAATTTAAAATTGAATCATGCGATATGGCTGCGCTTAAAATTGATGTGGGAGCACACCGATGACAACGACTGCCGACGTAAATCTTTGGGCCTCCGCGGAGCACGCGCAGGATTATCTCCAGCGCGCGGATTCCATACCGCACCGCATGGAGGGCGAGGCCACGCTGCTCGAGTTCGTGCCCGTTGACGCGCGGCGCATCCTGGACATTGGCAGCGGCGGAGGCCGGCTGCTGGGACTGCTGAAAGCGAGCCGGCCAGGCGCCGAATTCGTGGGTTTGGATTTTTCACCGACCATGCTGGAGACGCTCAGGAAACAGTATGGCGGCGATAGCAGTGTCTCGATTGTCGCGCACAATTTCGAAACCGCTTTGCCGCCAATGGGCGAGTTCGATGCAGTGGTTTCGAGTTTCGCGATTCATCACGTGCCGCACGAGCGTAAGCGTGCGCTTTATCAGGAGATTTTTGCGGCGCTCGCGCCCAATGGCGTTTTCTGCAATCTCGAGCACGTGGCCTCGCCGACTCCGGAACTTCACGCGGCATTCTTGAAGGCCATGCCGCGCAAAGGAGAAGATCCATCCAACAAGCTGCTTGACCTGGAAACGCAGCTAAAATGGCTGCGAGAAATTGGGTTCGCGGATGTTGATTGCCACTGGAAGTGGCGTGAACTGGCCTTGTTCGCGGGTGTGAAGCCGAGCGAGTAGCGGCAGCTTGGGCGATCACGATTCATCGTACGCGCGATGGCTATGGTTGTGCGCGGCTGGACGAAAACGAAGCAAATGAGGGACGGCGGAACTGGAGAGGTGTGATGCTGGAGGTCCCGGTCGGCGGCAACGACGTAAGCCCAGGCCCTGCGCGCAGGTAACTTGCTACGCTGCGACAGGCAGCCTATCATCAGGAGGTCGCGACCATTCAGATCTTGATGACCAGATGATGGCGAGATGACGATCTGGAGTGGTGGACGATGAATGGATGCCGCATGGCAAACTGTGTGCGCGGAAGTTGTGATGGGCGGCGATTGCGAGATGCACCATTCAGAAAGCGTACACGAGCTGACCTCACGATGGCGGTGAAGGCCATCAGCTGTGAAATGCTAAAGGAATCGAAAGGGAATTGATGCCTCCGACCTCGATACCGCAACGACCGATGGGCCAGCCGGAAAAGATGCCCATCGCTGGCGTAAAGAATTTAGTTGCTGTGGCCAGTGGCAAGGGCGGCGTGGGGAAGACCACGGTGGCGGTAAACCTGGCGCTGGCGCTTGCGCGCATGGGCGCGGCTGTGGGAGTTTTGGATGCGGACGTTTACGGTCCGAATGTTCCGCTGATGCTGGGTACCGAGGAACAGCCGCAGGCCATCAGCGAACGGCAAATTCTTCCGGTGGAAGCGTATGGGCTGCGCCTGATTTCCATGGGGCTGCTGTCGCCGGGCGATAAGCCAATGATCTGGCGCGGTCCCATGCTGCATAGCGTGATGCAGCAATTCCTGCGCAGCGTGCAATGGGGCGAACTCGATTACCTGATCGTGGATTTGCCGCCGGGCACGGGTGACGTGCAGCTCAGCCTGATTCAGACCGTGCCGCTGACGGGCGCCGTGGTGGTGACCACTCCGTCGGTGGTGGCGCTGGCCGATGTGCGCAAAGCCATCGAAATGTTCCGGCAGGTGACGGTCGAGGTGCTCGGGGTGGTCGAGAACATGAGCTATTTTGTGTGCCCCCATTGTCACGAGCGCGCCGATGTTTTTGGACATGGGGAGGGCCGACACGTGGCGGAGAGCTACGGTGTTCCGCTGCTCGGCGAAATTGAAATGGATGCCGCTATCCGCGTGGGCGGAGACTCGGGCAAGCCGGTGGCGGCACGCGGGGAAGATGCGCCGGCCGCGCGCAGCATTTATGCGATGGCGCGTGCGGTGGCAGCGCGGGTGGCCGAGGTGAAAGCTGTGAGTGCCGGGCCGAGCATCGAGATTTCGTAAAGCGACCTCGCTGCCGGATTGATTGCGACCGCGCTGCTGAGTTTTTCGGCAGCCGTCGGTTTCCAGTGAATTTTTGGGGCGTGCAGTGGCGCATTTGGCGGTACGTTCAGGCGATCTTGCGTATGGCTCGATTTGTCCAGGGCTGGTCCGGGGAACGTATCCCGGGGAATTCATCCCGTTTGTTTATGAGGTGAACATTTGGTTCGCAGCTATCGCGGGCACTGGCCGAAAATCGCGGCGTCCGCGTACATTGATGAGGCGGCGGTAGTCATCGGAGACGTCACCATCGGCGAGCACTCGAGCGTGTGGCCGGGCGTGGTGATCCGCGGCGACGTGCACTGGATTCGGATTGGCTCGCGCTCGAACATTCAGGATGGGTCGGTGCTGCACGTCATGGGCGGCGCTTATCCGCTGTCGATTGGAGATGCCGTGACCGTGGGACACGGTGTGATTTTGCACGGCTGCGCAATTGAATCGCAGGTGCTGATCGGGATGGGCTCGGTGCTGCTGAATAACGTGCGCGTGGGTACAGGGTCCATTGTGGCGGCGGGAACGCTTTTGACCGAAGGAACTGTGGTACCTCCCCGCAGCCTGTTTATGGGGCATCCCGGTAAACTGCGCCGCGAGCTTACGCCGGCAAATCTGGAAGAAATTGAAGCGTACTCCGCGCGTTACGTCGAGCTTGCGGAGACTTACCGCAGCGAAGCGGCTGCGGTTTCCGGTGCAGCCCCGTCTGCAGCTGCGGCAACGGGTGCTCCTCAGCCATACGCGAAATCGTGACGCCCCAAAGCAATAAATTCCAGGCTATAAAAGGCGTGCGGGATATTCTGCCGCCCGAATCGGCGCTATGGAACCGTGTCGAGCAAACTGCGCGCGAGGTGTTTGCCACGTACGGGTATGGCGAAATTCGGCTGCCGATTTTCGAGGAAACGGAACTGTTCGTGCGGTCGATTGGCGGCGCAACCGACATCGTGGGCAAAGAGATGTATACATTTGCGACCGCGCATGATTCCGACTCTGGCGGCGAAAGCGCGCCGGGCCGGACGTTGAGTTTACGCCCGGAGGCGACGGCTTCAGTCGTGCGCGCGTACATCGAGCATGGAATGCAGATGCGGCCGGGCAATACCAAGCTTTATTATGTCGGGCCAATGTTCCGGCGCGAGCGGCCGCAGAAGGGGCGTTACCGGCAGTTCTACCAGATCGGGGCGGAGTTGCTGGGGTCGTCCGATCATGCGGCGATTGATGCCGAAGTCATTGAGATGCTGCTAATGCTCTTCCGCCGGCTCCGGCTGGACGGTGCGGTTTTGCACCTCAACTCGATTGGGGACAAGAATTGCCGCCCGGCATACGTCGAACGATTGCGCGCGGAACTGGAAAAAGTGCGCGACAAGCTCGGACCTGACAGCCAGCGCCGCATTGAGACAAATCCGCTGCGGGTGCTCGATTCGAAGCTGCCGGAGGAACAGGCAGTAATTGCCACGCTGCCACGGATCGCGGATTATCTTTGCGCGGAGTGCAAGGAACATTACGCGAGGCTCAAGCAGGAACTGGCGCTGCGGGATATTAGCTATCAGGAGGATTGGCGGCTGGTGCGCGGGCTCGACTACTACATGCGCACCACGTTTGAAATTACCGCGCCGGGTTTGGGTTCGCAAAACGCCGTTTGTGGCGGCGGGCGTTATGATGGCCTCGTGGAATTGCTGGGTGGCTCGCCGACGAAAGGCATTGGGTTTGCGATCGGCACTGATCGGCTGGTGCTTTCGCTGGAAGAAGCGGACAAAAAGATGTCGAAACAAGCGGAGGAAAAGCCCGGCGAGAAGGTGCGTGCGGGTGGTATCGACGTGTTTCTCGCGTGGTTTGGCGCGGCGACTTATTCCGCCGCCGTGGGACTCGCGCGGAAGTTGCGCGAGCAGGGCATTGCCGTGGAGTTGCCCTCGGCGGAAATGAAGTTTGGCAAATCGCTAAGCTTGGCGGACCGGCTGGGAGCGCGCTACGCGGTCATTCTAGGTGAAGAGGAATTGGCCGCGAAGCAGTTTACGGTGAAGCGGCTGGCGGACGCGGATCAGAAGAAACTCTCGGAGGCGGACTTGCTTGCCTATCTTGTAACGGATCAGCCGGCATCGACGGCGCAGGCCGGGGCGCGACTGTGACTACGCTCGATTTGCTGGGGGATTGGAAGCGGACGCATTATTGCGGCGACTTGCGCGTCAGTGATGTGACAACAGATGTGAAAGGCGATGTAAAGAGCGATGCAAAAAGCGATGTAAAAAACGACGCGAAAGATACTGTGACGGCCGGCGTGACGGCCGATGGGAACGAGGATGTAAAGGCTGCGTCGAAAGGCGATGCCACGGGCGGGGCGGAGCGCGGGGCGCAGGTCGGCGGGGACAGCGATGGGCAAATCGTGCTGATGGGGTGGGTACACCGGCGGCGCGATCTCGGCAATCTGATTTTTCTCGATGTGCGTGACCGTTCCGGGATCGTGCAGGTAGTCTTCAATAAGGAGTTGGCGCCAGCCGCACACGCGCGGGCGGAGGAAGTGCGGTCGGAATTCGTGGTGGCCATTCGCGGCCGCGTCGAGCGCAGGGAAAAATCGAACCCGGAACTGGCCAGTGGCGAAGTGGAAGTGTTCGCGTCGGAACTGCGCATACTGAATACCGCTAAAACGCCGCCGTTTGTGGTCGAGGACGAGGTTTCGGCGAGCGAAGAAACGCGCCTGCGTTACCGTTATCTGGATTTGCGGCGGCCACGGCTGCGGTCCAACGTCGCGCTGCGGCACCGGGTGGTGCTCGAGATACGCAAGACGCTCGACGGGCTGGGATTTTACGAAATCGAAACACCGATGCTGACGCGCTCGACGCCGGAAGGAGCGCGCGATTACCTGGTTCCCAGTCGCGTGCACCACGGCCAATTTTACGCGCTGCCGCAATCGCCGCAAATTTTCAAGCAAATCTTGATGATTTCGGGCCTGGACCGCTATTTTCAGATCGTGCGATGCTTCCGCGACGAAGATTTGCGTGCCGACCGGCAGCCGGAATTCACGCAACTTGATCTCGAAATGTCCTTTCCCAGGCAGCAGGATATTTTTGACGTGATTCAGCAGGTGATGGTGCGGGCGTGCGCGGTGGCTGAAATCGAAGTAAAAGCGCCGTTCCGGCACATGGATTACCGCGAGGCGATTCGGCGGTATGGGATCGACAAGCCGGACCTGCGGTTTGGCATGGAGCTCTGCGACGTGACGCGGCATTTTGCCGGCGCGGCGGAGAAGCTACGCATTGAAGGAAACGTGCAAGCGCTGGCGGCTCCCGGAGCGGCTGCGTATTCCCGTAAGCAGCTCGATGAGCTGGCGGAGAAAGCCAAGGCGCTCGGGGCTCGCGGTCTTTATACCGTGAAAGTGGCGGCCGAGGGCGTCACGTCCGCGCTCGAGAAGACGCTCGGCAAGCCGGAAATCGAAGCGATGGTCGCAACCACGGGTGCGAAGCCGGGCGACTTGATTGTGGCCGTATCCGCAGCCGAACAAATTCCCGGCACAGATACGGCGGCGTTGATTGCCGGCCAGCTGCGGCTGCTCCTTGCAGAGCGTCTGCAGTTGATTCCGAAAGACCGCTGGGAGTTCTTGTGGCTTACGGGTTTTCCTTTATTTGAATGGTCAGCCAGCGACAAGCGCTGGGAGCCCGCACAGCATCCCTTCACCGGCATCATCGAGGATGACGTCGAAAAGATTGAGTCGGAGCCGTGGAACGTGCGTTCGAAAGGCTACGATCTGGTCTTGAACGGGGTTGAGCTGGGGTCCGGCAGCATACGGATTCACAGCCAGGAGTTGCAAGCGCGGATTTTCCGGGTCCTGGGGATGAGTGAAGAGCAGGCTCGGCAGCGCTTCGGATTTTTCCTGGACGCGCTGACCTATGGCACTCCTCCGCACGGAGGAATTGCGCTTGGGATCGACCGGATCATCGCGCTGTTCGCCGGAGAGAAATCAATTCGCGAGGTCATTGCGTTTCCAAAGACCACGGCGGGGCAGGACCTGATGGCCGATGCGCCGTCCGCTGTGGATCCGGATCAGCTGGAATTGCTGGGGATTGCGCTGCGGGACGAGAAATCCGGGCGGGTTTGACTGACGGCGTCGGCCTGCGCGCGATCATGCACCGCGTTAAGCGACGGCCGCGTAAACTTGGGATTCTCGGTGAGATGAAGAGGTACGCAGGAAAATTTCGAGTCGCACGTTGTACCGTACTGCCCTTGAAAGACCGACCTCCTAAGCTAAAGTCTCACAGCGAGCAAGAATTGCAGCGAGTGAGCCACGGCCGTACCCGCGCAATTTTCTCGTATAAAGATTCGTATAAAGAATTGTGCCCGGTGCAGTCCTTTCATACGATGGATTGGGGAACTCACCAATGAGCCGCGTCCGCATACTGGCGGAAGCAGTCGCAAACCGCATCGCCGCCGGCGAGGTGGTGGAGAGACCCGCATCGGCCGTGAAGGAGTTGCTCGAAAACGCCTTGGATGCGGGAGCGAGCAGCATACGCATCGAAGTCGAGGCTGGCGGTAAGCGCATGATCCGCGTGGTGGACGATGGCTGCGGGATGATACACGACGACGCGCTGCTGGCCTTCGAGCGGCATGCGACCTCCAAGCTGCGCACTTCAGATGATCTGCTGGCGATTTCGACGCTGGGATTTCGCGGGGAGGCGCTGCCTTCGATTGCCTCGGTCTCCCGTTTGCTCCTCGAGACGTGCGCCGCCGACGAGGAGCAGGGTACCCGGATCGAATTCGCGGGCGGCAAGCTCGTCGGCGTAAAGCCGGCGGGATTGCCGGTAGGCACGAGCGTAAGCGTGGCGGACCTGTTTTATTGTGTCCCGGCGCGCAGGAAATTTCTGAAGTCTGACACCACGGAACTGGGGCACGTGGCTTCGCTCGTCACGCATTACGCGCTGGCGCACCCCGATAAGCAATTCACGCTAAAAACTCCCACGCAGGAAATTTTGAGCGTGCCGCCGGCGGCGAACATGGCGGACCGCGTCTACCAGTTATTCGGGCGGCAGGCACTTGCAGAGATGGTCGAGGTTCCGGAGGTTTCCTCGCCGATTCGCGCGGCGATAACGGAGCCAGAACTCGACGAATCGGGACGCTCGTCGCAGATTTCTGTGCGTGGATTCATCTCGCGCCCGGAAGTACAGCGCTCGAACCGCAATGGCATTTTCGTTTTCGTTAATCGCAGGCTGGTGCGCGACCGGTTGCTGCTGCACGCCATTCACGAAGCGTACCGGAATATATTGCCCGCCGATGTATTTCCCATGGTGCTGCTGTTCGTGGATCTGCCGTGCGAAGAGGTGGACGTCAACGTTCATCCGGCGAAGATCGAGGTACGCTTTCGTCATTCGCAATTCGTGCACGACTTCGCACGGGATACGCTGCGGCAGGCGCTCGGAAGGACGCGACCCGTTCCCAGCTTTCCTGTCGCGCCTCACGGGGGACCCGACGGGGTTACAGCTTCAGAAGCGACCGTTGGTGCGACGGCTCCCGGGGGAGGCCCTATGGCGGCGCCCCGCGCGGTAATTCCCGCGCCGGGAGACTCAGGCCTGACGCAGGAAATTGCATTTGGATTGACCCCTATGCCGCTGCCGCCGGAGGCGCAGCGGTTCCATTTCCAGGGAGCCGATGCGACGCCGCCGAACCTGCAGGAAGAGACCCAACCGGCGCAGCACGCGCAAGCACAGTCAGAAGCAAACCCAGAGCGATTTGGGCAAATGCCGGAGCAGTCGGGGCCTGCGGGGGACCGGCCGGCCAGCGCCGCGAGCTTGGCAGAGCTCAAGCCGCTGGGACAGGTTAATGCGAGCTTCATCATCGCGGCTAATTCGGAAGGACTGTGGATCATCGACCAGCATGTCGCGCACGAGCGCGTTTTGTTCGAGCAGCATTTGCGCGCGCGGCGTGAAGGCAATGTCACCGGACAACGGCTGCTGATGCCAATTATGGCCGAACTCGCGCCACGACAGCGCGTGATCCTCGATCAGATTTCCGAGGAACTTTCGGCCAACGGCTTTGACGTAACGCCTATGGGTTCCCAAAGCGTGGCGATCCAGGCAACGCCGTCAGGGATTTCGGCGGGCGACGCCGAGCTGCTGCTGGCGGAGATTCTCGACGGAATCGAGCGGGAACACGCGGCGATTTCGATGGATGCATTGCAGTCAAAAATCGCGGCGACGACGGCGTGCCATGCGGCGATCAAAGTGAATATGCCGCTCGACCACAAAAAAATGGAATGGCTGCTTGGCGAACTTGCGAAGACGGAAACTCCCATGAGTTGTCCGCACGGCCGGCCGATCGTGCTGCGCTATTCAGTGCGCGAAATCGAGCGCGCCTTCAAACGTATTTGATGGCGGAACCGAAGACACCCCGCACATGGCTCACCTGATTATTGCGATTGACGGTCCGGTGGGCTCGGGAAAAAGCACGGTGGCGCGGCGCGCCGCCGATCTGCTGGGCTATACGTATCTGGATAGCGGCGCGATGTATCGCGCCGTGGGGTGGAAGGCGCTACGCGATGGCGTGCCGTTCGAATCTCCCGCGGACCTGGAACGGCTCGCGCGCGGCACGCGCATCGATCTCACGCCCGTGCATGGCGAGCTGCGCGTGAGTGTGGACGGCGAAGATGTGACCGCACGCCTTCGTTCGATCGACGGTATCGCAGGCGGCTTCGCGCGTCGCGGTGGTTCCCGGAGTGCGGCGCGTGCTCGTCGAGGAACAGCGCCGCGCCGGCAAAGCGGGCGGCGTGGTCATGGAAGGGCGCGACATCGGCACCGTCGTATTTCCGCACGCGGACCTGAAAATTTTTCTCGATGCTTCCGTCGAGGTGCGGGCGGAACGGCGGCGGCTCGAACATCTGCAAAAGGGCGAAATTCTGGACCTGGCGCAGGTGCTGCAAGAGGTGCACGAACGAGACCGCCGGGACCGGGAACGCACGACCTCGCCGCTGGTGCGCGCGCAGGACGCCGTGTTCGTGGACAATACGGCCATGGATGTGGAAGAAACAGCGCGGCTGATCGAATTCCTCGCGCGAAACCGCAGCGCCGGAGCCGGGCACGGGGCAAGCTTGCGGGATTGACGCGCAGGTGATCGTAGGGCCTGGTGGTTGGCTCAGGAACCAGGTGCGCTGGCGGGATTGGACATGGAACCGAGGAACTCCGCATTCGACTTGGTTTTCGACAGGCGGCCGAGG
Organism: uncultured Acidobacteriota bacterium; assembly: GCA_963803515.1. Lineage (GTDB taxonomy): Bacteria > Acidobacteriota > Terriglobia > Acidiferrales > UBA7541 > Palsa-189. The sequence continues at coordinate 586,040 of CAWDMQ010000002.1, forward strand.
AGCAGTTCCATGGCCTCAACGGGAGAAAGCGGGTTGAGGACCTTCCGCAGCACCCAGACGCGGTTCAATTCGTCGGGCGGAAGCAGCAACTCCTCTTTTCGCGTACCGGAGCGATTGATATCGATAGCGGGAAAAATGCGCTTGTCGACGAGCCGCCGGTCCAAGTTGATTTCCATGTTGCCGGTGCCCTTGAATTCCTCGAAGATCACGTCATCCATGCGGCTGCCGGTATCGATGAGTGCGGTGGCCATGATGGTAAGCGAGCCGCCCTCCTCGATATTGCGCGCGGCGGCGAAAAAGCGGCGCGGACGCTGCAAGGCGTTCGCGTCGATACCGCCCGACAGTACTTTGCCCGAAGGCGGCGTTACGGCGTTATAGGCGCGTGCCAACCGAGTGACCGAATCGAGAAGAATGACGACATCGCGCTTGTGTTCGACCAGGCGCTTGGCCTTTTCGAGCACCATTTCCGCCACCTGCACGTGACGTTGCGGCGGCTCGTCGAAGGTGGAACTGATCACTTCGCCTTTCACCGTGCGCTGCATGTCGGTGACTTCCTCGGGGCGCTCGTCGATGAGCAGGACGATGAGCGAAACCTCCGGGTGATTGGTGGTGATCGAATTGGCAATGGATTGCAGCATCATCGTTTTGCCGGTGCGCGGGGGCGCCACGATCAGGCCGCGCTGGCCCTTACCGATGGGGCAGAGCAGATCGAGAACGCGCCCGGTAAGGACTTCCTTGCCGACTTCCATTTTCAAGCGGCCCTGCGGATAGAGCGGCGTCAGGTTGTCGAAGAAAATCTTGTTGCGCGCGACCTCGGGATCTTCGAAATTGACGGCTTCGACTTTGATCAGCGCGAAGTAGCGTTCGCCGTCTTTTGGCGGGCGCACCTGGCCGGAGACGGTATCGCCGGTGCGCAGATCGAACTTGCGAATCTGCGAGGGCGAGACGTAGATATCGTCCGGCCCCGGGCAGATAGTTGTACTCCGGCGCGCGCAGAAAACCGAATCCGTCGGGAGGCATTCGAGAACGCCTTCGCTGAAGATCAGGCCGTTCTTCTCGGTCTGGGCGCGCAGGATTTGAAAGATCAGCTCCTGCTTGCGCATGCCGCTCGAACCGGGGATGGCGAGGTCCTTGGCGATTTTCGCCAGGTCGGTGATGTTCTTTTCTTTCAGTTCCGCAAGGCTAATGCTCATCGTGATCGATCCTTAGATGTGGCCGGTTGTTTCGGCTCAGGGTGTGTGATTTGTTGCGGCGTGCGGCGTGATAACGACTGCCGCGATGCGGCGAAACCAACTGAATACACGTCAATGTTCTTCCAGGTAGCAGTTCTTCAGGGTCCGCTTCTAAAAAGGGTTCGAATAGAATCCAAACAAGCGCGGGTTGCTGCCGGCCAGAGCCGGCGGCGGTTCCTAAGGAACCGCTTGAGGCCCGCGCCGCTGCGCGGGGAAATACGAGGAATCCCCGTTAGTTGGTCAATTCCTGGTCTTGTTCAGCCTCAAATTTGGCGACTACTTCCGGAACTTCCGGAAGGGTAGAGGCTTGCACCGGCCGCTCGAGCGCCAATGCCAGAACCTCGTCCATAGTCTCCACAAATTGAATCACCAGGTCGGACTGAATTTCCAAGGGAACGTCCGCAAGGTCTTTTTCGTTATCCTTCGGCAGCAGCACGGTGCGAATGCCCACGCGGTGCGCGGCGAGAACTTTTTCTTTTACACCGCCGATCGGCAAAACCTTGCCGCGCAACGTGATTTCGCCGGTCATGGCCAGGTCGCAGCGGATGGGAATACGCGTGAGGGCGCTGACAATGGCGGTGCAGATCGTGATGCCAGCGGATGGGCCGTCCTTGGGAATAGCGCCTTCCGGGACATGCACGTGAATGTCGAGATGGCGGTAAAAATCGTGCGAAAGGCCCAGGCTGGGCGTGCGCGAGCGCACGTAGCTCATGGCGGCTTGCGCCGATTCCTGCATGACATCGCCGAGTTTGCCGGTAAGCGTCAGGCGGCCCTTGCCATGCATCAGGCCCGCTTCGGCGCTGAGCACCTGACCGCCGACTTCGGTCCATGCCAGGCCGGTGACCAGGCCAATTTCGTTTTTCTTGCCGGCCCAGAGTTCGCGGTACTTGATGACGCCGAGAAACTCGCTGGTGTTTTCGGGCGTGACCTCAACTTTAACCTGGTCCTTGCCTTCTTTGACGACGCGGCGCGCCACCTTGCGGCAAATATTGGCGATTTCGCGCTCGAGATTGCGGACGCCAGCTTCCTGCGTATAGTGGCGAATGACGTGTTCCAGCGCTTTGTCGTCGAGTTGCAGATTTTCGTCGGTAAGGCCAGTCGCCTCGCGCTGTTTTTTCACCAGAAAGCGCTTGGCGATTTCGCGCTTTCTCCGCCTCGGTGTAACCCGGCAGGCGCAGGATTTCCATGCGATCCTGCAAAGGCTGCGGGATGGTGTGCAGAACGTTGGCGGTGCAGATGAACATCACGCGGGAGAGGTCGTACTCGACATCGAGATAATGATCGGTGAAAGGCGTGGTTCAGTTCCGGATCGAGCACTTCCATTAAGGCCGCGGACGGGTCACCGCGGAAATCCATGGACATCTTGTCCACTTCATCCAGGACGAAAACCGGGTTGACGGTGCCGGCTTTCTTCATCATTTGAATGATTTGGCCGGGCAACGCGCCAATATACGTACGCCGGTGGCCGCGAATCTCGGCCTCATCTCGCACGCCGCCGAGCGAAACGCGCACGAACTTGCGGCCGGTGGCGCGCCCGATGGACATGGCCAGAGAGGTTTTGCCGACGCCTGGAGGGCCGACCAGGCACAGGATCGAGCCCCGCGGATTTTTCACCAACTGGCGGACGGCGAGATATTCGAGGATGCGTTCCTTGATCTTCTCGAGGCCGAAATGGTCTTCTTCGAGGATTTTTTCGGCGACGGCGATATCGCGGATTTCCTTGGATTTTTTCTTCCAGGGGACCGCGAGCAGCCAGTCCAGGTAGCTGCGGCTGACCGTGGATTCGGCCGACATGGGCGGCATCAGCTCGAGCCGCTTCAATTCCTGCATGGCCTTTTCGTGAACTTCCTTGGTCATGCCGGCCGCGTCGATCTTCTTTTTCAGCTCGTCCAGCTCGTTCTTTTCGCCGCGTCCCAGCTCCTTGTGAATGGCCTTGAGCTTTTCGTTCAGGTAATACTCTTTTTGCGCGCGCTCCATCTGGCGCTTAACGCGCGAGTTGATGCTGCGGTCGACGTTCAGCTTTTCAAGTTCGCTCTCGAGAATGTCGGCGACGCGGTTCAGGCGGTCGAGCACATCGAAATTTTCGAGCAATTCCTGCTTTTCCTCGACGGGTATTTGCAGATTGGCGGCAATGGTGTCGGAAAGTTTGGCCGGATCATCGACGCGGGCCGCGGCAATCATGGTGTCGTAATTCAGGGTCTGCGAAAGCTTGACGTACTGCTCGAAGAGGCCGTTGACGCGGCGTGCGGCCTGCTCGAATTGCGGCGAAGGTTCGGTGCGCACGGGAACCAGCCGCAGGACGGCGCGATAAAAGCCCTCCTCGCTGGTGACTTGAACGGCCTTGGCGCGTTCGACGCCCTCGACCAGCACGCGGATATTGCCGTCGGGCAGCTTCACGCTTTGAACGATGTTGGCCAGGGTGCCAACGCTGAAAATTTCCTCAGGCTTGGGATCGTCGACAGAGGCATCGTGTTGCGTGGCCAGGAAGATTTTCTTTTCTCCGGCGAGAGCTTCTTCGAGGGCCCGCACCGAGGCCTCGCGGCCCACGATAAAGGGCTGCATCATCTGCGGGAAAATCACCATATCCCGCACCGGCATCATCGGAACGCGCTTCAATTCGTTTTTTTCACGGCTGAACATGATGTTTTGAGGTACCTGCCGACCCTATATCTGAGATTATCCCGCTTTTTCGAGAAGGTTCCAGTTGATTTCGCGGCTGCGCACCATCTCGGCGGTCACGGCGAATTCGCGGACTTTGCGCTGGGCGGGCAGGTTGTACATGAGATCGAGCATCAAATCTTCGAGAATCATGCGCAGGCCGCGCGCGCCAACTTTGCGCTGCAGCGCCAGATCGGCGACGGTTTCGAGCGCGTCTTCGGAAAACCGCAGCCTGACATTCTCAAACTCAAAAAGCCGCTGGTACTGGCGGATAAGCGCATTCTTTGGGCTCGGTGAGAATGCGCATCAGCGCGCTCTTGTCGAGATCGCCGAGCACGCCGAGGACAGGCAAGCGGCCGACGAATTCGGGGATCAGTCCGTAACGAATCAGATCGGTGGGCTGCGCCTGTTCGAGAACCTCGAAATTGCGCCGATTCGTGGTCGTGGGCTGCGCATCGGTATGGAAGCCGAGTGATTTCTGGCCCACGCGGCGTTCGACAACCTTCTCCAGACCCACGAAAGCACCCCCGCAGATAAAGAGAATGTTCGTGGTGTCCACCGGAGTGAACTCCTGATGGGGGTGCTTGCGGCCGCCCTGCGGAGGAACGTTGGCGATGGTTCCTTCGAGAATTTTCAACAGAGCCTGCTGCACACCCTCCCCGGAGACGTCGCGGGTGATGGAGGGGTTTTCGTCTTTCTTCGAGATCTTATCGATTTCGTCGATATAGATGATGCCCTGCTGAGCTTTGGTAACGTCACCGTCGGCATTCTGGAGAAGCTTTAGAATAATGTTTTCGACGTCTTCTCCAACGTAGCCCGCCTCGGTTAACGTGGTCGCGTCCACAATGGCGAAGGGCACATCGAGCATGCGCGAGAGAGTCTGGGCCAGCAGCGTTTTCCCGGTGCCCGTAGGCCCGATGAGCAGAATATTGGATTTCGTCAGTTCCACATCGCCCGGCTGGCGGTTGAGAAAAATGCGCTTGTAGTGATTGTAAACGGCCACGGCCAGCTTCTTTTTGGTCTTGTCCTGCCCAATCACGTACGCATCGAGAAACGATTTGATCTCGGGTGGGCGGGGCAGCCGCCGATTGACGGGACCAGCCTGCTCGCGCTTTTCTTCTTCGAGGATCTGCTCGCATACACCAACGCACTCATTGCAGATGTAAGCGCGCGGATAATCAGAAGGCGAACTGATCAGCTTCTCGACCTGCTCTTGCGTCTTGTGGCAGAACGAACAGCGCAACGGCTCGTCTGTGTTAAGTTTTCTCACCTGTTTATCGGCCCCTCGCGGCCCACCTATCCTGCGCGACACCCTTGACCTATTCTACGGCTATTCTAGGCTTTTTGCGGAATTCGTGGAGCCGCAAATCGATTTCGCTGCTACCCAAGTAGGCACGGTCTAGCGGTGCTTGTGGATGATCTCATCGATCAGGCCGTATTCCTTGGCTTGCGCAGGCGACATAATAAAATCGCGCTCGACGTCTTTTTCGACTTTTTCGAGTGTCTGATGGCAATGATCGGCAAGCAGCTGGTTGATTACCGATCGCATTCGCAGAATTTCCTTCGCGTGAATATCAATGTCCGTCGCTTGGCCAGACAGGCCCGACATCCACGGCTGGTGAATCAGGATTCGCGAATTGGGGAGCGAAAAACGCTTTTTCGGCGCTCCGGCGGTCAGAAGCAAAGCGGCGATCGAGGCCGCCTGGCCCACACAGGTGGTGACCACGTCGGGCCGCACATATTGCATGGTGTCGTAGATGGCCATGCCCGCGGTAATGGAACCGCCCGGGGAATTGACGTAAAGCTGGATATCGCGCTCGGGATCTTCGGCTTCCAGGAACAGTAACTGGGCGGTTACCAGATTCGCCACGTGGTCATCGATTGGCGTTCCGATGAACAGGATGTGATCTTTGAGCAGCCGTGAATAGATGTCATAGGCGCGTTCGCCACGGGTGGTCTGCTCGACCACCATCGGAATCAGGGTTGTTGCGCGAGGAGCCGAATCTTCAGCGTATCTCATCGAGAGTTGTTGGAAATTGGGGAAGCCGGTCAGGACTGCTCCGGCTCTCGAGCTCGGACCTTGGTATTTTGCTGGAGCCAGTCGAGAGTTTTGTCGCTACGGAGCTTCGATTTGATCCTATCGAGCGCTCTCTCCTTTGTCAAGCTGGCGCGGACGGCTGCTGCGGATTCGTTACTCCGTTCGGCGAGCGCCGCGATTTCACGTTCGACGTCTTCGTCGCTCGCTTCAATATTTTCAGCCGTGGCAATGCGGTCGAGGAGCAACTCCGCCTTGACATCCTCGACGGCGCGGTCGCGCTGGCGGTTCCTCATGGCAACCCAGTCCACATTTACGGCCCGAGGATCGACGCCTTGCGCAGCGAGGGCTCGAATGGCGCGCTCCATGCGCACATTCATTTGGTTTTCCACCAGCGCCTCGGGCGCGGGGAAGTCATGAGCAGCAACGATCTTCGCGAGCACGGCGTCTCGAATGGCGGCGGATCGGCGCTGTTCGCGCTCGCTTTCCAGACCCGCGCGTACTTTGCCGCGCAATTCCTCGAGCGTCGTCGAGTCGCTCACGTCTTTCGCAAATTCGTCGTTGAGCTCGGGAATTTTCTTTTCCTTAATGCCGAGCACGTCCACCGCGTAGACGTATTTCTTTCCGGCAAGCTTCTTGTCGGGATAATCCTCGGGATAGGTAACCTCGAAATTGCGGCGCTCGCCGGGCTGAGCTCCGATCAGGTTATCGGTGAACGCTGGCAGCGTTTCTTCAGCGCCCAAATGGCAGAGCACGTTATCCGCCTGGATCGGTTCGCCGCCGCCCACCGGGGTGCCCGTGAGCTTCAGCTGCGCATGGTCGCCGTTAGCGAGGGGACGTCCTTCGACGGGCACAAACGTTGCTGCGCGTTCGCGCGAATCGTTGAGCGTTTTCTCGATGTCGGCGTCGGTGACGTCAGAGGCTTCGACTTCGACTTCAAGATCCTTGTACGCGCCCAGCTCAAATTCGGGAAGCACCTCGAAAACGGCGTGAAACTTTACCGGGCCGGTTTCGGCATAGTCCACATGATCCACTTGTGGCTGCGTGATCGGCACGAGTTTCTGATCTTTGACTGCTTTTTCAATTTGTTCGGGCACCAGAGACTGGAGCACTTCATCCTTAATGCCATCGGCAAACCGGCGGCGAATCAGTGGAAGCGGCGCCTTTCCCGGGCGGAACCCAGGCACCCGGGCGACGCGCGCAAAATCACGCGCGACCCGCTCCACGGCTTTCTGCACGTCCTCCGCGGGAATTTCAAGTTCCAGTTCGCGCCGGCAAGTTGTTTCCGCCATAAATCGCTATATTAGCCTCGAGTGGGATAGAGGGACCGCACTCCTCTGAATGACAGCATGCATACCTCATTCACTCGCAGTCCATTTTCACCTGCCCTTTTACCGGCGACATATGCGGAAAAGGAAGACTGGAGAGATGAGACAAACGGGGTAAAAACCAGATTGCAAAACAGAGTATGGCATAACCGGTGCTGCGCCGGAAGCTAGAAAACGACGCAAGCCGGTTTGGCCGCTGCGAGCCGTATTCGAAGACTGCCATCTCGACAGTAGTAATTCCCGTCGCCGTGACTTAGTCCCGCAAGCGCGCCACCCCGAGGCCGCAACCTGCGTTACACTCGTCGCGGCAACCAGCCATTTTTCGGCGCGAATCGCGCGACGAAGATCGCGACGAGGATGATGACCATGCCGCGTACAAAAAATGTAACCCGCCGTACCCTGCTTCGCGGTGCCGCCCTGGGGACCGTCGCATTGGCAGCAGGCATTAAGAACGTATTCGCGCAAACGCCGCCGCGGCCGAATATCGTTTTCATTATGGCGGATGATCTCGGCTATGCCGATCTGGCCTGCTACGGGCGTCCGGATTTAAGCACACCGAACATCGATCGTTTGGCCACCACGGGCGTACGTTTTCTGCAGGCCTACGCCAACTCCGCAGTTTGCTCGGCCACACGAACGGCGCTGATCACCGGGCGTTATCAGTACCGGCTGCCCGTCGGGTTGGAAGAGCCGCTGGTCAATCCCGACGTGGGTCTGCCGCCGGAAGTTCCGACCTTGCCAGCATTGCTGAAGAAGGCTGGCTATGGCACGACGCTTGTCGGTAAATGGCACCTCGGCGTTTTGCCGAAATTTGGTCCGCTGCAAAGTGGCTACGATCATTTTTATGGCTTCCGCGGCGGCGCGCTCGACTATTACACCCACGCGGACGGAAATCGAGACGACCTGTGGGACGATGATGCGCGCGTGGAACAGATGGGCTACCTGACCGACCTGTTCGGCGACCGGGCCGTCGAGGTGATCAACGGATATGCAAAATCGGCGCGGCCGTTTTTCGTGAGTCTCCACTTCAACGCGCCCCATTGGCCTTGGGAAGGGCCAGGCGACGAGGCCGAATCCGAGCGCCTGCAGGGCGACCTGTTCGACCTGGACGGCGGAACGCAGAAAACCTATCAGCGCATGATTCAGGACATGGATTTGCAGGTTGGGCGGGTGCTGAGGGCACTCGACACGAACGGTTTGACCGAAAATACCATCGTCATCTTCACCAGCGATAATGGCGGTGAACGCTTCGCCGATACCTGGCCTTTCACCGGCAGGAAAACGGAATTGCTCGAAGGAGGGCTGCGCATACCGGCGATCGTCTCCTGGCCTGCGCGGATTCCCAAGGGGCCCACGAGCGATCAGGTAGCCGTCACGATGGACTGGATGCCTACACTGCTGGCGGCGGCAAATGTGGCGCCCGAGCAGGGGTTTGCGCCGGATGGGATCAACCTGTTCCCGATGCTGATTGCAGGAGGCGCTCCGATCCCCCGCAAGCTCTTCTGGCGTTACAAAGCGAACAAGCAGCGAGCGGCGCGAGACGGTGATTACAAGTTTTTGAAAATTCTCGACAATACGTTTTTGTTCAATGTCGTTGACGATCCCATGGAACGCGCCAACCTCAAAGTGCGGCACCGAGACATTTACAACCGGATGGTGGCGGAGTGGTATGAGTGGAACTCCACGATGCTGCCGGAAATCGATGAAAGCTTCACGGACAATTTCACGGGCGATGAGCTGGCGGACCACATCGGCACGCCACTAACCGATGGCAAGGCCGATAATCCTGTGCCGCCGAAACCGGCCCCGGCAAATACGGGACCGAATGGCCGCTGACAGAGACGTAGCGAGGCTGAGGAGCGAAACCAAGAGACACGCGCTTCACTCGGACGTTCTCTACTCAAGGTGCTGCTGGCGCGGCAATGTCGCGCAACGTGGCATGTCATGCGCGCGCCCCTGCGAGCGAATCGTAATGCGCGGTGCGATTGAGCGACATTCGATGTGGCAAGGGCAGGGAATCGGAATCAACGGAGGTGACCGATATGATTCGACGCGATTTCTGTAAAAGTTCGCTGTTCGGAGCGGCTTCCGTAATGGGCGGGGCACTGGCCGGCACGCTGGACGAGGGCTCAACCGCCAACGCAAGGCCCGCAGCGGACAACGCCAGAGAATTCCCGAAAGCGCCGGGGCTAACGACCTACGTATCCGAGTTTATCGTAAACGCAAAGTATGAGGATATTCCCGAGGATGTGATCGCGCTCGGTAAGAAGACGCTGCTCGACGGATTTGGGCTGGCGCTGGCGGGATCGGCTTCGGTCATCGGGCCGCGCATCCGGCAATACATCGAGACGGTCGGTTACGCCGATGGTAAGGCCAGCATCATCGGCACGAGTGCTAAGGCCCCTGCGCGGTTTGCGGCGCTGGCGAATGGTATCTCTATTCACGCTGACGATTACGACGACACCGGTTCGGCGCTGCACGTTGCGGCGCCGGTGCTCCCGGCGGCATTTGCGCTATGCGAACTGGGCCGCCGGAACGGCAAGGACCTGATGCTGGCATTTCACACGGGCGTCGAAGTCGAGAACAAGATCGGCGATGCCATTTCTCCGCGGCACAATGCGGACGGGTTTCACACGACCGGCACCGTGGGCACCTTCGGCAGCACGGCGGCTTGCGCCAAGCTGCGAGGCCTTGCTGCCAAACAGACCGCGTACGCGTTGGGTGTAGCGGCTTCAGAAGCGAGTGGTGTGCGCGACAACTTCGGCTCGATGACTAAACCATTGCATGCGGGGCGCGCGGCTGAGAATGGACTGGTGGCCGCCGACCTGGTGGCTCTGGGCTGGACGGCAGCGCAGGATGTGCTCGAAGCGCCGCTGGGATTTTTCCAGGCAGCCGGCGGCGGATTCGATCCGAGTCTGATCGCGAATCGCCTCGGGCATCCGTGGATGTTTGCTTCGCCGGGAGATTTGATCAAGCGCTTCCCGTGCGGAACGATCCAGCAGCCGGTAATGGACGAAACACTGCGTCTGATCGGGCAAAATAAGATCAGCGCGAGCGATGTAGAAAGCGTCGAGGTCGGCGGCAACCAGAGCAATCTGAATACACTCTTCCAGCACCACCCGATGACCGGACTGCAGGCGAAATTTAGCATGGAATATGCGGTCGCTATTTTGCTGGTGGAGGGCAAAGCGGGATTGACGCAGTTTACCGATGCCGTGGTGCAGCGTCCGGAAGTCCAGGACATGGTGCGGCGCGTAAGGTTTTACGCCGATCCGCAATTCGACAAGCGCGGGTCGGGGAATGGCGACTTTCAGGCAGTGCTGATTGAGAGCAGCATCATAAAAATTCACATGAAGGACGGCAAGACGATTTCCGGACGTACCAAGGCCGCAAAAGGGAGCCCGGAAAATCCCATGAGCTACGACGAGGTAGCCGATAAGTTCCGAGGGAATGCCCAATTCGCGAAGTGGCCCATGGAGAAGGCTGAGGCCGTGATTGCGATGGTGAAATCTCTCGAAGATGAGCGCGATATGAGCAGGCTCGCGGCGGCGCTCACGAGCTGACAGGTAGAGAAATTTTGATTGTCGTGACCGGCGCTTGGGCTGGGACGTGTCGCAATGCGTGCGCTGTTTTCCAGAAATTTGGCGGCAGTTTCGGGCTTTATTCGCTGAACCTTGGTTCAGACGGCATGAACTAGCACTACCGGCAATCGTGTGAACCGGGCTGAGCTTTTGTTTGTAGCTTCAAGAATGGCGTTGCGGGGTGTCTTCGCGATGAGTTACGGAACGGCCGAATCGCTTCCGGCAGTGGCGCCAACTGGGATGGTGAGCGGCGCTCTCACCGCCACCAGCCGGTGGTGGCGGCTCGGAGGCGGCGTGCTGATGACGCTGGCGCTCGGGACGCTCTACGCGTGGAGCGTGTTTGTGGCGCCACTCGAGCACGAATTCGGCTGGAAACGGGCGCAAACCGCGAACGTCTTTACCATCGCGGCGGTGACGTTCGCGCTGTCATTTATTTTTGCGGGGCGGCTGCAGGATCGCCTGGGACCTTTTCGAATTGCGCTGATCGGGAGCATCCTGTTCAGCCTGGGCTTCTTTCTGTGCGCGTATACGTCCAGCCTGGCATACCTGTTTTTCTGCTACGGAGTGCTGGGCGGCGCCGGCAATGCGTTCGGCTATTCGATCGTGGTTCCGGTGATCGCCAAATGGTTTCCCGATAAACGCGGCTTGGCGATCGGTATTGCCCTCGCAGGATATGGGGGCGGGTCGGCGCTGTTCGGGCCACTCGCAAATCTGTGGATGTTCCCGCACTTCGGATGGCGGACAGCGTGCATGATTCTCGCAGCCGTGTTCCTGGTGTTGACCCTGACGGCCACTGCGCTGCTGAGAAATCCGCCGCAGGGCTACCGGCCGGAAGGTTGGATGCCGTCACCCACGGCCAGGGCGGCAGCCACCCATTACGAGTTCACGCCACGCGAGGTGTTGCACACGCCATCGTTTTATCTCCTGTGGCTCGGATTTGGACTTGGCTCTTCGGCAGGCTTGCTGGTGATCAGCCAGCTGATTCCGTTCGCGCAAAGCCAGGGGGTGCCGAGCGCGACGCTCGCTACGCTGGGCTTGGTTGTGGGAGCGGCCGGAAACGTCTCGGGACGCATTCTGTCCGGCTGGCTTTCCGATGGCCTGGGCCGCTTGAACACTCTGCGCGGGATCCTGGTGATCGCGACGTGCGCCATGCCCATGCTGTACTGGACGGGCGCTCATGTGGCGGCATTGTATGCGATGGTTTTTGTCGTTTATTTTTGCTACGGAACCCAGGGCGTGGTGAATCCGGCTACCGTGGCGGACTTCTGGGGCCTACGAAATGCCGGAGCGAATTACGCGATGTTGTTTACCGCGTGGGGCGTGGCCGGAATTCTGGGTCCCACAATTGGAGGCATGCTGTTTGACAAGTATCAAAATTACGAAGCCGCATTTTACGTGGCGGCCGGCCTGGCAGGCATTGCGCTCGTTTCTGTAATGGCCGCGAGGCGTCCACCAGTGCCCGAGATTAGCGCTTAACATCAGCCGTTAACATCAGCGGTTGCGCAGAGAAGACACCGGCACGGGCGCGGTTCGCACCGCTGCGAATTGTGCAGACGCAGTGCTATGACTATTGCGTGTCGGGCAACACGGGCAGAACCATCATATTCACCGTTGACGGATCATCGCGCAGCTTCATATAGAGCAGTGTTCCGTTGGGGCGCGGTACTGGCAGCGTGGCATCGACAAAACCGATAGGCACCGGTGCGGTGTGCGTGAATTGCGGATCCGAGGCCACGGAATCGATCAGAAATAAATCGCTCCCAATCAATTTGCATTGTTTGTCTGGAGCGTCCGGGCAGCGAATCTCCTTAAGCGAGGGGAGGCGGACCAAATTGGCCAGCGGTTCCCAGTCACCTTTGCGGCCGTCGCTGTCCACGACCCGAAAGTGCAGCGCGCCAAACGCCGAGGATCCAAACGTCTTCGCCGGATCGAGGACCCCGAGGACGGTTTGAGCATCTTGCAAAATCAGGGTGCCGTCGGCGACACTCAACATGGCGTCGAACGAGCCATCGATTGTCGCCACTTCTACTTTCTCACTGCGCGCGAACTGCTCTGGTATCTCCGTCTTGAATAAGAACGAAATTCGGCCGTTTTGCGGCAGTTCATCCTGTTTTCCGAGGCGTATCGCCGAGGACTTCGAGTCCGGCTCGATATTCTTGCTGAGCAGCTTGATCTTCGGACGGGGCATGTCCACGGTGGTTTGCAATTCCAGGCTGCGCCCGTCTTTGAGGGTCACGTCAGCCATTAACGTTTGCTCGGGATGCAGCGCGACGGGTACGCCATTCGGGGCAGCCAGGTGCAGTTCGTCTTTCTCCTCCGCTCGGGCCAATATTGCGGGGACGAAATGCACACCGCCGATCTGTAAACTCTCCACCTGGTCGAGTCGCGTGCCTTTGAGGATGCCTTCGCGATCACCGGCGTTGATTTTAAATCGATCCAGATGCGCCGCTTCGGAATAGGTCCGTAAATCCAGCTCATCAGGTTTTGCCAGTCCCGATTGTTTTACGAGAATCTTCACCGGGCCGCTGGTATCGTTCCCGAGAGTAACGTTTACTTCCAGTTCGTCGGGTTTTGCAGGTTTCCAGTTTGTTTTCAGATGGTTTCCGCGTGTATCTTCCACCGTCACCTGGTCCACGCAAGCCGCACATACCGACTGCAGATGCACGGTATCTTCGCGGCCCACCACCAGGGCAGTCTCATCGGCAACAGGAAGAGTCCACTTCGCCGGATGGGCGCTGCGCAAAAGAAAAGTGGGACCCTCGACTGGCTCGAATCCCCAGTAGCCGTGAAGCGTTCCGCTCAACGCAGAGTCAAGCTGGTTACTTTTCAGTTCTCGCGCATCGACCAGGAATCCGCCGGTGGCGGCGTCCGCGGTAGCGGGCAAGTCCATTACAGCGCCAGATCCATTCTTGACGCTGAGAACGAAATCATGGGCGATGTCTCGCGAGAATACCAACGGCGCACCGTCAACCGGCAGTGCCAGAGGTCTCTTTTGCAGGCAGAAAACCTCGTCCTGATTCACGGCGCGAAGCGGCGGAAGTTGTGCGGCCTCAACCGCGGGCAAGCCCACCACCAAGACTGATTTTGGCTTGCGGAACGACGGCGGATTGTTGAGTCGCAGGTTGAGTTGATCCCCTTGCGGCAAAGCAAGCGCCGGAATGTACTGATATTCCGCGGTATGCAGGCTGCTCATCAGCCGGGCAAGATCCACGACCGCGCCGACATAGGGGCTATAAAAGCCTCCTCCCGCAAGCGAGGTCGCACTGAGCGCTCCCACCAGATCGGAAGAGGGCCCGGAAGTTAGTGCGGCCACCATCGATTGGCTGTGACCGTCATCCATTACCAGTTGATCGGTGTTCTGCGACAAACAGGGCGCCTGCTGTTCGCTGGGTTTATCGAAACACTGTTGATCAAGCCTCATGTTGAGCGTGCGGGCCAGCAGCGCCGACCGGTCGTGGAGCGCCTGCGGATTGGATTCAGAAGTTTCCTTGATTCCGGCGAGATATTTATCAAGACGCGAGCGATCCAGACTTGCCTGATTCAAATCCTGCGAAGCCCTGACGAAAACACCGGGCTTGCTGCGCACTGCGGACCGCAGGGTCGAATAGTCTCCACCCGTTTCGGGAGCAAAAAACAACAAGGCTTGCTGGGCATCTTGCGGAACCGTGATGACAATCCCTTCCTCGCGAGCTTGCTTCCCCCACACCTCCACTTTTGTAAACCAGTTTTCCGGTGGAGGATTGGTCGAACCTCGCAAAAACGCGATGACCAGCAGATAGTGTACGGACTGGTCCGCAGGCAGTTCGGGTTGTATCCACAGTCGGTCGCCGGGCTGCAAGTTCGGTACCTCGGAAATGGGCAGCGTCTTACTGCCCCGGTGCACTGTCATGGCCACTTTCGGCCCGGACAGATCGAAGGCCGCAGTTGCCGCGCGCGTGGTGCTCGCACTGATAATAATGGCCAGCAAAATTAGCACCGAAGAATAGCAGGCCAACCTGCGCATCGCGGCGACACCCGTACATTTTAATACCATTCTGTTCCGCTCCTCAGCCTGTGAATCATACTCCCTTCAAAACTGATCCCAGAAGATGCAATCTTTATTTCTCTGCGTGATGTGCACCTTCTGGAATCAGCCACATTCAGATAATTTTACGTCGGCGATGACCAAAGTTGTGGCCGTAACCAATAGTGTCACAACGCCCTGGGGCACTACTCTGGGAGACGGTCGATTACAGCCTGTACTTTCAGCATGGACTGGCTCGGTTCAGCGAAGTGGCTTCGCAGGAGGACCCGTGCCAATTTGGCGCGCCTTAAAGGAAAAATGATGTTGCTCCGCCGTGATGCAAGCGCCTGTCCGGAGATGGAAAGCTGTGATTAGTCTCGCATTGCGGCACTGAAAGCGAGGTGTCGCCGGCACGATCAAGTGATGTTTTTGGTGCGGAAGGAGGGATTTGAACCCCCACGGCCTTTCGGTCACAGGATCCTAAGTCCTGCGCGTCTGCCAGTTCCGCCACTTCCGCATCTTGTCCGCGCATTTTATCATGTCGGGGCGTCGGTTCGCTTACAGGGTATGCTGAAACAGAGAATAGCGGAGGACCTTCAACGGATATATCGCAACGTACGGCTCGCGTGCGACGGGCCCAGCGAATCTTAGCGCTTGGCGGTACATACTCGATCTGCTAGCTTGTCTGCAGGGCTTCCTCGCAAAATAAGGATCGCAATCATGGCTATTTGCCCCAGGTGTAATGCGCAAGTTACGGATGGTGCGGCCTTCTGCAGCAAGTGCGGCCAGCCTATGAACGCGGCTCTCGAAAGTCCCACGTCGAGTGCGAATATGCGATCGGGATCTCCGGCTTCGGGCATGTCCGAAAATGTTGCTGGCCTGCTTTGTTACATTTTTGGATGGATCACGGGACTGATCTTTTTCTTCGCCGACAAACGACCCTTCGTGCGGTTCCATGCGGCGCAGTCAATCGTGGTGTTTGGCGGATTGCAAATCATCTACACCATTCTTGTACGTCTGTTCGTTGCCAACCTGTGGGCAGGCGGCGTGGGAGCCCTGCGCATTGGCAGAATTTTGATCAGCGTTGTCGATTTGGTCGGTGTGGTGCTGTGGATTCTGCTGATGATGAAGGCCTACCAGCACGAAACGTACAAGGTTCCGCTCGCTGCGGGCATTGCCGAAAACCTAGCCAGCAGATAATTTGTACCCGCGGCGTTGAGAACCGTTGCCAACCGGTATAATGCCAAGCGCTTGCGTCCGTCGCCGTCCGCAAATGGTGCACTGGCCCTTGTGAGGCTCAGTCCTTGATAACCCGGGGCTGCGTACATTCCTGCTCCTTACGTCCTAACACGTGCGAATCCGGATGGCGGGTTTCTCCTTGACAATCTTGCGTCGCGCGTACATCTTTACTGACTTTACGCGGCGACTTTTACGTCTTGGGAATATCGTCGGCTGAGGATTTCGTGCCTAACCCTGTTATCGCGCGCCTTTTCTTTCATGACCGGTGCTTTGACGGTGCTGCGTCCGCGGCGATTTTCTCCCGGTTCTACCGCGAACGTATCGCCGCGCAAACGGAGTTTCGCTTCACCGGGATGACGCATCGCGCCGCGCGACCGTTCGAAGAGGATATGTTCGATGGTGATGAGAACGTTATCGTCGACTTCAAGTATTCCAGTTCGCCGTGCGTAACGTGGTGGTTTGATCATCACCAGAGCGCATTTCTGACGCCCGCGGATGCCGCGAACTTCCGAGCTGATCGCAGCGGTCACAAGTTTTACGATCCCTCTTACAAGTCCTGCACGAAACTGCTGGCTGATGTCACCAGCGCGCAGTTCGGATTCAACGCGCTTCCTCTTGCAGAGCTAATACATTGGGGCGACGTGATCGATGGGGCGCAGTTTCCGACGCCGGAATCGGCTGTCGAGCTAAGCGAGCCGGCGACGCAGTTGGCGCTGGTGATTGAAGGTGCTCCAGTGGATGGACTGGTGCCCCAACTGATCCCCGAGCTCGCCTACCGCCCGCTGGCCGAAATGGTAAAGCTGCCCATCGTCGCTCAATACCTCGGTCCGCTGCTCGAACGGCACCGGCGCTCGATTGATTTGCTGCGCCAGCGCGCGCAGACGCGAGACGGGGTGGTATTTTTCGACGTAAGCGATCTCGATCTTGAAGGGTGCAACAAATTTATTCCCTACCTGTTGTTTCCGCAGTGCCGTTATTCGGTCGGAGTGAGCGCGTCTGCCACGCGGGCGAAAATTTCCATCGGATCGAATCCCTGGAACGATGATTCCGCGGAAAAAAACCTCGCTTCTCTGGCCGAGGAGTTTGGCGGTGGCGGACATCCTCGCGTGGCCGCAATTTCGCTGGCGCCAGGCGACATCGCGCGCGCCCGTGAGGTAGCCCAGGAAATCGTGGCCCGGCTCAGCTCCTGAAAACGTGGCAAGACAGCGCCGCAAGAATAATCCGGCAAGCTCCTCAATGGCGCCCATTGGGGGAGGTCACACACGCTGTATCAAACGCAGAGTGTCAACGCAAGGCGTCAACACAAAGTTGCCGCGCTCGCAAATCTACGCTATATTGCCGTGAATCCGCGATGACCGTGTACTTTGCAGAATGACGTCGTCGCGCCGATTCCGTACAGCCGCCAAAAAACAGATGGGCCGGTAGCTCAACGGTAGAGCAGCTGACTCTTAATCAGCGGGTTGCAGGTTCGAGTCCTGCCCGGCTCACCACTTGTTTTCAATATGTTAGACTGTTCGAATTTATCAGAAACAAAGAACTGTGCCCAGTTTTGTGCCACACCCGGCTCAAAATCGGCCCCACTGAGAGTATCAACTGCGCGGCGCTTGGCTTCCATTCGGATATGCGAATACCGCTCCATCATGGCACGGGAGACGTGTCCGGCCAACGCCATGACGGTTGAATCTGACGCTTGGGATTCGGCAAGCCGTGAAATGAACGTGTGCCGCAGATCGTGAAAGCGGCAGGACACGCCCGCTGCCTTGCGTGCGCTCTCCCAAGCGACCTTCCAGCGGTTCATCGGCAATGTGGGATTAATCTCGTACGCACATTGCTGTCGATCATTCCCAGCGAGGCCGTACTTTTCATGTGGGAAGATGTAGTGCTCCGGCTGCGCTCCGGTGAAAACTGCCCGCCAATGCTCCAGAACAGCAACAGCGCGGGAATTGAGTGGAATTAACCGCCCTGTTCCCGCTGCCGTCTTTGACTTTCCCACTGTGAGCACGCCTGCCAGAAAGTCTACCTGTGCAGTGAAACCAGCGATCAAGAGGAACGGGTGCGGCAGATAGTAACAAAAATCGTGGCAAGTGCTATTGAGCAAATAAAATCTTTGGAACGCCGATGCCAGCTATGGATAGATAAGGCGGAGCAGTAAATACAGGCAGATGGACAATCATAAGCTGCATGACGCGTAGATACCGCCCAATCGGTTTATCTATTGGTTGTCAGCACCCGAAGGCAGTGTTGGATAAGATAAAATAGTCCGGCGCTGTATAAAATGTAAATAGAATCCAGCTTGATTTATAGGGGTCTACAACTC
The DNA here is from genome assembly GCA_963803515.1 of uncultured Acidobacteriota bacterium. Lineage (GTDB taxonomy): Bacteria > Acidobacteriota > Terriglobia > Acidiferrales > UBA7541 > Palsa-189. The sequence continues at coordinate 604,433 of CAWDMQ010000002.1, forward strand.
AAGGGTGTTCATTCAGGAAAGTTCAACTTTTCCATCTGAATGGTCCGCAACCCACGCAGCGCGTCAGCGATGGCCTTATGTTCCGTGTTCGCATTGAAATTGTACATTAACAGTTTGTTGAAAAACCTATTTCTTCTGCAACTTTAAATCAAAAAACTCGTCTGAAGTAAGGAAGGCCAAGGAGGCGAGCGAATGCGAGGAGACGATAACCAGCAAGAAGGAATGTTCAGCTACGTTTCGCCAGAAAAGCGAGTCCCGGCGGATCATCCCTTGCGGCCGGTCCGCAAGATGGTGGATGAGATCCTGAAAGAGATGTCGCCGCGGTTTGCGAAGTTGTACTCGGACGTGGGCCGGCCATCGATAGCGCCCGAGCGGCTGTTTCGGTCTCTGCTGTTGCAGATCTTCTATTCGGTACGGAGCGAACGAATGCTGATCGAGCAACTGCAGTACAACCTGCTGTTCCGGTGGTTTGTGGGGATGGAGATGGACGAGGGGGTCTGGAATCACGCGGTGTACAGCAAGAATCGGGAGCGATTGCTGAACGAAGAGATCGCGGAGTCGTTTTTCAGGCGGGTGTTGGAACGAGCCAGACCATTCATGTCAGATGAACATTTCACGGTGGACGGAACGCTGATTGAGGCTTGGGCCAGCCAGAAGAGTTTCCGACCAAAGGATGGGACGGGGAAGCCGCCAGGACCAGGAGGAGAGGTGGACTTTCACGGGGAGAAGCGAAAGAACCAAACCCATGAATCGACAACCGATCCGGATGCCCGGCTATACACCAAGTCCCGAGGGAGCGAGGCGAAGCTCAGCTACATGGGACATGTAATGATGGAAAACCGCAACGGGCTATTGGTGCAGACGTTTCTGACTGAGGCGAACGGAAGAGCGGAGCGGGATGCTGCGCTGCTCATGGCCGAAGCCCTCCCGCAGAAAAAGCGGGTGACGTTAGGAGGGGACAAAAACTACGACACCCAGGAATTCGTACGAGAACTCCGCGGGATGAACATCACGCCGCATGTGGCACAGAACAATACCAATCGCAGGAGCGCGGTGGATGAGAGGACCACACGGCATGCGGGGTATGAGGTGAGTCAGCGGAAGCGCAAACGAGTGGAGCAATCGTTCGGGTGGATGAAGATGGTCGGGATGCTAAAGAAAGTGAAGTTGCGAGGAATCGACAAGGTGGGATGGCTGTTTATCTTTACCGGGGCCGCCTACAATCTGTGCCGATTGCGAAACCTGATGGCCAGAACATGACACGTGCCTTGGATGAGCCGGCTCAGTAGATAGAAAAACCCAAACCACTCCTTTACAACTCAGCCAGAACTCAAAACTTGAGACCAAAAGAGCTTCGAAAACCAAATTGTTCAACAAGCTGTTAATTCTTGAGAACGATAAAAAATCGCAGTTTCTGCAGACATGACAAGCGGCAGCAGTTTTTGTGGGTCCGTTTCCGCCAATGCCCTCCTGTAGAGCGCTTGCCAGCCTGGAGCCAGGGGTAAATTGCTCATGTTTGTTATGACCAAATTGATTGACCGCGAAGTGGCTGCGGCTGATGCGCTTAACGGGCACGAGTTTCCTGTTTCAGTAGTACTTTGAAACAGGTGAACTTTCTACTCGCCGAAGGTGCAGTTTAGGTACAGATATCCGACTAAATTGTTGTTCGTTTTTGCCACGGCGGGCCGCGAGCCCTCGCGCTCGCGCCGGATGCGGAGACTATTATCTAAATGGGTTAGCTGTCAAGTACTCGTTTACTGATGTTAATATTCTAAAATGGCGACCAATTGTACTTATAGCAGCACAATTAATTCCTACAGCATGCCTCCCGCGCTGTATGACGTGGAGCAACTCGCCTGCATTTGATATAAAGCGGCGCAAAAGGTTACGGACCGCCGTACGGTGAAACCAGCACAGCACTGGAACACGCCGCAAAAGAAATGTGCTTCACTCGCACGTTTTCCGGTGTATAAGAGCATATAACTGTTGACAGCTCGGTAACTAAACCGCAGGTAACATGAAACTTCTTATAAGTGTCGTCGTTCCTACCTATCGCCGTCGCGAGTCTCTCCGGAGACTGCTGCTGGCCCTTGGAAACCAGACCCTGGAACCCAAAGCATATGAGGTCGTGGTGTCAATTGACGGCTCCGAAGACGGCACCCGGGAGATGGTGAGTGCCTTGTCCGTTCCCTACCGGCTCCGTGGAATCTGGCACCAGAACGTCGGCCGGGCCGCAGCGTGCAATCGTGGCATTGAATGCGGCGAGGCCGATTTGTGCGTAATTCTCGACGATGATATGGAGCCCGGTCAGGAGTTTTTAGCGGGACATCTAGAGTTGCACCAACAGGCTGGCCAGAAAGGCAAAGACATTTGTGTGCTCGGACCTGTGCCGATCCGCTGGGATCGGAGTTCGCCACCGGTGGTGCAAATGATGGGCGCGGTACACGCGGACCATGTGAAGAAGCTTTCGCAACCCGCCTATCATATGCAAATACGCGATTTTTACACGGGCAACACTTCCATAAGACGCGAGGTTATGTTGCGGGTGGGAGCATTCGATGCAGACTTCACAGCATACGGCAACGAAGACCGTGAATTGTTTATGAGGCTGGCAAGTGCCGGCATCCCCGTTATATACAGCCTCAAAGCACAGGCTTATCAACATTACGAAAAAGATTTCGCGGCTTTGGTACGGGACCGAGCTTCCGCAGGCCGCACGGCAGTGCAGCTTGTTCGGAAGCATCCTGCCGCGCAGGACGCGTTTCTGATGGCAAAATACCGGCAGACCTCGCGGCGCTGGCGCTACATGCGATGGATGCTCCTGAAGATAGGTCGTGCGTGGAGTGGAACGCCGCGTGTCGTGGGGGAATCGGTGAATATGGCTTCGCGAATCTGGCCCGCTGCCTTCCAGTTCCTGGCCCCTGCTGCCTTGGACTATATCTACTGGGACAGTGCGTTCTCCGAGATGCGCGCTGCAAGGACTTCGTCGCGGAGCCCACAGGTTGAGCCACCCACATTTGGCGGAACGAATCGAAATGTGATTGGGAGGAGGGCAGGTTAAAACGTAATTGGATGGGCAACGTTGGTGATATCCCTGATACCTCCGGTTAACAGAATCCTATAGCGTCACGCAATGGTAAACGGGGTGCTATTGGTGGATGACAATACTCTCATCCGCCGGGCTTTGCGCTCTGTTTTTGAAGCGGAGCCGGAATTTATAGTATCGGGAGAAGCAGAGCACGGTTTTGAAGCCATCGAGAAGGCCGAGCAGCTCAGACCGCAGTTAATCATATTGGACTGTGCGATGCCGGTGATGGATGGGCTGCAAGCTGCTCCCCATCTTCTTCAAAAGCTGCCCAGCGTATTAATAATTTTGTTTACGCTGTACGCGGAATCTATGGAAGTGCCCGCACGTAAAGATGGGATTCACGCCGTAGTGCACAAAAACCAAGGAGCAACCCATCTTATTCCTGTTGCGCACGCCCTCTTTGAGCACGCGGGGCGTGTTCCTAAGATAGGTCAGCTAAGGCTGTAGGCATTCGCTTTAGCTGGTATAAAATGTTGAAACCGTGGTGGGCTGGGCGGTTGTTAGCTACGACTCCGATTGACCGGGGCCGTCCCCGCGACGAACCTACCCAACCCGCTGCGATACTCTCAAGACGCTGCTTGTTACGGTATAGAGCAAACGTGTCATTTTGGACAGTACGGTAGCTTTAGTACGCGGGCCATCGGAACGTCGGCGGGAAATATCCCCGGAAACGAAGTTGGGTACACCTGGGCTTTAGCTGCAGGGGAACACTCCCAGTAATCCATGTTCCATACCCAAGGGAGCATTCAGCAAAAGAAACTTTTAACCACCAGTGAGACCAGCCGTACAGTCAGACTGCCTAGGAACAACCCGATAGTGATTTCCCACAGAAGCAGGGGAGCCTGCGTAAAAAAATAAAGGCACACTCCAATCAAGCACGCCGTCGTTATTCCGGTGATTGAGGCCTTAAAACAACGCTCCGGAAGAGATTCTCGACTCGACCCTGCCGCTAAATCCGTTTGCATCGGTCAAGCATCATTGCTATTTAGACGCGCGGCAATAGTACTGATGCGAAAGCAGCAACCTCCCCGGTTCCGGCGCTAATTTACTTTTTATTGGGCGGCTGCTGCCCACCCACAAATACTGTAAATTCTCCCGGAGTAGTTTCATCAATCTCCCGTGGCTTAAATCGTTTTTTGGCCTTCTTAGCTGGAGATGGCTTTGAGGGATTCTTATGCGCCTTTTTCTTGGTAGGGCGTGACTTCTGATTGTTCTTCACAATATGTTCCTCAGTTCAAGCCTACCGTATTCACGCTCCTACTCATTATAGCTCTTTATATCTTGCTTAACGTCATGTACAATATACGCGTGGCACGAAAGAATCCCCACGCTGCTGCCCTCGGCAAACTTGGTGGCAAAGCTCGCGCGAAGAGCACAACTGCCGCTGAACGTAGGGCGTGGGCGAAACTTGGAGGGCAGGCGCGGGCACGAAAACATTCCCGGAAGGAATTGTCAGCGTGGGCGCATCTGGGCGGCAGACCCAAAAGCAGGAAACGAAAATGATAAAGAGAGCAGCAATTTACGCACATGTGAGCACCAACAACGGCCAGCATCCCGAGATGCAGCTGGGCGGAGCTACGCACATATTGCGAACGTCGCGGCTGGAAGCTGGCTGGTGAGTTCGTTGATACTGGCATCAGCAGAGCAAAGGAGCATCGGCCTGGGCTGGATAAACTACTATCACTCTGTAGAAAACGATTGGTGGATGCGGTGGTGGTGTACCGCTACGACCGGTTCGCTCGTAGCCTGCGTCAGCTCGTGAATGCCCTGGAGGAATTCCGCACATTGGGAGTGGATTTTGTCAGTTTGCACGAGAACGTGGACACCACTACGGCAAATGGCAGGTTGATATTTGGGATTTTCGCCAGCGTGGCGGAGTTTGAAAGAGAACTGGTGCGGGGGCGTGTAGTTTCAGGATTGGCAGCAGCGAAAGCCAGAGGCTAGCGGTTGGGTAGACCCAAAATCTCCGTTAACGTGCCGCAAATCGGCTCCCTACGCGCAGAAGGGCTATCCTGGGCGGCTATTGGGGCCAAGCTGGGAATTGGGGAAAGCACCGCCAGGCGCGCGGGAAGGATGCCACCCGCCAAAAACCCCCTTACGGCAAACCCCGTAAGTCATTGTGCTGCATAGCCCGATTTGGATGAACCTACTCCGCCAGAAACAGATGATTTTGCCGCCATTTTCAGTGCGCATTGCCCGGAGTTGGAGGCCACCATTTTCGGGTCAACCTCTCGCCGAAGCTACAATTCCCATTTCTCCTTAAATGTCATCGGACGGAGATACAAGACAAGCACGCCAGGCGTTGGGTCAATGTGAGCCTTGCTACAATCGTTTTCAGTGACAATACCGTGAGAAACGATTTCACTCAACGAATAACTTACTTTAGAGGTGGCTAGCCTATCGTTACCACGCGGGCGACAATCCACGTAAAAGTTTCCCATCACCCTAACTGTTTGAGGTTGTGCCTGGCTGATATCTATGACGACTTCTCCATGTGCGTCAGTTTTGGATTGACTCCCGAAGCATTTCCGAGCCAGATATTTGGATACTCTCCTTTATCGGTTTTCCATTTTTGCTATTCAGTAGCCGTATGACAACCTGATTGGCGGGTGCGTTTACGAAGGGGTTGTGGCCAAGCGGAAGAGCAGCATAATTCGCAAGGGACGCCCTGGGCTTTGACTTAAATTACGATTTAAATTACACGCCGGGCGAGAGCCGACTACAGCAACAAGTGTACGTGCTATTTTCTGCTTGAACTCTTTTTCCTCCGTTCGGCCCACCTCTTTTTCATAGCCATAGATACTCGTTTCCGCGCTGCCGCAGACATATGGTGAGGCTTCCTTGGGTCACCGTTGCCGGACGGCTCCTGGTTATGCGCGATAACTCTGGTTGCATTTTCTCCTTCCAAAACTGCGATAGCCCTATCCAACCGATTTCGTTCTGCTGAGTTCAGACACAATTCGCTGGGATTTTAGCTATTGGACGGGAATTGTATCGAACTTGAGTTGGAATCCAAAGCGTGACGCCTGACCTGGGGAAGATCCTCCAGGTAACGAGTAGAAATAAATAAAAAACCTGCCTGCCGCGATTCCCACTGTGAATCAGCGGTGTTAGAACCAGCGTGCCCAGCAAACCGGCTGCCCATTATCGCAAAGCTTGCCAATACGTAAAAAGAAAGCGCCGTTCGGTTTTAAACTTAGTACACAATCAGATATAACTCCGTACCTGGTTGTGTAATACTAGCCCGGCTGGATGATAGGCGCGTGCCGGCCTTATCGGAAAAATGTAAGTGCAGGAGAGAATCATGGAACCACACCCGGACAGAGGGACCAATAGACAACCGGATGGCACCGTTCAGTTGTTAATCAGTAGTGTTAGGGACATGGAGGGGAGAGTGTATCAATTCGTTTGGAAGGATAATGTGGGCATGCCCAGCGTTAGGTCTCAGCCCTTACCCAAGAATGAACTGTATGAGCTCTTGGGAAAGATGGGGTTGCGACACGCTGACATAAATGAATCGGTTCAGTAGGCGGGGGAGCGGCGTTCCCTCTAAGCAAAGTCGGAGGAAATCGTGCCTGAAACAATTGCTTGTGTTTGTAACGGGGATTGCGGCAATCACGATGGACGTTGTGGAAAACCGGTTGACGGGCCGTTCCGTGTACAGCACGAGAATGGGCCGGAGTATGGATACGGTGTGTGCCAGGCGTGTTGGAACGCGGTGAAGGCGGCGGGGAAATTCAAAGTGCCCCAATCCGGGCCGCTGAAATCGGCCCATTCTCAAAAGTGGGGCAAAGGTAAGTGACCCACCGCGAACAGTGGTACAAAGCAAATGGCGTCCCCAGGTGCCCTGTGCAACGGTTGGCGATTGAACGCGCTCCCTCTACTGCAGCCAGCGAAATTGAAGGTGGGTTTCAGCTTTGAGCTTTTGTATCCGCTCTTTAACTTCCACGCCCGTAAGAATTCCCTTTTCCGCCAGCAACTCAAATATGGCTTCGGTGAGCACCATGTTATACCGTGCGATTTCCTTAATCGTTGCGGTCACTTTGCCGCTGTTATCGTCCTGTTCCATCATGGCCTCTAATCTGGATTGATTTGGGGAATTCTAACACTATAACAGCCGGGTTCCAAAACCGCCAGGTTCGCAACCCGAAGGCTCCACACAAACATTGAAATCTTATGGTTTAGCTCGTGCCCAAAACGCTTAGAAAACGATTGCTGGTGCAAATTACGAAGCGCGCCTGGGGGGCGCCTTTATAAAATCAGGAATCCTTCTGGCTGTCATCTTCCAACTTTCCGAAAGGGCGCGCCGCCAGTATTCGGTACAACTTCGTTCGGCTGATACCCAGCAGGTCCGCGGCCTGCGCCTTGTTGTGGACGCGATCCACGATTTGGCGCGTATACCGCCGCTGCATTTCTTCGAGAGATAGAATTTCTTCTCGGAGACTCGCCGGGTCCTGCCGGCATCGCAAATGCTCCGGAAGGTCGCCGATGTCGATGATTTCTCCCTCCGCCATGATACAGGCATGACCGATCACGTTCTCGAGTTCGCGAACATTGCCAGGCCACGAATAACGGCCCAGCGCAGCTTGCGCCCTGCGCGTAAGGCCACGAATGGGCTTATGTGATTGGGCAGCGAAAGCATGCACCAGATAACGCTCGAGGAGGGGGAGGTCCTCCCTGCGATCAACCAGGGGTGGCAGCCGAATCTCCATCATGGAAAGCCGATAATATAAGTCCTCCCGAAACTTGCTTTCTGCGACCATGCTGCGCAAATTCCGACCGGTTGCTGCGATCACGCGCACATCAACTTTATGGATGACCGGAGAGCCGACCCGCTGGATTTCCTGACTTTGTAAGACCCGCAGAAGCTTGGCTTGTGTCGACAAAGGCATGTCACCGATCTCATCCAGCATAAGCGTTCCGCCGCTGGCGTACTCGAAGATCCCCTTTCTGTCTTGCGTGGCCCCTGTAAAGGCGCCTTTCACGTATCCGAACAACTCCGTTTCCAGCAGGCTTTCCGTCCAGGCCGAGCAATTGCAGGCAACAAAACTTGCGGCTGCGCGCGGCCCGCGGCGATGGAGCGCCCTCGCCGCCAATTCCTTCCCTGCTCCGGTTTCGCCGGTCACCAGCACCGTCCGGAAATGAGGAGCTACCCTGTGGATACTACGAAACAATTCGAGCATCAAAGGGCTACGCCCCACCATGCCCTCGAATTGAAAGGCATCAACGAGTTTGCCATCGAGTTCTTGGCTATGCTGGCGCAGTCGTGCACTCGCAAGGAGTTCTCCAATCCGGGATCGGAGCCTGGCCGTCAGAATTGGCTTGATCAGGTAATCGCAGGCACCCTTGTGAATCGCGTCGACTGCGGATTCGGTAGAGTAGCGGCCAGACATCAAAATGACATCTATGCCAGGATCGATGTCTAGAATCTTTCTCAACGTCTCCATACCGGCAAGCTGTGCCGTCACATCCAGCAGCACGACATGGGGACGCTTCAGGCGAATGAGTTCGAGCCCTTCGATTTCGCCCGGCGCTCTAAACACTTCCACAGGCTCATTGGCGAGCGTATCTAATGCCGCAGAAGCGTTTGCGTCATCGTGATCGATAATTACCATCCGCAGCATGATATCGCTGGAAGGGTCCATATTTGTCTCCATGGCCGTTTAGCCGCAGTCAGGCCTACGCTCGAGAAGCGGGTTACTTTACGGTTCTCGTGGCCTCCAGAATTGAAGGGTTTGCTCGCCCGATCGGGTAAGCATCCTATCACAAACTTGTACGTTATTATCGTTCTGTTGAATACTCAGCAATATAATCAGTGTGACGTACGATGTGTCTGATTTTGAAACATGTGTCCCGCCTGTGTAACAGCACGTACGCCGCAACGACGTTTCAATCTGTGTGGAAATTCTAATTAAACAGTTGGATCTCATTACGATAAGCGGCAATTAGGGAACGATCTCTCATTTGGAAGACAACGTGCCACTAAGGCACTGTTCCAGATCGGCAGGGGTGCGTGCCGCTACTGGTGTATCTCTCGCTGAGTTGATCGAATGGGGCTGGCCGGAGGAATCGGAGTGCCCGAACAGATTCGTATGCAGGGTAGTTCCCCGCAACAACTGCCCGAGGGGCAGGAGCTACCCACAGTGGTTGGATTCCCGACGGCGCGCCGGAGCCCTGGTCCGAATGCGCGCGATCGTGAGCGCATGCGTAGATTCCTATTTATTTTCGATTTCTGCCTTATATGGATCAGCGCCGGGGCTGCCTTGGCAATCGCCCAACAATTTAAAGTCATCCCTGCCAAGACTCGTGGGACGTTATTTCCTGTCGGAGCGGCGGGTTTTCTTCTTCTTTTCTCCATCCTCATTGTGCTATTTGCACGCATCCACGGGCTGTATGAACTGCCGTGGAAAAATAGGGGGCGCGCCGACTTCAGCTTACTTACAAAGTCCGTCTTTTCGGCAGCTTTGGTGGGTGCTAGCTGCACCTACCTCTGGCACATCGATTCTACGCCCTTTGGGCCGCTGGGTTGCGCAATCCTCACGAGTTGGTCCTCACTGGCGGCGTGGCGTATGTTCGTCCGCTCACAGTCAATTTCCGGCCTTACAGAAAAAAGGAATGTTTTGATCGTAGGTTGCGGGTCGAACGGCGCATCGCTGCGTAAGCATCTCGAGCAGAACAAAGAAATTGGCTACACCTTTAAGGGGTATATCGACAGACGGAACGGCCTCCGATTCGACCCCGCACGTAATAAGGAAGAAGCTTTAATCCTAGGGACTGCCGATGACCTGCTACGTATTGCACGAACGCATTTCATAGACGAAGTGTTCATCAGCGTGCCCAGCGACCGGCACCTCGTAAAAGAAATATCGCGCCGCGCCGAAAGTGCTGGATTGCATGTGCGCGTCGTACCCGACCTTTACGACCAACTATCTAGCAACCAAACAGTTGAATACATCGGCCATTTCCCAACGTTGACTTTAAATCAATTGTCGATTCCTACCCTGCAGCTGATTGTTAAGCGCTTGGTGGACATCCTCGTTTCGACATCGCTGTTGATTTTGCTTGCGCCACTGCTACTGGTGATCGCCATATTAGTGAAACTCGATTCCGAAGGTCCCGTTCTATACAAGTCGCTTCGCATTGGCAAGAAGGGAGCAACGTTCTCTTGCTTCAAATTTCGGACAATGGTTGCGAATGCTGAATCCCTGAAGGAGCAGCTTAATCACTTGAACGAGCGCGACGGCATTCTCTTCAAGATCCGTGCAGATCCACGCATTACACGCGTGGGTTATATCCTTCGAAAATTTAGCCTTGATGAGTTGCCACAGCTCTGGAATGTATTGAAGCAGGATATGAGTCTGGTGGGACCCCGGCCGTCGGTGCCCGCAGAATACAGCCAGTACGCTCTTGAACACCTTCGGCGCCTAGACGTCGTCCCCGGTGTGACCGGGTTGTGGCAAGTAACGGCGCGCAAGGACCCGTCTTTCGAGAACTACATCACCTTGGACAAGCAATACGTGAACAATTGGAGCCTCGGACTCGACTGCAGAATCCTCCTAAAAACGATTCGCGTGGTACTGGCCGGCACGGGACAGTGAACACGAGTTAACGCCTGTTCGGCTTGTGTATGCAAAATGCTGAAACAAATAAAAATCCGTTTAGCACAGCAGCTTTCGACGGCTATGGCCCGCAACACGATATGGGCCTTAGGAGGCTATGGGACACGCCTGATCATCCAGGCCGCGTATTTCGTCATCATTGCCCGGTGCCTCGGCGCAAGAGAGTACGGGGCATTTATAGCCGTTACGTCCCTCATTAATGTGATCTCGCCTTTTGTCGGACTTGGAAGCGGAAATCTACTCGTGAAGAATGTCGCGCGAAACAAAGAGCTCTTTTCGGAGTACTGGGGCAATGGCCTATTGATGACTCTAGGCTCCGGAGTGTTGTTGATGACTGCGATTGTGGGTCTGTGCAGGATTGTCCTGCCCACGGGGATTCCAACCATCGCCGTTGTTTTCGTGGGTATGTCAGACCTGATTTTTGTAAGGGTTCTCGATTTGGCTGCCTGGGCCTTTCAGGCGCGTGAGCAACTTTCTAAAAACGCCCAGCTCAACGTGCTGATAAGTCTGAGCAGGCTTATTGGCATAGCTGGTCTTGCCCTGGTCCTGTCCCACGCCACGGTTGTGGCTTGGTCGGCTGTGTATTTCGCAGGTTCGGTGGTTGCTGCCGGACTGGCGTCCGCGTGGGTTGGGGGTCAGTTCGGCAGGCCGAGACTCGCGCTGGCCCGTATCCCAGGGGAAAGTCTTGAAGGTTTCTATTTCTCCGCAAGCCTCGCGGCACAAACGATCTATAACGATATTGATAAGGTTATGGTCGCCCGATTGGGAGGCCTAGTAGGCGCGGGTATTTACGCAGCGGCCTATCGCATGATTGATGTTGCATTCATTCCAATACGCGCAGTTCTGAACGCGGCCTATGTCGAATTTTTTAGGCGGGGCTCAACGGGATTCCAGGAAAGCCTTCGCTATGGACGCAGGCTTCTCTTTCGAATTCTCGCCTATCCGTTAATCGTTTTTGTGTTGCTACTGATTGCCGCTCCCATGCTGCCGCTCATCCTGGGTCACGAATTTTCCGACGTTACTGCTGCCCTGCGCTGGCTGGCTCTGCTTCCGCTGCTAAAGTCACTGCATTACTTCGTCTCCGACTCGTTAACGGGTGCGGGATACCAAGGAGTTCGTACGTTTTCCCAAGTCGGCGTCGCCGTTTTTAACGCGTTAATCAATCTATGGCTTATTCCCGCCTACGGCTGGCGGGGTGCAGCGTGGTCGAGCCTCGCGAGTGACGGACTTCTAGCGCTGACGCTGTGGATTGTTGCACTGCGACTGTGTCGCTCCCTTCGGGAAGGCGCACAGCGCAAACTGGTAGGCGTGGAGCCTGCCCGTCAAGAGGCGTGAGACCAGAGCCTGGAGGAGCAAAGTATTTATGACACTGATTTGTCGGGTCTCCTATGTTTAAGGTTTTGGAAAAAACGTTCACCGTGGCCATGTTGTTCTACACAACAGGCGCAACGTTACCGTATATCACGGCCCGCCTGAACGGCCAGGCTGGATTGGGACCCAGCTCAATAGAGTTGATCATTCAAAGCGTGTTTTATGCGGGAATGTTCTGCTTCATTGCCATCCGATGGCGCAGCGTCCTTAACGGCGCTTGCAACGCCAAATGGATTCTCGCCCTGTTAATGGTCGCATTCATCTCCACTACCTGGTCCGACGACCCGGCGATTACCCTGCGTCGCGCAATTGCACTTTGCGCAACGACGGCATTTGGTGTTTATTTCGCGACGCAATTTGACGTTGACCAGCAATTGCAGTTACTTGCCTGGACCTGCGCACTCGTCATTATTGCCAGTTTTGTATTTTCTATCTTCCTTCCGCGATTCGGAGTTGATCATGTGGTTCACTACGGCGATTGGCAAGGGGCTTTTAACCAAAAAAATATGCTGGCGAGAGCTATGGTGCTCGCAACCCTTGTCTTTCTTTTCGTAAGGTTTCCGAGCGGACTTGTATTCCGCTGGATGGGCATTGCTGCCTCCATTACTCTCCTCCTTCTTTCTCGATCGGTGACGGGAGTCATCGTATTTGCCATTATCCTCGCTTCGTTGCCAGCGTACAGATTGTTTCGGACGGGATTGTCCTTTGCATTTCCGCTTTCCGCCGTCGTACTCACTGTGAGTGCCGCGATTGTCGCGATCGTCTACTCAAATCTGCCGCCACTTTTGGCCCTTATCCACCGCGACGAAGGGCTTACCGGAAGGCTTGATCTGTGGAATGCCGTCATGTTGGAAATTTCAAAAAGGCTATGGCTAGGGTATGGATTCGATGCATTTTGGCAGGGCATGAAGGGCCAATCGGCCATTATTTTCGCCACAGTCGGCTGGATGCCAAGATATGCGCACAACGGATTCCTTGATCTGGTGCTTGATCTGGGTCTATTAGGACTCATCATATTTGCCATTGGCTATTTGATCTTTTGGTGGCGCGCGCTCGTTTTTATGACGATAGCGCCAGGGCGTATAGCGCTCTGGCTCTGCACCTACCTCGCGTTCGTTCTGTTCTACAACTTAACGGAGGGTCCCGTTCTTTCTCAAAATAACATCTCCTGGGTTCTGTATGTATCTACGGCAGTCAGTCTCGTGTTGTATCTGCCCAGCAAGGCGGGAGCGACAGAAGAGAGCGTCGTCTCGTGACTCAAAAGCAGCTGTTCTTCGTGTACCGGGATGAGCTTTTCGCAGGCTCTGAGACCTTTATTCCAGGACAAGCCGAAGTGTTGACCCGGTTCGAACCCTTCTATGTGGGACTTCGGCGACGATCGGGCTTAAGCATGCCGGACTCGCGAGTACACATCATCAGCCGTGGCGGATACACGGGTAAAGTGCAGCGAGCACGTTTCAAGTTGCTGGGACCCGGCCGGCGCCTACAAATGACCCTTGCTGCTAGGCATCCGGTTCTGATCCATGCACATTTTGGTCCTGACGGCTGCCATGCCATGCCCCTAGCACGGGCGCTAAACGTACCTTTGGTGGTCTCCTTCCATGGATATGACGTCTCCGTGACGGATAACCTCATGCCACGGTTGTATGTCAAGCAACGAAATCTCATGGCACAACAGGCGACAAAATTCGTTTGTATTTCGGAGTTCATCCGCCGTCAGGCTATTGCAAAGGGGTTCCCGCCGGACAAAATGTCAGTTCACTACACTGGCATCGACATTAACTTCTTTACTCCGCGGCCGGTTCCTCGACTCTCAAGTGTTCTATTTGTTGGCCGATTGGTTCCCAAGAAGGGATGCGAGTACCTGATCCATGCAATGGCAGTCATTCAGAAAGTAATGCCCACCGTCGAACTTGTGGTGATCGGTGATGGCCCTCTGCGTCAGGAGCTTGAACAAAAAGCGGCCTCCAACTTGAAAACGTTTCGCTTCCTAGGTGCACAAGGACCGATGGTTGTTAGGGACTGGATGAACCGTGCGATGGTGTTCAGCGCTCCCAGCGTTGTCGCACCCTCGGGCGATGCGGAAGGATTCGGAATGATATTTGCCGAGGCGCAAGCGATGGGTCTGCCGGTAGTCAGTTTCGCGAGCGGCGGGATACCGGAGGCGGTCGCTCACGAGCAAACCGGTTTTCTGGTTCCGGAACGCGACGCCGAAGCACTCTCAACCAAGCTCTTGCTGCTACTGCAGAACAAAGAACTGCGGTACACGTTCGCCGAAGCTGGGCAATCCCGCGTAAGGCTACTGTTCGACAGTCGCAAACAGGCCGATACTCTTGAAGCGATCTACGAGGACACGCTGCTCCAGTGGAACAGCGTACCTGCCAGCACAAATCACGTGTTCGAGCACAAGCGGCACAGGTCCGAACCCGCAAATCAACTTGACGAACACAATTCTGCGGAAGTACTTCGATCGCTGGAGTCGGTCAACCTCGCGACTGCGAGTGAGAAATGAGCCGCTCAAATATAGTTTCAGCCGTAATTCCGACGCGCAATCGCGCCGATTTAGTCATTCGGGCGGTGCGAAGTGCCTTCGTACAGGAATATAAAAACTTGGAAGTGATCGTGGTTGTCGATGGTCCTGACAAAGCGACGGTCAACGCGCTGCAGAGAGTTCATGACAGACGTTTGAAGATCATTGAGTTGCCTAATGCATTCGGCGCTGCTAATGCGCGCAATATAGCCGTCGCGAATGCAACAGGCGACTGGGTGGCATTTCTCGATGACGACGATGAATGGCTGCCCGAAAAGACGACGCTCCAAATGGAACGAGCGAACAATTCCGCCTTTCGTTACCCGATTGTAAGTTGCCAGCTACTCGCCCGCACTAAGAGTTATGAGCTTGTTTGGCCGCGACGCGATCCGTACGAGCCCCTATCGGAGTACCTGCTCGCTCGTAATAGTTGGTCGTATGGAGAAGGACTACTGTCGACGATTACATTGCTGCTTCCAAAAGACTTGTTTTCTCAGGTGCCATTTCAACCGGGCTTAAGACGCCATCAGGATCTTGACTGGGTATTACGGGCCACAAGATACCCGGGTGCGGGGGTTGAGTTCATCTCGAAACCACTGGCTATTTGGCATCAGGCAGAGCAGCGCGTCAGCATTAGTACGACTGCAGATTGGCGCATCTCGCTCGAATGGCTCGATAGTGTACGGACCCTGATCACTGCCAGGGCATACGCCAGCTTTCTTGCCACACATATTGCACCGCAAGCTGCGCGGGTGCGCGATTGGAAAGCGTTTATTGTTCTATTGAACAAAATGCTGGCGCTTGGTAAGCCCGACTGGCGGGACATCCTCCTATTTTTCGCCATGTGGTCAATCCCCCACAACCTTCGAAACACCGTACGAAAGGCGCAAAGGTAACAACATGGTACAGATCACCGTTGGGATTCCTGTTTATAATGCGATGCCTTACCTGCTCCAAAGCTTGGATAGCATCCTACAGCAGACCTATTCCGATTTCACGATTCTCGCCATAAACGACGGCTCCACTGATGGCAGTCTCGAATATCTGAAATCTATCCGCGATCCGCGCCTGCGCATTGTAAGTCAGCAAAACGTCGGGTTGACGTCAACCCTTAATCGGATGCTTGCCGAAGCCGAAACTCCGTGGCTCGTGCGTTTTGATTCCGACGACGTCGCATATCCCAATCGCATCGCTCGTACGGCGGAGTATATCGACCGATATCCCAAAGCGGGCATGTTCTATTCTCTTGCCGAATACTACCCGAAGGAATCCGTTGGGCAATTTAGATCGACGAAGGGCAGTCCAGCGCAGATTCGCGAACTGGTCCAGTCTGGGTATCTGCCGTCTATCTGCCACCCGACGGTTACGTTGAATGTCGATAAGGCCATTAGAGCGGGAGGATATCGCTTCAATTTGCATATTGAGGATATCGATTTGTGGTGGCGCATGGCGTTGAAGTTCGACATACGGCTGATACCCGAGGTGACACTAGGCTTCCGGCAGCACCCGGAGAGCGTCTCAGCCGCGAATCTGGAAACGCAAGCTTTCAACACACTATATGTACAGTACCTGCTGCTTTCTCATGTGTGGAACTGTGAGCCGCTCACCTATGCGGAGGCCCGCCCGCCGCTTGCGGCATTCTTAAGTCACCGCCGTCTGAAATTCAAATCGGAGTTACGGTCCTTCAATATAGAGTTGGGAAAAGGGTATCGGCTCCTGGCGCTGCGCCATGCAGTTTCAGCGCTTGTAGCATCACCGAGGGATTTCTATCGGCGTACCTTTGACGAGATCGTCCCGAACAGGCGCATTGCCGTTGGTCAACCCGTGGCTTTATTCAAGCGGCATCAGTCGGCCCTCTGGCCCGGAGAGTTTCCTGTTCCGCTGCGCAACGGCCTCAACGAAGTAATTAGGAAGCGTGCTCCCCGAACATCGTTGGCAAACGCAATTCTAGAGGACGTCCAGGATGCCCGGACAAAGCGGGTGCCCTCATGAAATCGAAACTGGGATTTCCACGTAGTCGGCCGGTTTCCTTGCTTGACTTTCGACTTAACCCGATCAGCGATGATGATGTCGTGCTGCTCGTTAATGAAGCGATTGAAAACGGCAGACGATACATCATCGGAAACCATAACTTGCACAGCGTCTATCTGTGGTATCACGAGTCGAAGATGCGGCGCTTTTACGAAGTGGCCGACTATACTCACATCGACGGAATGTTTCTGATCTTATTGGGTAACCTGCTTGGACTACCACTTGGCCGCCAGAACCGGGCAACTTCATTAGACTTTTTCCCTTTGCTTGCAGAAAAGGCGACCACGAGTGGGTGGCGAATTTTCTACTTGGGTTCAAAACCAGGCGTTGCTGAAAATGCTTCTGACAAACTGCGAAAGCGTTATGGGGGCTTGCAGATCCAAACTCACCATGGGCATTTTGATGCGGCGAAATCAAGCAAAGACAATAAGAAAGTTCTCGAAGAGATTCGGGCGTATGCGCCCCATATTCTGCTGGTCGGAATGGGTATGCCGCGACAAGAGATTTGGATCCTTGAGAACCAGCAAGAGCTTGAGGCCAACGTCATTTTTCCTGCTGGCGCGTTCATGGACTATATGGCCGGCGCAATTCCCACCGCGCCGCGCTGGCTTGCGTCAATTTATCTTGAATGGCTGTACCGGTTGATTTGCGAGCCGGCGAGGCTGTGGCGACGGTACCTGGTGGAACCTTGGTTCGTGTTAGGTCAGATCACAAAGCGTTACTTAAAAGCAGACCAGCAAAACATTCTCACACCAGGTAGTCGCCATGAATAGCCTACCAATCGGCTTCACTCGACGTGACTTTATGGTTGGGGTCGCGGCGGCGGCCGGTTCTCGTGCACTGAATATTTTCCCTGTTTCGGGGTCTCCTGCGCATGGATCTTTAAGAGAGATCGCCGCCGAGAAAGGAATCCTCTTCGGGAGCGCGGTTAGCAATCCGCAGTTGAGAGACGCGCCTTATTGCCGCCTGCTTTCGGAACAGTGCGGCATTGCCGTGCCTGAAAATGCCCTCAAGTGGGCCGCATTACGTCCTACGCCCGCGAGCTTCGATTTCACCACGAGCGATGCGCTTTATCAATTTGCGCATTCAAACGGAATCCTATTTCGAGGGCACACGCTCGTTTGGGAACAGGCATTGCCGAACTGGTTCGCCTCCGTCGTGAATTCGACCAATGCTAAACAATTCATGCTCGACCACATCTTCCAGGTAATGCGTCATTATGCCGGTAAAATGCACTCTTGGGACGTGGTGAATGAAGCCTTCCAGATCGAAGATAGGCGTCCTGATGGGCTGAAAGTGACACCGTGGCTTCAATTCATCGGTCCCGAATATATTGAAATAGCTTTTCGTGCAGCTCACGAAGCCGATCCTAACGCATTGCTGGTTTACAACGAAAACTGGTTAGAACCGGACGATTCTGTCGCCGAAAGAAAGCGAAGTGCTGTGTTAGCGATGCTGACGGCATTGAAGAAACGGAACGTCCCAATTCACGCACTCGGAACGCAATCTCATATCTATGCTGAGACCAACACTACCGGACACAATCACAAGCGCTTTCTTGAACAAGTGGCGGATTTGGGCCTCGCAATCATGGTTACAGAAATGGACATTCGAGACAAGTATGACGGGAAGGATGTAGAGGGTAGGGATCGTCTAATCGCCAAGCAATACTACGATTATCTGTCGTTCATGCTCCAGTTTAGAGCCGTGACTTCAGTCCTCACCTGGGGTTTAAGCAATCGTTATACCTGGCTTTCGGGTAGCAACTCACGCACGAATGGAGTGCCCGTGCGTCCTCTACCTTACGATGAACACTTGCACCCGACGCCTTCATTAAATGCGATCCGGCGCACTTTCGAAGAAGCGGCCCCACGCTACAGCCACCACCAGGGTGCCTAATGAGGCTGAGTGAGGCGACGTGTCACGGCAGTCTGAGGGTCACAAATCCAATTTGCAACAACAAGAGAGGATAGGCATGGAAAACCAAATTATCAAGGCTGAGGGTCCGCAGCCACAGCCTGGTGTAATGCGAGGCATAGAACGACGCGGTAAGCCGGTAATGATAGAACACATCGTTGTTCCAGATATTTCCTTTGCCGAGTTGCGGCGAGTGATCCGCAAACGGAGAATGGTGATTTTAGTTTCCACGCTGACGATATTTGCTGCGGCGCTGGGGTATACACTGCTCGTCACTCCGAGGTATAGAACCACTTCGTTGATTGAGTTCAATAAGGCCAACGCGGGTTCCCTCTCCCTCGAGGACGAGCAGGAAACATTGAGCGGCGCCAACGCGGTCGATTATAACGTCACGCAACAGACGCAGGTTGCTGCACTGGAGAGTGACACGCTGGCCCTGCAGATTGTGCATGACTTAAACCTCGAAGCGCGTCCGGAATTCACGAGGAAGCAGTCGCTGCTTGACTACGTCCATACAGTCCCGAACGAGTCAAACTTGCCCATTGAGAAGGCTCCTCACAGGCGGGCGACTTTGTTAAAGGCGTACCACAAGGATTTGAAGGTTGAGCCTGTGGCTGGCACAAGAATGATCTCGGTGCAATTTCTGGATCCTGACCCCGAGATTTCGGCGCAAATTGTGAACACATTGGTGAATGACTATATGGATCAGTACTTCCGGATCCGTTACTCGGCGACCGTCCAGGCGTCTGAGTGGCTCTCCAAACAGCTAAACGATCTTAAAGGGCAGGTGGAAACAGCGCAGCAAAAGGCGGTCGATTATCAAAAACAGGCAGGCATTCTCGGAACCGACGAAACGCACAATATTGTGATGACACGCCTAGAAGAAATTGACAGGCAGGTTACCGCGGCTCAGGCTAATCGAATCCTCACCCAAACAATCTGGCAACTGGCGAAGACCGGCAATCCTGAACTCCTATCCGGGTTAGTGAGCGCGTCTGTATCCACGGGTGCGACGGCGACGCCGAACTCCTTGGCACTCATTGAGAATCTTCGCGCGCAGCAAAATCAGCTCAAGATGCAATATGCTGAGGCGGCGTCGAGGTACGGCTCCGCATATCCCAAGCTTATCGAGCTACAGAACGAACTCACCGAAATCAACACGAACATACAGACGGAAATTGCGAACCTGGCGGGGCGCGCGCAGAACGATTATCTTGCCGCGCAGCAAACCCAGGATGCATTGCACTTGTCTTTCGAGAAAGCTAAAGCGCAGGCCAATCAGCAAAATGACAGTGCGGTCCAATACACGATTCTTAAGCACGAGGCGGATTCGAGTCGGGACCTCTATGATGGGCTTTCCAAGAAACTCAAAGAGGCTGGTGTCCTTTCGAGTCTGCACTCATCCAACATCATCGTTGTGGACCCCGCGCGAGCATCAGACCTGCCGGCCCGTCCCATAGTACCGCTGAACCTGGGCTTGGGTTTATTTGGTGGGTTATTGTTCGGCGTTGCGGGCGCATTTGTGGCTGAAAATCTCGATGAAACGATCTCCTCTCCAGAACAGGCGGAGGATGTATCGCTGGTTCCATCGCTGGGTTTTGTTCCCAGGTGGAAGCGTAAGTCGGATAAGACGAAGGACTCGAAAGAGAATGCCTTGCTTCCGCCTGGCCCAGGAATGCTGGTGGTCGCTCAGCCCTATTCGCAGGCTGCAGAGGCGTATCGCACCATACGGACTTCAATCATGCAATCGATGCGACATGATCGTTGCAACTTTCTGCTCGTCACCAGTGCCTTACCTGAGGAGGGTAAGAGTACAATGAGCATCAATTGTGCAGCCGCGCTGGCCCAGCAAGGGACACGCGTCCTGCTGCTTGAGGCCGATTTGCGCCGCCCCAAGATCTCCCGTGAACTCGGTCTGAGCAGCACAACCGGCTTGACATCCCTGATGGTTGGCGGATCGTCGAGCGAACTCCCACTCAAATGTCCTGGTTTGCCCAATCTGTCAGTCATTCCTGCGGGGCCTAGGGCATCATACCCCGCCGAGTTGCTGGGCTCTCAGGCCATGCAGGCTCTCCTCTCACTGTGGCGTTCGCAATATGACTACGTGGTTATCGATACACCGCCCGTCTTGTCTGTAACGGACGCCGTGGTGTTGGCTCCTTACTGCGACGGTGTCGTGCTCGTGGTTCGTTCAGGAAGCACCACGAAAAAAGCGCTGCTTCGCGCGGGGGAGATGTTCCGTTGCAGCGGGAAACGGATCATCGGTACCGTCTTGAATGCCTTCGATGTTGAGTCTACTGATTACGTTAACTACTTTGGGTATAAATCGACTGCAGAAACTGGGACTGGCTACTACACTTCGGAGAGAAATTAACCCAAATATGCACAAGGGAGCGATGGTCATGAAATTGGCGTCGAAATGCGTGAATGTGAGGTATGGAGCGAAGATGTCTTCCAGGTTAAAGGTGTTTTGCGCTTTCATCATTTTGTACCTGACCGTTCCGGCGGTTAGTCTCCTTTTTGCGCAGAGCGCCGGACTTCCTTCCGATGGCCCTAGTAGCGCCAAGTCAGAGAGTAACCCACCTGAAAACCTTGCCCCGAGCGGAATCCCGCCTAGTCCGGCAAGCATTGAATCGAGACTTCGCGTCGGGGCTGGCGATCTTCTCGCGATAAATGTTTTCGCCGCTCCGGAATTAACCCAGACGGTGCGGGTCAATGATGTTGGGGATGCTTCATTCAGCCTCATCGGTCTGATGCACGTTGCAGGTCTGACCACGGACCAGGTGAAAGATGCCATAGCGGCTGAACTCACCGACCGTAATTTCTTGCTTCATCCTGAAGTCTCAGTGCTCATTCAGGAATACGGTACTCAGGGTGTATCGGTACTGGGTGAAGTTCAGAAGCCGGGTATTTACCCAGTGCTCGGAAGCCGTACGTTGTTTGATGTCATTTCCCAAGCGGGTGGAACGACTTCTCTGGCGGGCCCCACAGTCACAATCAAGCGCAACACGGAAGGAACCATAATCACTATCCCACTCACCAAGAATGCGCAGGCGACATTTACCTCGGACGTGCAGCTTATGCCTGGCGACAAAGTCATCGTTCCGCGAGCGAGTCTCGTCTATGTGATTGGTGATGTTGGACGGCCAGGCGGATTCGTGATGCAGAACGATGGGAAGATGAGTGTATTGCAAGCCGTGGCCCTAGCGGGTGGTCAAACGCGCACGGCCGCAATGCATCATGCCAGGCTTATCCGAAAGACTGCCGTCAATTATAGCGATACTCAAATATCGCTAAAGAAGATCATGAATGGCCAACAACCGGACGTTGCGCTTCAGCCCGAAGACGTCCTATACATCCCGAATAGCACCGCGAAATCAATCGTATACAGGGGCGTACCTGCTATTTTGCAGAGTGCGAGCAACGCCGCGGTATATGCTGTCGTTCCCTAAATTCATCGAGGTCGGACCTCATCGTAAAGATGTAACGAGGAGAGGCTTTGCCTTCCTCGTTACATCTTCGGTTCTGTGGAATCCTGGGCACCTGCTTCGAACCAGGTTCCTGGCCACTGGCGATTGGCATAAGATTGAGTTTCTCTGTAGCAAGATAACCGGATTGTAAGCCATCTGCAGGTCACTTGTGATTTGTCATAATTGTTCAGCTGCTTTCTATTTCCTACAATCTGTTACGCATGTGCGGTGCCGGGGACGTATACACCAAGCATGGGCAGACGTGTATTCTGCTGAGATGTCAACGCTGCTCTTTGTAGTACTCACCAGGACATTTGTAAGCTGGTTTACGATCTGCCCCTCATTATGCCTTCTTGGGAGCTACGTAGCTGTTTACAATCTGTCGAGGAAGTGGTGCAAAAGGTGGCAATGCTGTGGCTGCAGAGCGAACGGTAGTACGACATGATCTCTGATACATGTTCATCGATATCCCGAAGAGTTTGTGCTTTGCAAGGTCTGTTTGCGCTGGAGTTTCTTCTTACGGATCCCGACTGGACCTATTTGCGGACACCCGCTGTGTCTAGCAAGATAGCGGTTGGACGAGTCAGTGTCGAGGCGGATCAGGAACCGCGATGAATGACTTGGGACGGTTTGTACAACGTTGTTCTAGCAAACTGCGAAGTTAGGTGAGCAGACAGCCCTTCGGGCCAGGAGTCCTATATGTCTCCTTCTGATATTCTTCTGACCAGTTCATATGATTACCGCCTGGTGGCGCTTTCTGTCGTCATCGCGATCTTTGCATGTTACGCGGCGCTTGATTTGGCAGGCCGCATAACAGCTACACGCGGATGGGCACGCACTGCATGGCTAACCGCGGGCGCTGCCGCAATGGGACTCGGCATCTGGTCCATGCACTACATCGGAATGTTGGCGTTCCGCATGTCCATGCCCGTTGAATATGATTGGCCCACTGTTCTGTTATCTCTGTTGGCAGCGATATTCGCTTCTGCCGTCGCTTTGTATGTAGCAAGCCGCGTCCAAATGAGTCTGTGGAATGCAGTAATGGGTAGTGTTGTTATGGGGATTGGAATTGCCCTAATGCATTACATAGGTATGGCGGCTATGCGTATGGCCGCCATTTGCACCTACAGCGTTCCAATTGTGACATTGTCAGTGATGCTCGCAATAGCGATTTCGTTCGTCGGGCTGTGGCTCGTATTCTATGCACGAGAAGAAAACAAGGGGAACTTATGGCGAAAACTAGGTAGCGCCGCGATCATGGGCGGCGCCGTACCTGTGATGCATTACACTGGAATGGCGGCTGCCACCTTTACGCCATCAAGCGCACCGCTCGATCTGTCACACGCAGTTAACGTGGACGCGCTGGGGACAACCGGAATCATTCTGGTGACCATGATGGTGCTGAGTCTAGCCGTTTTAAGTTCTATATTAGATCGCAAGTACTCCGTACAACAAGGCCTACAGATAAAAGCGGCGGAAGCTGCCAGCGTCGCCAAGAGCGAGTTTCTAGCCAATATGAGCCATGAGATCAGAACGCCCCTCAATGGGATTATTGGTATGACCGAGCTGACGCTAGAGACTGACCTGAGCGAAGAGCAGCGAGGTTATTTGGTTATGGTAAAGCAATCCGGTGACGCTCTTCTGACTGTAATCAACGACATTTTGGACTTTTCCAAGATCGAAGCGGGCAAGCTAAGTCTGGAATTTACCACATTTGATCTCCGAGAACTTCTGGAGGAAACAGCCAAAATGTTTAGCGTGCAGGCGGGAGAAAAGAACTTGGAATTAGTATGCGATATTCCCTATAACATTCCGCACGCGGTTGAGGGGGATCCTGACCGATTGCGGCAGGTGTTGGTGAACCTACTGGGGAACGCCATTAAGTTCACGGACCGGGGCGAAATCGTTTTACAGGCGCACGTTCAGCAAACGCAAGACGACAGCGTCGAACTGGAGTTTACCATTCGCGACACCGGAATTGGGATTCCGAGAGAACAGCAAAAGAGAGTCTTCGAATCCTTTGTGCAAGCGGATGGCTCGTCACGGCGGCGGCACGGTGGTACAGGACTCGGTTTAACCATTTCGACGACTCTGGTGAGCATGATGGGAGGCCACATCTGGCTGGAGAGCGAACCCGGGCAAGGAAGCACGTTTCACTTCAGCGCGAAATTCACCCTGCCAGGCGTGTCGGCGCAAAAGAAAGAAGGTCAACATGCCAGTCTAGCGGGCCTCTCGGTTTTGGTGGTGGACGACAACTCGACGAATCGGCGCATTTTTGAACAAACACTTCTGCAATGGGGCATGAAGCCAGTCGTGGCAGCCAGCGGATGGGCGGGCATTGCCGCACTACGGCGCGCGCAGGGCGCAGAACAGGCAGTTGCGTTAGTTTTGATGGATGCCCAGATGCCACAGCTAGATGGATTTGCGACAGCAGCAAAAATTAAAGAAGATCCGGAGTTGCTCTCCCCCATGATCATAATGCTTACTTCGGGCGGGCAGCGGGGCGACGCCGACCGTTGCCGCGAAGTGGGTATATCGGCCTATTTGACGAAACCGGTACGCCAGCAGGAGCTACGCGAAGCCATTCTCAAAGTGCTTGGTTTACGGCAGACAACTGAGGAAAACCATACGTTGATCACTCGCCATACGCTTGCGGACACGCGCAAACATCTTCGCGTTCTCTTAGCGGAAGATAATCCTGTCAATCAAGAGTTAACAAAGAGGACTCTTTACAGGCGGGGCCACGAGGTCACTGTCGTGGAAAATGGCAAACGTGTTATGGAAGCGTTAGAAAAACAGAAGTTTGACGTAATTCTGATGGATGTGCAAATGCCGGAGATGGATGGATTAGAGGCCACCAATGCCATCCGGCGCAAGGAGATCTCGACTGGCCAACATATTCCCATCATTGCTATGACCGCGCACGCTATGAAGGGTGACCGGGAACACTGTCTGGCGGCCGGGATGGATGCCTACATTTCTAAGCCAGTTCACATCGAAGAGCTACTACAGGTTACTGAAGGCATCACGCGTCATGTCGGACCGATCGATCGCAGCCCGGAACCGGGATCGCTGGGCGTGCCGCACATCGACCGCGAAGCCGCGCTGCTGCGGGTCGGAAACGATGAGGCGCTGCTAGCGGATTTGGCACAAGTGTTCTGTGACAACAGCGCACGAATGCTTTCCGTTATTCAAGGTGCCATCTCTGATAAGAATGCAGACGCGTTGGAGCGGGGGGCACACTCTTTAAAAGGTTCGGTGGCGACGTTCTCCGCCCAGCAGGCAGTCGACCTTGCTTTGAAACTAGAGCGGCTCGGGCGGGCAAATAACTTTGACGATGCGGAACGCATCTTCGGCTTACTTTCCGCGGAAATCGAGAGCGTCACAAATATGCTTAGGTCACCGTGCGGGCAGCAAACGGATGTCACAGATTTAGCTGTTGGCAAGGGCACCCATACGTCGCTGCGGTAAGGTCAAGGATACTCCGATGAAAGTTTTAGTTGCTGACGACGATCCTGTATCTCTTCGATTGCTGCAGATGTCATTGATGAACGCAGGGTACGCAGTGATCACAAGTTCTAATGGCAATGAAGCTCTCCGTTTGCTCGAACAGAAAGACGGACCCGAGCTGGCGGTACTTGATTGGATGATGCCCGAAATGGATGGCGTGGAGGTTTGCCGGATCATTCGTGCGAAAGCCCGAGAACCATATATGTTTACATTCTGCTGCTTACGGCGCGAGGGCACCAGACCGAGATTATTCAAGGCCTTGAAGCGGGTGCAGACGACTATATAACCAAGCCTTTTGATCTACACGAGCTCAAAGCTCGCCTGCGAACTGGCGAGCGCATCGTGGACCTTCAAAAGGAGCTCATCAACGCCCGCGAGCAATTGCGAGTGCAAGCGACTCATGATTCCCTCACAGGCCTCCTCAACAGACCAGCGATTCTCACACGACTGGATCAGGAGGTTGCGCGATCTCGACGCTCGGGCAAATCCGTCGCGGTTATGATGGCCGACATTGACAAGTTTAAAGAGGTGAACGATGTCCACGGCCACCACGTGGGCGATAGCGTGCTTCGTGAAACGGCTCGTAGGATGCTGGCGTCGGGCCGGCCATACGACTCAATTGGGCGGTACGGTGGAGAGGAATTTGTGATCATCGCGCCAGGATGCGACATCGCAGCGCTATCGGAATTGGCCCAGCGGGTCCGTCAGTCCGTGTCATCAGAGGTTGTTCGGGCGGGCAGTGTGTCCATTCAAGCTACGATAAGCATCGGAGTGGCTGCCGCGAGCGAAGACCCCCATCTCACCCAGCTATTACGTGTCGCCGATGAGGCCCTATACGTTGCCAAAAAGGAGGGACGAAACAGAGTGGTGCTTACTTGATGCGACATCGGGCAAAGCAGTTACGAGAAATCAGTTGGTTTTTCGAGAATTCTTACAACGGTTTAATAGTTCGCTTGGGTTGCGCTCGTATTCCCTGTACTTGGGGATGCTTGCACGGGAATGCATGTGGAGATTTCGTATAGATAAATGGCTTGAGTTGCCGTCCGGCCGCCTGTATCGACAGTCGTAGCACCTTCCTTAGCGCCAAGTCCTGAGAAGTTCTATAAAAGCGGCACCAAGGAAAAACGCTCCTCCTGTGACCGGCGGTTTTTCTTCTTGCGTTCGACCCCGGTGATCGAGCCAGATGCATTCTGACCGCTGGTTTTGTCGCTGAAGGTTAGGAGGCGGAGCTGAAACTGCAGCTCCTTAAAAGCCAGGAAGGGCCGAACTATCGTTTTGTTGTAGCACGGTGGCGGGGAGTTCAAGTACGGCATGGCAATCGTGCTGAGGCAGGAGATGCCACCGAGGTCTTCTATGAAACCTTCCATGATCTGGTTCTCCGATGGCTCTGCGCTCGAGGGCAACGATTTCATTCCGCTAAAGACCATCCATTCTCCGTGTGACACCGCGAAGATTCTGGCGTGAGACTGGTTCGGTACCAATATCAGGAAAGAGTCGCAGGTAAAGCAGAAGGAGGTGGATTCCGTCCAAGCGAGAGTCATCGCCACTCTCATGAACCGCGACTACGACATGATTATCGACGACGATGGCAAGGGTGAGTCCGCAGATGTTGTGACCATCATACTGATTGGTGACGCGGCGGCACCTTATAGCATCGACGTTGAGTTGTATCACTGCAGATATTCCCAGGAAGGAGCTGCTGGACGAAGAAGTGAAGACCTTTACGAAGTGTGCGGACACGCGCAGAAAAGCATCGCCTGGCCGTCATCGCATCATAAATGTACAGATCTATTCACTCCCATCCTTCGCAGGGAGGCCCGGCGCCAGAAAGCCGAAGGAGCGAGTCGCTATGAAAAAGGCAACAATGAACTAGCAGCTTGTTGAACAATTTGGTTTTCGAAGCTCTTTTGGTCTCAAGTTTTGAGTTCTGGCTGAGTTGTAAAGGAGTGGTTTGGGTTTTTCTATCTACTGAGCCGGCTCATCCAAGGCACGTGTCATGTTCTGGCCATCAGGTTTCGCAATCGGCACAGATTGTAGGCGGCCCCGGTAAAGATAAACAGCCATCCCACCTTGTCGATTCCTCGCAACTTCACTTTCTTTAGCATCCCGACCATCTTCATCCACCCGAACGATTGCTCCACTCGTTTGCGCTTCCGCTGACTCACCTCATACCCCGCATGCCGTGTGGTCCTCTCATCCACCGCGCTCCTGCGATTGGTATTGTTCTGTGCCACATGCGGCGTGATGTTCATCCCGCGGAGTTCTCGTACGAATTCCTGGGTGTCGTAGTTTTTGTCCCCTCCTAACGTCACCCGCTTTTTCTGCGGGAGGGCTTCGGCCATGAGCAGCGCAGCATCCCGCTCCGCTCTTCCGTTCGCCTCAGTCAGAAACGTCTGCACCAATAGCCCGTTGCGGTTTTCCATCATTACATGTCCCATGTAGCTGAGCTTCGCCTCGCTCCCTCGGGACTTGGTGTATAGCCGGGCATCCGGATCGGTTGTCGATTCATGGGTTTGGTTCTTTCGCTTCTCCCCGTGAAAGTCCACCTCTCCTCCTGGTCCTGGCGGCTTCCCCGTCCCATCCTTTGGTCGGAAACTCTTCTGGCTGGCCCAAGCCTCAATCAGCGTTCCGTCCACCGTGAAATGTTCATCTGACATGAATGGTCTGGCTCGTTCCAACACCCGCCTGAAAAACGACTCCGCGATCTCTTCGTTCAGCAATCGCTCCCGATTCTTGCTGTACACCGCGTGATTCCAGACCCCCTCGTCCATCTCCATCCCCACAAACCACCGGAACAGCAGGTTGTACTGCAGTTGCTCGATCAGCATTCGTTCGCTCCGTACCGAATAGAAGATCTGCAACAGCAGAGACCGAAACAGCCGCTCGGGCGCTATCGATGGCCGGCCCACGTCCGAGTACAACTTCGCAAACCGCGGCGACATCTCTTTCAGGATCTCATCCACCATCTTGCGGACCGGCCGCAAGGGATGATCCGCCGGGACTCGCTTTTCTGGCGAAACGTAGCTGAACATTCCTTCTTGCTGGTTATCGTCTCCTCGCATTCGCTCGCCTCCTTGGCCTTCCTTACTTCAGACGAGTTTTTTGATTTAAAGTTGCAGAAGAAATAGGTTTTTCAACAAACTGCTAGTGCTTACGATCCTCGAGATGAGGGTCATCTCTGCCTGTCTCATTGAAGATCTACGTCGTGCAACCCGGCTTATCAAAGGCACGGGTGACGCGCGAACACCTAGATCTATTGAGCGTCACCGAAACCTACCTTATGGAGACGTATCGCTTATCATTCGGAGTAATTGCCAGTGCCTGAAGTTACCCAGAGGGCGATGTCCAACCATCTGAAGCTAAACGCAACAATGTATTATTGGCATCCAGAGCCAACCGGTCGTCATTCCGAAGTTATTTAATTCCTAATCTCCGAACCGCTCTACCAGCCTCTTAGGCATGGTCCTTCGCAGAGCAGCGGCAGAAACCGTGTGGCCCGAAGCTTCGTAACGACAAATGGTGTGCTGCTTTGATGTACCGTGGGTGCCTTCTCTTCTTTCAACGACGTGCTGAATCGTTTGTAATGCCTTGAATTGCCCCAAACACAGTCCCTACCGATAATTTCATCTCACGCGCAATCGTCCGCCAAGAAGCTCCAGACGCGCGACGTGACTTAATCACCGTGGCATCCCCCCTTTTTCGTGGCCTGCCCAGCCGCTTGCCCTTCGCTCTGGCATGTCGCAATTCTGCGTGTACCCTCTCGATGATAAGATTTCGCTCCAACTCGCTGACAGCGCCCAATACCGTAAAAATCATTTTCCCCGTCGGGGTACCTGTATCAATCTGCTCCGATAACGAAACAAACTGAATGCCCAGCATATTCAAGGTTTCCAGCGCACGAAGCAGGTGCGACACCGACCTTGCAAAGCGATCTAAGCCGGCGACGACAACCACGTCAAATCGCCGCTGATGTGCATCCTCCATCATTCTGTTGAGCTGCAGGCGCGAATCTTTTTTGCCACACACACCCCTATCAACATAAACGTCGAAGATTTCAAATCCGCGATGGTGGCAATACTGCTCGATTTCTAGAGTTTGAACCCTCGGATCTTGGCCGTTAAGTGTGGAAACCCGCGCGTAAATTGCGGCTCGAATGCAGTGAGACGGGTCGTGATCAGGTTGCGATAAACTGCGCGCAGCAATTCGTTGCCTCCTTATCAGGCGACTTTGGTCAGGGGCGCGTTGGTGTTATCAGCACCGGCGCGTCCCGTTATTTCGGTATCTTTTGTTTATTGCTTTTCTACTTCGGCGGTCGAGCGATCCACCCCATTAGATGCTGTAGCAACGTTTTCGATCAACCGTTGCATCAATGCTGTCGCGGAAGGTATCTCAGACAGTCCGGCACCCGCCCCACAACCTGTTCAAATAACGTCAGCGTGGCATTCTGAGAGCTTTATCTCACGTACTCTGCAATATGGCTGATTCCCTACGGATACGTATTCAGCAGGGCCCCTGCACTGCTGTGTACGAACTGTGCACGAATGGAACGTTTTCACGCATTCGGGGTTAGCTTTGAGCGAAAAGCAGATTCCCCTATTTGTTGGAAACGTTAGTGGTTACAAGCAATAGTAGGAGTGGATGGAAATGAATCCCATGCTTTGCAAGCAGGGGTCAGGGGTTCGAATCCCCTCACCTTTACCATATAATTCAATAACTTAGCAGGCGCGGACTTTTGCTCAAAAGCAAGTTGGTTCACGTTTTGGTTTACAGCACCCTTGAAAATCGCCGCTTTTTGGATCCGGTCGATGCAATCTAGGGCACGGCCCTTCGCGTCCATCCGAATCCGGCTATAGTGCTCCAGCATCCGACGGCTAACGTGGCCTGCTATGCTCATAATCACTGAATCACTTGTCTCTGATTCGGCGAGCTTCGTTATCGCTGTCGCCCGTAGATCGTGAAATCGGCAATGAACGCCCGCGCCCGTCTCCGGGCTATATCACGTGCGGTGAGCTCGCTGGTCTCGAAACGTTCTTAACGAACACGATGGAGATTTCCCAAATTGCATTGGATGGCACTTGTGGCTGTCCTCTCCCCGGCACAATATTGCACGAGGCCACCCATCTTACCTGGAGCAACTATTTCGGTAAGACGCCAGAGGGGGGGTGCGTATGGCAACGCCTCTACCTGTTTCGGTGCCCGCTGTTCTATATCGCCAGGTCTAACGAATCCGTAGGGACGGATGACGTGAAACAGATTGCCATTATTGTCTTGTGCTTTCCGTTACTAGCATTCTGTGTGGCTGCGGTCATCGAACTGCGCTCTAAGAGGAGCGTTGGGCAGAAGTTCGGTAGCCTGATTCCGATAGTCTTGGGTGTCGTGGCTTTCGGTCTTACTCTCAATCCACAGTGGCTCTTTCAGGTGACGCCAAGTTCGTCGGTGACGCTTAGTCGCGTGATGACGATGATCTCTGCCGTAATCGCCTGTTCTGGCATTTTCGTGTCCTATTCCCGTCGCACCAGTGCCGTCTGGGTAGCTTGCGGGGGGCTGCTCTTGTCGTTCATTTGGATGTTCAATCGCATCTTGCCCTGAACTCTTTCCTTTAGCTACCTCTGACGTAGGGAGTGGTAGCACTCCGCCGTCGAAAGTAGCAAAGTGCTCGTTTACGCTTTGCAAGCAGGGGGTCAGGGGTCGAATCCCCTCACGTCCACCAACTTAGTTCAATAACTGAGCAGGGGCGTTTTGTACTAGCTCGGCTTCGTAGCTCACGTGGTGTTTACACGTGCCCCCCGATTATTGTTTTTGCAAGTGATTCGATTTCATATGTGGGGCTAGGTACATATTCGGCTCTAGTGTGAGTTGAGATGCTGGGGAGTGGATCGGCGGGGGATGCGCTCAGGAAAGATGACGGACTTCCTGCTGCCACAGGTTCACAAACAAACTGCTCTGCAGCGCTTCGCGTTTGGAGCGGCCTTTCGCGTCCGCCATCAGGCGCTGGTACTCCCAACGAGATTTGCGCATCCACAAAATCAATCGCAAAGCGGGCAGACTAGCGGGATCTAAGCCGATATTGCTGGTGTAATACTCGAGGCACTCATAACAGACTCTCGCCGCGACCGTAGTTGGATCGAAGAACTTCTTGTAGGAGCGGGCAGCGCGCGGACTAGCCATGGTACCGTCAATGCAAAACAGGCAATAGGATAGAAAATATAACAGGTCAAGCACTGGCAATCCCTGCAGGTCTGCAGATTCCCAGTCAAGTACGGCCAGATCGCCGGCTGGAGTGACCATGACATTCCACGGCGAGAAGTCGGCCTGTTCACACATCAAGGGCAAGGTATTGACCTCGGCGATTACGGCCTTTGTTTGCGCGAGCATTCCTCGGTCCAGGACCTCCGCGAACGATTGTTCAAACTCGTTCACGATCGGCTCAACCAAGGGTCCCCACCACCGGTCTCGATGCACGGCGGGAGAACCGCTGGCTAAACCCGCCAGCCATTGGGCAGCTTTCAACCCGAAATCGCGGAAGTTTTGCTGACGCAACAGGTAATTGACGGGCGTTCCTGTGAACGCTGTCAGAGCAAGCACCTGGGTATCTTCGCGATAGGAAAGCACCCGCGGCACCCCCGGAACGCCGCCAGGCCGCAGCTGGTGCACCGAACGGAGTATCGAAGCTTCGCGTCGCAGCATCGCCATGGATTCGGGCACACGCGGCATTTTCACGACTAAACGGGGTTCTCGCACGGGTTCTGCAAATATCAACGCAACCACTTTGCTGATGCTGCGATAACCGCCGGTTAACAGCAGGCTAGAAGGATGGCCCGGAGCATCACCCAGGCCGAAGTTTGCCCATTCACTTCGGATGCCAGCAAATAGCTGAGGATCGGTGCGTGACGGGATCGTGCCAGGGACCTCGCCTTGATCTTGATAGTGATACGTGGAGGATGATTGCGCTGACCCCTTACGGGCTAGAGCAATCATCGGCGCTGCCAGGCCGAGCTGCATTCCTAGTTTCCATGCCCGCACAAGGGCGGAGGTGAATATGCGCCGCAGAAGCGTACGCGGCTTTGGCCGGCTGGAAACGAAATAATCGAATGCGCCGCTCGCTTGCAATGGTACCCAGAAGCGCGTTCGCCCCCCCTGAGGCCAAGGCCAAGGCCAGTAGCAGCAAATCTCTGTGAATCCCGCTGCTTCCATCTGGCGCTGGATGCGTCGCGGGCCGCCCGGCATTGGCAGGATCCATTCGGCGCAGCAGAAGCCTTCGGAAGAAAGCGCGGAGCAAGCAGCACGCAACGTGCGTTGCGAGGGCCTCGCCACCACCGCAGATCGCAATTGCCGGAAGGCTTTGCGGAGGCAGGAACAGTTTCGCGAGAGATCAGTTCCACCGCGCGCGCGAGGGCGCCGTTAGCGAAGCAGATGGCGCGCTCCGGCTGGGGATTGGGCAACAGGAAGCGCCAGTCCACGCGTCGCAGCAATCGATTGCGGACTGGCTCCGGGGGAGGATCGATTGTCGCGCGATGGGACGCGGAACTTTTCATGAATTAGACAACTATGTTACGGGTGCGGCGATTGATGGTAGAACTCCTACACTGAAAAAATGCCGAGCTAGAGTCCGGGTACAACGATCTGCAGCTAGTACGGGGTTCGGAAAGAGTCGATCCGATCCTGTATTCTCACAACCATGTATTTGACGGGTCCTAAAGGATAGAAGCGTAGTAGCGTGAATAAGTCCGCGATCAGCTTACGGCCGCCGGTCCCACTATGAATGTCGTGGAGAACATTCTGCAGCAGTTTCGAGCCATAGTAGCGACGGGCTTGTTTCAGACCCTCCCGGCAAGCACTCTCATATAACGGGTTCCCTTTAATGTAGTCTTGTTGTGTATGCAGGATATAAAGTGCCGATTTTAGCATCAACGCAGCGTTTGAAGACATGCTGCCCGGATATAAACGATACTCGGCCACAATCTGGCCATGCGCTGCGATCCGTGAACAGCGCGCAATGCGCAAATATAGGTCGTAATCGTCACTCGCGCGCACATGCAAGCTGGTGTTGAAGCCTCCCATATCAAGGAGAATTGTCTTCCGGTACATCACGGTAGCCGGGCACCAGATGAAACTGTGATGTAAAAGCTCGACGTACAAGTCCTCGTTTTTAGGAGCCTGATCTGGCCTAGGTATTACCTTTCCCTCCAGATCAACGCGCCTGCATTCTCCAAATGCGAACGCCAATTCCGGCTGTGCATTCAGACAATCCACCCCAGTCTGCAAAGCTCCGGCGGTAAGCCGATCGTCAGCATCCAGGAAGACGATGTATGTTCCCGCGGATATTTGTAGACCTGCGTTTCTCGCGCCAGCGAGCCCCTTATTTTCCTGAGAAAGACACCGGACACCCGCATAGCGGGCAGCAATTTCCGGCGTGTTGTCAGGCGAGCCATCATCGACAACGATGATCTCGCGGTGCGGATAGCTTTGCTGCAACACACTTTCAATCGCTTCAGGCAGAAAATGCGCGTGGTTATAACAGGGGATGATCACAGAAACGAACGGAGTTTCCACATTCCTGATTCTCCCGTTCTCTGCACGATCAGCTGCGGCACTGTGCGGGCTATCCTCCATGGCTCTTTCTACCGTGATCCAGTTGATTTCATGCGTATAACCACTCGCTGCCAGAAGCCTAACAAACCGAATAAGGCCGGATATCTTGTGCGCCGAGTCCTGTTGCGCAGAGCTTCCTGTAACTCAGGTTGGCGTATACCCGCTTTTTTCAAGTAAGTATTTAGCCAAAGACAATAATGCAGAGCTGCAGCCCGACGTTTACCCGCACGAGCATATGTGAGAGAGATGGAGCCGGGGTGCTGGCGATATCGATACCAGGATGCTCCCGCGGCAAATATGGGGAAACGCACGCACACCTTGGCGAGGAATGCCTGATCTTCCACCATCGCGTAGAAACCGACGAACTGCTCTTCAAAACCTCCTACTTTGTCGATGACCTCCCTGCGTATCATCATGTTCGATGGGTTGGGAGTCTGAGCTTTAGACTGAAGCGTGCGAATTAGCAGAAGCGGGGGAGCCCAGATGGTACTCGCTGGAGCGCCAAGCGAGGCAAGATAATCGCGATTCCGATCGGAC
This sequence comes from uncultured Acidobacteriota bacterium, assembly GCA_963803515.1. Classification (GTDB taxonomy): domain Bacteria; phylum Acidobacteriota; class Terriglobia; order Acidiferrales; family UBA7541; genus Palsa-189. Next base: position 639,098 of record CAWDMQ010000002.1, read on the forward strand.
GGAGCGTTGGTCCAGCTATACCACCATAGATCAGGGCCATAAACGAGTGCCACGGTGGGATTCGCCTCGAGAATCGACACCTGCTCCTGCAATTTCGACTCGAACCAGACATCGTCCGCATCCAGGAAGGCAATATATTGGCCGTGCGCGTGGCGGACTCCCACATTACGAGTTGGCGATAGCCCCAAATTGCGATGTCCGTCATGCTCCAAATACTGGACGCGCGCCGGATCTTGCTCGGCCAAGTGCCGGGCGAAGCTGGTGCTTCCGTCAGTGGACCCGTCATCAACCAGGAGCAGTTCCCATTCCTTAAAGCTCTGGCAGAAAAGGCTCTGCACCGCTTCCTCGAAAAAAACGCCGGGATTGAAGAACGGAATGATGATTGATACGACAGGGATGTTCGTCATAGCCGTTTCTGCATATCCGCCAACTAGCTGCGCCCTATTCTTCGACCGGCGTTTGTCAACGTGATTACAGATTGACGGCTAGAATTGACTGCTATTGATGGGTTAACAGGAATACAGGTGCGTCAATTCAGGGCACGTTCCAGAAGGCGGCCGTCGCATACATTGCCGCATTTCCCGACGTTATGTGTGCTGGACCCACGGCACCCGGGAGCTCCTGCACGACATTGTCGCCACTCGAATTAAAGTGACCCATGTTGTCGCGATTGATGAGGTAGACGCGACCCTCTTTGCCGGCTCCGACCAGGAGATGCGTTGGCCCCGTGGATTGGTCGGGCAAGAGCACCGCTCCCCCGGAGCCCAAATCCAAGTCAGTAGGAGAAAGCGAAGCCTGATTGAATGGCGTCATGTAATCCAACAATTGTAGAGAAGAACTTAGCTTCAAAAAGCTGTTGCCCTGCGCGGTGCCTACTCCCGTACACGTTATGACGTAAATATTCCCGGAGGTATCCACAGACGGCCCTGTACCACTTTGCCAAATAGCGGCTTCAGTCCCGTTGGGCGAAACGTTGTAGATATAGGTCTGCTGCAAACTGTTTTCGTTGTAGGCGAAAATCCAGCCGTGGTACGGATCGATATCACCGTAGGAGCCAAAAGCAACATACACCAGCCCATTCAGCAGGAGTAAAGCTGGCCGTTGCAGTTGACGCCGCGAGTTGAAGGTGACCTGGCCGCTAACGCTATCGTATCCCGTCCCCGGCACAGTCCCTTGGATTCTGACCGGTGAGTTACTGCGTTCCGCCCCCGAGGTAATGTCGAGAGCATGAAGCCTGTGCACCCAGCTTCCGTTTTCTTTGGTGACCGCGAGAACAAACATGGTCCCAGTGGATGTGTCGATCACAGGCGTGGAGGTGATTCCGATCTCCGGCGTCAAATCAGGAATGCCCCCGTTATCATAAACATCGGACGAGGGAACGGTAGTCACCCCCGTGGCTGGATCGATAAAGCTTACCTTCCACAGCGGTGATGAAGTCGTTCCATCCGCATCGAACGCATACACACTGTCATGCTCGGTGACCACGAAAACCACATCGTGCAGCCCCTGACCTGCAATATTCACGCTGGGCATAATCAGTGGCTGAGCGTAGACATAGCCGTCTACAGAATATGTAAATAACTTACCGAACTTTGCCGAATTCACGGTGGCCGGCGTCAATATTGTCTCATTGAGATTCTGCCCCGTGCGCGAATTGTCGTTATGATGCGTCCAAACTGACACGACCGAGTTCGTTACGGTTAATCCGGTTGATCCGTTGACGCCGTTTACCGAAGCCTGAATGGTTGTGCCGCCGGCTGCGACACCCGTTGCCAGGCCACCCGACGTAATGGTAGCTACTCCGGTGTTGGACGAGGTCCAACTTGCCTGGGCGGTCAAGTCCTGCGTGCTGCCGTCACTGAATGTACCCGTAGCCGTGTATTGCTGCGTTCCTCCCTTAAGGATGGAAGCGTTCGCAGGCGTCACGGCCAGTGATTGCAGGGTCAACCCGGTGACCGTCAGACCCGTTGAGCCATTGACGCCGTTTACCGCAGCCTGGATTGTCGTTCCGCCAGCTGCCACCCCCGTTGCCAGTCCTCCCGAACTGATCGTCGCGATTGCGGTGTTGGAGGAGGTCCAACTTGCCTGGGCGGTGACATTTTGCGTGCTGCCGTCACTGAAGGTGTCCGTCGCGGTGTATTGCTGGGTAGCGCCTTTACCAATGGAACCGTTCGCTGGCGTTACGGCCACTGATTGCAGGGTCGCAGCAGTAACCGTCAGGGCTGTCGAGCCATTCACGCCGTTTACCGCAGCTTGAATCGTTGTGCCGCCGGCTGCTACACCCGTTGCCAAGCCACCCGCAGTAATGGTCGCTACCGCGGGGGCGGAGGAGGTCCAACTTGCCTGCGTGGTCACATTTTGCGTGCTGCCGTCGCTGAAGGTGCCGGTCGCCGTGGCCGCCGTGACGATGAGTGCGGTTGAGCCATTCACGCCGTTTACCGCTGAACAAGAACACACCACGCTCCTCCTGGCAACTCATTTGGATTCGATGCGAGGGGAGTTTGGCAGCCTTCTCTTTTCTGACTTAAGCGCCGATAGTATCCGTAAATCCGAGCAGTTAGTGTGGGTATTTCTGGTACCACTCTTACCTGCGAACCGACAACTTAGAACTTGAAACTCCTCTGAAGGCATAGGAGTCCGCTAAAACTGGTCACCATTCCCGCAACGTCAACCGGCAATGCTTCGTGGAATCCCGAAGCGCCGAGAGAGATAAGGCAAATAAACGCCAATCCAAACAACACGAGACTGACCCCTATAATCTTTAAGCCTATACCCTTCGGCTTTATCATCGTGGTGCCAGCTCCTGAGCAGATCACGTTTGAACCACGTGTCAATCGGGTGAACACCGGATTAGAATCGCCTGCCTACAAAAATCACAATGTGAACAGTATCAGAAGTTTCCTACAGTTTCCAACGTCGGATTCGCCGGCGGTGCTCCGCCAATGCTGGAATAGGATGTGCAACCCGGAAGGCTACCGAAGCAGGGAAAGGCATGCGGGCCAGCGGTGGGGATCGTCGCTGGCCATGTAGCGCTCCAAGCGGTGCGGCGCCCCTAGTCGGGCGAGTTATATCCAAATATATGCACTCAGGGTTCACGAGAACCGGTCGAGGACGCGAGTCAGGATTACGCAGATAGGACCTAAGTGCCTCTGGGTTCCGGAGACTGCAGGAGCGGCAAGGCCCTGAGTTAATGGTCCACTTGGGCCTGATAAGGGCACTTTGGTTCACAAATATATAATCCTGTTGTTGGATGCGACGCAACCCAAGTTTGTCTGCCACGAGGGTATGGTCGTAGAGGAGCGGACGACAGCGGCGCGTCTAAGGGTGCTGGAATGGCGTGCAAGATCAGCGACATGCTACCAAGGAACACAGATGGCAATGAGCGTTCGGCTGCGCCTGCGGGACTTACCATCAATCTGGTCTTCGCTGACACCGCACGAGCAGAAGCAATTGCGGGAATCATCGCCGCTCGTCGAAGCGGTGCTCAATCCCATGTGCTGGATGTTGAAGCACACACGAACGAGGGATGAGCAGGACAAAGAGAACCCTTATAAGCCGTTCCCGATCGGCCAGTGTTTCACTATCTACACGCGCTGATGCAAGCTGAGCCTCTGTTCTCCGAGGAGGGTTACGGAGAGCCGTCGAGGACACGAGTCAAGACTTTGAGGCTCCAACTAGTGTGAAAATTCAAGCTTCACGTCAGCGATGAATTGAGCTGAACCTCGCTCATCGCCCCCAACAGAGAATTCTCGCAGTGAAAAAGCTATAGGCCAGAACCGTCGAAGAAACATGCTGTGCCCAATTTTGTGCCCCCCCACCGTCACGCTCCATAGCAATTGGACGCACTTTTTCGTACGGGCGGAGGAATGTTAAATAACGGTACAATCAACATGGTAACGCACCATCGTGCTCAGTCTTGGTTCTCCTTGGACGGTCTCTTAATCAGCGGGTTGCAGGTTCGAGTCCTGCCCGGCTCACCACTAGAATCAACGACTTGCGACGGTTTCGTAATTCGTAATCTGTTTCCGGTTGCGCCGGGCGGTTGAAGAACATCGCCGACTTGTTGCCGAATCCAGCTTGCCCACCCATGCTATGTGCGCCCCGGGGAATCAGGTGCCCATAGATATCGATCGTCACCTGGGTACTCGAGTGCCCCATTTGCTCTTTCTAGCAGCCGCCTGTCGCGTAGTTCAAGCAGGACGTGCCGGAACTGCCGCGATAGCCGGCTACACTTGGGTTTCGGGGGAAAATCCAGAAGTGAAAGCAACACGTCCGATCGTCATTCGAGGATTGCGCGGTTCTAGTTTCGGCGAAAGACTTTCCTGCGGACGTCGGGCCAGAACTCCTGGAAAATGTGATTCAAGATGGCGGATTCCATCTGCGTGCCAAAGTTCAGGGCGGTTTGATTGAGGCCACGCTCCTCAGGAGGATAGTAAGCAGTGGACAAGCCCGCTTCAAGCGCATTCCCCAACACCTCGGACGCGTTGAAACTTGTGCCTCCAGAATCTGTCTTAGTGACGAACGCGCGGGAAATTGCGTAACCCGTGCGGCGGAAGAAGCCGCCCTCACCCATGGTGTAATAGCGCGGATCCTCATGCGTAATAGCGGGAACAATGGCCTCGGTGAAAAAAGTGCCCGATACTCCGTCCGTGAAGGTGCGCCAGTAGTAGCGTCCATAACCGGCGACTCCGTGCCCAAGTTCCGGATCGGAATTCAGGAGCATGGCTTGTCCAGCCAAAATCGCGGTCCACGTATATGAGGAATAATCCACAACACTATCCTGCGCGGCGAGTACGAACTTCTCGCGGGTGGACAGCGGTGGAAGCTGCTGATGCGCGCTCACGGCTGCGAAATTAGGAACCAGCCAGAACATGCGCTTCGTCTGCTGGCCCTGGGAATCGTCTTTTTTGTTTTGGGCAGCCGGAGCCTGCTCTGGCAACGGAACACCGGCGTTATCGGCTGGTGGCGCGGTCCCCGGTGCCGGGTTGCTTGGTGATGTCGGGCTTTGCTGGGCATACTCAAGAGGATTGGAGTGGTCCGGAAGTTGTGTCTGGGACCACGTAATGGCGGCCGAGGAAAGAATAACGAGAAACAAAACGGCCTTTATGATTTTGGGCAACGCGTTCCTCGAATCTGGCACACCACCAAGCCCGAGCCTATGTACGCAAAACGCTCCTCACCGGCCATCGGGCTTAGAAGACGATGGGTTGCTTAAATGTCACCCTACTTCTTACACATCGTGCTGATCATCTTCAGTGTCAGCACACGAAAATCAGCAGTTTCATGTTTGCCGGTCTTGTTTTGCTCTTTCGTTTCTTCCCCTGCCTCTTCCTTTCCTCCTGACAGGATGTATCCCGTAGCGGTGACTTCGTGCCCAAGGTGTGCATTTAGCTTGATTTTCGAACTTTCCAGCCCATAAATCGTCCCGTCCTTGCCCTCCAGCCAGACTTCCCCTGGCTCATCGCCCTTCATTAAGCATCCGGTCGCCGAGGTCACCTTTGCTGGGCTCTTGCTGGCCCGGGCTTGAGCCCCTAAGGACGGGACGGCGACATTTAGGCCAGAAGCGAAAACCAAAGCAGCGAACGGTTTTATCAGCCAACTTACCATTTTTTCTCTTCATTTCATCCACGCCTGCATATCGAACGCCATGGACCATGGTGCGCGGAGAGCAAGCTGTGGGATGCTCCGTAATGAGCAGGAAATGCAACCCTGGATTTCTATCTCAATTGCAATTGTACATCCACAGCATTGCGCCGTGTGTTCAAGACTGCTCACAGGACCAAAGCCGATTGCTGCGGGTAAATTCCCTGACGCTCTGCGGAAGCGAAATCAAGGGGGTGGCAGCCATTGTCCGCCATCACGCGTCTGAAGTGGTAATTTGCTCTAACCGGGCTGAACGCACTGAAACCAACTGGAGAACGACCTCGAGCCGATGCGCTGATCGATCTTCTGCCGGAGGAAGTGTCAAAGCACACAAAAACGAAGGACCCATGCCGAGGTTTAGGCTCGATCAGTGCTCGACTCGCGCGAGAGGAAAATGCGCTGCACCCGGCGCTTGGCTTCCATCCGTATGCAAGGTACCGCGTGCCTGGGCGCGCGTGCAGACTAGTAATTCGGAATCAGGACAGCCGCAGTCACGACGGAGATCCACAACAATATTTCCGTCAAGCCAGCCATTTTCGCCTCGGGAGGCGTGTCCGGTACGCGGCCCCATACGGGAGCTTTCTGCTGCACCATAATGTGCCAAAACAAAGCTACGGGTACGAGAACGCCAAGTTTAATGCGGAAGGCGGGGTTCGTGACGTAAGTGGTGCCTGTCGATGAGAACAGTAAGAATCCGCCCACTACAACCACGCAAAATCCGATCCAGTTCCAGACGAATAAGCTGTTTGAAAGCTGCGCAGCGGTTTGTCGCTGTTTTCCAAGGCCCAGAAGGCGCAAATCCACGCTGATATTTGTTCCCAACCACAAGGTAAGACCTGAGAAGTGGATCAACTGCACAAATGGGTACAGCCAAAGCGAGGTGCGTGTCGAGACCCCCACGGGGTATTCTCGAGCCATTTGCAGAAGGCGACCATCGCAGCATACATTTGCGTAACCTCTCAGTCGGTTGAGATTTCAATTATGAAGACTCGTGTATGAAAACTCGTGCGCGGCAGGAGAATTGCTCGTTCCGAATGAGAAGCATTCCTCCGGATTGCATGGAGTGACTGTGTTTAATGGCCCGGGACACTCTACATGCCTTCGTGGACGGATCGAAGATAAAAAGTTAAGTCCCCCGCACACAGCGCTGCTACATAACTTGTTCCGTTCCATTCGCTGGCTGTTGCAGTTTGCGATGTAAAATCGGACTAAAATATATATGGGTTTATTCAAGGTATGCTGCGTCTCCCTGGCATGGATCTGGTCGCTCTCACATCGCTTTCTATAAGCCGCTTTGATAAGCATTTACCCTAACCGAGAGCAGGTGTGATGCGGCAATGCCGCGTAAATCCCGCCCGGCGCAATGGAAGATCGGGCATCCCTGGAGGAGACTCCTGAGTGCGGCGTTCAGTTACAATAAAAGATAATCTCTGCACAGGCAATGTGAGCTGAATGAAATATCTTTTATGGGCATCGGCCAGCCTGAAAGCTGGAACTCTCTGATGTGGTCTCCGCGAAGGCTCCGCGGGAAGAGCACCAAAGGAAGGTAACAACATGAAGCTTCGATCGAGCCAAGCGGTCGCTCCTGGGCTCAGGAATTACACTCGTATGCCTGCTTGCTGCTGCTGATGGTTAGTGGGCAGGCCTGCAAGGGATAACGCCGGACAGGCAGCGCCCGAACAGAAACCGCTCATGGCAGAAGAAGCATTTAAAAATATCCAGGCGTCAGGGGCATGCCCGTCAGCCAGTTCATGGAAACGATGGGGTTCTTTTCCGCTTCTCTGGGCGAGAGCTGCGAATTTCGCCACGGCGGTAGCGGTCTGATAGCGGCTGGGCAAGTATGCCGAAGATAATCCCATTAAACATATGGGACGCAAGATGGTCTTGATGATGGCGAGCATTAACAAGGCCAACTTTGCCGGACAACGCGACGTGACCGGCCACTCCTGCCACCATGGCGCCGACGTGCCGAAAGTCACACCGAGCCTTGCAGCGCTATATGCTCCTCCGGCGACCGAAGAGCCTGCTCACCTGATAGAAAAGGATCCTGATGCTCCGCCGGTGGACAAACTGTGAACGGAGCAACGTGCAGGCGTTAGGCGGCGAGCAGCGACTGGCCAGCATCAACACCTTCGTCGCCAAAGGCACTACCTCGGGCAATGGCAGAAAAGGTGGGAAAGCGCCCATTCGACGTATACGCCAAAGCTCCCGATAAGCGCACCGTCGTCAACCACACTCTTACCGGAGATAGCACCACGGTATTTGACAACGGCCAGGAAGGCTGGATTGCCGCGCCCAAGACGGACTCGCCGGTGCCGGTGGTTCCGCTCACGGGACCGGATTTGAATTCGATCAGGGTCGATGCCGCGCTATCTTTCCCAGCGCACTTGAAGGAGGTATCCCCAATGGGTAGTCGTTTTCGGAACACCATCAATGATAAGGAAGTCCAAGTGGTCCAGGGAATTAGCGCGGCGGGAACCGCGGCTCACGTTTTATTTCGATTCAAAGACCGGTTTGCTGGTCCGTCAGGTGCGGTACACCGAGTCGCGGATCGGTCCTATCCCGACACAAACCGATTACTCCGATTACCGCGATGTTGCCGGGATCAAGATGCCGGTTTCAAGCCTGCACATAACCTGGCTGGATGGCCGTGCTGCTCGTGCAGTCAGACACGATCCAAACGAACGTTCCGATCGACGCGTCGAAGTTTGCCAAACCGGCTCCGCCAGCGCCGGAAGCGCCAGCTAAGGCGGCTGCCAAGTAGCCTCGAAGTGTTGTAGCCGATGCCGCCTTGTGGCGCGTGAAGCTTGTTGGACCTAAAACGCGTGGCTCAGCCGGCGAATTTATAGCCCAGGCCGATAACAGAAAGGATGAACCGGGGATTTTTCTCATCGTCTTCGAGCTTTTGCCTGAAGCCACGCGACGTGCACGTCCACCGTTCGCGACGAAGGAATCCCACCGTAGCCCCAAACCTCGCGCAGCAATTCGTCCCGGGATACCACGAGTCCGCGATGCCCCAGGAAATACCGCAGAAGTTCGGATCCTTGGGAACAAACTTTAGTTGTTTCGCGAGCGCCGCCTCCGGCGCTACTTGACCAAGCCGGCTCTGCCCGGGGATCGCGGCGACCAGTTCGCGCGTGTAGGGATGCTGCGGCGAGCCGAAGATCGTCGGCGCGTCGCCCTGCTCGACGACGACCCCACGCTGCATCACGACAATTCGGTGGCAGAGCCGCGCGGCGACGCGCAGGTCGTGGGTGATGAAGACAATGCTCAGATTGAGCCGATCGCGAATGTCCTCGAGCAGCGTCAGGATCTGGGCCTGCACCGACACGTCGAGCGCTGATACCGCTTCGTCGGCAACGAGCAAATCGGGGTCCATCATCAGAGCGCGCGCGATCGAGAGCCGCTGCCGCTGACCGCCCGAGAACTCGTGCGCATAGCGATCGAGGGCGGCAGGATCAAGTCGCACGAGTGCGAGCATCTCGAGCATCCGCTTGCCGATTACCTCCCGCGGCACGCCGAAGTTTGACGGCCCCTCTGCCAGGGCCTGACGCATCTTGAGGCGCGGGTTGAATGAGCGGAACGGATCCTGGAATACCATCTGTACCTTCTTGCAGCTCTTCTGCCAGTCGTTTGCCGACATTCGACCGGTGTCCTCCCCGTTCAGCAAGATCCTGCCCGAAGTCGGCGCGGTGAGCCGCGCCAAGCAGCGGCCGAGTGTCGTCTTGCCTGAACCTGACTCGCCGACAACGCCGAGGGTCTCGCCACACGCGAGCTCGAACGAGACACCCGCGACGGCCTGAACAACGCGGCGGCGCGATTTCAGGATCGCAGCGGTCTCAAATCGAACGTGAAGGTCTTCCACGACAAGCACCGGCCCGGGACTTATCTTCGCGGGGCTGGCGTGGAAAGAGCCGTCCGGCACGGAGGAGAGCAGCATCTTCGTGTACTCGTGCTGGGGGTTGCCCAGCACCTCCTTGACGGCCCCGCATTCGACCATACGGCCAGACTGCATGACGATCACCCGGTCAGCGATTTCGGCGACCACGTCGAAGTCGTGGGTGATGAATAGCACGCTCGCCGCGTGCCGACCCCGCAACTCGTGCAGAAGCCGCAGCACCTGCGCCTGAGAGGTGACGTCGAGTGCAGTGGTCGGTTCGTCGGCGATGATGAGGCGAGGCCCCATCCCTAGCGCCATCGCGATCATCACTCGCTGGCGTTGGCCACCCGAGAGCTGATGCGGGTACGAGTGGCGCAGCGTACGCGGAGAGGGCAGGTGTACGTCGGCGAGCAGCTCGAGCACCTTCTCGGCCACCTCGCCCCGCGACATCGCGGGCGCGTGGAACTCGAAGACCTCGGCGATCTGGTCGCCGATGGTCATAACCGGGTTCAACGCGGTCATCGGCTCCTGGAACACCATGGCCATACGGTCGCCGCGCAGCTGGCGCAGCTGCGCAAGTGGTGCGCGCGTGATGTCGTGTCCGGAGAGCACGATCTGCCCGCGTTCCAGAGTCAACACGCCGGGGGGCAAGAGGCCCATCACCGCGCTCGCGGTAACGGACTTGCCCGAGCCCGATTCGCCAACGATGCAGAGTGTCTCGCGAGCGCCTATCGCGAAACTCACCGCTTCGACGGCATAGGCGCGGTCGCTGCCCTGCGGCAGACGTACGTGCAGGTCTTGGACCTCCAGGACTGGCGGCGCGAACGGCTCGGCTGCGGTCATGCGGTTCAGCCGCGGAGGCGACGCGCCATACGCGGGTCGAGGCGGTCGCGCAACGCGTCGCCGAACAGATTGACCGATAGGATCAGGAGCGCGAGGAAGATTCCCGGGTAGAGGACGACCCACGGTGCGCGCTGGAAAAACGGTCGACCCTCCGCGATGATGCTGCCGAGGCTCGGGATCTCGGGCGGAAAGCCGAGCCCGAGGAAACCGAGCGCCGCCTCGGTGAGGATCGCTGCGGCGCAGACGAAGGTGGCCTGGACGACGAGTGGGTTGAGCGTGCTCGGCAGGATGTGCCGGATGATGACCTTCCAGGTCGGCGTGCCCATCCCGATTGAGATTTCTACAAATGGCGCCTCGCGTACGGTGAGGACGACGCTGCGCACGAGGCGCGCGATCCGTGGAATCTCCGGGATGGAGATTGCGATGACCATCGACGCGATGCTGGCCCCTGCCAGAGCCACGAGTGTCACGGCGAGCAGCAGCCCGGGGATGGCCATGACGCCGTCCATGATCCGCATCACGGTCCCGTCGAGCCGGCGGAAGTAGCCGGCAACGAGGCCAACCAGGAGCCCGCAGCCCACGGCGACGATGCTCACCAGGACGGCAAGGATGATCGAGAGCCGTCCTCCGTACAGCACGCGTGCGAGCAAGTCGCGGCCGAGCGAATCGGTGCCGATCCAGTAGTTGTCGAACGCCGGGCGAAGGCGCAGTCGAGGTGTAAGGATCGCGGGGTCGTGCTGGACGATGAGCGGGGCACCCATCGAGACGAGCAGGAGCAGCGCGAGCAGACCGAACGCGAGCAGCATCGTGCGATCGCCGGTGATGGTTCGCGCGGCAGCGCGCAGGGGACGGACAAGCGTCGTCACCCGGGCCTCAGTAGCGGATGCGCGGGTCGAGCAACACGTAGCCGATGTCGACGAGCAGGTTGACGAAGATGTAGCTGAACGAGAAAAACAGAATCGTTCCCTGCACGACGGGATAGTCACGCGCGAGCACCGCGTCGACGATCATTCGGCCTACGCCGGCGATGTTGAACACCGTTTCCGTGACGACCACGCCGCTGATAAGCGCGGTGATGCCAACGCCGACGATCGTGACGATCGGTACCGCCGCGTTGCGCAGCGCGTGCCGGAACAGCACTGTGCCCTCGGGAACGCCCTTGGCACGTGCGGTGCGCACGAAATCCTCGCCCAGGATATCGAGCATGCTCGCTCGCGTGATGCGCGAAATCAGAGCGATGTACACGGTCGCGAGTGCCAGTGTCGGCAGCACGAGGTGACGTAGATAGTCGGTAAGGCCGACATCGTCGAGGGCCGCGTAACCCTGCACGGGTAGCCAATCCAGCTTGACCGCGAACACGTAGATCAGCACGTAGCCGATTACGAACGAGGGCACGGAGAAGCCAAGCACCGAGCCGGCTCGAATACCGCGGTCGATCCAGCGGCCGTGACGCCACGACGCGAGCACGCCGAGCGGCACCGCGACGAGGATGGTGACAACGATCGCCGAAACGGCGAGCGAGAGCGTCGGGGGCAGGCGGGCTGCGATCAGCTCAGTGACAGGCTTCTTGGAGATGACCGAGCGCCCCAGGTCGCCGGTCAGCACTGCACTCATCCACCGGACGTACTGCGTCGCGATCGGCTTGTCGAGACCCATATCCTTGCGGATCGACTCGACTTGATCGGCGGTCGCGAGGTCGCCGGCGATCACGTGCGCGGGATCGCCGGGCGCGAAGCGGAGGAGAAGGAACACCACCGTCGCCACCACGAGCATGATCGGGACGGTCGCCGCCAACCGGTGCAGGACGAGGCGCAGCATCGCCGGAGGGTCTGAGATCAGCGGGGGTCGTCAGCGCTTCGCCTGCCAGAACAGCGGCAGCGGTGCCTCCACCATGTTTGCCATCTTACCGTCGTAAGCCTTGAATTTTGAGAAGCCGCCGAGCGGTACGTAGAAGACCTGCTCGTAGTTGAGCTTCTGAATCTCCTTGACGATCTCCATCTTCTTGGCCCGGTCCGATTCGACGGCGAACTGGTCGCGCAGGCTCTCCATCTGCTCGCTCTTTGACCAGCCCACGTAGCCGACCTCGCCGCGTGCATCAAGGTTTGGGTTGATCACCGGGCTCAGCAGGTCGAGTGCGCTCCACTGCGAATGGATGAGACTCCAGCCGCCCTTGTCGACGGGGTCCTTCTTGGTCCGGCGCGCCTGCATAGTGCTGTAGTCCATCGATTGCACCTCGACGTTCATGCCGATCGCACGCAGCGCCTGGCTAGTGACTGAGGCCATGCTTGAGAGCACCTGGATGTCCGTGGGGTGCAGGATGACGACCTTTTCGCCCTTGTAGCCGCTCTCCTTGAGCATCGCCCTCGCCTTCGCGAGGTCAGGCGCCTTAAGCTGTGGAGCGAACTCGTCCGTGGCGTACGGTGACGCGCACGACAGCACGGCCCCGCAGACTTGGTAGACCTTTGGGTCCCCGAACTGCGCCTGCAGGTAGTCGACCTGGTTCAGTGCGGCGAGCGCCGCCCGCCGCACCTTGACGTTGTTAAACGGCGGTTGCAACCAGTTCATCTTGAGGGTGAACATGTCCGTGTGCTTGCCGAACGACTTGACCGTGATGCCCTTGACGCCGTCGAGTTGCCCCATCAGGTCCGGCTGCACGTCCTCGACGAAGTCGACCTCGCCGGTGCGCAGGGCCTGGATTGCGGTTTGAACGTCGGGGATCGAGACGACCTCGATCCTGTCCGCCATCGCGATCTTTCCGCCGGCGAACGCGCTCGCGGGCTCCTTGCGCGGCAGGTAGTCGGTATTCTTGAGGTAAGTCGCCTTCACGCCCGGCTGGAAATCGGCGGCGACGAACTTGTAGGGGCCGGAGCCGATGACCTCGGTGATCGCTTGGGAAGCCGGTACGGAGGCGATCCGCTTCGGCATGATGAACGGCACCGGCGAGCCCTGCTTCGCGAGCGTCTCGATCGTAAGACCGTAGGGGCGCTTCAGCTTGAAGATGAAGGTCGAAGGCTCCGGCGAGGTCAGGCTGTCGGTCGACGCCATCAGCCGCGCGCCCATCTGGTCGCGCTCACTCCACCGGCGGAGCGACGCGATCACGTCCTCGCCGGTCACCGGCGTGCCGTCGTGAAACTTGAGGCCGGGGCGCAGCCTAAAGGTGTACGTGAGCTTGTCGGGCGAGAGGGTCCAACTGCCGACCATCTGCGGCTGGGGGTTCGACTTGTCGTCCATGGCGAACAACGTGTCGTACACGAGGTAGCCGTGGTTGCGTGTGCTGTACGCGGGCGTCAGCACGGGATCGAGGATCTTGAGCTGCGTCTGCAATACGACCTTGATCGTCCCGCTTCCTTCCGCAACTGCCACGCCCGCCAGCCCCAAGCCGAGGACGAGGGCCGCGGCGGCGAGGCAGCCGCGGCTCCGGGTCAAGGCGCGAGCAGCGTTGTTCCTGAACAGACTCATCGCGTTCCTAATAATGGAAAGGGGATTCCGAAGTCTGGCATCGGAGCTTGTGCCATGTCAAACGGGCGAGTACCGACGTGTGAGTGCCGACAGGGCCTTTCGGCCCACTCGCGCGCCTCGGCGCGATAGGCCGGCCCGGCAGCGTTGACAACGCGGCGGCGTCCTTTTAGACTTCATAATATGGACCGGTCGTTCCGAAATACAGAACAACGAAGATGAACCCGTCCGCGACGACTCCCCTCCCTCTCGCGGGCGTGCGCGTAATCGAGTTCTGCTCGGTGGCCGCGGGTCCGTTCTGCGGCATGCTGCTCGGCGACATGGGCGCCGACGTGCTGAAAATCGAGCCCCCCTCCGGCGACGCGTTGCGCTCGTGGCCGCCGATCAACAACGGCTTCAGCGAGAACTTCGCCTCCATCAACCGCAACAAGCGATCGGCAGTCCTGGATCTCAAACTGCACGAGCACGCGGATCGCGCGCGCTCGTTGTGCGCTGAGGCCGACGTCGTGATCGAGAACAATCGGCCCGGTGTGATGGATCGACTGGGCCTCGGTTACGTGCGGCTCTCGTCGCTGAACCCGAAACTCATCTACTGTTCGATCTCGGCGTTCGGACAGACCGGGCCGCGCGCCGGTGAGGGCGGCTTCGACCTGACCATTCAGGCGGCGGCGGGCGTGATGAGTGTGACGGGCGAATCCGACGATGCTCCGGTCAAATGCGGCGTGCCGCTCTCTGACTTCGCGTCCGGCCTGTACGGCGCCTTCGCGATCTCGAGCGCGCTGCTGAAAGCGCGCGCCACCGGTGCTGGTGCTTGTCTCGACATTCCGATGTTCGGCTGCACCCTTGCGATCAGCGCTCTTCAGACGAGCGAATACTTCGGCACCGGGGAGAGCCCGCAAAAAATGGGTTCGGCGCATCCGCGCAACGCACCGTACCAGGCATTTCGTGCTGCCGACGGCCACTTCGTGATCGCCGCCGGCAACGACGGACTCTGGCGCGCGGTGGTCCGCGCCGTCGGCAACGAGCCTCTCGCGGATGACTCGCGCTTCCTCACGCCGACGCTGCGCGCGCGCAACCAAGTGGCGCTCAAGGAAATCCTTGAGAGCCGGTTCGTCGAGCGCGACGTCGCGCATTGGATTGAGACCTTCCGTGCCGCGGGGGTGCCGCACTCCCGGATCAACAACTACGCCGAGGCGCTCGCCGATCCTCAGGTCGAGGCCATGGGCTGGGTGCAGGACATTGAACTTCCCTCCGGTGCGCAAACTCGAACCTTCGGCTCGCCGATCCGCATCGACGGGAGGAATCTTCCAATCTCGCGGCGCCCCCCGGCGCTTGGCGAGCACTCCCAAGACGCGATGCGGCAGACTGTCCGGGATGCGGACCCGATCCTGCAGCCCTGACTCTGGAGGACGGCCCCGATGCGCAGCGATCCCTTGGCCGAATTCGTTCAACATCTCGAGGGGATTGTTTCGCGAGATGCTGGCGATGAGGTGTCCGTGCTCGGCGCCGTGCGCCTGGCCATGCAGGCGCTCGTCGCGGAGGACGATTGGCTACCCGAGGCTTTCACTCGGCCCGACCCCTTGCATTACCGGCAGTACTTGCTCCACGCCGACGCGCACGATCGCTTCTGCGTCGTGAGCTTCGTCTGGGGCCCGGGCCAGCAGACGCCGATCCACGACCATTGCGCCTGGGGCGTGATCGGCATGCTGCGCGGCGCCGAGGTGACGACCTCGTTCAGCGAGTCGGCATCGGGGATGGCTGCCGGCGAGGAGCAGATGCTTCGCCCCGGCGACGTCGCGCTGGTCGGCCCGGTCGTCGGCGACATCCACAAAGTCCGCAACGCCTACGCCGATCGCGTCTCCATCAGTATCCACGCCTACGGCACCAACATCGGCAAGCAGACGCGGCACGTCTTCGACGCGAGCTCGGGCGTGCGCAAGGACTTTGTCTCCGGCTACTCGAACGCCGCGGCATGACGACCGGGCCCGAGCTCACCTGCTGGAGCGAGGACGGCGTATGCACCGTCACACTGAACCGGCCTGCCGCGGGTAACGCATTGTCGGCCGAGCTCGTCGCCAAGCTCGATTCCATGCTCGACGAAGCGGCCGGCCAGCCGCCGCAACTGCTTGTGCTGCGCGGCGAGGGCCGCCACTTCTGCACCGGTTTCGACCTCTCGAAGCTTGACGAGGAAAACGACAGCTCACTGCTCGCGCGCTTCTGCCGCATCGAGTTGATGCTGCAGAAGATGCACCGCGCCCCGTTCCCCACGCTGGCGATTGCGCACGGCCGCACAGTCGGCGCGGGCGCAGACCTGTTCGCGGCGTGCACCTACCGGCTTGCGGTGCCGGGGACGCTATTTGCGTTTCCAGGTGCGTCGGGCTTTGGCCTGGTGCTTGGCACGAGGCGCCTGGTGCAGTGCGTAGGCGCCGACCGGGCGCGGGATTGGGTCACATCCGCGGCGTCCATCAGCGTCGACGAGGCGCTCGCGTCGGGTCTCGTCACCGGAACACTTGCAGACGCTTCCGGAGCGGCCGACATCGCCCGCTGCCTCGCCGCCCATACTCAAAGCGCCACCATCGGCTGCCTCCTGAGATCGGCGCTGAACGCCGCTGACTCGGTTCATGATCACGTCGACCTCGCGCTTCTCGTCCGCTCCGCGGCCGTCCCCGGCCTGAAAGCGCGGATCGCCGGGTACGTTGGGCGCCCAAGCAACCTTCCCCCCACCTCCTCACCATCTTGAGATCCTCCATGGCCACGCATCCTTCCCTGAAAGACGAAACCTCCACCTTGCTGTCGCGCCTAGGCGTGAGCGTGAGGAAGCTCGACGGCGGCTCGCTTGCGGCGCCGACACCGATCACCGGCGAGACCATCGCCAGCTCCACGACGCTCGGGCGCCGAGGCCGACCGCGGCATCGCCGCTGCGCACGCCGCCTTCCTCGCCTGGCGCAAGGTGCCCGCGCCGCGCCGCGGCGAACTGGTCCGGCTGCTCGGCGAGGAGCTGCGCGCGGCCAAGGCCGACCTCGGGCCGGCTGGTCACGCTCGAAGCCGGCAAGATCGTCTCCGAGGGCCTCGGCGAAGTGCAGGAGATGATCGACATCTGCGACTTCGCCGTCGGCCTGTCGCGCCAGCTCTACGGCCTGACCATCGCCACCGAGCGGCCGGACCACCGCATGATGGAGACCTGGCATCCGCTGGGCGTCGTCGGCGTGATCTCCGCCTTCAACTTTCCCGGTCGCGGTCTGGTCGTGGAACGCCGCGCTGGCGCTCGTCTGCGGCGATCCGGTGGTCTGGAAGCCCTCGGAGAAGACGCCGCTCACCGCGCTCGCGGTGCAGGCGCTGTTCGAGCGCGCCGCGGCGCAGTTCGGCGCGGAGGCGCCCGACGGCCTGTCGCAGTCGTCGATCGGCGGCCGCGAGGTCGGCGAGGCGCTGGTCGACCATCCGCGACGTGCCGCTGGTCTCGGCCACCGGCTCGACCGCCATGGGCCGCGCCGTCGGCCCGCGCCTCGCCGCAGCGCTTCGCCCGCGCGCTGCTGGAACTCGGCGGCAACAACGCCGCCATCGTCGCGCCCATCGGCCGACCTCGACCTGGCGCTGCGCGGCGTCGCCTTCGCCGCCATGGGCACGGCCGGCCAGCGCTGCACCACCCTGCGCCGCCTGTTCGTCCACGAGAGCGTCTACGAACAGCTCGTCGCCGCGCCTCGAAGGCCGTCTACGCGTCGGTGCAGGTCGGCGATCCGCGCGCGAGCCGGGACGCTGGTCGGCCCGCTGATCGACGAGGCGCGCGTTCGACGCGCATGCAGCGCGCGCTCGGCCGACGCGCAGGCCGCCGGCGGCGACGGTGCACCGGCGGCGAGCGCGTCGCCGAAGGCGTCGCGCAGACGGCGTACTATGTGCGCCCGGCGCTGGTCGAGATGCCGGCCGCAGACGCGACGTCGTGCAGCGCGAGACCTTCGCGCCGATCCTCTACGTCATGCGCTACAGCGACCTCGACGAGGCGATCGCCTGCACAACGACGTGCCGCAGGGCCTGTCGTCGTCGATCTTCACCAACGACCTGCGCGAGGCCGAGCTGTTCCTGTCGGCGCGCGGCTCCGACTGCGGCATCGCCAACGTCAACATCGGCCCCTCCGGCGCGGAGATCGGCGGCGCGTTCGGCGGCGAGAAGGAGACCGGCGGCGGCCGCGAATCCGGCTCGGACTCCTGGAAGGCCTACATGCGCCGCGCGACCAACACGATCAACTACGGCGCGACCTGCCGCTGGCCCAGGGCGTCAAGTTCGACGTCGCCTGAGGTGGCCGATGAAGCTCGACACGCTGCTCGTCCACGCGGGTCGGGATCCCGAGCGCTTTGAAGGGTTGGTGAACGCGCCCGTCACCCGGGCCTCAACCATCTTGCACGAGACGATCGCGGCGTTCAACGTCGCAGCATCGAACAAGCACGAGGTCCCGTATTACGGCCGCTACGGCACTTCCATCTCGAAGTTGCTTGGCGCGGCCTGCGCCGAGCTCGACGGTGCGGCGGGTGCGGTGCTGTTCCCTTCCGGGCTGGCCGCGATAGCCGGTACGTTGACAGCGCTGCTGGAGCCGGGTGCGCACCTGCTGATGGTTGACTCAGTCTACGGGCCGGTGCGCGATCTGTGCGAGAAGGTGCTGCAGCCCCATGGTGTTGCCGTCACCTTCTATCCGCCCGACCTTGGGGCCGGCATCGCCGAGCTGCTGCGGCCCGAGACGCGGGCGGTGTATTGCGAGGCGCCGGGCTCGCATACGTTCGAGATGCAAGACATTCCGGCGATCGGTGCCGTGAGCGCGGCGCGCAATATTCCGGTGGTGATGGACAACACTTGGGCGACCTCGTATTACTTCAAACCGTTGCAGCACGGTGCTGACATCGCAATCCAAGCGGGGACGAAGTACTTGGTCGGCCACTCCGACGCTATGCTAGGCGTCGCAACTTGCACCGAGCCATGGCTTCAGGTACTGCAGCGCTCGACCGCGCTGCAGGGCAACTCGGTGAGCGCCGACGACTGCTACCTCGCCCTGCGCGGCATGCGCACGCTGGCGGTGCGGCTGCGCCAACACTACGAAGGGGCGATGCGGGTCGCTGGTTGGCTGAAGGGCAGGCCGCAGGTCGGGCGCGTGCTCTATCCGCCGCTCGCCGAAGGTGCCGGGCGCCTGCTGTGGGAGCGCGACTTCACCGGCGCCTCCGGGCTGTTCGGCGTCGAATTCGATCCGGCGTGCGCGCCGCACATCGACGCGTTCGTCGACAACCTGCAGCTGTTCGGTATCGGCGTGAGCTGGGGCGGCTACGAGAGTCTCGTCCTGCCGAGCCACGTCCGGCGCAGCCTTTCTCCGGACGTCTCGGGACCACTGGTGCGGTTCCACATCGGCCTCGAGGACCCAGACGATTTGATCGCAGACCTCGCGGCAGGTCTCGAGCGGATGCCGTCTCGCTGATTCGTATCTCCCGCGCTGATCCCCGCGGGCTGTGACGCTCGGGAGAGAACGCCCTAGGCTACGGCGAGGACAGCGTGCGCGACCGCGCCCTCAAGCGAGCGCTCGACTAGCCGGGCCGCAGCGATCACCTCGTCCGCGAGCCCCTTGATGTTGCCGGGCTTGATCCGCGTCGACGGGCCGGAAACGCCAATCGCAGCGAGCACGTTCCCCTTGGCGCTGCGGATCACCGCCGCGACGCCCCACACCGTTTCCCGCCATTCGCCGCGATTGACCGCGTAGCCGCTACTGCGGATGCGGTCCATCTCGCGGAGGTACTCCTGCGCGTCTGTGATCGTGCGCGGCGTGTGCGCGCGCAGGTGGGAGGCGACGGAGGCAAGTACGGACGGCGGCTGCCACGCGAGCATGGCTTTCCCGGTGGCAACGCAGAACGCCGGCGCGCGACCGCCGATCTCGGAATACGCGCGCACCGGCTCCGGACTGTCGAGTTTGTGCACGTAGACAACCTCTTCGCCGTCGAGCACCGACAAGTGGACCGTCTCCCGGGTGCGCCCGAGCAGGCGGGTCATCGCGTCGCTGGCGGCCGTCTTGATCCGAAATCCGACCTCGACCGCCGCGCCCAATTCCCAGAGACGCAGCGACACCTGGTATTGCGCAGTGGACTCGTCCTTGACCACGTAGCCGAGCTCGACGAGCGCCTGCAGCAGCCGATGCACGTTGCTCTTGCCGAGCGAGAGCTGCGCCGCGAGGTCGCTCACCCCTTGGGGCTCGCGGCTTCGCGCGAGCACCTCGAGCAGTTGCATCCCCTTGACGAGCGTGTTGTTCATGGAAGGCCAAGACGGGAGTGGATCGACCGTTCCATTTTATGGACTCGCCTCATGCGCCCAGGGTCCGCACGCTGCCGTCAGTCATGCGAAACCTGTAAGCGAGGGATGCCGTCGACGCGCGCTCGAGCACGGCGACGAGGTTGAGCACGCCCAACCGCTGCAGCGCGTCGCGCAGCGCATCGGCCTCGGGATGGCGCATCTCGATCGCCTCAAGGGTCGGCCCGAGGAACTGCATGCCCGCGGACGGATGCGGCCCGGGCGACCACTCGATGAAACCCGGTACCAGACCGTCGAATGGCATTGAGCCTGCCTCGGTCACGGTGAGCCGCCAGCTGCGCTCGCCACGCGACATCCGCCGCCCTTCGCCCAGCGCCACCGGGCTGGCCGCGATCACTCTGTCGAGGTCGTCTGTTCGCACCACCCAGCCGACGCCGCGTGGCGCCTCCGCGATGCGCCGCTTCACGCCCACGTCGTCCAGGCCGAACCAGCGCTTGCGCGGCACCGGCGGTGCATCTGGGTCGATCGCTATCAGCTCGAGGAAGCGCGACTCGCCGACGTTGACCACGAGGTTGTGCGTGCTCATGTCCGGATGCTTGCCGCCCGGCGGCATCGAAATGCCAAGGGCATCGCGCACCGCAGCGGCGCCGGCCTGTAGCGACGACGTGCCGAGCGTGACATGGTCGAGGGCGATCATCGTGCGGGTGCTTCTTGGTCGCCGCCCTGCGCACCGCGCTGCACAAACCGCGGCGGCTCGTGCGCCGTGACGGGCGGGAGCGGCTCGTTCCAGCGCTCGATCTGCACCAGCGCGCTCTGCGCTGCGCAGCCCTGGCCAAGGCGACGAGCTGGCACGTCGTGCGTCAGGACGTTCGGGTTGCCGTGCTTGTCGAGCGTGCCCGGAATGCCCGGGCTCGACCGGGTCGTACCAGGCGCCCGTCGCGATCTGCACGACGCCCGGGCGGATCTCGTCGCTCAGCACCGACGCCGGCCAGGAAGGCGCCGCGATCGTTGAACACGCGGACGATGTCGCCCGCGGCGATGCCGCGCGCCGCGGCGTCCGCACGGGTTCATGGTGATCGGCTCGCGGCCGGCGATCTTCGACTCGCGGCTGACCACGCCGTGATCGTACTGGCTATGCAGCCGCGTGGCCGGCTGGTTCGAGAGCATGTGCAGCGGATAATCCGCGCGCCCGCTCGCTGCCGAGGAATTCGCCGCGGCGGCTGCCAGACCGGATGGCCCGGGCAATCGGCATAGCCGAAGCCCGCGATCGTCTCCGAGAAGATCTCGAGCGGCCCGAACCGGTGCGCGAGCGCGTTCCGTTCGGGATCGGCGCGGAAGGCGGCGAGCATCACCTTCTCCGCGTTGGCGCGCGGCAGGTCGATCACGCCCGCGTCCCAGAACGCGTCGAAGTCCGGCAGCGACAGGCCGAACACCTGCGGCGCGCTCGCGCGACTCCTCGTAGAGATGGCGCAGCCATTGCGCCTCGCTGCGCCCTTCGGTGAACGCCGTCCGCGATGCCGAGCCGCGCCGCGAGGCCGGAGAAGATCGCGTAGTCGTCGCGCGCTTCGCCGACCGGCGCGATCGCCTGCTTCATCGCGACATGTTGCGGTCCCCGACGGCGCTGCCGATGTCGTCACGCTCGAGCATCGTCGTCGCCGGGAAGCACGATGTCGGCGAATTTCGCCTGCGCCGTCCAGTATTGCTCATGGACGATCACCGTCTCGGGCCGCTGCCAGGCGCGCACGAGCTTGTTGATGTCCTGGTGGTGGTGGAACGCATTGCCGCCCGCCCAGTAGACCAGGCGGATATCGGGATAGCGCAGGCGCTGCCCGTCATAGGTGAATCGGCGCCGGGCTCGAGCAGCATGTCGGCGATGCGCGCGACAGGGATGAAGTCGCGCACCTTGTTGTGCCCCTGCGGCAGGCGCGGGCCGGAGAAGGGCGGGCGGTCGTTGCCGAGGCTGTTCATGCAGGAATAGCCGACGCCGAACCCGCCGCCCGGCAGCCCGATCTGGCCGAGCAGGCAGGCGAGCACGATCAGCATCCAAGTAGGGCTGCTCGCCATGCTCGGCGCGCTGCAGCGACCACGCGGCGTTGAGCATCGTGCGCTGCGCGGCCATGCGGCGGGCAAGGGTCGCGATCGCTCGGCGCTCGATCCGGTGAGCGGGGCGGCCCAGCGCGGGTCCTTCGGCTGCCCGTCCGCTGATGCCGAGCAGGTAGTCGCGGAAGGGGCGAAGCCGCGGTGCAGCGGTCGAGGAACACGCGGTCGTGCAGGCCCTCGCTCGACCAGCACGTGGCGAGCGCCAGCATCAGCGCGGTGTCGCTGCCCGGGCGGATCGGCAGCCATTCGGCGCCGGGCAGGTCGCTCCGCTGCGGGCCGCAATTGACGAAGCGACGCCCGCTCGCCGCCATGCGCGGAGCGCGCGGGGCACCGTGTGCTCGCTGGCGCCGCCCGGATTGACCTGCGCGTTCTTCACCGGCAGCCCGCCGAATGCGACGAAGAGCTCGCGTGTTGCGCGCGAGGTTCTCCCATTCGGTGTGCTGGAGGATGAGCTCCTCGAACGGCGCGGCGACGCGGCGCAGGATGACGCGGCCCGGCGGCCACGCTGTAGCTGTCCATGCTGTCGGTATAGCCGCCGATCGTGCGCAGGAAGCGGTGCAGCTTGGCTTTGCGCGTGGTGGAAGCGCCCGGCGCTCGACCAGCCATAGGAGCCGCCGAAGATCGCCTCGTTGCCGTGCGCGCCGATCACGCGGCGGAGCTCGCCGCGCGGCGAGGTCGAGCGCCTCGTCCCAGGGCAGCTCGACGAAGGGTTCCTGCCGCGGCGCTCGCGCGAGCGCGGGCCGTCTTCAGGAAGCCGGCGCGCACCGCGGGGCGTCGGACCCGCGTCGCCCCATGCACGGTATTGGGCAGCGACTCGCCGATCTGCGGACGGGTGGCGGTCCCACGTGACCGGGCGCACGCCGACGAGCCGGCCGTCCTCGAGCTGCAGGCGGTAGCTGCCCCAGTGGGTCGTGGTGAGAGGTTCCATCGCGTGCTCGTTCAAGGGGAGGGGGCGGCAGCGACGGGATCGCGCGAGATCGTGGCCGCAGGGAGAGCAGCGTGCTCGGTTGGTTGCCGTGCGACGCCGGACGGTGCTGCGACGCTCTTCGAGGGCGCGGCGGTACGCTCGGCGACCGTCGTGTCGACGCCCCAGGCCGTGTGGATCCTGCCCTCGCTCGCGATCTCGACTCGGTGGCAGGCGACCGACTCCAGGTTGCTCACGGCCCGCAGCTCGGGGTAGACCGCGCGGCAATTGTCGACCGCGTGCGGGCAGCGTGTCGAGAAGCGGCAGCCGGGTGGTGGGTCGAGCGCGCTCGGGACCTCGCCCTCGAGCAGCGCCGCCGGCTTTGTTTGCTCGTCGAGCACGTCCATCGTCGGCGTCGCGTCGCGGAGCGCCGCGACGTACGGATGCAGCGGCGCAGCCCAGAACGTGCGGTGGCTGGATTGAGCGATCACGCGGCCGAGGTACATCACGACGGTGCGGTGCGCCATGTGGCGCACCACCGAGAGATCGTGCGAGATGAAGAGGTAGGCGATGCCGAAGTCGCGCTGCAGGCGGACCAGCAGGTTGAGCACTTGGGCCTGCACCGAGACGTCGAGCGCCGACACGGGCTCGTCACAGACGATCAGCTTGGGGTTAAGCGCGAGCGCCCGAGCGATGGCGATGCGCTGCCGCTGACCACCCGAGAACTGGTGCGGAAACTGCACTTCGGAGCCGGCGTCGAGCCCGACCATGTCGAGCAGCTCACGCACGCGAGCGCGCCGGCGGGTGCGGTCCCCGATCCGCTGCACCAAGAGCGGCTCCTCCACGATCCGGCCGACGGTAAGGCGCGGATTGAGCGATCCGAACGGGTTCTGGAAAACCATCTGCAGCGCCGGACGGAGCGGCCGCAGCTGTCGCGGCGTGAGACCCACCAGCTCGCGGCCCTCGAGCGTGATCGAGCCGCGGCTCACCGGCCAGAGGCCCATGATGGCGCGGGCCAAGGTGGACTTGCCGCAGCCCGACTCGCCGACGATCGCGACAGTGGTCGCCGGCTCGACGTCGAGATCGACGCCATCGACTGCGCGCAGCACCTTGCCGGCAACCGCGAACTCGACCGCGACGTCGCGGCACGATAGCAGCGAGCCTCTCATTGCACTGCTCCGTCGTGCGGATAGAAGCACGCTGCAGCGCGGCTCGGGTCATCATCAGATGCGAGCTCGGGTCGCTCACGGGTGCAGCGCGCCTGGCGACGCGGGCAGCGCGCGGCGAACGCGCAACCCGCGCCGAGCGAGCCCGGGCGCGGCACCGTGCCGGGGATCTCGACGAGGTGCGGGATGTCGCCGGCCTGGGCGCTTTCCTCGCCGGTCGGGATCGCTGCAAGCAGTCCACGCGTATACGGATGGCGCGGTGAACGGAACACGTCGTGCACCGGCCCGGACTCGACGATCCGCCCGGCGTACATCACCGCGACGTTCTGGGCGGCGCCGGCGGCGATGGCGAGGTTGTGCGTGATCAGCACGACGGCCGTGCCGGTCTCGCGCTGGGCTCTTTTCAGAAGCGCCATGACCTGGGCCTGCACCGTTGTATCGAGCGCCGTAGTCGGCTCGTCGGCGATCAGGACGCGCGGCCTGGAGGCGAGCGCCATAGCGATCATCACTCGCTGGCACATGCCGCCGGAAAGCCGGTGCGGGTAGTAGTCGATGCGTCGCTCCGGGTCGGGCAGGTGGACGCTTCGCAGCAGCGCGATCGCCTCCTCGCGCGCATGCGCCTTCGACACCTCGCGGTGCGAGCGGATGGCCTCGACGATCTGCGTGCCGACCGTCTGCACCGGATTCAACGACGCCGTCGGGTCCTGGAAGATCATCGAAATCGCGCCGTTGCGGACTTCGCACATGCGCGCCTCGGTGGCGGCGGCCAGGTCCTCTCCCGCGAGGCGGATGCTGCCGTCGCCCAGCCGAACGCCGGGCTCGGGCAGGATGCGCAGCAGAGACAGCGCGGTCAGCGACTTGCCGCAGCCCGATTCGCCGACGATCGCGAGCGTGCCCCCGATGTCGAGACGAAAGCTCACGTCGTCGACGAGGCGCACCGGCGCCGCGCCCGCGACCGATTCGACGACGAGGTGATCGACCTCGAGCAGCGCGGGGTTGGGCGACGCGGCCAGGTTCATCCGAGTCTGGGGTTGAGCGCGTCGTTCAGGCCTTCGCTGACGAAGCTGATCGCCAGGACGGTAAGCTGGATCGCGAGCCCGGGAATGGCGGCGAGGTACCACGCCGTGCGCAGCGACTCCCGCCCGAAGCCGATCATGGCGCCCCAGCTCATCGAATTCGGATCGCCAAGCCCGAGGAACGACAGGCCCGCCTCGATCAGGATCGCCGAGGCGACCATGATCGAGCCGGTGACGATGATCGGGGCGATGCAGTTCGGCAGGATTTGGGTGAAGATGATGCGCGGCGTGCTCATGCCGATCACGACGCACGACTCGACAAAGGCGCGCTGGCGCAAGGTGAGGAACTGTCCGCGCACGAGACGCGCGACGGGTGGCCACGACACGATCGCGATCGCGGCGCAGATGATGGTCGTCGACGGCTGCAGGAGCGCCACCAGCACGATCACGAGCAGGAAATGCGGGATCGTCTGGAACACTTCGGTGAAGCGCATCAGCAGGTCGTCAACGAGTCCACGGAAGTAGCCCGCCACGGCGCCGATCACGACGCCGATGAAGACTGCTGCGCTCGCCGCCGCGACGCCGATGGTGAGCGAGACGCGGGCACCGTGGATCAGCCCCGCGAGCACGTCGCGGCCGGCGCTGTCGGAGCCCAGCGGGTGGGCAGGGTCCTGGCCCGGCCATTCAAACGGCGTGGCCAGCATTGCCCAAGGATCCTTCGCATAGACGTGGGGGCCGAGGATCGCGAGGACGAGGATCGCCATCAGGATAAGCAGCCCGAACAGCGCGGTAGGACTCTTCGCAAAGCGCGGCCAGAAGCCGAGCCGGGTGATCATCGACCCACCTCAATGCGGGGGTCGAGAACGCTGTAGAGCAGGTCAACACCGAGGTTCACGAGGATCACGAGCACGGAGGAGAGGAACAGGATGCCCATCAGCAAGTTGTAGTCGCGCTGGAAGAGGGCGTCGAAGGCGAGCGTGCCGAGACCGGGCCAGCCGAACACGACTTCGACGACAACGGAGCCGCCGAGCACTGCGCCGAGCTGGACCCCGAACAGGCTGACAAGCGGCAGGATGGCGTTCCGCAGGACGTGCCGGTATGCGACCTGGTGCTCATTGAGCCCCTTGGCCTTGGCGGTGCGCGCGAAATCCATGCCCGAGATCTCAAGCATCGACGCCCGCATCAGTCGCGTGTACGTGGAGATGTAGAAGAGCGCGAGTGTTGCAGCCGGCATGAGAAGGTGCTCGGCGACGTCGAGGCCGGCCGCGAGCGGGCCGAAATCCGCGCCGATGGTGCTCATGCCGCTGCTCGGCAGCAGGCCGAGCTTGACTGACATGAGGACCGTGAGCATGAGGCCGAACCAGAACAGCGGCGTCGAGTAGCCGAGCAACGCGGCGATCGAGATCACCGAGTCGCGCAGCGACCCGGGCCGCCGCGCTGCCGCGACGCCGAGGACGACACCGCCGACGAGGGCGAGGCCGAGCGCGCTGAACATCAGCAGCAAGGTCGCTGGGAAGCGCGACAGGATGAGTTGCAGCACCGACTCGTTGTTGCGAAACGAATAGCCGAGGTCGAGCGTCGCCAACGAGCCGAGATAGCGGCCCAGGCGCACCGGCAGCGGCTTGTCGAGGCTGTACTTCTCGCGGAGCGCTGCAAGGTACGCGGGGTCGGCTGCGCCCGACTCGCCAGCCATCACGTCGACCATGTCGCCCGGAGCGGCATTGACAATCAGGAAGTTGGTGCAGGCGATCAGGACCAGGACCAAGAATGCCTGAGCGAACCGCCGTACCAGGTAGCGGCCCATTGCAGCGGCCTTACTCCGGCACCCGGGAGACCGCGGCGAACGTGCCGAACACGCCCTCTACGTCGTCGGTGAAGTGGGCCAGCCGCTTGTTATAGACGCTCGTATGCGAGCGGTTGATGATCGGGATGACAGGAAGGTCGGTCATCGCGAGGGCCTGCATCTTGTGGAAGATGTCGCGCCGCTTCGCGGGATCGCGCTCCGTCTGAGCGGCCTCGAGCAGCGAGTCCATCTCGGCACTCGTATAGCCCGAGCCATTGGAGTAGGGCACGCCTTTTCGGATGTTCTTGGACCAGAAGACCCGCTGCACCCCGATCGTGGGGTCGGGCATCGTGAAGATGCCGTAGGAGGTCGTCTGGTATGCGTTGTCAGTCCAGATTCGCCGCTGGTAGGTCGCCGCGTCGCTGACCCGCAGATCGACGTCGATGCCGATCGACTTCATGGCCTGTTTGAAGTATTCGCCGAACCGGCGATATTCCTCGGAGCCGTTGGCCGGGTCGTGGCTGATCTTGAAGCGGACCCCATTGGCCTGTCGCCGAAAGCCCGCCTGATCGAGCAGCTCCTCCGCGCGCTTGGGGTTGAACGCGTACTTGGGGACGTTATCCGTATAGAACTTCGGCTGCTTGTTCGAGATCGGTCCGGTTGCCGCGGTGGCGTAGCCGAACCAGGTGTTCTTGGCGATGAAGTCGCGGTCGATTGCGTGCGCGATCGCCTGGCGCACCCGCACGTCCTTGAACTGCGGGTCGCGCATGTTGAACTCGAAGTAGTACATCGCCCCGAACATCGAGTAGCCCTCGGTCGTCACCTCGAGATTCGGCAGCGCGTCGAGGCGCTTCAGGTCGGCGAGCGGCACCGGATCGCCGCCGCTCACGTCGAGCTCGCCGGTCTCGAGTGCCACCGCACGCGCACCCGCGTCGGGGATGAAACGAACGATCAGCACGTCGAAGTGCGGCTCGCCCTTCAACCAGTAGTCCGGATTCTTTACGAGGCGGATGAACTTTCCGCGCTGCCACTCGGCAAACTTGAACGGCCCGGTGCCGACCGGCGCGGTGAGCTGCGGGCTGCTCGTCGGATCGCCCTTCTCGTAAAGGTGTTTGGGCAGGATCGGCGACTCCGACGCGGAGAGCGCGGCCATCATGTAGACGGACGGTTTCGATAGCCTGAAAATAGCGCTGAGGCGGTCAGGCGTCTCGACGCGCTCGAGGTTGGCGAAGGTTGCGCGTCCGCGCGGGTGATGCTTCTTGAGGATCTCCTCGAAGGTGTACTTCACGTCAGCCGAAGTGAACGGCGTGCCGTCGTGCCACTTCACGCCATCGCGCAGCTTGAATGTCACCGTGCGAGCATCGTCGGAGATGGCCCACGAGGCCGCGAGCGCCGGCGTTGGGTCGAGCTTCCGGTCGTAGGCGACGAGGCCATCCATCATCTTGGCCGAGATCTGCTGCACCATCTGCGCGCTGTTGAAAGCGGTCACCAGAGATGGGGGTTCCGGGATCAGCGCCCAGCGCAGCGTGCCGCCGGCATTCGCCTGCGCCGCGGCCGCTCCCGCCCTGCCGGCGAGTGCAGCCAAGCCGCCGATGCGAAGACCGAGGCCGACGCCGGCGCCTCCCAGCAGTTTGAGTCGGTCTCGGTAACTCAGCTTCATGTCGAGCCTCCTGCGGCGCGGTGCCGAAGCGGATGGAAGGTCAGATCGCCGCGGTCACCTGGATCGCAACCTTGTGGTCCCGATTGCGGAGCTTGGCCACGACGTACTGGCAGCCCGGCGGGTCGTGCCACGGCACCCAGGCGTCCCAGCGCGTGTTGACCTCGTCGAAGTGACGGCTGTCGTTGCAGTACAGCGTGGCGCTCAGGAGCTTGCCCTTGCTCGTGCCGCATTGCGCGAGCAAGGCATCGAGGCCGATCGAGCACGCCTTGCGTCTGCTCCGCGACCGTGCCCAACCGGTTCTCGGGCACCTGCGCCGAGAGGTAGGCCGTGCCATCGTAGATCACTGCGGCGCTCGAGCTTGCGTCCAGCGACTCGCGCCGGACCGGCAGGCGGGACGCGGCGTCCTTGCGGGTGTCGTCCACGGCAGCCGCCTACAGTGCCGCGGTGACCTGGATCGCCACCAGATGCCGCTGCGTGATCAGCCTGGCCTCAATCGGAGTCCGGGTCGGCAGCGCGGCCGGATCGACCCAGCTGTCCCAGACGTCGTTCACCGCATCGAAGTCGCGCATGTCGGCGAAAACGATGGTCGCCGTCAGAAGCCGGCTCTTGTCGGTGCCGCAGAGCTTCAGCGTCTCGTCGATCTGCGCCAGGATCATCCGTGTCTGCTCCGCAGCCGTCGGGCCGGGATCCCTGGCCACATTGCCGGCAAGGTAAGCGGTGTTGCCGTGGATCACGGCCTTGCTATAGCGAGTGCCCGATCCAACGTACTTGACTTCCATGCTGGCGCTGCCTCTCGTATCAGAATACGGAACGATGATTCTGAATGCTGGCACGAGTCGCAATCCTGTGTCAAGCTCTCGGGATGCTCGCACTCAGCCCCGGCGTCTTTCGACGTCACGACCCCGTCGCCGATCCGGCGCCCGTTCTCGTAGATGTCTCGCGCAGCGGCCGCGAATACCCGCCCGAGTTCCGATCGCCGCTGCCATTCAGCGAGGTCCACGACAACGTGTCGATGTACGTCGAGGAACTGTGCGGTGCGGCACCCGAGCTCGGAGCCACGCTGCTCTACGCGTGCTTTCCGAACACCTTCATCGACACCAATCGCAGCGCCGCCGACGTCGACGAGAGCCTCATCGAAGGCACCTGGCCTGGCCCTATCAGGCAGAGCGACTTCACCCAGCGGGGCCTGGGCCTGATCAAGCGCCTGTCGCGCTACGGCACGCAGATGCAGGAGCGAAAGCTGACTGTTGCGGAGCTGCAGGAGCGGCTCGCTAGGTACCACGAGCCCTACCACGAGGAGCTCGCGCGCATCCTCGCCGCCATGCGCGCTATCTCGGGACGGGCCATCCAGCTCAGCTTTCACTGCATGTCAGCAATAGGTGCGCCGACGCACGCGGACCCGGGGCAGCGGCGGGCCGACTTCAACATAGGCGACATTCACGGCACGACCTGCACCCCAGGGTTGTTCGACCTCGTGGCTCGCACGCTCGAGCAGCGGGGTCACTCGGTAAGCCGCAACTTTCCGTACTACGGCGGCGAGCTGACGCGCCGCCATTCCGACCTCGCCGAGCATAGCGAGAGCGTGTTCATCGAGATCAACAAGCGGCACTTCATCGACACCAAGACGTTTAGAAAGACTGAGGGTTTCCCTGCGGTCAAAGCTTCGGTCGAGGCACTGATCCGGCGCATCGTCCAGCACGCGCGCCAGAGCCCTGCGTGATCGGCAACGCCTGCCAAACGCGCATTGCCCACCGCATGGATTCGCTGTAAAGTGAAAACGCTTGGAACAACGTTCTAAATAGTCGAACAACCGCCTCGTTGAGGAGCGCAACCCGACATGCCAAAGGCCAAAGGTCTCAAAGAGGTCTCCTATCACGACATCATCGGTGGGGGCCAGGTCTACATCCAGGGCAACTACTGCTACGTCGCGCATATGGATGCGCCGGCTGGAACCTCGATACTCGACATCAGCGACCCGAAGCATCCCAAGCAGGTCGCACACATTCCGATCCCCCCCGGCGTGCACACGCACAAGGTGCGAGTCGAGAACGACCTCATGGTCGTGAACTGGGAATGCCCGCCGCCGTACATCCACGACGACAGCTTCCAGGGCGGGATGCTGGTCTACGACGTAAGCAATCCGGCCAAGCCGAGGGAGCTGTGCTTCTGGAAGTCAGCGGGCTCGGGTGTGCATCGCTTCGACTTCGATGGTCGGTACGCGTACATCACGCCGACGGTGGAGGGTTATCACCTCAACATCGCGATGATCCTCGACCTCAAGGATCCGACGAAGCCTGAGGAGGTCGGCCGCTGGTGGATGCCGGGCCAGTGGGTAGCCGGAGGTGAGACGCCGGACGAAGGCTATCGCCTGACCTGGTGCCACCACATCCTGCGACGTGGCAACCGCCTTTACGTCGCGTACTGGCATGCCGGCATGGTGATCCTCGACATCGAGGACATGAGCAGGCCCAAGGTGATTTCGCGACTGCAGTACAGCCCCACCTTCGGCCATCCGACGCACACCGTTTTGCCCATGCCGTTCGACGTCGCGGGCCGCAAGATCGCAATCGTGGCTGACGAGGACGTGCGCAAGCTCCGACCGTCGCCGCCAGCATTCATGTGGCTGGTCGACATCACAGACGAGAAGCAGCCAGTGCCGATCTCGACCTATCAGATTGAAGGTCTGGAGAACCGAAACATGCCCGAATTTTCGGGCTGTCACGAGCCGGCGGAGCAGGTGTACTCGACCGAGATTCCGGTCGCTTGGTTCGAGTTTGGCTTGCGCCTGGTGGACGTGAAGAACCCGCATGCGCCAAAGGAAGTCGGCTACTTCGTCCCTGACACCCCAACGGGGTTCGACCGGCCGCAGACCAACGATGTCTTTCTTACCAAGGAAGGTCTGATGTACGTCATCGACCGGAACCGCGGTCTGCACATCCTCGAGCGCGCCTAGGACCACATGGATACCGCCGCAGCCAAGCTGCCGGTCACCGTGCTCACCGGCTATCTCGGCGCCGGCAAGACGACGTTGCTCAACCGCATCCTCACCGAGGACCACGGCAAGCGCTTCGCGGTGATCGTCAACGAGTTCGGCGAGATCGGCATCGACAACGACCTCATCGTCGGGGCCGACGAAGAGGTCTTCGAGATGAACAACGGCTGCGTCTGCTGCACGGTGCGCGGCGACCTGATCCGGTGATCGAGCGGCTGATGCGTCAGCCGGGCCGGTTCGACGCCATCATCATCGAGACCACGGGCCTCGCCGATCCGGGCCCGGTGGCCCAGACCTTCTTCGTCGACGAGGACGTGCGGGCGCAAGACCAGCTCGACAGCCGTCACCACCGTGGTCGACGCCAAGCACCTGCCGCTGCGCCTGGCGGACAGCCGCGAGGCGCGAGGACAGATCGCCTTCGCCGACCAGATCGTGCTGCTCAACAAGACCGACCTGGTGTCGCCCGCCGAGCTCGCCGAGGTCGAGGCAGTCATCCGCGCCGTGAATCCTTACGCAGAGATCCACCGAACCGAGCGCGCCGAGATCGGCCTCGGCCGCATCCTCGACCGAGGCGTGTTCGACCTGCAGCGCGCGCTTCGCCTCGAGCCCGCGCTGCTCGAGGAGGACGAGCACGCGCGTGACGAGTGCCACGAGTGTTGCGATCACGCTCACCCGCACGGCCACCATCACGGGCCCGGCAAGCGCCCGGCATCGCCTATCCACGACGTGACCGTCGACTCGATCTCGCTGCGCACCGGCGAACTCGACCAGAGCAAGTTTTTCCCCTGGATCCACAGCCTAACCCAGGAGCGCGGGCCGAACATCCTGCGCATGAAGGGCATCCTCGCCTTTCGCGACGAGGCGCGGCGCTACGCGGTGCAGGGCGTGCACATGATCGTCGAGGGCGACCACCAGCGCGGCTGGAGGGAAGGCGAGAAGCGGGAAAGCCGGCTCGTCTTCATCGGCCGCGAGCTCGACCGGGATTCGATCTCGAAGGGCCTCGACAGCTGTCTCGCCGGGGGAGCCTGATGCTGGGCGAGTTTGGCAGCCACTGTCTCGCGGCGGCGTTCCTCGGCGAGCAGCCGTCGTTTGCCCTTGCAGATGGAACCTTGCGGCGCTTCGGGACCGAAATCGACTGCGTCCGGGTCCATGCCGCCGGTTCGCTCGCGGCCGCGCGGGTCGGCGCCGGAGAGGCGCTGCTCACAGGTGGTGAGGACGGCCGGGTCTGCCGCGTCGAAGCCGACGGCGCGACACGCGAAGTCGCTGCGGTTGCGCGCAAGTGGATCACTGCGGTCGACGAGAGCCGCGGCCGGCTTGCGTACGCGTCGGGCAAGACGGTGTGGCTCCGGGGTGCGGGCGCCGCGCGGGAGTTGCTGCATCCCCGCGGCGTTAAGGGCATCGCCTTCTCGCGCGACGGCAAGCACCTGGCGGTGGCGCAACAGGATTCGGTCAGCCTGCATGACCTCGAGACCGCAGGCGGCTCGCTCGAGCTGGCTTGGAACGACATTCACGTTGCCTCGACCTTCTCGCCGGACGGACGCTTCCTCGTAATCGCATCGCAGAACTGCTTCCTGCACGGCTGGCGCCTCAGCGACCGCAAGCATTTCCGCATGCTCGGCTACCAGACGAAGGTCGGCGACTGGTCGTGGAACGATGCTGGCGGGCACCTCGCGACCTCGGGCGCCTCGGCCGCCATCGTGTGGCCGTTTGACGGCGACGACGGCCCGATGACGCGCAGCGCGGTCGAGGTCGGGGCGCGCAATGGACGGATCGTCACGGCAGTGGCTTGGCGACCCAGGACAACGCTGCTCGCGATCGGATACGACGATGGTCGCGTTGAGCTTGCCGGGGTCGACGAACCGCTTTCGACACGCCCTCTGCGCGAGGGCGGCCGGGCGGCGGTCACGTCGATCGCCTGGAATGCGGACGGCAGCCGCGTCGCCTTCGGCAGCGCTGCGGGAGAGTGCGGTGCGACGGCGCTGCCAGCATGAGCGCGGCGCAGGAACGCGTGGCCGCTGACGAGTCGCCCGACGGCATCGACAAGACCGTCGTGAAAAGCCTCGGGATGCTCGAGCGCCTGGTTGATCTCGGCCGGCCGATCGGCGTGACCGAGCTCGCGCTCGCGACGCAGCTGCACAAGAGCAACGTGCACCGCATCCTTTCGACGCTGCGCCACCTGGGCTACGTGCGCAGCAACCCCGACAGCAGCTACGAGCCGACGCTGCGCCTGTGGGAGCTCGGTCAGCGCATCCACGGGCAGATGGATCTTCCCGCGGCGGCGCGGCCGCACCTGAAGCGCCTGGTGCAGGAGACCGACGAGACCGCGCACTTGGCCGTGTTTGACGGCCAAGAGGTCGTCTATCTCGAGACGATCGAGAGTGCGAACCCGGTTCGCGCGCATACCCCGCTCGGCGGGCGAGCGCCCGCCTACTGCACCGCATCGGGCAAGGCGCTGCTCTGTGGTCAAACGCCATCGGTGATCCGCGCCGTCTCGCGCCAGAGTGTGCGCCACACGCCCTCAACACTGACGAAGCATGACGAGTTGGTGGAGGCGCTCACGCAGGTGCGCGAGCGCGGCTTCGCGACGAATGTCGGCGAATTCCGACCCAACGTGGCCGGCATCGCGGCGCCTGTCCTGAATCGGCGCGGGGAGGTCGTGGCTGCGGTCGGCATCGCAGGCCCGCTCGATCGTCTCCGGCCGGCCCGCATCCGCCAGCTCGTGCCGGCGGTGCTCGGGGCCGCCCGTGACATTTCCGCCGCGCTCGGCGCGCAAGTCGGGCACTAGAGGCGAGTCAGGACATGTGTGGCTTCAGCGTCGTCGACAACATCTATCGGCCCTACGTCCCACCCGCTGACGAGGTGGTGCGGCGCACACGTGAGAACGAGGCGGCGATGGAGGGCGAGCGCGTGCCTGACCAGAGCTGGGAGCTTTTCTTCGGCGCGTCGTGCGCGCCTATCCCGCCCGACCAGTTCCGGCGCATGTTCACTGCCCGGCGCGCCGCGGTGACCTACCTCGCGATCCAGGGCTCGACGCGGCTCCGGCCACCGCCGTCCACCACGTTTCGGTGCGTTCCCGATTGATCCGCTGTTTCTGAAGCTCCGTCTTTCTAAGGATGTTCATATGCAGATTCGCAGATTCCTGGCTTGCTCCATCGCCGCCGCGGGTGTCGCCCTGGCGGCTTCGGCACCCGCGAGCGCGCAAGCGCCGTTTCCGTCAAAGCAGGTCAACTTGGTTGTCGCGTTTCCACCCGGGGGTGGCGCCGATCTGCTTGGCCGGCTGCTCGCCAAAAAATATCAGGAGGCTTGGAAACAGACCGTGATCGTGCTCAACAAGCCCGGCGCTGCCGGGGTGGTTGGAGCAAAAGACGTGGGCAGGGCTGCGTCGGACGGGTACACGCTTCTGGTCGCCGCAAGCGGTGCCGTCCTGAGCGCGAATGAGGCGGAGCTCGCGCCCATTTCGCTCCTGAGCACGCCACCGTACATCGTTGCCGTCAACGCTTCGCTCCCAGTGAGCAACCTTCGCGACTTCGTGGCGTACGTCAAGGCGCGGCCCGACGGATCGGCCACGTTCGCCTCATCGGGCGTTGCTTCGGCGTCGCATCTGGCCGGCGAACTCTTTCAAAGCCTCACGCATACAAAGCTGACGCACGTACCGTACAAAGGCATGGGCCAGGCAGTGCAGGATCTCCTGGGTGGGCAGGTGACGGTGATGTTTGGTCCTCCCCCGGCGCTGCTGCCCTACATCAAGTCGGGACAGCTGAAGGGGCTTGCGGTCGCCGACTCGCATCGTTCACCGCTCTTTTCCGACATCCCGACTGCCGCCGAGGCCGGCGTACCCGGTCTTGAGACGCGCGCCTGGTTCGGCATCTTCGCGCCGGCGGGCACGCCCGCGGCAGTGATCGCCAAGATCAACGCCGACACGACCAAGGCGCTGTCGGCACCCGACGTGACCGAGACGCTGGCCCAACAGGGCGCCACGCCGGCTGGTGGCGACCCGGCGAGCTTCGCCGCGTTCCTCAAGAAGGACATCAGTGCGACTGAAGATCTGATGAAGAAGGCCGGAATTCCGCTACAGCAATGAGGCAGCGTTCGGTAACGAAGGGGACGTGATGATCTACGAGCTGAGAACTTACCAGCCCGGTGGCGGACGCATGGCCGAGATGGAGAAGGTGATGTCGAGCGACTGCACTGCGATTCTCGAGCGCGCCAAGGTGCCGCGCCCGCTCGGTGCGTGGCACGCGGTCGCCGGACCGCGCTTGCCCGCCTTCGTCTGGATCCTGGGCTGGAACTCGCTCGACGAGCGCAATCAAGCCTGGGCAGCGTTCGGCGCGGACCCCGACTGGCAAATGCTGCGGCGCGAGGCGCATGCGAAGACCGAGCTGACCGCACGGGTCGACACCCAGTTCATGGCGGCATGGCCGGAGCCCGTGCTGGCCAGGGACGCCGACCTCTCGCCACCCGAGGGCATTTGTCAGCTGGTCGTGCAGCACGTGCACACGGGGCAAGGCGGCGCGGCGCGGCAAGCTTTCCTGTCCACCGATCGCGCCGCCATGGAGGAAGCCGGCGGCAAGCTTGCCGCCGCGTTCGACTTCCTGAGCGGAGATGACTTGCCGGTGCTCGCAGCCGTCGTGCACTGGTCCGACGCCCGCGCCTGCATCGCGGGAATGGCGGCTTACGACTCGCATATCAAGGTCCGTGCCGCGCGCGCGGCGGAGCATGAGAAGCTCGGCTTTGACCTTTTCGGCCCATGCGATCGCTTCCTGCTGCGGAGCTCGCCGCCGTTCGGCAAGATTTAATATCGGCCGTTCTTGTCGGCATCTCAACAGCCGGACTCGCAAAGCGGATCGGTTCACAACGCGGCAGTGGCTTGAAACTCGATCATCAAGCCGGGATCGGCGAGATGGTTTACCTCCACGATGGTGCTCGTGGGAAGCTTGTCCGTGAACAACTCCATGCGCGAGGCCACGATCTCCTTGAAACTGGCGAATGTCCGGCGTGTAGACGACGATCGAGACGATGTCGTCCAAAGTGCCTCCGGCCGCTTCAAGAACGGTTTGCATGTTGCGAATGCATTGGCGCGTTTGCTCGGCCATGTCGCCGGCACCCACTAGCTTTCCATCCGAGTCGCGAGACAGCTGACCCGAAAGAAAGATCAGCGATCGGGGGTTGTCGACCCGGATGTAATGGTGATAGATGGTCTTGCGGATGTTGGCAAGACTCGGAGGGTCGCCGCGAGTGATTTTGCTGTTGCTCATCGAAGTATCTGTATTGAGATGACACGATCGGGTGCGCAGCACCCGGCGCGAGGGCTCGCGCGTACTCGGCTCAATCGGCCGCGGCTTCGAGGAAGCGGGCGGAATGCAGGGTCACGGCGCGAGACGCTCGCCTAGCGGCATCCAATCTGGACCTGCGCTTGGGTGAGCGCCGCTGGATGACTCAAATGCCAACCGCGCACCACCGATCCCGCTGGGGTTTGGGTCAGCGTCCCGTGGACTTGCCCAAATCCATCGTGCCATGACCGACGCGCCGTAGACCGGCCACCAATTCTGGAGTTGCGTTCGGCTTGGGTGGCTCGGGCATGGCCGGCTTCTGTGGTCACCGGATGCGCTCCAGGAACGAGCGAGTACGTGGATCGCGCGGTGCGCCGAAAAGTTCTTCTGGCGATCCTCGCTCCACAATTCGGCCCGCGTCCGTGAAATAAA
This sequence comes from uncultured Acidobacteriota bacterium, assembly GCA_963803515.1. GTDB lineage: Bacteria > Acidobacteriota > Terriglobia > Acidiferrales > UBA7541 > Palsa-189. The sequence goes on from CAWDMQ010000002.1 coordinate 676,516, forward strand.
TTTCATCGGCAAGCTCGCGCGCGAAGCCCATCTCGTGGGTGACGAGGATGCATGTCATCCCCTCGGCCGCAAGCTGCCGTATCGTCCCCAACACGTCGCCCACGGTTTCCGGATCCAGTGCCGCGGTGACTTCATCGAACAGCATCACCTCCGGGTTCATCGCCAGGCTGCGGGCGATTGCCACGCGCTGTTGTTGGCCTCCGGAAAGCTCGCCGGGATACGCGTCTTCCTTGCCTTGGAGCCTGACCTTGGCTATCAACGCCCGGGCCTGTTCCTCGACTTCCTTGCGCGGCCGCTTGAGAACGTGGACGGGCGCCATCATGACGTTTTGCAACGCAGTGCGATGCGGAAAAAGGTTGTACTGCTGAAACACCATGCCGACCTTGTGGCGCAGAGCGCGCTTGTCCAGGTCGGCCTTGTGCACATCCAGTCCGGCTACGACGATCGTACCGCTGTCGATCGGCACGAGCGCGTTGATGCAGCGCAGGAAGGTCGACTTGCCCGAGCCCGACGGCCCGATGATGCAGACGACCTCGCCCTTGCGCACGTCCATTGAAATGCCGCGCAGGACGGCGGTCGTTCCGAACGCCTTGCAAACGTCCTTGCATCGGACCAGCACATCCGGCGTCGCCGCCACGGGCACTGCTCGCGGGCCCTCGAATGCCATGGCCGCGCTAGCCGATCACCGCGAAACGTCGCTCGAGGCGGTGTGTGATTCGCGAGATCGGATAGCAGTAGAGGAAGAAAAGCACGAGGACGTAGAAGTAAACCGGGATGAGCAGGTCGTGCCGACTGTCCGCGGCAAGGATGTCCGCCGCCACCGTCATGATCTCATTGACCCCGACGATGGCGCAGAGCGGCGTCGACACCATCACCAGCGCGTACAGGTTCATCCACGGCGGTAGTAGCCGCTTGATGCATTGCGGCAGGATGACGAGGAAGAGCGTCTGTCGACGCGTGAACGCGAGCGACTCCGCCGATTCCCACTGGCTCGTCGGGATCGATTGGATAGCACCACGCACGAGGTCCGACATGTTCGCCGCGGCGGCAACGGCGATGCCGAGCGTTGCCTTGGCCCAATCCGGGACTGAGATCGCCACGTCGCCAAGACGGAACTGGAACGGCAACAGCAGCATGCAATAGAAGAGCACGACAAGCCAGGGTGCGTTGCGAAAGAAGTTGGTGAAGGCCCAGCAGACGGAGCGCACCGGCCGCCGCGTGGAGACCTGCCCGATGCCGACCAGCAATCCCAGGACCGTGGCGAACACCATGGAAACGATGCTGATGAAGACGTTGGTGGCGAATCCCTTGAAGATGTAGGGGGACCAGTTCAGCAGGACGTCGAAGATCGTCTGCTTTGCCGCGCTCAAATGCCCACCCCCGGCAGCCGCAGCGCACGTTCGATTCGGCCCATCCCGTAGACCAGCAGGCTGACGATGAGCACGTACGAGACGAGCACGATGTTCATCATCTCCGGAATGTTCAGCGAGTCCGACCAGATTTGGCTGCTCGCGTAGAGGATCTCGGGCACGGCAATGGCGTAGGCGACGCTCGTCAGCTTGGTCAGGTTCACCATGTTGTTTGTGAACGCCGGGAAGCTGTATCGCAGCGCGAGCGGCAGAATGACGTGCACGTACGACTGGAGTCGGGTGTAGCCAAGCGCCTCGGCCGCTTCGGCGGTGCTCCGAGACACCGCTTCCACCCCTGCCCGAAAGATCTCGATGTTGAACGCGCCTGCATAGATCGAGAAGCAGATCGCCGCCCAGGCGAAGTTGCTGACGAGCGGGACAGACTGGCCGTGCGCGTTCGGGAGTGCGATCAGCGGCCCCAGGCCGAAGTAGAAGAAGTAGAGCTGGATCAGCGAAGGGGTGTTGCGGAAGAACTGGATGTAGCCGCTGACGACGCCCTTCAGCAGCCGCGAGCGAGAGCCCTGCACGATCACGCCAGCGAGGCCGATGATCAGGCTTAGAACGATGCACAGGCACGCCAGCTCGATCGTCGTCACCACGCCCGACGCGAATCGCGAGGCATCGAATCGGTCGTAGAAGATGGTGAGGTTGATGCCGGTCCGGTCGTGCAGGTGCCTGAACCACGCCGCGATCGGTCCGGTCATAGCTCGAGCACTCCGAAATCAGGTGCATGCGGAACGCCCGCCGCAGGCGAGCGCGCCGCGAGCGCACGCATCAGCGGTACTTCGCGATCATCTCCTGGACGAAGGTGCTCTTCTTGCCCGGGAACCACTTGTCTTCCAGTTGCGCGATGACGCCGGTTTTGTACCACTCGGTCGAGAGCGACGTCAGCAAGGCGTGGAAGCGCTCTTCGCCAAGGCGCACCGCCATCGCGACCGGCTGCGGCATGATCGATTTCAGAGGCACTTCGTAGCTCGCCCATTCCGGATCCTCGAGCTTCAGGGTCAGCGTGTTGTCGTCGTATACGAATGCGGAGCAGTTGCCGTTGCGAAGAGCGTTGTAGGCCTCGGTCGGTGCCTTGAACGCGATGATGTCGGCGCCGTAGCGCTCCTGGACCTCGCGGTTGAAGTAGGCGCCTTGCGCGGCGCACACCTTCAGGCCTTTGAGGTCTTCCCACTTGTGTATGTTCGCGCTCTTGGGTGCCAGCACGCTGGCGCCCGACGCGTAATAGCCAGGCTCGACGATGTAGACGACCTTGCGGCGCTCGGGCGTATCGTTCATCGCCGCGATGATGATGTCGACCTTGCCCTGCTCGAGGAACTGTAGCTGGTTCGCCGCCGTCGTCGGCACGATCTCGAGCTTGACACCGAGCTTGTCGGCGACGCGCTGGGCGAGGTCGACGGAGAAGCCTACGATCTTGCCGCTCGGCTCACGGTATCCGAACGGCTTGTAGTCCGTCTTGCCGCCCACGAGCAAGGTGCCCCGCGCCTTGATGTCGTCGACGGCGTCCGCCATCGCATGGCTGGTGAGGGCGAGCAGGCTGCCGGCCAATAGGGCGCGCAAGCATGCGCGGGTAAGCATCGTCATCGCTGTCTCCTTGCGTTTGGGGAATGCACTCGAATGATGAACTCTTGTCGGCACTGCTCACTTGGAGACAAGCGCATCCGTGTCGGATCTCTCCGGTCGCGGTCGGAACGCCTCGTCGACCGAGTCACGGAACCGGTAGTAGGAGACCAGCGCGCGTACCAGAGGCTTGTGTATCGAATACGCGCGAATGCTGCGGACGGGCGAGAACGGAACCAGGGTGTCGTCCGTAGATTTCCCCAGCACGTGTTTCGCGAGGTCGCGCCCGATCAGCGTTGCGAGCGCCACGCCGCGGCCGTTGCAACCGAGTGCTGCGAGCGCGCCGGGCGCCATTTCATGCATCTTCCAGGAGTTGTCGGCGTTCATCGCCATCCAGCCGCTCCACCAGTAGTCGAGCTTGATGCCTTTGAGCTGCGGGAACATTCGATCAATACGCCCGCAGCTGACCGTGAGGTTGGGCACCTGCTCAGGGCCGAAGAGGGGCCCGATGCCACTGAAGTGCAGCCGGGAGTCGCGGTGCTTGCGCACCCCCGACATCAGCCGTCGCGTGTCGGTCATGCAAACACGGGTGGGCAGGACAGGTGGCTCGCACCGCTCATCGATCGGCACGGTCATGAACTGGTACGCCCGCACTGGCACGACCGACCCGCGCAATCCGGGCCACAGGTCGTCGGTGTAGCCATTCGTGCACAGGACAACGAAGTCGGCCTCTACGCGGCCGTTCTCGGTGTCCACGCGCCACCGCTTCTGCGTGCCTCTGCCGACGCGCAGCGCCTTCGTCGCTTCATGAAATCGCGCTCCGGCCTCGACCGCGGCGCGCGCCAGGCCGCGCACATAAGCCAGCGGATTGATGGCGCCGCCGTCATGATCCAGCACGCTGCCGGTGTAGTACCGGACGTCGCTGCCGATGACTTTGGAAGTGGACGAGCGATCAAGCAGGTCCAGCTGGTAGCCGAGCCGACGCAAGGTCGAGACGCGGCGTTCAAGTCGACTCATTGCCACACCGGTGTGCGCCGCGGTCAGAATGCCGGCGCGTTCGAGCCCGACATCGATATCGTGCTTCTCCGCGAGCTCGAAGACGAGGTTGGGACCGATCCGCGACGCCGCGATGACTTGGCGCCCGCGCTCCTCACCGTACATGGAGAGGATCGCGTCTGGCTCTAGCTTGGTCGCTGGCGCGACGTGTCCCGAATTGCGGCTGGAGGCACCCCAGCCGACTTCCTTCGCTTCGAGGACGACGACCGCGGCGCCCGGTGCGGCGTGCAAGGCCAGCGAGCAACCCGCGATGCCGGCTCCGACGACGATGACGTCTGCCGTGACGTGCTCGCGCAGCGGGTTCGCGCCGAGCGGCATTCCGCCGCCTGCGAGGTAGGGCACTCGAGCGAGCCCGCCCGGATCATGATTCGCCAAGAACACTCGGATTCCCTCGGGTCGCCGACTCTCCCGTTGAGCTTTCGGAATCCTAGTCGCGCTCGGCCTGTAGGAAAATCCCCACTTCGGTTCACTGATACATTACAAAACATCAATCGTGATGTCCGCGTAGTGGCGAATCTTCGTACCCGCCTGCCGCCGGGCAATAGCCTAGTGGCCTTCGAAGCAGCCGCGCGCTGCGGCAGCCATGCCGCGGCGGCCCGCGAACTCGAGGTCACGCCCGCGGCGATCAGCCGACAGATCCAACGGATCGAGGCGTTTCTCGCAGTGCAGCTGTTCGAGCCCCTCGGTCGTGGCCGCACCCTTACCAGCGAAGGTAGAGAGCTGGCCGACGCGGTTTCTATTGGTTTGGAACACGTTGCTGGCGTCATCACCAAGCTGCGCGGTCGCAGCAATCAGTCGAGCCTGAAGATTGCCACGCCTCTCGCGTTCGCGAGCCTCTGGTTAATGCCGCGAATCGTCAGCTTCAGGCAGGCACACCCGGACATCGAACTTCGGTTCATGACGTCGGATGTCGATCTGGATCCTCGCTCCGAAGGCATTAGCCTGGCGGTCCGCTACGGCCGCGGTGACTGGTCGGGCCTTTCCGTGCAGCCTTTGCTGCATCCGCATGTCTTCCCGGTCTGCACCGCGGAGTACCTGAAGAACTGCGGAGGCATCGCGTCAATCGACGATCTGCTTGCGCAGACATTACTCGAACGCGTCGGCGAGGGATCGTTCGTTGTCACCTGGGCGGCGTGGCTCAAGGGTGCGTCACTGCGACCACGCCGGCCACCCAGGTTCATCTTTTTCAACAGTTATGAGCTGCTGATCCGTGCCGCACTCGTGGGCGAAGGCATCGCGCTGGGCGTCGACGTTTTGGTCGAGGATTTGCTGCGCCAAAAGCACCTCGTGTGCCCGCTACCCGACAAGGTGCTGTGGAGTGAGGCGTACTACCTCGTCTCGCCGCGCGGGGAGCCACTGACGCGCGAGATGGAGTTGTTCTCTGCGTGGCTCATAGCTGAAGCGCGGCGGACCCCTTCGTCGGCCCAGAAGCGCTGATTTGCGCGCGCCAGGGGGCCTGCGGGCCAGCGCAATAGGCGTGGAGCACAACATTGTCAACGCGAGTGAGTGCGAATTCCCGTTCGTCGAAGTCGAACTGAAGTAGCGCGCCGCAACTGCGCGACGCTGATCGCCTAGGCCAAAGAGCGAAGGTCGCCCTAAGACGTTCGCTCAAAACCAAAGAAAGGGGCAGCCTGCGCGACGGTCAAAACTGACCCGCCTTGGCGCAAGTTCATCGAGATCGTTGCGCCGTCCCTGCCATTGCCGCTGCTCAGCCGCCGGACCCGGGGTATCGCGTGGCCCCCCTTCCGGTCACGGGCCATTTGCAGTCGCTCACCACCGCCCCGCGCTGATTGACGAGTCGGCCGGCAGGCGCGCGACGGCGCGGCACAGTCCCGAAGCGCTTGCGTACCCGGCGACTTTGGACGCCAAGGGCCGCTGAGGACGCGGTTACGTTGAGAACGGGTTCGCCAAGCGAAACACCGGCATTTTGTGGCGGGCATCGTGTTCGATGAATTCCGCCTCGACGGGCGCATCGACAAGCGATCGCCCGTCGGTGGGTGCGCCTGGAATCTGTGCGTACATGCACGGGCCTTCGGTCAATTCCACCGCCGCGAAGACGTAGGGCACGTCGCTGTTGAAGCCGTCGTGGTGCGTTCTGAATATCGTCGTGTGGGAGACGATGTGCCCGGTCCCGAGGGCGCGGAACCACTCGAGCTTCGGGCCGTGGCAGTAAGGACAGCAGACCCGCGGATAAAAGATCGCCCGGCCGCAGGAAGGATCGGCGCAGCGCTGAATCACCAGCTGACGTGCGTTTGCTCCCTCCCAGAAGGGGCGAGTGGTCTCGGTCACCCGCAACTGAGGCTTGCGGACGTGCTGAGTGTGGGCGTTGGACATGGTCTTCTCCTAGTCGATGCGTTCGAGGACCGCAGCGCTCGATGACAGGCCACGACCATAGGCCACCATGCCATAGCCACAGACCACGCCGCGCTTGCATTCCACCTGACGCGTCCCGGCGCGGCCCATCAGCTGAGTCACGCCCTCGTAGAGGCCGATCATTCCGCCGGCGGCCCCGGCTTGCCCTGCAGACAACTGGCCACCGCCGGTGTTGATGGGAAAGGTGCCTTGTGTCGTGATATCGGTCGTCTGGACGAAGCGGTGCGCCGTTCCGGTCGCGCAGATCCCGAGACCTTCGAGTTGCACGAAGCACATCACTGGGTAGTCGTCGTAGACCTGCGCGAAATGCAGATCCGAGGGGCGGCATCCGGCGCGCTCGTACAGCCGGTCCGCGAAGCCGACCCAGCCGCCCGGTACCGTGTAGACGTCGTTGGCCGGGAAGTTGTGGATCTCTTCGGCGGCGAGGATGCGAAGCGCCGGTCCCTTCAGCGTGCGTGCCACCCGTTCCGATACCAGTACGATCGCATCGCCTCCCACGCACGGCAGCACGCAGTCGTATAGCCGCAAAGGATCGGCGATCTGCTTGGCGTTCAGGTAGCTCGCCATCGTCAGCGGCTCCTTGAACAAGGCGTTCGGGTTACGAAGCGCGTTCTCCCGAAGGGCGATGCAGAAGCGGCCGAAGTCTTCGCGCGTCGCGCCGTACCGCTCCATATAGAGACGCGTGTGCAGGGCGAAGACGCCATTGGCGCCGCCAAAGCCCTGCGGCGACATGAATTCCCGCACCGATCCGTTGAAGCGATCCAGCATTTCGTTGTGGGATGCGACGTCGAATGCATCCGCCGCGGCCACGACCACGACGTCGCAGGCTCCATCGCGAATCGCCCGCGCCGCATGGGCCATGCCGATGATCCCGGAGGCGCCGCCGTACAAGCCCTGGAACAGGAAGCGCGCCTCTATTCCCAGGTGCTCGGCGACGGTCGCGACGTTGTCAGGCGGCAACGAGAACGACGTGACCGCCAGACCATCAACCTGGTTCCAGCGCAGACCCGCATCGCCCAGGGCTGCGCTTGCAGCGTCGTAGATGAGCTGTTGAACGCTGTCGGCCGACCGCTTCGCGTACACAGTCTGGCCGGCCCCGACCACGCATACCCCGTCGAAATTCGAACTCATCCGATGATTTCCTTTTTGCTCAAGCCACTGGAATCGCGCTGTTGCGAGACCGGACCGCTAGATGACATTGCGCTCGCCCAGGCCGGCGAGCTCCTCGGCCGTCAGGCCGAGCTCTCCTCTGAAGATCTCCTCGTTGTGCGCACCCAGCGGTCCGCCTGCGAAGCGGACCTTGCCGGGATTGCGCGAGAAGAAGGGGATCGCGCTCTGCATCTTCACCGAGCCGAAATCCGGGTCGGCGACGTCGATGATGTCGCCCCGCGACTGATATTGCGGGTCTTGGAAGATGTCGCGGATATCGAGCACCGGCCCGGCGACCACGTTCGCCGCCTCGAAGGTGGCCATGATCTCGCCGAGCGGTCTTTGCCGGAACCAGTCGGCGATCATGGCGTCGAGCGCGTCCGCGTTATCGCAGCGCCTCACGTTGTCGCTGAAGCGCGGGTCGGAGATCAGTGCGGCCATCCCCATCGCCTCGGCCAAGCGCTCGAAGGTGCGCTGCGAGCTGGCGGAGATGCCGACCCAGCGCCCGTCCTTGGTTTCGTAGGTATTGCGCGGTGAATCCTCGGACAGACGGTTGCCCTGACGAGTTTTGACGATGCCGAGCTGGTCGAAGCCGATGACCTGCGACTCCATCAATCGGAAGAGCGGCTCGTAGAGGCTGACGTCGATGACCTGGCCCTTGCCTGAACCGCCCTGGTCGCGCCCGTACACCGCGAACATGGCAGCCATCGCCGCGAAGGTCGCGGCGACTGAATCGGCGAGCGGAAAGCCCGGCAAGGTCGGTGGCCGATCGGCAAAGCCGGTGAAAGAGGGCATGCCACTGAAGGCCTCGGCGATCGTGCCGTAACCCCCGCGCTGCGCGTAGGGCCCCGTCTGTCCGAACCCGGACACGCGAACGAGGATCAACTTCGGATTGATCGCGCTGAGCACGTCGTAGCCCAGGCCCCATCGCTCGAAAGTGCCTGGCCGGTAGTTTTCGATCACGACATCGGCGCTTTGCGCCAGTCGCTTGAAGAGGTCGCGGCCCTCGGGCATCGAGAGGTTGAGGGTCGCGAGGCGCTTGTTGCGCGCGATCACCTTCCACCACAGCGATTTGTCATCCTTCATCGGTGCCCAGTGACGCATCGAATCGCCGATCTTCGGCAGCTCGATCTTGACGACGTCGGCGCCGAAATCGGCCAGATGAGTGGCGGCCAGCGGTCCGGCGATCATGGTTCCTGCATCGATCACGCGCAGGCCGCGCAGCGGTCCGTGCTCGCCGTTCGCATTTGCATCCGTCATCGTTCCAGCTCCTGTTCTTCGCTGCGCAACTAGAGGTTCGGCGCCGGATGGCTGGCGGCCAGCGACGCGATTTCATCGACGAGGCTGTGCTCGACGCCGGCCTCGCCGCGGCCGAGCAGCACCGCCACGATCTCGCCGAGCCGCCCGAACGCCTTCGCGTCCATGCCGCGAATCGTCATCGCCACCGTGCCGAGCCGCATGCCGGCACCCCCCGCCCCGTTCGGGCGCGGTGCCAAGGTGACGCGGTTGGCGGTGATGCCGTGGGCGGCGAGATCCGCTTCGGCGGCGCGCCCTTTCACCGGTCGTGAGCGGAGATCGACCACCACCATGTGGGTGTCGGTACCACCGAGGAAGAGTGGCAGTCCGGCTCGCGAGATTCCCTCGGCCAGCGCCCGAGCATTGGCCCGCACCGCCTTCATCAGGCGGGCGAACACGGGCCTTGCGGCGAGCTCGAAGAGCACGGCCCGGCCGGCAATGATGTGCGCGCCCGGGGCGCCCTGCAGTCCCGGAAAGAGCGCCCGGTCGATCGCCGCCGCGTGGGTCGTCTTGCAGAGGATCAGGCCGCCGGTGCGCGGCCCGCAGAACGTCTTGTGCGTCGAGGTCGTGACGACGTCCGCGTAGGGCGCCGGGTTCTCATGCTCGCCGGCGGCGACCAGCCCCGCGACATGGGCGATGTCGGCGAAGAAGAGGGCGTCGACCTCCCGCGCCACGGCGCACAGGGCCGCGAAGTCGATGGCCCGCGGATAGGCGGTCGAGCCGGCGATGATCAGGCTGGGGCGCTGCGACTTGGCGAGTCTGCGCACGCCGTCGATGTCGATCGCTTGGGCGCTCTCGTCGACGCCGAAGGGCGTCACCTGGTAGTCCTGGCCTGACAGGTGGTACGAAGCGCCGTGGCTGTGATGGCCGCCGGCGGACTCCTGCAGCGAGAGGATGCGCTCGCCGGGTCGAAGGAGACCGCGCAGGACGGCGATGTTGGCGATGGTCGAGCTGACGGCCTGCACGTTCGCGTGCTCGGCGCCGAAAAGACGGGTCGCCCGCTCCTGCGCCAGCCGCTCGATCCGGTCGAAGACCTCGCATCCGCCGACCTCGCGCGCCCCTGGGTAGCCGGTCGCGTTCTTGTTAACCAGGATCGAGCTTTCGGCCTCGACGGTGGCGCGCGGGCAATAGCTTTCCGATGCGATTAGGTTGATCGCCTGGTCCTGCCGCCGCCCCTCTTCGTCGACCAGGTCGGCGAGTTGCGGGTCGGCCTTTGCGAGAGCGGGCTCGAACAGGGTGGACCAGGATGGCATCGATCGATCTCCTAGAGACGATAGGCCGAGGTCCGAAGCTCTAGCCGGTGCCCGAGCCACGTGAACGGATAGCAGATCAGGAAGTAGATCGCGAAGGCGACGCCGAAGGTCTGAAAGGTGTTGAGGGTTTGACTCGCCACCTCCTTGCTGGCCAGCGTGAGCTCCCAGATGTTGATGACGGATGCGAGCGCCGTCGCCTTGATGGTGACCGGCACGAGGCCGATGTAGGGCGGCAGCGCGGAGCGCAGCGCTTGCGGCAGCAGCACCTTGCGAATGAGCTGGCCGTGCGTGAGGCCGAGGGCCAGGCCGGCGTCGGTCTGCGACATCGGCAGGCTGTTCAGGGAGCCGCGGACGATTTCCGAGATGAGTGCTCCCATGTGCAGCGAGATGCCAAGAATGGCGACCAGATAAGGCGGCGCGTGCACGCCCAGGTAAGGCAGGCCGAAGTAGGTCAGGAACAAGAGCACGAGCGGAGGGATGCCGCGCACCACGTACACGACCCCCATCACCAGCCCGGCCAGCCAGCGCGCCGCGATGGCACTGACGATTCCACCCACGACGCCGGTCAGGGTCGAGAGGACGATCGCCGCCAGCGCCAGCCACAGCGTCGTGACAGCCGCGTGGGCCAGGTAGGGAAGGCTGTTTCGCAGGCTGTCCACGCGGTCACCTGGCGTAGCGCACGGTCTGTTCGACGCCGCGGATGAGAATCGAGAACGCGGCGGAGAGCAGCAGGTAGATCGCGCCGACCGCGACGAACATCTCGAAGCTCGCGGCACTCTGTTCGGCGAGCGTGCGTCCCTGCAGCGTGATCTCCATCAGGCCGATCGTCGAGGCGAGCGACGTGTCATGAAGCAGGAGGGCGAATTGGCCCCCCATCGCCGGGACCGAGTTGCGAATCGCCTGCGGCAGCACGATCTTGCGCATCACCGCGGCCGGCATCATGCCGAGCGCGAGGCCTGCGTCGCGTTGGCCCCCTGGGACCGACTGGATCATGCCGCGAAGAATCTCGGCGAAAAATGCCGCATGTTGTGCGCCGAGAGCGAGCATGCCGCTCACGAAAGGCGAGAACACGATTCCGGCGATCGGCAGGCCGAAAAAGATGAAATAGAGCTGGATCAGCAGCGGCGTGTTGCGGAAGAGCTCGATGTAGCCGGTAGCGATCCAGCGCGCCGGTCCGTGGCGACAGCCTTGCCAAAGCGAGTGGTATCGAGAGCAGCAGCGCGAGCACGGTCGCGGCGGCGAAGATGGCGAGAGCGAGTTCGATGGCGCCCGTGAAGTCCGGCAGGTGCCGAAGGACATAGTCCACATCGAAGCGCATCCCATTCATGACCCGACATACCGTCCGGGGCGCTCGACCGCGAGGTAGCCGACCTCCTTGAACCGCTTTAGAAAGGCCTGCAGGCGCGCCGTTTGAGGGTTCAACAGGATCTGGCGCGGATCACCCTGTTCAGCGACCTGGCCCTCGTCCATGAAGACGACTCGATTGGCGACTTCGAAGGCGAAGTGAATCTCGTGGGTAACGACTACCATCGTCATACCCTCGCCGGCGAGCTGGCGGATCACGCCGAGCACTTCGCCGACCAGCTCGGGATCGAGCGCCGAGGTCACCTCGTCAAACAGCATGACCTTCGGCTTCATCGCCAGCGCGCGAGCGATCGCCACCCGTTGCTGCTGGCCGCCGGAAAGGGTGGCGGGGTAGGCCAGTGCCTTATCGGCCAGGCCGACCCGCTCGAGCAGAGCTTTGGCTTCTGCTTCCGCCCGCGCCTTCGGCAGGCGACGGCTCGCCACGCTCAGAGGCGCCAAGGTGATGTTGTCGAGGACGGTCCGATGCGGGAAAAGGTTGAAGCTCTGGAACGCCATGCCGACCGCCGCCCGATCGGCGGCGATCTCGCGGCTCGCCCGCTTGACCGAGCACGACTCGTCCCCGTACCACATCAGCTTGCCGTCGATGCGGATGCTGCCGCCCTCGTACTCGGACAGGAAGTTGAGGCAGCGAAGGAGCGTCGTCTTGCCAGAGCCGCTCGATCCGAGGACCACCACGACCTCGCCCCGTTCGACGTCGAGGTCGACCCCGCGCAGCACGACATGCGCGCCGAACGTCTTGCGAAGTCCGCGGACTTCGATCATCGCCATACGGGGTGCAGCGGTGCCCGGGCAACGGTCACCGGTCGCGAGCGAAGGCTGCCATTCACTTGAACGCCAGGCAGGCTTCCTGGGGCGGCGGGTTGGTCTTGAACCACTTCTGATAGATCGCCTGGTACTCGCCGTAGAGCGAGCCGCAGCGCATCTCAGCGACCAGCGCATCGAGGTAGTACCACCACTGGAAGTCGTTCTGGCGCAGGAAGATGGCGTTCTGGGTTCCGGGGCCGATGGCGCCGAGGTCCTTCAGGTTCGGCAAGTTCGCCGCGCGCCAGGCCGCGACCGGTGCATCGATGAAGAGTCCCTGGGCCCGGCCGGTCCGCACTGCGGTCAGCATGTCCGCCTCGGAGCCGAGGATGATCTCCTTGGCATTGGGGAGGTACTGAGCCCGCAGCTTGCGCTCGCTCGGCGTGTCGAGGATGGCGATCGTGTATTGGGCGTTGTTGAGCTCAGCCCAGGACTTGGAAGCCACGTCGGAGCGGGCCAGCACCGAGAGACCGGAGCGGATGTAGCCGCGCGTGAAATTGACCCGCGCCAGGCGGTCGGGCCAGATCGTCGTGACCATGATTCCGAAGTCCACCTCACCCGAGGCCACCGCGTTCCAGCGAGCCGGGAAGGCGATCTTCTTGAGCTCGATCTTGTTGGGGTCTTCGAACAACGCCTTCGCCACCAGGCGAGCGACGTCGATGTCGAAGCCTTCCAGGTTGCCCTTGTCATCCACGGCGCCAAAGGGCGGCACTTCCGACGTCACGCCAACGATGACTTTGCCGCGCTTGAGCACCTCGGCCATTTTGCTGTCGCTGCTTTGCGCGCTGACCGGCACCATGCTGCTCATCGCCACGAAAAAACAGGACGAGATGACGAGCCTGAGCAGGCTGGAATGAAGCAATTCGCGAAGTCTCATGAATGTCTCCTTCAAGCCTGGCGGTTGCGGTCCGGCCTTTCGCTCCAGGCATCAGCGAAGGCGTTGTCAAAACCATTGCCGCAGTTCGGTGGGCGAGAGGCCTGCGCTGAGGCCCACGGCGAGCCGGACGCGCGCCTTCGGCCCCTGAAGATCCGAAAACAAGACGCCCGCTTCCAGCAGGTCCCGTTCGTCGCCATCGGTGCGGCCGGCCAGGCCGTGGTGTTCTCTGATCAGCCGACCTTCGGCGCAGCGCGTAGTCGCCGCCACCGCGACCCCGGCAACGGTCGCCTCACGGATCGCGCCCATGGTCCAGGGCGGGATCTGACCCGAGCCGAGCGTTTCGAGAACGATGCCGTCGACCGCTGCGGCCGACAGCGCCCGGAGCAGGAGATCCGTCATCGCCGCATAGCATTTGACCGCCTCGACGCGCGCGCTCACGCGATCGATCGCCAGGGATGCTGCGGGCGCCACGCGGTGCGAAATGGACACCCGCCCTTCCTCGACGACGCCCAGGGGCCCGAACTCGCCGCTCGTAAAGGCAGTCATCCCGCGTGCTGTGCGCCTTACGCACGTCGCGCGCGGCATGAATCTGCCCGGCCATGCTGACGAGGACGCCGAGGCCCGCAACCGATGCGCTGGCCGCCACCCGGATGGCGTCGCCAAGGTTCATCGCCGCATCGCTGCCGAGCACGCTGGGCGGCAGCATCGCGCCGGTGACCACGACCGGCACGTCGACCCCCGCGGTCAAATCGAGGAAATACGCCGTCTCCTCCAGAGTGTCGGTGCCGTGGGTAATGACGACGCCGTCGATCCCTTCGCGCGCGGCGCTTCGCACCGCCGCGGCCAGCCCGGCCATGTGCGCGAAGGTCATGAACGTGCTGGGCACGTCGAAGAGGTCGAGCACGGAAAGCTCGGCCTCCGCGACGTCGCCGAGCGGCCGCAACACTGTCCGCGGCAGACTGATGGCGTCGCCCGTGCGGCCGAGGCGACTCCCTCGGCGATGGTGCCGCCGGTCGAGATGATCTGGACCTCTTTCGCGTGCGGGCCATGGCGTCCAACTCAGTGCTGGAGGCTCGGATACTTGTGGTAGTGGCGCCGGATCGCGGCGACCGCCGCGCTCAGATCGCGTCGCTTGATGCCGTCGACCATTTCTGCATGCACCGCGAAAGACTCGCGCAGCACCTGCTCGTTGTAGTTGCGGGCGACGATCCACAGGTTGGGGCGCACTGCCTCCACCAACTCGGTGACCAACTGCTCGACGACGACGTTGCCGCCAACGCGTGCGATGTCGACATGGAGTTCGAGCGTGCCTTCGAGATAGGGCATCACCTCCGAGCGCTCGATGGCCGTGCGCAGTCGCTCCACCACGGCGGCAAGCATCGCAAGATCATCGGCATCCGCGTTTTCGATCGCGAGGTGGGCGGCACTCACGTCCAGAGCCTCGCGGGCCTGCATCGCCTCGACAACGCTGACGCTGGCGTGCAGATTGCGGAGCAGGGGCGGCAGGCGCGGTTGCGTCGGCACGAAGGTCGCCGCGATGTAGGTGCCGTCGCCGACGCGGCTTTCGACGACACCTGCCATTTGCAGCGCGTTCAGGCCTTCTCGGACGACGGTCCGACTTACGCCGAGGCGTTCGGCGAGCTCCCGCTCAGTGGGCAGCCGTTGCCCGGGTACGAGGCGCGCGGCTCGGAACTCATCGAGAAGTCGCTCGGCGACCAGCACACCTTTTTTTGGCGGCGTGGGCAAGCGCTGGAGCTTCATGGTGCTTTTGTACAACCAGTAGACCAATCGGCGCGCGAGGGTTCACCCCAGTGCTGGGCCGAATCCGCCGCCGGCCGCCGAGCGGTCGAGTCACTAGCCTGCTTCAGGGAAAAGGGCCGTCCCCGAGGGGTACCGATCACTCGCCGTAGTCAGGCTTCCGCCGCCAATGCTGATGCGGCCGAGCATTGCTCGAAGGGGTCGAGGACTCCTCATCACAGCTGGTTCGTGAAGGCCAGAACTCGCGGAGGGTCCTCCGGATGAGCATCACCGGATGTGCTTCGAATACCAGAATGCGGCCCACTGAAACACCGATCAGCCCGGGCGCGCGGTCATCTGCGCGCGTGCAAAGCGCTGGTGTCGCACCGCACCTGGAGAGTTCGGCCAGCGTGACGGCCAAAGCCAAAGCCTTCGCACCGATCAGCTTCTCGCGGGCGAGCGTTGGTCCGAAGTCGCGGTAGCGAACGCGGACCAGCTCCGTCGCGGGCTCGGCTGGACCGGATGGCAGCTGATGGTTCGCTTGCCTGTCCTTACGCCAGGCCAAGCCCGCCGGACGGTCCTCCTTGTCGCGATCAGGAGTCGCTCCAGCTGGCGAGGCATGATCCCGCCGCGCGTTGCAGCCAAGGCCGGCCCGGAGCGTTCGATCCATAACGGCCTGTACGACCTTAAAGCCGATCCGCCTCGTGCATGCTCATTAGGTCGCTTGGGCCGGCGACTCCGCGACATCGTTTTGGAGCGACGGCGACATCACAACCGCAGGAGTAGCACGGGCGAGCACGGCATTATGGAGGGCCTTCGTGGCGTTCGCCGCCCGGGATCGTCGGTCGTCTCAGCCGCGGCGTGCCACTTTTTGACCCGCCGCGGCAGGCGGGCGAGGCACTACAGGGTCCGGAACCCGGAGCTGGTTTTTGTACGTATCTATGGCAGCCTGAATCTGTTGGACGACAAGTCGGTGATAGACCTGCGGCTTGCGCTGCTCGAGCGCGCTGATCATGTCTTCGTGTAGGCGCAGGGTCTGCGCCGCGCGGCCGGCATCCTGCCAGTGGAAGTGCCTGACTACGTAAGAGCGCTCGCGCAACATGATCAGAATATCCGCGAGCCAGCGGTTTCGTGTCGCACGAACGGCGATCCCGTGGAACTCCGCCCGAACCGCGAGCATGCGGACGAGGTCTCGCTTGGCGAGTGCGCGGCCGAAGTCCCGGTTGACTCGCCTCAGTTGATCGATCTCGGCTGCGGTGATGTTGGCGACGATCGCGGTCGCCGCGGAACTTTCCAGCTCTATGCGAAGGTCGTAGAGCTTGCGCAGGTCTTCGGCCCCGACATCTACGACGACCGCTACGCCCTTGGGTCCCGCCTCCACGAAGCCGCGTTCAAAGAGACGCTTGATGGCCTCTCGAACCGGCGTGCGGCTGACGCCGAATCGGGACACCAGGTCGCGCTCGGAAATCCGTTCCCGGGGACGCAACGCGCCCGAGAGGATGTCCCCGACGATGCCGTCGAATACCCGGTCCGCTTCCGTCGATTTCGGAGCAACCTTCTTCACGAAGCGCGGATCAAGGGCATGAAGTGTTCGCGGGGCGGCTCAGCGAGGGACTCTAATTGTCTCCGATCGGCTGGACACAACGAGCAGTTGCGATACGCTTCAACTCACAGGGCCGCAGTCGCCTGGAACTCGATGAGCAGGCCGGGATCTGCGAGGTGGTTCACTTCGACGATGGTGCTCGTCGGGAGCTTGTGGATGAAGAACTCGGTGCGCGAGGCGACTATCTCCTTAAACTGGCGAATGTCGGTGGTGTAAACGACCATCGAGACGATGTCGTCGAGGGTGCCGCCGGCGGCTTCGAGGACGGTCTGCATATTGCGGATGCATTGACGCGTCTGCTCGGCCATGTCGCCGGCACCGACCAGTTTCCCTTCGGCGTCGCGGGACAGCTGGCCCGAGAGAAAGATCAGGGATTTGGGGTTGTCGACCCGGATGTAGTGGTGATAGATGCTCTTGCGAACGTTGGTGAACCCGACAGGGTCGCCGCGAGTGATGTTGCTGTTGCTCATTGGGAGCTTCCTGCGTTTGGAGCTGACACGATCCGGGTGCGCAGCACCAGGGACGGAGACTCGATGGCGCACTCGACCACGTCGCCGGGCTTGAGATACAGCGCTTCCGCGTCAGGCTTGCCGACGGCCACGCCGCCGGGCGCGCCGGTAGAGAACATGTCGCCGGGCTGAAGCGGAATGAGCCGCGAGAAGTGCTCGATGATCGCCGGCAGCTTCCAGATCTGCTCGGAAGTGTTGACGCGCATGCGCCGCTCGCCGTTGACGCTACAGGTGACCCAGAGATCATAAGGATCCGGCACCTCGTCCATCGTGATGATGCAAGGACCGAGCGGGCCGAATCCGGGCGCATTCTTCGACGTCCAGAACCGCGACCCTGAGGCCACCTCGCGCTTCTGCGTCTCGCGGCAGGTGAGGTCGTTCAGCAGGGTGATGCCGGCGACATGCTCGAAGGCGCGCTCCGCCTTGACCTGGTAGGCCGGCTTGCCGATCACGAACACGAGCTCCGGCTCGTAGTCGAGATGCTTGACTGTCGCGGGGCGCACGACGTCCTCCTCGTGCCCGACAAGGCAGGCGTTGAGCTTGACGAACCCGGTCGGCTCTCCCGGCATCTCTTTGATCAGGCCAGTGCGCTGCAGCTCCTGAAGATGAGTTCGATAGTTCTTGCCGACGCAGAGGAACTTCTCGGCGTCGGGCACAGGAGGCTTCCAGACGATCTCCCGGACGTCCGTCACCGGGACGGCGTCCGGGTCCGCGAGGAGCCGGCGGACCCGGGCGAGTCCAGGGTCGCCTTCTTGCAGCAGCTCGCGCATCGAGCGGTATGGGAGTTGCAGAACGTAGCCGTCGTTCAGCGCGCCGACGCGCGAAATCCCAGGATCGGCGTGGGTGGCGAAAGTGACAAGTCTCATGGAACTAGGTGCTTAGATATCAAGCTCGATGCGGTTGCCCTGACAGCGAGACACGCACGGCATGACGATCTTGTTAGAGGCGCGTTCGGCTTCGGTGAGATAGGAATCCCGGTGCTCGGGAACGCCAGATACCACACCTGTGGCGCAGTGTCCGCACACCCCGTACTCGCACTCGCTTTCCATGCGGATGCCGGCGTTGCGAAGCGCGGCGAGCATGGTGTCGCTCTCGCCGACGCGGATCTCGCGACCCGTGCTGTGCTGGATGACGACAAAATCGGGCGGCTCTGAATCGCTCAGCGCGGCGTTTGGGGCCGCGAAAAATTCGAAATGAAATCGATCCTCGCGGCCATGCCGTCGCGCAAAGTCGCGCACCGCGTCCATGACCGGAGCCGGGCCGCAGCAGTACACCTCAGCGTCCTGCGCTTTGCACTGCAGCTCCGTCTCGAGGTCGAACAGGCATCCTGCGGTTGAATCGTGGTGGACGTGCACGTCGTGGAAAGCCGCGAGCTCGGCGACGCTGTCGCGAAAAGCCAGGTCTTCGGGGGAGCGACAAAGATGGACCCAGCGCGCGCGAACGCCGTCCTCACGAAGGCGCCGCAGCATGGCGAGGATCGGCGTCATGCCGATCCCGCCGGAGATGAAGCAATAGCGCTTCTTGCCGAGGGTCAAGGGGAAGCGGTCACGCGGGGGCGACACCGAAAGAGTCGCTCCGGGGCGCGCATTCTCCGCGAGCCACCGGCTGCCGCCGCGCCCCTCCGGTTCGAGCTTGATGCCCAGCCGGTAAAGGTCATCCTGTTCGGGCGGCCCGCAGAGTGAATAGTGACGCACGAACTCCGGGCCGCAGCGCACTGCGACATGCGAGCCCGGCACCCAGCGCGGCAATGCACCGCCGCCCGACCGGCGAAGCTCGAGAATCACGACATCCTTCGTATCCCGCACGGCCTCGTGCACGACGACGTCGATCCACTCGTCGCCACGGGCGGCCCCGTATCTCATGCCGCGTCGATCCAGGTCGTCACCGCCGACGCGTCGGGCACCGGTCGAGCGAGCAGCGGGCGCTCCGTGTCTCGGTACCCGACGTTGACGACCGCCATGACGCGCGACTCGGGCGGCGTCAGCCCGACCAGCCAATGCACCTCTTCGGATTCGGCGAGGACACCCGTGGTCAGCAGAGTGCCTATGCCCTCGGCAGCGAAGGCCAGCAACATGTTCTCTACCGCGCCGGCAACGGCGAAGTCCTCTTCGTGACGCTCTACTCGCGGATTGGACGTCTGCGGCACACAGCCGACGACGATCATGACCGGAGCGTCGAGCGCCCTCTGGATCGCCCGCGCGCGATCGCGGCCGAGTCGGAGCGCGGCCTTCTCGTAGGCGGCTGCGAGCTGCTCGCGCGCCGCGCCCTCGAACACGAAAAACCGCCACGGACGAGTGCGGTGGTGGTTCGGCGCCTCCACCGCGCAATCGAGCGCCCGCTCAATGAGGCGCGTGGCCACGGGAGTGTCGCGATAGGAGTAGATCGACCGACGCCGCCGGACGACGCTCTCCAAGATCTCGAGGTCGCTGGACGCTGGGACTGCACCAAGTAGGGCGGACATGAGGGTCGGCGGAATTCCCGTTGACAAACGAGCGGAGGGAGAAGACTATAGCCCGATTGGCATGCCAATACAACATACCGTTCCCCCTTGCCGGAGTACCACATGTCCGCTCCTTCTCGCTTTCGATTCACCGCGCTTCTCGGCTCCGCTGCTGTCGTGGCGGCGCTCTCCGTCACGCCCGCCAGCGCAGCGGAAATCGTGCTTGCAACCTGGGGCGGCTCTTGGGGAAAGGCGATCGCCGAGCAGGCGATCGCGCCTTTCGAGAAAGCCACGGGGGTCAAGGTCCGGGTCATTTCGGGGGTGTCGCTCGCGAACATGCAGATGGTGGCCGCGCAGCGGGCCGCGCCGAAGATCGATCTCATCATGTCGACCGTGCAAGACGCGGTCGTCGCCTACAACGACGGCCTCCTCGCCCCCCTCAGCGCCAAGGAAATCCCGAACCTATCGGCGCTTCCCGACACCGGCATTCG
Source organism: uncultured Acidobacteriota bacterium (assembly GCA_963803515.1). Classification (GTDB taxonomy): domain Bacteria; phylum Acidobacteriota; class Terriglobia; order Acidiferrales; family UBA7541; genus Palsa-189. Next base: position 696,438 of record CAWDMQ010000002.1, read on the forward strand.
TCGCGACGCGAGCGGCGCACCGATGTTCGCGGGCATGTGGCTGTACCCGTACGGCATCGCCTACCGCACCGACAAGGTCAAGGGCGACCTCAAATGTTGGAAGGACCTCTGGCAGCCTGCGCTGAAGAACAAGGTCGGCGTCTCCTCGCCAAAGTACATGAACGGTGACTTCCTGCTGATGGCCAACAAGATCGCGGGCGGCACCGAGTCCGACGTCGGGCCGGGCCTGAGCATGGTGAAGAGCCTCGGCCAGAACTTGGTGGCGGTGGCCGACGACTCGGCGACCCAGCAGCGACTCCTGGCCGAAGGCGAGGTTTGGGCGGTGCCGATGATCTCGACCCCGGCGTTCAAGCTGGTCGACGACGGCGTGCCGGTGAAGTTCGTCGTGCCCTGCGAAGGCGCGCCGGCGGGCCTGGATGTCTTGTCGCTGGTCAAGAACGGGCCCAACCCGGTGGACGCGAAGAAGTTCATCGATTTCTACATCTCGGCTCCGACCATCGCGGCGGTCACCGCGGAGTTGAAGATCACCCCCGTCAATCGCAAGGCAAAGATCACGCCGGAGCAAGCGAAGTACACGATGTCCGACGCCGACTTCACCAAGCTCACCAACTTCAGCGACAAGATCGTCGCTCAGAACCGTGCGAAGTGGCAGGACGCGTGGGATCGCGAGATTGCGCCGATGACGAAACGCTAGCCCTCGATCTGATGCCCTTCGTCACGGCCAATGGGGTTCGAACTCACTTCCGCGTTGTCGGGGAAGGCCCGCCGCTATTGCTCATCGCCGGCAACGGCATGGAGCACACGACCTTCGATGAGCAGCTGCCCAGCTTCTCGCGGCATTTTCGCTGCATCGTCTACGACTTGCGCGGCATCGGCCAGAGCGACGTGCCCGAACGCGGCTACGACACGCGGACGATGGCGGCCGACGCTTTGGCGCTGCTGGACGCCCTAGCCATTTTCAAGGCCCACGTCGCCGGATATTCGCTGGGCGGGGCGATCGGGCAGGAGATGGCCGCGGCGGCCCCCGAGCGGGTCCAGAGCCTTTCGCTGTATTCGAGCTTCGACCGGCCCGATCCCTACTTGCGCCTTCGATACGACCTGCTCATTCGTATCGCGCTGGAGTCCTCTCCCGAGGTCTGGGCACTGTTCAGCGCCTTTTCGGCATTCGGCCCCGACTACATCGACACCCACGAAGCGGCGGTCCGAGAAGAGATCGGCAAGCGCGTTGCGCGTTGGCAGGGCGACCGAGCGCCGTCGCGCACGGGCCTGGCGGGACACTACCGCGCCGTCCGCGAGCACGACTCGACGGCACGGCTGGCGCAAATCGCATGTCCGACCTGGATTTCTGTCGGCACTTCTGACGCGGTGATGCCGCCGAGCTACTCGCAGCGGCTCCACGCCGCGATAGCGGATTCACGGCTCGAGATCTTTGCCGACCGCCCGCACCGAATCTTGAACTTCCAGGCCGTAGCCTTCACCGAGCGGGCGCTGGCCTTTCTTCTGGAGCAGCCCTAGGACCCGAGCGCGATCGTCTCAGCCCGGCGGTTGCCTGCGCTCACGATTCAGCACCGTGCTCGAGACGCCGAAACCGCGCTCGTGGCCCATGCGCTTGCGCACCGGCGCCTCCGTCCCACGCTCGACCTCCACGCCGCCGAGGTAGACCGTCTGGATGTCGTCGCGCAGGGCGCGGATCTCGCGCAGCGGATCGGCGTCGAGGACGAGCAGGTCGGCCATCCGACCGGGTGCCAGGGTGCCGACGAGATGTTCCCAGCCGAACGCGCGCGCATTGGCGGAAGTTGCTGCGACGATCGCCGCCATGGGCGGCATGCCGAGCAGATCGACCATCAACTCGATCTCTCTCGTGTGCCACTGGCCGTAGGGCGTCACTGAAAAGCCGGCCTCAGAACCCATCATCAGCGGGATGCCGGCCTCGAACGCGCGCCGGTGGATCTCGACGAGGGCGTCCAGCTCGCGTTTCTTGGTCTCGATGTAGTTCGGATCAACGCCCACGTCGTGACCGTGCTCGACGATGTTGGCGGTGAAGGTCATGGTCGGACAGATCGGCACTCGGAGATCGCGGACCTCACCGATGTCGCCGGGACGCATGTAAGACGCGTGGATCAGCCAGTCGACCCCTGCGCGGGCCGCCTGGACCACGGTTTCAGCGTAGCGGGCATGGATGGTCGTCTTGCGCCCCAGTCGGTGGGCCATGGCGACGATGGCCGCCATCTCTTCATCGGTGAAGCAGCCGCCCGCATCGGCGATCCGCTCCTGGGCCTGACTGTCGCCGCTGATCTTGACCAGGTCGACCCGGTTCTTCACCTGCCGCCGCACTTCGGCAAGCATGGCGTCGCGCGTCGAGCAGAGCACGCCCTCGGCCGACACAGGCATGCCCAGCCAGCTCGGGAAGTAGTCGGCGAATCCACCATCTGCCACTATGTGGCGGCCTGCGGCGAAGACGCGCGGCCCTGGGAACATTCCGTTGGCGATGGCGTCCCGGCAGGTCACGGCGACATTCCAGGTCGAGCCGGAGTCGCAGAACGTGGTCACACCGCTGCGCAGCACCTTTGCAGCGTTCCAGACCGCGCGCACGGCCGCCCATTCGGCTCCTCCGTAGACGTCGACCTCTTCGGCGGTGCGACCTTCGCCGTACGAAATATGGCAATGGGCATCGATCAGGCCCGGCACGATCCAGCGGCCAGTGAGGTCGATGGTCGCATCGGCGGGGGGTGAATCGGCGCCGAGGCGCTCTGCAGAGGAATGGACTGCCAGCACTCGGTCGCCGCGGACGCGCAACCGGGCATTGGCCAGCGGCTTGCCACCGCTTCCGTCGATCAGCGTCGCGCCGACGAAGTCGATGACGTAGTCGCCCGGTCTCGGCGGAGCAGGGGGCACGGGCCCGCTCTTCGCTTGGTCGCGTTGCTTGGCCATCGCAGTCGCTTGCCTCGCCGTCAGAGCTCGATGTTGTACAGGTTCATGCAGTTGCCCGCCACGACCTTGAAGCGCTCCTCGGGCGACATGTCGCCCAGCACCCGTTCGATGTTCTGGGTCGTGTTCGGGTAGGGACATGGCGGATGCGGGAAATCGGAGCCCCACATCAGCCGGTCGATGCCGATCTCCTTGCGAAGCTTCGAGGCAAGCGGGTCGTTGATGATGCCGGCGTAGATGTTTTCCTCGACGTAGCGGCTCGCGGGCTTCTTCTTCAGGTGATCGAAGCCCGGGAAGGTCTGGATGCGATTAAGACGGTATTTGAGGATCGGCAGCCACGACGCGTCGTACTCGGAGAGGACGACCTTGAGCTTGGGGAAGCGATCGAAGATGCCGCCGAAGATGAACTCGTTCGCGAGCACCGGTGCCGCCTCCGCAAACAGCTCGAGGAAGCTCTGCGGCACATCCTCGCGCTCCTTGTCACCGTGGTAAGTGAACGGATCTCGCACGCGGCCGGTCACGATGTGCAGGGTCACCGGCAGCCCCGCCTCCGCGGCGGCGGCCCAGAAGGCGTCGTACTTGCGGTCGCGGTAGGGCGTTGCACCGTCGACCGGACTGGTGCCGATCAGGATGCCGCGCGCACCGCGCTTCAGGACACGCGCCAGCTCCTTGATCGCCCAGTCGACGTCGATGATCGGGATCATCGCGTTCGCGAGCAGGCGCTTGGGATCCTGCGAGCAGTACTCCTGGATCCAGTCGTTGTAGACCTCGGCGCAAGCGTCGCGGGCAGCACCGTTGGGTATGCGCGGAATCCACAAGCCCCAGGTCGGGTAGAGGACCTCGGCTGCAATGTTGTCCCGGCCCATGAGCTCGAGCCGATAGACCGGGTCCGAGCCGGCCCTCGCCAGGTCTTCCAGCCGCCGATCGACGCTGTTGGCAGAGACCAACTCGTCCATCTTCGCTGCTTCGCCCGGCCGGCCGACGTAGAAGAACAGTCCCTCGCGTCCTTCGAAGCTACTCACTTGCTGCGGCACCTCATTCGGGAACCGCGTGCCGAGCGTCTTGCTCCAGAGGTCGCCCGGTTCGAAGACATGCGAGTCGGAGGAGATGATGAGTTTTTCCATAATGCTTTTGTTGATCGCTACTTGGGGCTGATGCCCATTTCCTCGCCGAGCTTGGAAGACATTGCGTAGTCGGACTCGAGCAGGCGCTGGAACTCTGCTGGCGTGCTCGCAACCGGGGTGATCGCCATCTCCTTCACGCCTCCGTCCGCGCACGCTTGACATTGCCGGTGCCCAGACCGGGACGCGGCAGGGCGATCCGACGTGCCGGCGCTCAACGCGACTCGATGCCGCTCTCGAAGGTGTACACCGTGATGGTATACCGATGCACCAACCTGTCAAGCTGTTCAGTTTGCCGCGTCGCCGATTCCGAAAAAGCGGTCGACGCCGATGAGACGTTCGACGACCAGCACGCCCAACGTCGCGACGATGACCAGCAAGGAGGACAGCGCCGACACGGTCGGATCGAGGTTGAATTCCATGTACTGATAGATCGCGATGGGGAGCGTGCGCGTATCGGGGGCGATCAGAAAGATCGTCGCGGCGAAATCGTCGAAAGACATGACGAAGGCAAACATGGCTCCGGCGACGATCCCCGGGCGAATGAGCGGCAGCGTGACGTGCCAGAAGCTTCGAAACGGCTTGACCTTGAGACTTGCCGCAGCCTCGTCGAGGCGGCGGTCGTAGCGGCTCAGGGCCGCCAGCACCGCGCGGAACGCATAAGGGAAGGTGATCGCGACGTGCGCACCGACGATGGCCGGGATGCCGGTACCAATGCCGACTCGATTGACAAAGACCAGCACGGCCAAGCCGGTCACGACCAAGGGCAGAAGGACCGGCGACATGAAAAGCGACTCGAACGCTGCTGCGCCCCTGCCTGGCCGCCGCCACAGGCCGTAAGCGGCAAGCGTTCCTATGACCACAGAGATTGGCGTCACCAGCGCCGCGACGGTCAGGCTCGTCAGAAAGCTCGAGACGAACTGATCGTTTTGGAAGACGTTGACATACCACTTGAAGGACCAACTCCGGGGAGGGAAGGTCGCATAGGCATCGCCGCCAAACGACATCGCGATCACGAGCGCAATCGGCACGAACAGTAAGGCGAATGCGCCGATGCGGAGCAGCCAGAGCACGCCGATCGCGACACGCAGGCGGGCCTTGGCGGCGGCGCTGCGGTGCCTAGGCACGACTGCCTCTCTTGGTCAGGCGTCCAGCGAGCCAGAGGCACGCGACCGTGAAGGCGAGCGCCACCGCACTCAGGGCGGCCGCGACCGGGAGGTTCTGGGCAAAAAGCGCTTGGTCGTAAATCACGTTGGCGACCATCCGCACGGCGCTGCCGCCAAGGACGAGCGGCGTCGCGAAAGCGGTCCCAGCGAGCACGAAAGCGAGCGTCCCTGCGGCGAGGATCCCGGGTGCCAGCAGCGGCAGGGTGATCCGGAACAAGACGACGAGATCGTCCGCGCCCAGATTGGCTGCCGCTTCCTCGAGAGTTCGATCGAAGCGCTTGAAGCTGCCGGCCAGAGTGAACACGACGAAGGGAAGCACGAAGTAGACGAGCCCGATCGCCACACTGGTCTCGTTACGGATCAACGGCACGAAGTCGTTTTCGGCAATCACGCCGGTCGCCTGCAAGGCGCGGTTCACCAGCCCGTTGTTGCCGAGCGCTAGCAGCAACGCGTAGAGACGGACGATGAGGCTCGTCATAAACGGTACCGCGACGAGGATGATCAGGGTGGCGCGCAGGCGCGAAGAAGGCGTCCTGACGATCCAGAAGGCGATCGGTAAGCCGAGCAGCAAGCTCCCGGCCGCGGTCACCGCCGAGAGGCGAAACGTCGTGGCGAGGGCGGACAGGTACAGCGGATCGGAGAGGACGCGTGCGTAGACGGACAGCCCGAGCTCTCCCGACGGCGCTGCGCCGATTCGTCCGGTTGCATGCAAGCTCCAGCTCAGCAGGTCGAGCAGTGCGGCTGCGAAGACGGCGAAGATGAGCAACGCCGGCAAGAGCAAGAGCCGGGAGCCAAAAACCTGCGCACGAGTGCCCGTCATCTCCGGATCACCCGCACCGCGTCCGCGCGCCAGTGAAGGACAATATCGTCGCCGAGCGGGAGGGCCGCGCAGGCATGCTCCGCTGGAACCTTTGCCACCAGCTCGAGGCCGGCGAGCGCTGCGCGCATCTCCACGTACGCGCCCATGTAGGCGCGCGCGACAAGCCGGCCGGTCGCCCGATTCGCGTGCGGGTCGGGGCTTTCTCCCGGGCCGCAGACACTGACCGATTCCGGCCGCACCAGCAGCAGTGCGGCGCCATGCTCGAATCCGGCGCCGACGGCGCGGACGGTCTCGCCCCAGGGCACGGTGAAGCGCGCCTCGCCGCCGTCGGATTCCGAGAACGTCGCTTCGATCACGTTGGCATCGCCGACAAAGCCGGCCACGAAGGAATCCGCCGGGGTGCGATAGATCTCGCCCGGCGTGCCGATCTGGCGGATGCCTCCTTCGGCCATCACGATGACGCGATCCGACATCGCCAACGCTTCCTCTTGATTGTGAGTCACCGACAACGCGGTAGCCTCGATCCGGCGCAGGAGCGCGACCAGCTCGACACGCATCTCCGCGCGGAGCCGGGCGTCGAGATTGGACATGGGCTCGTCCAGCAGCAGGAGCTTCGGGCGCATCGCCAGTGCCCTGGCGATGGCGACTCGCTGCTGCTGCCCGCCTGAGAGCTCGTGCGGATAGCGGCTCGCGTAGGCGTCGAGTCGGACGTGATGCAGCGCCTCGTCGACTCGGGTCTTGATCTCGGCGCGCGCCAGCTTCGTCATTCGCGGCCCGAAGCTCAAGTTCTGCGCCACCGTCATGTGCGGGAACAGCGCGTAGTTCTGAAACACCAGGCCCACGTCGCGCTCGTAGGCCGGCATGTCATTGACCGGCTCTCCAAGCAACTTTACTTCGCCGGCCGCGACCGGGACGAAGCCCGCGATCGCGCGCAGCAGCGACGTCTTTCCGCTTCCGCTCGGGCCCAGCAGCGTCACGAATTCACCACCGTGAACATCGAACGTCGCGCCTTCGACGATTGTCGAGGCGCCGTAGCGGATCTCGACCGCCCTGAGCGAGAGGACGGCCTCGTTCATCGCGCGGCGGTGCGACCTTGTCCGATTAACCCAGCATGCGAGGGCGTCTTGCCGTCCTGCACTGCCACGTCGGATATCAACTCCTGCTTGTTCCGACAATGCCGGGCATCGGGGTCGACGTGCGTGAAGTCGCGTACATGTCCGAGCCGATGCCCCACGACGCTCTGAGAAACGCGCTCACCCGAGTGGGTGCCGAGAACATCTTCCTTGGATGTGAAATCGCGGCCGTTCCATGCCGCGGGGTGGTGCACGATCTCGGACAGGTCGTTCATGGAACACTCGCAGCTTCGGGACGCCGTGATGGTATACCAGTGAGAGCTGACGCGAAGTGAAGAGCGTATGTTCTCGCGCGGCCCGCCCAGCGACAGGAACATGACTGCCAGCGGTCATGCCTTGCCTCATCAACCGCCGGACGGCGGACTGCTCATCGGTGCCGGGGCAGGGCGGTCGCAAAGGCGACTCCGGAAGGCGGCGTGCGCTCCTGGACTGCGGCACGCGGCACCGTGCCGACAAGCCGATCTCGACGGCGATGGCGCACTCGGCCGTCAACCAGGTGGTCAATGCGCGGATGTGCAAACGCCAGCGGATGCGGTGGTCGCCTCGAGGTGCGCACCTGCTTGCGCAGGTGCGCTGCGCAGTGATCAACCGGGACCTCGAGCCGCGGCTTCGCCGGTGGTCCCCGGCGGCCCCCGAACCGGTGTTCCCCCTGGCGCTCATGGATGCCCCATCGCCTAAACACCACGGTTCTTTTCAGCCCCATCAATAAGTTTCGGCCATTCTGGCTAGCAGCGTTCGTTGAAAACGGCCAGCGGGGTTCGCGGAACTCAACAGCTAACGCTAACGCCCGCCTCTCGGCCCAAGCCGGATGACCCGCTTCGGCCGAGAGCACACCAGCAGCGTCGGGGATCAGTTCAGGCCAAATTGCGCGATTCACTGTGTGTGACCGAGCCGTGCGGGAGGGCAGCTTGCGCTCCAAAGGCCCGATCGACCTCCCGCATGCTCATCGGCGATCGTGGCCGCTGTTCCGGCGGTCGCCGGAGCTAGCGCCCGGCATTAGAGATGAGATGGCCCGACTCGGGCACATCTCTGCTTACTTTTGCCGCCGACATTTCTACCTGGCCAAAGCGGGGCCTGCGCCGCTCACGATCAGCTCACAAACCGGCAATGGGCGTGCCCTCCGCGCTCCTGAATTGCCCTGATCGCGAGAACGGGTCTTTCATCTTAGGCTGTGTCGGTAAGCAGCTGAAGAGGAGACATCCCGTGGCCAAGTTCTCTATCGCGAGCAATCCTGTTCGCGTCCGCGACGTTGATTTCATCAGCTCAGGCCGCCACGTTTGTCGTCAACAAAAGCTCGGACGACGGATCACCCAACACACTTCGTTGGGCCATCCTGCAGTCCAACGCCACGGCCGGGCCGAACACGATCGTCGTTCGGCCGCCCTACCGGGACTGGGTGATCATGCTTCAAAGTTCGCTGCCGCCCATCAAGGGGCCCGCTGTCGTGGCTGCGCTCGGAGCCGACTACACGGAGTACCGTTTGCCGCCCAGCACTGAAACCCAAGTCAGGCAGCCCGTGCTGGTCCCCGCCTCATACGGAAGGCCGGCGGTGGTGCTGGACGGGTCAGGTTTCGTGAACGCCAGCACGCCGGCGTCTTGTCCGGCACAGAACGGCATTGGCTCCGGTCCGAACGTGCGTTCCCTGATCAACCCGGCACTCCAGGTGGTGGACTCGGGCAACGTCGACATCAGCGGCTTCGAGATCAGGAACGTCTGCATCGGCATCATGCTGCTGCGCAGTCATGACAACCATGTGCACCATAACCTGATTCACAACACTGTTGGTGCCGCTGGCATCCTCGTCACGGGCGATGACGGGAGCGCAGCCGGAAATTCGACGGTGGGCCTGAGCACCGCGAATTTGCTCGAGTACAACGTCCTGTACAACACCGGCGATGGCATGGAGTGCACCCGCGGCACCACCAATTCGGTCTATCAATACAACATCGGCTACGAGACCCGGACCGGCGTCGCCCCGTATTCGCAGGGGATCGAATGCGCCGGCTCGGGAAACGCCGGCATCAGCTTCTTGTTCAACCGCTTCTTGGGCTACTCGGACGGCTTGCAGCCGAATGGAGCGAGCGGGGTGATGGTTCGCGGCAACGTGATCGAAGGTGCCACGTACGGCATCGATCCGATCACCGGCACTGACATCCATATCCTGGAAAACGTGATCACGAGGAACCGACTCGGGATCGGCGTTCCACGCACCGGCTCTTCGACCACCATCTCGCGAAACAGAATCTTCGACAACGGGCAGCCGCTGGTCTCGCTGCCGACGTCGGCTGGAGGCACGACGAACTCAGCGAGTCCAGCCTTGCTCGGCATCGATGCCGGGACTGACGGTGTCACGCCGAACGATCCTCCGGGACCGTGCACTGCAACTTCGGTCTTGAACTATCCAATCCTGAACGCCGCTTCGTCCAGTTGGCACTCCGGGGATGTCTCAGTCGATGGTGCGATGGCGGCCTGCGCCAATTCCTACTACGTGGTCGAGTTGTTCGCGAATCGAAGTCTGAACCCAGCCGGATTCGCCGAAGGCGAGACCTACCTGGGCTCGATTGCCGTCGCTACCGACGCTGCCGGGAACGGGAGATTTCACTTCCATCTGAACACGGGCCTCCTTTTCGAAGACGGCGGAGTGCGTCAGGCCTTCATCACTGCCACGGCGACGAATGCTGCTGGCGGCACGTCCGAGTTCAGCGCTCCCATTGCCCTGCTTAGGGACCGAGAAGACTGAAGCAGGTCTTGCCTGTTGATTGAAGATGCGCGCGGGCTTCGCTCTGACGAAAGGAGCCGATCTTGGGCGTGTCCCATTTCTGGCTCGCGCCGTTGCTGACTACGGCCACTGGCGAGGAGACAGGGCCACCACGACTCGCCTACAAACCCCAACGCCGACACGACAGAAGGGCATCCGGCGCATAGGGCCGTTAGGGCCGGAGGCCGCCAACTGCGGGGCGAACTCGTTGGCGGCCTCTCGCGTTCCGATCTTGCGCAACCTCAGCTCCTTGACCAGCCGGTCCTGCAGCGTCAGGTTGGCGCGCTCCACTCGACCCTTCGCCTGGCTCGAGTTGGCGCACAGGATGTCGACGTTGAGCTCGAAGAGGGCACGGCCGAACTGGTGACGGTGCGGCCGAAGTCGGTCGACTGGCGCGTCGCCCTGAAGATGCTCGCCTTGTCGCTGTAGAAGGCCACCGGCTTGCCGTGCCGCTCGAGGTAGGCGCGCGTCGCTTCGAAGCC